>CAZDQL010000100.1:0-23731 GCA_964507325.1 uncultured Planctomycetaceae bacterium | reverse complement strand
AGGTGAGCGAGGCCCACGTGTGGGTCGGCAAGAGCTGGGGGGACGGTCGCTTCGGAAGCGCGAAGGAACCCCCCGCGCACCTGGACTGGGATCTTTGGCAGGGTCCGGTGGCGGAGCGCCCCTACTGCGACGGCCTGCACCCCGCCAACTGGCGCCGCTTTTGGGAGTACGGGACCGGCACCCTGGGGGACATGGCGTGCCACTACATGGACGTGGTGCACTGGGCGCTGGGGCTCGGTCAGCCGAAGCATGTCGAGGCGAAGGGCCCCGAGCTGCACCCCGACGGGACCCCGGGCTGGATACGGGTGAGCTTCACGCACCAGGTGGGTGAGCGCGATGTAGTCGTCCACTGGGCAGACGGGCGCGCGGCGCAGGAGTTCCGCGACAAGGGCTTCGGCAGCGGGGTGCGCTTCATCGGCAGCGAGGGGGAGCTCCAGTGCGACTACGGTCGGCGGGTTCTGCAACCGCTGCAACGCTTCCAGGACTTCGAACCACCGGAGCCGACGATCCCCGCCTCCGTCGGGCACTACCGGGAGTGGACCGATGCGATCAAGAGCGGCACGCCCACGACCTGCAACTTCGACTACTCGGGGGATCTGGCGTTGACGGTCGTGCTCGGCAACGTCGCCTTCCGCGCCGGGAAGGAAGGCGCCATCGACTGGGATGCGAAGAAGGGTACGACCGGCAATACCGCCGCCGACGAGCTGCTGATGCGCGAATACCGGGAAGGGTGGGAGCTGTAGCCATGATCCTCTCCATCGCTCTCACGACCCTCATCCTGCAGACCCCGGAGAATCCGCGCCCCGGCGTCGATTGGCCCCAGTTCCGCGGTGCCGCCGCCGCGGGGGTGGCGGACACCCACGAGCTCCCCGAGGAGTGGGACGTGGCCGAGGGCCAAGGCGTGCGCTGGCGCACACCCATCCCGGGCCTCTCCCACGCCTCCCCGGTGGTCTGGGGCGATCGCGTCTTCATCGCCACCGCCGTCCCCAAGGGCGGTGAGAGCGAGCTGATCGTCGGCCTCTACGGAGCGGGGGACTCCGCCGAGGACATGGTCGAGCACGCCTACCAGCTCTGGTGCCTGGACCTGAAGGAGGGCCGCCCCCTGTGGGTGCGCACCGCCGCGCGCGTGGTCCCCTCCTTCCCGCGCCACACCAAGGCCACGCACGTCGACTCGACCCCGGTGACCGACGGCCGGCACGTGGTGGCAGTCTTCGGGTCCGAGGGGATGTTCTGCTACGACGTCGCCGGCGATCTCCGCTGGCAGGTCGACCTGGGGGATCTGGACGTGGGCCCCCACAACGGGACGGAGCTGCACTGGGGCTACGCCAGCTCGCCGATCGTCGCGGATGGGAAAGTGGTGGTGCAGGCGGACGTCAAGACCGATCCCTTCCTGGGCGTCTGGGACGTCGAGAGCGGCGAGCTCGCCTGGCGCGTCAGCCGCGACGACACGACCAGTTGGGCGACGCCGACGGCGATCCACGAGAACGGTGCCTGGCAGATCGTCGTCAACGGCTGCAAGCACATGGGCGCCTACGCCCTGGAGGACGGCGAGGAGATCTGGCGCATGGCGGGGGGCGGCGGCTTGCCCGTTCCGGCGCCGATCGTCACCGACGACTTCCTCTTCTTGACGAGCAACCATCGCCCCCTCCTCGCCAACCACTCGCAGAAGCCGGTCTTCGCGGTGTGGCGCTCGGCGCTGGGCGACTTGCCGCTCGCGCAACCGGACGACCCGGGGGAGCAGGTGGCCTGGATGCAGGCCGGGGTCGGCAACTACATCCAGACGCCGATCGTCTACCGCGGCCTGCTCTATCTCTGTTCCACGAGTGGGATCGTCACGGTCCTCGATGTCGAGACGGGAGAGCGGCTCGCCCGCCATCGCCTCGGCAGCGGCGGTGTCGGTTTCTCCGCGTCGCCGGTCGCGGGGGATGGGAAGCTCTACTTCACCAGCGAGGAGGGTGAGGTGTTCGTGCGTCGTGCGGGCGCCGAGCTCGAAGCCGTGGGCGAGAACTCCCTTTCCGAGATCTGCATGGCGACCCCGGCCATCGCCAGTGGTGCTCTGGTGTTCCGCACGCGGAGCCACGTCGTCGCCATCGGCAGCGACCCGCGCTGAGCCACCGCTAGGGGATCGGAAAGGTCCCCTACGCACACTGGACCAGGGGGGCATCGCCCCCCCCCTCCCTTGACGGAGGGGGGGCTCCGTCTACGCTACTTCCCCCGATCTTGGTTCGGTCTTGCCCCTGAGGGGTACCGAACCGCAACTCGACATCTGGAGGTTTCCGATGGCATCACGGCGGCTGAATAGTCTTCGCGCAGTGGGGCGAAGTATCTGGAGAGGCTCGCTCGCACTGGGTCTCGTCGCAGGGGTCAGCACTCCTCCCCTGGAGGCGCAGGTCGAAGGAGAGGCGGCGTTCTCCTCGCGACCCAGCGAAGACACCGGCTGGCAGAGCGACGGCACGGAGTTCCCGATTCCGGGTAGCCCCAATGCCAAGCGGGCCTTGCAGGATCGGCCGCTGAAGGTGTGGTGGCAGACCTTCCCGCCGACGTTGCGCGTCGACGGTCCCAACTCCCGCCTGGTGCAGACCACGACCCTGCACGACCTGATCTACGAGAGCCTGATCGGGATCCACTACGACACCGAGGAGTTCATCGGACGGCTGGCCGACGAGTGGCGCATCCAGACGGACTTCAAGAGCGGGACGCAGACCTTCTGGTTCCGTATCGACCCCAAGGCGCGCTTCTCCGACGGGTCGCCGGTCACGGCGGAGGACGTCTACGCCTCCTGGTGGCACAAGGTGCAGGAGGACCGCAGCGACCCCTCCAACGTGCTGGTCTTCTCGCAGTACGAGGAGCCGGTGGTCGTCGACGAGCGCACCATCAAGGTGACCACGAAGACGCTCAACTGGCGGCTCTTCCTGTACTTCGGCGGGCCCGCACTGAAGGTCTATCCCAAAGAGCGCATCATGATCCCGGGGGAGGAGTATCTCGAGCGCTACAACTGGGAGTGGATCCCCGGGTCGGGCCCCTATCACATGTTGGAGGAAGACCTCAAGGAGGGGCAGTCGCTGACTCTGACCCGGCGCGACGACTGGTGGGCCAAGGACGAGCGTTGGGCGAAGCACTCCTTCAACTTCAAGAAGCTGAAGTTCACCGTGGTGCGCGATCAGGAGCTGCTCTACCAGAAGTTCCTGGCCGGCGAGTTCGACCACTACCGCATCGCGCGCGCCCAGCGTTGGGCCGAGGAGGTGCCCAAGGAGCCGGCGGTGGTTCAGGGGTGGGTGCAGCGGCGCAAGATCTACAACCAGGCACCCGAGGGGTTCCAGGGCATCGTGATGAACATGCGCAGGCCCCCCTTCGACGACATCCGCGTGCGCAAGGCCTTTGCGCACCTCTTCAACCGGGAGCGGCTGAACGAGAAGCTCTTCTTCGAGGAGTACGAGATGCTCGACTCCTACATCCCGGGCCGGGACTGGGGGAACGGGGAGGACAACGAGAAGCTCCGCTTCGATCCCGACCTGGCCGAGGAGCTCCTGTGGGAGGCCGGCTACAAGGAGCGTGACGACGACGGCTTTCTGATCGGGCCCGACGGCGAGCGCTTCGAGCTCACCCTGGTCTACAGCACCCAGAGTTGGGAACGGATCTGGCTGGTGGTCCAAGAGGACTACGAGGACGCCGGGATCAAGCTCAACTTGAAGCTGATGGACGCCGCCTCGCTGATCAAGAAGATCGGTGAGCGCCAGTTCAAGATCCACTTCCAACCGTGGAACGCCCTGCTCTTCCCCAACCCGCGCACCTCCTGGTCCTCCGTGTTGGCGGACAAGCCCCAGAACAACAACATCCCGGGCTTCAAGAGCGAGGAGGTCGACAAGCTGCTCGAGCTCTACGACGTCACTTTCGACCGCGAGGAGCAGAAGAAGATCACGCGCAGGATCGATGAGCTGGTCTTCCAGCAGTATCCCTACGCGTTGGGGTGGTACGCGAACTTCGAGCGGATTCTCTACTGGAACCGTTTCGGTCATCCGAAGACGTATTGGTCGCGCACCGGCCAGTACCACGATTGGGAGATTCTCTCCTACTGGTGGTGGGACCCGGAGAAGATCGAGGCCCTGGATGCCGCCATGAAAGACGGCAGCAAGTTGCCCCAGGGCGAGGTGGTCCACTACCCCTGGGCGGATTGGAAGCAGTAGACCCATAGGGGAGGGCGGCCGACGAGCCGCCCTCCTCCCGTCTCCGTGGATCCCCAGCCAGGAGCGCGTCCATGCACGGCATGGTGAGCTACTTCATCCGGCGCTTGCTGTTGGTGCCGGTCACCTTCCTCTTCATCACGCTGATGGTCTACACGATCATCCGCACCGCCCCCGGGGGTCCGATCGAGCGGGCGCGCATGCAGTTGCTGAGCGCCCAGGCCCAGGAGGGTGGCGGGGGAGTGAGCGTGATGGATACCGGTGAGGAGCTCGACCTCACTCCGGAAGCACTCGAACAACTGCAGAGGTACTACAAGCTCGACAAGCCGATCGTCATCGGCTACCTGGTCTGGCTGGGCCTCTGGCCCGACGAACAGAAGGGCGGGAAGTTCAGCGGGATCGTCGAGGGGGACTTCGGCAAGTCGTACAAATACAGCAAGCCGGTCTTGGGGGAGATCATCGGCCGTTTCCACATTTCGATCTACTTCGGCCTGATCGGCTACCTGGCGTCCTGGTTGGTGTGCATCCCACTGGGGGTGTTCAAGGCGCTGAAACACCGCAGCGTCTTCGACACCGGGACTTCGATCGCGGTCTTCCTGGGGTACTCGGTCCCGGGCTTCGTGGCCGCGCTCTCGTTGATGCTGCTCTTCGCCACCGACCACTACGGAGCGAACCTCTTCCCACTGGGTGAGTTCCGCTCCGAGAACTGGAGCGAGATGTGGGAGAAGGGGGAGACCTGGTGGTGTATCAAGGACCAGATCTCCCACACCATCATCCCGGTGATCGCCTACATGATGGCCAGCTTCGCCGCGATGACGATCCTGATGAAGAATAGCCTGCTCGACAACCTGGGCAGCGACTACGTCAGGACCGCCTTCGCCAAGGGGCTGCCGGAGCGGCGCGTGATCTTCATCCACGCCCTGCGCAACTCCCTGATCCCGATCTGCGTCGGGGTGGGGCACGCCATCGGCTTGATCCTGGCGGGTTCCTTCCTGATCGAGAAGACCTGCAACATCCCGGGGATGGGCTTGCTCGGTTTCGATTCACTGATCGAGCGCGACTACCCGGTGCTGATGGGGATCCTGACGATCGCCATCCTGATCCGTCTGACGGGCAACATCATCTCGGACCTGGTGCTCGCGCTGGTCGACCCGCGCGTTCGCTTCAGTTGAGGGCCAGGGAGAACTGCTGATGGGAACCGTCGCAACACTGATCTACATCGCCGCGGTGCTGGTGCTGGGCACCCTTTTGACGCGCAGGATGATCCCGTGGATCTTCACGCGCATCGCGCGCCTCTTCGGCTTCCGCATGAAGCTGACGCCGATCACCGCCAAGCGCATAACGCGCTTCAAGCGCATCAAACGCGGTTATTGGTCCTTCACGACCCTCTCGGTGCTGTTCGTGATCTCTCTCTTCTTGGAGGTGATCGTGAACGAGAAGCCGCTCTTCATCCGCTACGGGAGCAACTGGGCCTGTCCCGCGGTCAAGGACTGGGCCAACAAGGCGCTCTTCTTCACCAACCTGACGACCTTCGTCCCACAGAACGAGTTCGGGCAGCCCGGCAGCGCGGAGGTCGACTACGCCCTCTTCGCCCGGGCCTGCAAGGACCCGAACGTCCTCGACGAGACGATCGAGAATGCGCAGGAGCGCTTCGAGAAGGCCAAGGGGCGCTTCGAGTCCCTCGATCCCCCGGGGCCCGACGACTCCGAGTTCAAGATCGCGCGCTACGAGCAGCGCAAGGCGACCTACGACAAGCGCAAGGCCCACTACGAGGTGGCGGCCGGTGCGAAGGAGCGCATCGCGAACGGCGAGGCCTACATCCTGACCACGCTCTACCCCTTCTCTCCCGACACCTTCCGGCACGACCTGGAGAAGCGACCACCGAACGTCCCCGATTTCGACCAGTACCTACCTCTGGGAACGACCCCCTCGGGGCGCGACGTCTTGGTGCTGCTCGCCTACGGCTTCCGCATCTCGCTCGCCTTCGCCCTCTTGGTGGCGGCCTGCGGCTACGCCGTCGGAGTGGTGGTGGGCGGCATCCAGGGCTACTTCGGCGGTTGGGTCGACATCCTGACCCAGCGCATCGTGGAGATCTGGGGCAGCATCCCCTTCCTCTTCACGATCATGCTGATCGGCTCGCTGATCACGCCCACCTTCCTGATCCTGGCCTTCATGCTGATGCTCTTGCGCAGCTGGCTGGGCATCACCTACTACGTGCGCGGCGAGTTCTACCGGGAGAAGGCCAAGGACTACGTGCAAGCGGCGATCGGCGCCGGGGTCTCCGACTGGAAGATCATCACCAAGCACATCCTGCCCAACTCGCTGGTACCGGTGGTGACCTTCGCCCCCTTCGGGATCGTGGCCTACATCAGCTCGCTGGTGAGCCTCGACTACCTCGGCTTCGGCCTGCCGAGCGGCACGCCGAGCTGGGGCGCACTGCTGCGGATGGGGTTGGAGAACTTCGTCTACTACCCGCACCTGGTGACGATCCCCGTGATCGCCCTGGCCTGCACCCTCTTCATGGTGGTGATGGTCGGCGAGGCGGTGCGCGAGGCGTTCGACCCCAAGGTCTTCTCGAGGCTGCGCTAATCCCATGAGCGAATCAGCGAGCAAGAAGCTCCTCGAGGTCAAAGACCTCCGGACCTACTTCGACGTGGAGGGGCGCACCGCCAAGGCGGTCGACGGCGTCAGCTTCCACATCTTCGAGAACGAGGTCTTCGGCCTGGTGGGTGAATCGGGGAGCGGCAAGTCGGTCACCGCCCTGTCGGTGATGCGACTGATCCCCAACCCTCCCGGGGACATCGTCGGCGGCACGATCACCTTCCGCGGGCGCGAGCTCCTGCAGCTCCCCTACGAGGAGATGCGCGAGATCCGCGGCCGCGACATCTCGATGATCTTCCAGGAGCCGATGACCGCCCTCAATCCGGTCTTCACCATCGGCTTCCAGCTGAAGGAGGCGATCCGCTTCCACACGCAGATGGACAAGCGCGAGGCGCGCGTGCGCGCCGCCGAGATGCTCGAGCTGGTGGGGATCCCGGACGGGATGGCGCGCCTCAAGAACTACCCCCACCAGTTCTCCGGCGGGATGCGCCAGCGGGCGATGATCGCCATGGCGCTCGCGATGCACCCCGCCCTCCTGATCGCCGACGAGCCGACCACCGCGTTGGACGTGACGATCCAGGCCCAGATCCTGGAGCTGATGCTCGACGTGCGCAAGGAGACCGGCGACGCCTCGATCATGCTGATCACCCACGACCTGGCGGTGGTGGCGGAGACCTGCCAGCGGGTGGCGGTGATGTACGGCGGCAAGATCCAGGAGGTGGCCGATGTCGGCCCCCTCTTCGCCGAGCCGCTGCACCCCTACACCCGCGGCCTGCTGCTCTCCCTGCCGCGCCCCGACCGCAAGAAGGAGCAGAGTGCGCGCCTGCAGACGATCGCCGGGATCGTGCCGAGCATCATGAACATGCCCAAGGGGTGCAAGTTCTCGGAGCGCTGCTCCGAACGCATCGACGGCTGCGAGGAGGAGGAGCCGCCCCTGGTCGAGGTCCGACCGGGGCGCTTCTGCCGCTGTCACCTCGTCAGTCCAGAAGTCGTGAGCAGCGAGTCGGGAGGTGAGCAGTGAGCGATCCGACCAAGAGCCCGTCCGCAGCGAGCGGCTCTCCTGCCTCCAATGGATCTGGCGAGCTGGTCGAAGTGCGCGACCTGAAGGTGTGGTTCCCGATCCACTCCGGCATCTTCCTGCGCCACGTAGGAGACGTGAAGGCGGTCGACGGCGTCACCTTCAACATCCGCCGCGGCGAGACCCTCGGCCTGGTGGGCGAGTCGGGCTGTGGCAAGACCACCACCGGCAAGGCGATCCTCGGCCTGGTCCCGGTCAAGTCGGGCCAGATCGTGCTGCACGACCAAGCGGGCGGGTCGCGCGACCTGGTCGGCCTCACGCGCGGCGAGATGCGCCCCGTGCGCGCCGACATCTCGATGATCTACCAGGATCCCTACTCCTCCCTGAATCCGCGCTGGTCGGTGGGCGACATCGTGGCCGAGCCGCTCCTGGTCCACCGCCGCAACATCGCCCTGGAGGAGCGCGAGGAGAAGGTCGCCTGGCTGCTGGAGAAGGTCGGCCTCACCGGCGAGCAGGCCCACCGTTACCCCCACGAGTTCAGCGGCGGTCAACGCCAGCGCGTCGGCATCGCCCGCGCCCTGGCCACCAACCCGCGCCTGGTGATCGCCGACGAGCCCGTCTCCGCCCTGGACGTCTCGATCCAGGCCCAAGTGGTCAACCTGATGCAGGATCTCCAGGAGGAGTTCGGGCTGACCTACCTCTTCATCGCCCACGACCTCTCGGTGGTCGAGCACCTGAGCCACCGCATCGCCGTGATGTACCTGGGCAACATGGTCGAGCTGGGCTCCTCCCACGAGCTCTACCACGACCCGATCCACCCCTACACCAAGGCGCTGCTGTCGGCGGTGCCCCTTCCTGACCCCGCCCTGGAGCGCCCCGATCGCATCGCCCTGGAGGGTGAGGTCCCGAGCCCGCTGGCCAAGCCGAGCGGCTGTCCCTTCCGCACGCGCTGCCCACTGGCGGAGAAGAGCTGCGCGGAAGAGGTTCCGGAGCTGAAGGAAGTCGCTCCGGGGCGCTGGCTGGCCTGTCCGGTCGTCGATCGCTGAGACTCGGGCGACCCTCGCCCTACGCCAGGTGCGGCGCCGGCGCCTTGTTCCAGGTCGTGCCCGGCTTCTCCACCGTGTAGTACACCTTGATCTCCGCGCCCTTCTCCCAGATGCGCGGCACCACCTGCACCGGGTCGCCGATGGTGATCGCCTCGGGGTCCAGGGTCTCGCCGGCCCAGGCGACGAGACGGCCACCTTCCTCGAGCTCGACCACGATGATGGTGTAGGGCACCACGTCGTCGAAACCGGTGGGGGCGGCGTCGGTCTTGGTGTAGGTGTAGACCTCGCCCTTGCCGTTGTACTCCTTGTAGGAGAAGTCGGCACTCATGCACTCGGGGCAGTCGGCGCGCGGGGGGAAGGTCTGGTAACCGCACTCATTGCAGACCGAGCCCATCATCCGCCCGTCCTTCAGGTGCACGGCGAAGTCCGAGACCTTGGAGTAGGGGACGAAACTGACCTTGCCGAACCAGCTAAACATGGTGCTCAGTCCTTCTTGAAGACGTGGACGAAGGTGTACTGCCCGATTCCGCCGACGTTGTGGGTCAAACCCACGTCGGCACCCGGCACCTGGCGCTCTCCGCAGTCGCCGCGCAGCTGCCGCACGATCTCGTAGGCCATCGAGACGCCGGTGGCGCCGATCGGGTGGCCCTTGGCCTTCAGGCCGCCGTCGACGTTGACCGCCACCTTGCCGCCGATGTAGGAGCAGCGGTCTTCGATGTAGCGCCCCCCCTCACCCTTGGCGCAGAAGCCGAGGTCTTCGTAGGCCATGATCTCGGCGATGGTGAAGCAGTCGTGCACCTCCGCCACCTTGACCTCGCTGACGTCGACGCCGGCTTGGGTGTAGGCCTGCTTGGCAGCCTCCTGGGCGGAGGGCAGGCCCACCAGGTCGGGGCGCCGCAGGACCGACATGCTGGCCGTGGCGCAACCCACCCCGTCGAGCCAGACGACCTTGTCGGAGAGCTCCTTGGCGCGCTCCTCCTTGGCCAGGATCAGGCAGGCCGCGCCGTCGGCGTTGGCGCAGCAGTCGTAGACGCAGAAGGGTGACGAGACGGGGTCGGAGGCGAGCGCCTTCTCCAGCGTGATCTCCTTCTTGAAGAGCGCGTTGGGGTTGCGGGCGCCGTAGTAGTGGTTCTTCTCCGCCACCGCCAGCATCTGCTCGTGCGTCGTGCCGAACTCGTGCATGTGCCGCTGGGCGAACATGGCGTAGTAGCCGGGGAAGGTGGTGCCGAAGACCGACTCCCACTGCACCTCACCCACGCGCCCCATCAGCGCCAGGATCGTGGCGGTGTCCATCTCGGTCATCTTCTGGCAGCCGATGACCGCCACCACGTCGTGCAAACCGCTCTGGATCGCCATCCAGCCGGTGCGGATGGCCGCGCTCCCGGAGGAGCAGGCCACCTCGGTCAGCCAGGTGGGCTTGGGGTTGAGGTTCAGGTACTCCTGCACCACCCCCGCCACCGAGCGCTGCTTGTGGTACTCGGGGACCGCGGCGACGACGGAGGCGTCGAGCTGATCGCGCCCGATCCCCGCGTCCTGCATTGCCATGCGGAAGGCCTCGAAGGCCAGCTCCTGGACGGTGGCGTCGCTGCGGCGGCCGAACTCGCCGTGGCCGATACCGATGACTCCTACTCGTGACATGCTGTTTCTCCGCTCAGTCGGGGATGTCCCGCCTCAGATGTACTGGCCACCGTCGATCTTGATGACCTCGCCGGTGATGTGCCGCGAGATGTCCGAGCACAGGAAGGCCGTCAGGTTGGCCACGTCGTCGGGGGTGGCGAAGCGCCCGACCACCGTCTCGTTCAGGGCCGCGTTTTTGAACTCCGCCGGGATGGCGGCCATCATGTCGGTGAGCACCATTCCGGGCGCGACCACGTTGACGTTGATGTTGAAGCGCCCGAGCTCCTTGGCCAGGGTCTTCGACATGGCGATCTCGCCGCCCTTGGAGGCCGAGTAGTTGGTCTGCCCCACCTTGCCGCGTATCCCGTTGATCGAGGAGACGTTGACGATCTTGCCGTACTTGCGATCCATGAAGTGGGTCGCGGCCACCTTGTTGTAGTTGAAGTAGCCCTTCAGGTTGACGTTGATCACCTGGTCGAACTGCTTCTCCGACATCTTCCAGATCATCCCGTCCCAGGTGATGCCGGCGTTGCACACCATGAGATCGAAGCTGCCGAAGGTCTCGAGGACCTGCGCCGCCATCTTCTCGGCATCCTGGTAGCTGGAGACGTCCGCCTGGACCGCCAGGCCCTTCCGCCCCATCTCCTCGATCTTCGCCACGATCGCCTTGGCCTCGGTGTCGTGGCGGCGGTAATTGATCGCGACGTTGCACCCTTCGCGGGCGAGCCGCAGGGCGATCGCCTCGCCGATCCCCAAGCTCCCTCCGGTGACGATCGCTCCCTTGCCTTCCAGTCCGAGATTCACGTTAGCAGTCTCCTTTGCCCAGAAATCGAGGGCGGGATGATACACCATGGGTGCGTCCGGGGACGCCCGGGGGAGACCCCAGCGGCGGCTCCGGTACGCACTTGGCCGGGCCCCGAACCGAACTCGGGCGAGGCGGTGACCGCGGGCCACACCGAGGAGACGACCATGAAGTGCAAGCGATTCGCGCTGGCGGTGACCGCTCTCTGCGCCGCACCCCTGATGACCCTGTTCGGCGGACCGGTGGCGGCCACCCTCTACGCCGATGGGGCGGTCGAGGAGCAGGACGAGCGGGAGGCCACGCCTCCCGACGCGAGGGTATCCAATGGCATCATCGGGATCGGCGGCGGCGCAGGGGGGCCGCGCGGGGGTCGCTTCGTCCGTCGCAACCTGCGCTCTGCGGGAGGGACCGGCACCGAAAAGCCACTGCAGATTGCGCTCGGTTGGCTGGCCGCTCACCAAGATGCGGAGGGGAACTGGGATTGCGACGGGTTCATGAAGCACGACCCGAAGGACGATCGGTGCACGGGGGCGGGCCAACCCAACCACGACGTGGGAGTCACCGGTCTGGCGCTCCTGGCCTTCATGGGAGACGGCAGCACCACGCGCATCGGCCCCCACAAGGATGCGGTGACGCGCGGCCTCAAGTGGTTGCGCGGACAGCAGGATCAGGAGACGGGGCTCTTCGGAGTGAAGAGCGGGCACACCTTCCTCTACGACCACGCGATCGCGTCGCTGGCGATGTGTGAGGCGTACTACTTCTCCAAGTCCCCGCTCCTCAAGCACACGGCGCAGAAGTCGGTCGACTACATCCACCGTGCCCGCAATCCCTACATGGCCTGGCGCTACGACGTGCCCCCCGTGGGGGACAACGACACCTCGGTCACGAGCTGGATGGTCTTCGCGCTCTCGTCGGCCAAGGATGCGGGTCTCGAGGTCGAGGAGAAGGCCTTCCAAGGCGCCCTGGCCTGGCTCGACGAGGCCACCGACCCTGAGACGGGCCGCATCGGCTACGACGCCAAGGGGTCGAGAAGCTCTCGAGTGCCCGGCGCAAACGTGCACTTCTCGCCGGAGCATGGGGAGGCGATGACCGCGGCGGGCCTCCTGTGCCGCTTCTTCCTCGGCCAGAATCCCAAGGACGATCCGATCATGCTCGAGCACGCCGACCTGCTCCTCAGGAAGCCCCCCGAGTGGGATCCCGAGAAGCACGTCGTCGACATGTACTACTGGTACTACGGCTCCTACGCGATGTTCCAGATGGGCGGGCGCCACTGGAAGGGATGGAACAAGGCGATGAAGGCCGCGGTGCTCCGCTCTCAACGCACGGGCGGCGCGGCCAAGGGGTCCTGGGACCCGGTCGGCCCCTGGGGCTACTCCGGCGGCCGGGTGTACTCCACCGCGATGATGGCCCTCTGTCTGGAGGTGTACTTCCGCTACGCCAGGATCGTGGGCGAGCGTTGACTCAGAGTGCCGCCGTCACCAGCTCACAGGCGATCCCGCCGTTCACCACCTTCTGTCGGGTCGCCTCGGGGAGCGCCAGAGCGTCCGCCTGACGGGCGTCCCCCACCAGGATCGCAGCGTGGTAGCCCGCGCACTCCCGACGCAGGCGGGCGCCGAAGTCGCGCACGAGATCTACAGCCTTCGTCGCGTCGCCGACCCGCGCGCCGTAGGGCGGGTTCGACACCACCCACCCGTTCCACCCCGCGCGCGGCGCGAATTCGCGAGCGTCCGCCACCGAGAGGCGCGCGAGCTCGGCGAGGCCGGCGCTCTCCAGGTTGGCGCGCGCCTCTTCGATCCTCTGCGGAGCGAGGTCGGAGCCCACGAGAGCCAGCTTGCGGGGCGGTGTAGCGCGCTCCAATTCGGCGGCCCGGAAGGCCTGCCAAGCAGGGGCGTCGTGGCCGGGTAGCTCCTCGAGGGCGAAGCGCTCGCGCATCGCACCCGGGGCGCGGCCGGAGGCGATCCAGCCCGCTTCGACCAGGAGGGTCCCGCTGCCGCAGAAGGGATCGATCAAGGGCGCTCTGCGGTCCCACCCAGAAGCCAGGACCACCGCCGCCGCCAAGGTCTCCGCCAGGGGCGCGCGCCCTTGGGCCTGGCGCCAGCCCCGCCGGTGCAACGACTCCCCCGAGGTGTCCACCGACAGGGTCGCGCGATCCCGGAAGAGGTGCAGGTGCAGTCGCAGGTCGTACCCCTCCCGCTCCACCCGCGGCCGCGCGCCGGCGGGGGTGCGCAACTGGTCCACCACGGCGTCCTTGACGCGCTGAGCGACGAAGAGCGAGTGGTCCAGCCGCGAGTCGCGCGTCTGCGCGTCGATCCAGAGCGCTCCCTCGGTCGCGAGCCACTGCGACCAGTCGATCGCCTGCACACCGGCGTAGAGCCTGTCCTCGTCGGGAGCCTCGAAGCGCGCGATCCGCAGCAGCACGCGCACCGCCGTGCGCAGCCAGAGGTTCGCGCGCCACGCGTCGCGCTGGGTCCCCGCGAAGCGCACACCCCCCACCTGACGTTCGACGCGCGCCAGCTTCAGGGCGCGCGCCTCGCCGTGCAGGATCGGCTCGACACCTGGAGCGCAGGTCGCGAAGAAGGTGTGGCGGCGCATCGCTAGCGGGCCGCGTCGCCTTCCTCCAGGACCTCGGCCAGGAGATCCCAGGTCACCGCCACGCTGCGCTCGTGCTCGGGCGCGCTCACGCCGTCGTCGGGGATGCCGGCGTGGGTCAGCGTCACCCGACAGGCCGCGCCGTCCTCCTCCGAAGCGAAATCGACGTACGCGATCTCGTCGCGCAGGCGCTGGAACCCCTCCTCCCCGGAGTTGTAGCCCACCGGCGCGTTCCAGTGCATCGTGAACACCAGCCGCCGCCCCGGCTCCACGGTGACGTAGTGGCCGAGCATCTCCCAGCACCCCCCCGGCCAATCGCCGGCGTCCGCGGGAGTGATCGAGAAGGCGTAGCCGCCCCCCCGCCGCAGATCGACGTGGGTGTGCAAGGGCACCGCCCCCGGACCCCAGAGCCAGCGCTCGATCCACTCGGGCTCGGTGAAAGCCACCCAGAGTCGGGCGGGAGGATAGGGGAAGAGCCGTTCGAGGGTGAAGGAGGTGGTCGCGGTGAGCTCGGGCATCGTGATCTCCAGATCGGTTTCCCTACCGCTGACGACCTTCCAGGGCCTCCGACAACGCACGCGCCGCCCACGTGGCGAGGAATGCGTTCCCCGCGGCGTTCAGGTGCACGCCGTCACGCGTCAGCACGCCGCGCTCGAGGCCCTCGGGGTTGAAGACGCTCAGGTGGTCGAGGAAGGCGCGGCGCAGGTCGCAGAGGGTGGCTCCCTCCTCCTCTGCCACGCGCCGCGAGACGGCGGCGAAGTCCACGAGCATCTCGTCGAGGGGGTTCTCCCCCAGCGGCCGCTCGCCGATGACGCTCGGCGTGGCGAGCACCACCGTCGCGCCGGAGGTGCGCAGACCGCGCAGGAGCTCGCGCAGCCCCGCCTCGTACTCGTCGATCGGCGTGCCGCGACCCGACTGGGAGTGCCAGACGTCGTTGATCCCGATGTAGACGAAGACCAGGGAGGCCTTTGCTCCGATCACCTGCTCTTCGTAGCGGCGCAAGAGGTCGGGGACCTTGTGGCCGCTGATGCCGGCGGGGATCACGGCCGCCTCTGCGTGCCTTGCCGCGAGGGCCTGGCGCAAGAGGTCGACGTAGCCTCCCTGGTTGTTCCCCGCCTGGGTGATCGAGTCGCCGAGGAAGGCGACCCGCTCTTCGGGGGCGCAGGCCGCGGCGAAGCGCTCGGCGGCAAACGCCAGTCGCGCGGCGGGATCGCGGCGCTGGGCGAAGAGCCAGTCGAGGCAGCCGTCGGGGCCGTAGGCGGTGACCCAGGAGTTGTGGCCGACTCCCTCCAGCTCGTGGTAACGGAGCTTACCGCCCGCGGCCTCGACCGCCTTCACCATGCGGCGCGAGCAATCGGGCTCGACCACCCGGTCCGCAGCGCCGTGCCACACCGACAGGGGCAGGCCCACCAACCGCTCCGCGGCACCGGGATCTCCTCCGCCGCAGATCGGCACCGCGGCGGCGAACCAGTCGGAGTGACGGCTCGCCAGGTCCCAGGCCCCCTCACCCCCCATCGAGAGGCCGGTGAGGTAGATGCGGTCCGGGTCCACGGGCAGGGCGGTCAGCGCCTCGCGTAGAGCGGCGATGGCGGCGCGCATCGGGGGCGCGGGCGGCGTGTCGACCGGCGCGCCGGTGCCGAGCTGCGTCCGACCCGCTACCCAGCGGGAGCCCGCGGGGCACTGCGGGGCGAGGACGAAGCAGGGCAAGCGCTCCCGATAGGCCGCCGTCGCCATGCGCTCGGGGAAGTGACGCAGTTGGGCGCGGTTGTCGTCGCCGCGCTCGCCGGCGCCGTGCAGGAAGAGCACCAGGGGGTAGCGCTGCCCCTCCTCGACCTTCGCCGGGGAGAGCAGGCGGTAGGGGTAGGACGTGCCGTCCACCTCCACGCGGCCAGAGTCGAAGGGGCTGTCCTGGGGCACTCGAGTCGTAGCTTCGTAGGGCAAGGCCGGCAGGGCGAGCACCAACGCCGCCAGGAAGGTCGGGGCGCTGAGCGGGATACGGATCATGGCGTTGAGTTCCTCGTGCTCGTTCCGAGACATCTTCGGGCAGAGGATACCGGGTCCCACGCGCTTCCGGCCTCGCCAGCGCGACCTGTGCGCGGGAATCGAGCAGCCGATCCTCGATCTGTGGGATCCTGAGTGCAGGAACGTGCCCCCCCACACCGACATCAGCGGCGAAACGCCCGCGGCTCAGCCGGCCCTCGTCTGGCTCTACCACAACAACTGCCGGCGGTCGTGCGTCCATTGCTTCTGCGCCGCGCTCGAAGCGGGTGACGACTCCGCCACCCAGCAGACGGCGCGCGACCTGGAGCGCATGGGCGTCAGGTTCAGCATCTACGCCACCGACCAGCTGGCCGGAGAGCTCGACCACCTGTCCCCGCAGCTCGCCAATGCGCCGCTGGTGGCGCGAGACGGGGTGCGCGAGGGTGCTCTCGAGGCGCGGTCGAACATCTGCCACGTCATCCTCAGCCTGCATGGAGCGAGCGCGGCGGTCCACGAGCTGCTCGCTCCGGAGGGGGACTTCGCGGCCACGCTGGCGGAGGTGCGCAAGCTGCGCGAGGAGGACGAGCAGAAGGAGCTGCACATCAGTTGTGTCGTCCACAGCGGGAACTGCTCCCGGCTCGAGGAGCTGTGCGGGTTCTTCGCGGAGCTCGGCGCGGTGGAGGTCAACTTCCTGAAGCTCTGCTACGCCGGGAAGGCCAAGGACCTCCCGTCGCACTTCTTCCTGACCGGCGAGCAGATCCGTCGCTTCATGAGGACCTACTTCCGGGTTCGCCATCGCTTCAAGCCGCTGCGCATCACTCTCGCGGACGGCTGGGGACCGCAGTACTCGCGCTTCAGGCAGTGGATGTACCGGCTCTTCCAACGCCGGGACTCGAGGCGGCTCTGCGGATGCGGCAAGGAACAGGTGGTGGTCCTGTCGGGATCGAACGACGTCTACCCCTGCCGCTACGTCCTGGCGGAGCCGGAGTACAGGATCGGCCACTTCGACTCGAGCGAGGGGGTCGTCATCACCAACGACTGGCTCGAGGGGCTGCCGCAGGGGATCGGAGCTCCCTGCAGGAGCTGCAAGATCCTCCACATCTGCGGGGGGGGCTGTCGGTCGATCGCCGTCACCGAGAAGCAGCGCCTGGAAGGGGTCACGGACTTCCGGGCGGGATTGCCCCACTGCCCCGTGAACATGAGGGTGACCCCCTGGATCGACCCGCGGGCGGATCTCGCCACGGCCTGGCGGCTCTTGCGCCGCATCCGCTTGCTTCCCCGGCGTCGACGTCAGGGAGACGCGCAGTCCTAGTCACCGAGGCCGTGCGTCTCGATCTCGGCGGCGACCCGCTCTCCCAGGACCTTGGAGCCCTCGGCGGTGAAGTGCACGTTCGCCGGTTCTTGGATCTCCGCCAGCCGCTCGGCGGCGAGGGCGTAGAGGGCGTCGATCGGGATCCCGTGCTCCTCCATGATGCTCCGCGCGACCCGGTTGTAGCGCTCCACGTCCTCGTTGTCGCGACGGGGCTTCACCCCCTTGGGCACCGGAGTCGTGGTGGCGAAGATCAACCGCGCGCCGGTGGCCTCGAGCTTGCCCACGATCTCCCGCAGTTGGCGCTCGTAGACCTCCAGCTCGGCCTGCCGCGGGTGCGAGGGGTCGTTGGAGTTCGCGCCCGTGTCGGGCTGCACGCGTTTCAGGTCGTGCAGCCCGAAGTTGAAGTGGATGACGTCCCAGTCTCCGCCGTGCTGGGTGAGCCAGCGGTCGACGTTCTGGACGCCGTGGGTGGTCCCCTGGCAGTTCTCCCTGCGGCCAATGCGGCTCAGGGGCCGGAAGACCCGCGCTTTGCCCTTCAGAAGGCGCTGCACAGAAGCGGTGTAGCCGATCGAGATCGAGTCCCCGATGAGCAGCACCCGCGGGAGGTCCACGTACTCCGGATTGGGGCGCGGCAGCTTGGCACCGACGGCGCTCAGGTGGGCGGTGAGCAGGGCGTCCATGCGCTTGACGCGCTGCGGGTGGGTGGCCGCCAGGTCGCGCTCCTCCGCCAGGTCCTCGCTCAGGTTGTAGAGCTCGAAGCTCGGCGCCTCGTGGCGCTTGATCAGCTTCCAATCGCCGAGGCGCACGATGCTGTAGGGTGTCACCGTGCCGCGGTAGTGCGGGAAGTGCCAGAGGAGGGGCCTGCCGGGCCCCTCGGCCGCCTCCTCGCCGCGCAGGTGGGGCAAGATCGAGACGCCATCCAGCTCGCGCTCGGAATCCGCCTCCACCCCCACCGCCTCGAGCACGGTGGGGAAGTAGTCGACGCTGGTCACCGGCTCATCGGACACCGCGCCCGCAGGCACGGCGGCGGGCCAGCGCACCAGCAGCGGCACGCGGATCCCCCCCTCGTAGGGGAAGCCCTTCCCGGAGCGCAGCGGGAGGTTGCTGGTCGGGCCGAGCAGGCCGCCGTTGTCGGAGGTGAAGAGGATCAGGGTGTTCTCGACGAGCCCCTCCTCCTCGAGGGTGGCGAGCACCCTGCCCACCGCGTCGTCGACGCTGTGCACCATCGCCGCGTACTTGGCGTTGCGTTGATGCGTCTTCTCGCGAGCGGCGTACTCCTCCACCAGCTCCGGCTTGGCCTGGATCGGCGTGTGCACCGCGTAGTTCGCCAGGTAGAGGAAGAAGGGCCGCTCCGCGTTGCGGCGGATGAACCCCACGGCCTCGTCCCCCTCGCGGTCGGTGAGGTACTCCCCTTCCTCACGCGGCTTCAGGGTGGGGATCCCCTGGGGCGTGCGGTCGTTCGTGAAGGGATCGAAGTAGCTCGGCGGTTGGCCGTAGTCGCAACCGCCGTGGTTCTCGTCGAAGCCCTGGTGCTGCGGGTAGTTGCGCTCGTACCCCAGGTGCCACTTGCCGATGTGACAGGTCGCGTACCCCGCGGCGGAGAGGGCCTCCGCCAGGGTCACCTCCTCGTTGTCGAGCCAGAAGGGGTTGGGGGGGCAGAGCAGTCGCTGGTCGGGCCCACCCACGTACTCCGTGGGATTGCTCTCGGGGCTGGGCAGTCCCGGGCGCTGGAAGCTGGCCCGGATCCAGTCGGTGACGCCCAGCCGCGCTGGCCAGCGCCCCGTCATCACCGCGGCCCGGGTGGGCGAGCAGACCGCGCAGGCTGCGTAGGCGTCGGTGAAACGCATCCCCTCGGCGGCCAGCCGGTCGATGTTGGGCGTGCGGTAGTAGGTGCTCCCCTGGCAGCCGAGGTCCGCCCAGCCGAGGTCGTCGACCAGGATCACGATCACGTTCGGGGGAGGCTCCTCCGCCTGAGCGGCGCTGGCGGAGAGGCAGAAGAGGGCTGCGCAGAGCGCGGGGAGCAGCAGTCGGTGCATCTTCGTGGGGAAGCGAGGTGACCTGGGGGGGGATGGAATCCGGCCACTAGGGTACGTTCTGGCCATGAACGCGTTCCCCATTCCCCTCCTGCTGCTCCTGACGGCCGTCGCCCCCGCCCAAAAGGCGGACCCCGGCTTCGTCTCTCTCTTCGACGGCTTGGGCCTGTCGGGTTGGACCCGGGTCAACACGGCACCCTCCACCTGGGTCGCGGGCGGTGGCATCCTGCACTGCACCGGCAAGCCCACCGGGGAGTTGCGCACCACGCGCATGTACCAGAACTTCGTGCTCGAGCTCGAGTGGCGTCACCTGGTGCCGGGGGGCAACGCGGGGATCTTCGTCTGGGCGGACGACATCACCGCCAAGGGTGTGCCCTTCCATCGCAGTATCGAGGTGCAAGTGCTCGACCACGCCTACGGCAACACCGAGCGCTACACCACCCACGGGGACATCTTCCCGATCCACGGCGCGACGATGACCCCCATCAACGGCCGCGGTGGCAGCCGCGCCTTCCCGACCGAGAACCGCTCCAAGCCCAGTCCGGAGTGGAACCACTACCGCATCACCTGCTTGGACGGCGACATCACGTTGGCGGTCAACGGGAAGATCGTGACTCGCGGTACGGACTGCTCGCCGCGCAGGGGCTACATCTGCCTCGAGTCGGAGGGGGGAGCGGTGGACTACCGCAACATCCTCATCCGGGAGCTGCCCGACACTCCGGTGTTGCCCGAGGACGAGGCGACCGCCGCGCGCGGGTTCGAGAGCCTCTACACCGGGGTCGATTCCACCGGTTGGGATTGCAGGGGGGATTGGCAGGCGCGCGACTGGGTGTTCGCCCACCTCGGAGAGGGGCACGGCACCATCACGACCACGCGCCGCTTCCGAAACGTCGCCTTCGTGGTCGACGTTCGTCGCGGGAAGAGCTCGGGGCCGGGGCGCTTGAGCGTGCGGGGACACCCCGTGGTGGAGCTGGACCCCGACGGGGAGTGGGGCGGCGGCTGGCACCGGATCGAGGGGGAGCTGCGCGGGGCGCTGCTCACCCTGCGCGTGGACGGGAAGGAGCTCTTCCGGAGGCGCAAGCTCGAGGGGTTGGCGGACGAGGGCCCCCTCGTCATCGAGACCGAGGGTCCCCTCGACCTCGCCAACCTGTACGCCCGTCCGATCAGCTCGATCCAGGCGCCGACGGTGCTCGAGATCCCCGAGGTGCACCCCGACGAGGTGATCTGCTTCGCCCTCTACACGGTGCACGAGGGGGTCTGCAAGCTGACCGCCCAGCTCTACCCCCTCTACGAGGGAGCCGACCGCTTCGTGGAACTGGAGGTCTACGACAGAGCCGTCTGGCGTCCGATCGCGAGGGCGGAGGTGATCGAACCGGGTTGGACCGCCAACTTCCGCATCGAGGGGTGGGACGACTCGCGCGGCTGGGCCTACCGCCTGCGCCACGGCCCGCGCGCCGCCTACCAGGGACAGATCCGCGCCAACCCGCGCAAGCAGGACGAGCTCGTGCTCTGCGCCTACACCGGCAACTCGATCCACCCCGGCCACGGCGGCGACATCGACCGCGGCGACCTGGTCGCCAACGTGCAGCGCTTGGACGCGGACCTGCTCTTCTTCGCCGGCGACCAGGTCTACGACCACAACCGACACCTGGCCGCCTGGCTCAAGTTCGGGCGCAACTTCGGGGCGATCCTGAAGGACCGGCCGGTGATCACCCTCCCCGACGACCACGACGTGGGGCAGGCCAACCTGTGGGGACACGGTGGCAAGCAGTCGAAGACGGGGGCGGGGAACGACGGCGGCTACTTCAAGTCGCCGGAGTACGTGCGCGAGGTGGAGCGCGCCCAGACGAGCCACCTCCCCGACCCCTTCGACCCCACCCCCATCGAGCGCGGCATCGGCGTCTACTACACCGACCTGACCTGGGGTGGCATCAGCTTCGCCATCATCGAGGACCGCAAGTTCAAGACGGGTCCCAAGGGGACGGTCACGATCAAGGGCCCGCGCCCCGACCACGTGATCGATCCCGAATACGATCCGGCCAGCGTCGACGTGCCCGAGGCGCGTCTGCTCGGGGAGCGCCAGCTCGCCTTCCTCGACCACTGGGCGCGGGACTGGACCGACGCCGAGATGAAGGTGGCCCTGTCGCAGACGATCTTCTGCGGCGGCGCCCACATCCACGGCAGGGTGGGCGGGCGCGTGCACGCCGACCTGGACAGCAACGGCTGGCCCCAGACCGGTCGCAACAAGGCGATCGCCGCCCTGCGCCGCGCCCACGCGGTGCACGTGGCGGGGGACCAGCACCTGGCGACGATCTTCCACCACGGCGTCGACGACTGGAACGACGGCATCTGGTCCTTCTGCGTCCCGTCGATCGCCAACCTCTACCTGCGCTGGTGGCTGCCGTTGGAGGAGGGTGGCAACCGTCAACCGGGTCAGCCCCCCCACCTGGGCGAGCACGTGGACGGCCTCGGCAACAAGGTCACCGCCTGGGCGGTGGCCAACCCGACCCCCGAGCGGAACAACGGCGACCTCCTCACCACCCGCGCGGCGGGTTTTGGCGTCGTGCGCATCGACAAGGAGGCGCGCACGGTCACCTTCGAGTGCTGGCCGCGGAACGTGGACGTGACCGACCCGGAGGCGAGCCAGTACCCCGGTTGGCCGAAGACGGTCCACCAGCTCGAGAACGACGGGCGTGAGCCGGTGGCCTGGCTGCCGGAGATCAGGGTCAAGGGGATCACCGACACGGTGATCGAGGTGATCGAAGAGGCCACCGGCGAGCTGGTGTACGCGCTGCGGATCGACGGGAAGCGCTTCACCCCGAAGGTCTACGCGGAAGGGACCTACACCCTGCGCGTGGGCGAGGGGGAGGCGCGCCGGGAATTCACCGGCGTCGAGGCCGGGTCTGCGGGGGGGCGGCGGATCGTGGTGGAGTTCTAGGGGTACGCCTCAGGCGATCCACACGTAGAAGGGCCCGAGCCGAACGGGCAGGTTCTCCGGCACCCTGGCGACCAGGATGTCCACGACAGCCTGCCACTGGGTTGCATCGTCGGGCTCGATGGCGAGCAGCGGTCGCTCGGAGCCGTCCAAGAGCCACAGCTGCTCGATCCTCTCGGCAAGAGCCTCCGGAGTGACACCTTCTCCATTCATGGTGGCCACGCCATCCGCGGAGAGCTGCAAGTGCAGGGGAGGGTCGTCGTAGGCCGGTGGCGAGTAGTCCGGCCCCGCTGGCAAGGTCATGTAGAGGCAAATGTGGGTCAACGCTGGAGGGTCTTCCCAACGCAGCGCGAGCTGGATCTTCCAGATGTGCGCCTCCTGCGCCTCGGCCAGGACCTCCCGGACCGAAGACCAATTGGCCTGGGCGTCCGCTCGGATGACGAGGAACTCGTCGGGGACCGCGAGGCTCCGCCCTTCCAACGGCAGGTGATCGACCTCCATCATCCGGGCGGTCTCGAGGAGAGCGACGTGCTCTGCGACTCCGGCAGCTGTGACGGCCACCTCTGGAAAGAACTCGTCGGGGATGGGGCGAGTCGCATGCGACTGGTCCGCAACCGCCAACTCGATCCCATCCCCCTGCGAGGGAGAGAGCCACGGGTCGGTCAGGAAGACGTCCATGATCCACGCGGAACAGGCGCCGCAGACGATGGCGCAGGTGGCGAAGACGCGGCCGCGCAATGCCCTGCGTGACAGCAGGATGCGGATCCAAGCGATCACGCCGAGCGCCGCCGCTGCGCTCAGGATCCAAATCGAGTTGCCGATCAGGTTGATCGGAAAGGCATGCACCGACGCCGCGACCCTCGCCCCAGCGATCGCCTCGGCGAGGCCGAGAATGGACACGGCCAGGGCGATGCGCGCCAGAGGATCCACCCGCCTGGTCCGTTCGCGGTCGAGCCAGATCGCCAGGGCCGTGAAGCCCAAGGTCACGATCAGGACCGTCCACCCCAGGACGCCGTACACCCACGGCAGCGCGAGGGGCGTCGGCGGGCCGAAGTCCTCGTACGTGAAGGTGTTCCACGTCATGGGCCCCAACAGGACCGACGCCACGAAGAAGTGAATCCCGACGCTGACCAAGAGCCCCACGAGCAGCCACCTGGAGAGCGGGGCCGTCGCGACACTGACACTCCGTCTCATGGCGCACCTCCTACCTCCCTGCGCAGCACGCTCCATGCTACGCGTGACCCGCCGATTCATGCAGGCCGGGCGGAGGCCCGCACCAGAATGGGGAATCGCACGGATTGTGGGATACCCCACCACCGCGGCCGGGTACGTTCCCCGCCCGACCTGGCCCGCCCGGGCAGACCACCACCCGCGGCGCCGTAGCGAGTCCATACCCCTGCCCTCCGGTGTACGCGTCCCTGATCCTCGTCACCTTTGCGCTCGCGCCAGCCCCCCACGGGGGCAAGTACAAGCCTCCGCCGCCCCCTCCGTGGGACACCCCTCGTCCTCCGCCGCCTCCCGCCCCCAAGCCTGCCCCCAAGCCCCCCCCCCCGCCAAGCCGACCCCCGGCCCCGCCGCGCCCGGGATCCCGGGGATGGGAGGCCTGGGTCCGATGAC
>CAZDQL010000099.1:5434-23861 GCA_964507325.1 uncultured Planctomycetaceae bacterium | reverse complement strand
GTCGTCGGCCTTCTTGGCGCGGAAGTTGGGGGTCTCGTCGGCACCGGCGGCGACGGCGTCGTCAGTCTTGTAAGCGCGGTGGTTGGGGACGAAGATGGGGGTCTCGTCGGCGCCGGCGGCGGCGGCGTCGTCGGTCTTATGGGCGCGGAAGTTGGGGACCTCGCTGGCGCCGGCACCCGTCTGGGCGGCGGCGGGAATGGCGATCAGGGCGGCAAGGGCCAGGCTCAGGCTGCGGCTTAGGGGACGAGGGGTTATCGGACTGCACCGTCGATGAGGGGTGGGTTTCTAGGGCGGGGTGCTTCCCGTCTGACCTGGCAGCCGATGTCGCGGGCGGGGTGTTCTCCTACTCTTCGAAAAACCCCGGGGTCGGTAAGTGGTGCGTCGCAGATGCAGGACTCCCCCGCGCCGCGGGCTAGCATGGTCCGACCATGTCCGCGACTCGAATCCGACGCACGACCCTCTTCGCCGCCCTCCTCCTGGGCACCCTCGCCGCGCCCCTGGCCGCCTCCTCGGGGGCACTGGAGCGGGCCCTGGCCGTCATCACCGAGGAGAAGCTCCGCACCGACCTGACTTTCATCGCCTCCGATGGCCTCAGGGGGCGCGACACCCCCTCCAGGGGGCTGGAGCTGGCGGCGCGCTTCATCCGCGCGCGGCTGATGCGGCTGGGGTGGGAGCCGGGCGCCTCACCCCAGGAGTACTTCCACGAGTACGAGGTTCCGGGATATTTCGCGGTGGGGGAGTCGTGCTTCGCCGAGTTGACCGTAGCTGGCGAGACACGGCGCCTGGTGCTCGGCCAGGACTACTTCCCCTCCAGGTATTCCATCAATGCGCGGGACCGAACCGGAGCGATTCTCTGGGGCCGGGACTTCGCGGGCACGAATGACGATCTCGGGTCCTTCGCCGGGAAGTGGGTCCTCCTGGAACCGGGGACACGCCTTTCCGGCAGACTCCGCAGGGAGGCTGCCCAGGCGGGGATCCATGGGTTCTTGATCTCCGCCGACCCTGAAGCGGAAGAGAGTGTCCAAGCGAACGCCGGGCCCGACGTCAAGCGGGCCCTGCAGCCCCGCATCGGGAAACCGCGCTCCCGCTACCTGCCCATGATCTACCTCTCCGAGGAGCTGACCGCGGGTCTCCTGGCTGGAGTCGACTCCCCGTCGGTGGGGACGCCCCTCGGAGCCAACCTGCGGGAGGTCCTCGTCGTGGACGAGGACCCGCTCGTCGTCGAGAACGTCTGCGGTCTGTGGACCGGATCGGATCCGGAGCTGCGCAACGAGGTGATCATCCTCTCGGCGCACTACGACCACGTGGGGGCGCGCCCGAACGGCGACATCTACAACGGCGCCGACGACAACGGCTCGGGGACCTGCGGGTTGATGGCGATCGCGGAGGCGTTGCGGGCCTACGGACCGATGCGCCGCACCGTGCTCCTGCTCTGGGTTTCCGGTGAGGAGAAGGGACTGCTCGGTTCGAGAGCCTGGGCCAACGACCCCTGGCTGCCCGAGGGGATGCGACCGATCTGCAACATCAACCTGGACATGATCGGGCGCAACGCCCCCGACGAGATCGGCATCACCCCGACTCGCAAGCTGCGGCAGTACAACCGCCTGACCGAGCTGGTGGAGGAGAACATGAGGCTGGAGGGCTTTACCAAGCTCAACAGCGCGGACAGCTACTGGAGCCGCAGCGACCACGCCTCCTTCTCCAAGAACCTGAAGATCCCCGTGGCCTTCATCTTCGCCGACGTGCACGGCGACTACCACAAGCCGACCGACACCGCCGAGAAGATCGACTACGGCAAGGTGAAGCGCGTGACGCGGCTGGTCGTCAGGGTGCTGGAGGGCTTGCAGACCGACGAGATCGAGTTCTAGTCCGCCCCCTCCAGGATCGCCTCCGCCACCGCCGTGCCCACCACCCGCGCCCCGGCGGGGGTGAAGTGCAGGCGATCGTAGAAGGTCTCGAAGTCGTGGGAGAGGCGCTGCATCAGGTCCAGGGACTCGACCCCCATGTCGTCCGCCACCCGCGCCGCCACCTGGTCCACTCCGCCCATCAGACGGTTCACCACGTCGTGGGAGTAGTAGGTGGTGACCTCCTCCAGGTAGGGGCGCCCCCCGCCGAAGTTCCACAGGCGCTGGTCCTCCTCGGGGGTGAAGGCCTTGCGCAGCCAGGGCTGACGCACGACCAGCACCCGCGAGGCCTTGCCGCGCGCCGTCTCCACGGTGCGGCGTAGCCAGCGCTCGAAGTGGACCAGCATCGGAGTCGGGTCGGGGATCTCGTCCACCATCTCGCCGCGGGCGCGCATGGCGCGGTTGGCGATCAAGCGCGCGCCCGCCTGGGTGCGGCGACCCACGGGGCGCAGGAGACGGCGCCGCCAGAGGGAGACCACCCGCCGCAGCGCCAAGGTGCCCGGCGTCCAGCCGAAGGGCCCCTCCGGGTGCTCTTCGAAGGCGTAGGAGCTCTTGCGTTCCCCCTCCTCGACCACCTCCGGCGTGCTGCGCTCGAGCCAGGCCACCACGTCGCTGGCCCCCACCATCAGGACCACCACGTCCAGGCGGGTGTAGTGCGGCAGCACCCGGGCGAGCATCATCTCGATGTAGTCGCAGGCGACCAGGGAGCGGGAGATGTTCCCCACGTGCACGCCGTGCGCCCCCAGGCGCGACGCTTCCGGCGCCAGCGCCTGCAGCACCACCGCCGGCCAGGTACTCGCCTGGTCGAGCAGGAAGCACTCCGCCGCGCTGCCCCCGCACACCAGCACGCGGTAGGTCCCGGCCGTGTCGCGCGGCAGCTCGGGGCCGCGCTCCCCGTCGCCGTTGACCTCGATGCGCGCCTGCTCCTCCAGGGTGGGCAGGGAGGTGCGGTCGATCTCGTTCACCGTGCGCGCCCAGCGCTTCAGCACGTAGTAGTTCCCTCGGGCCCGCAGCCAAGCGCGGGTGGCGAGCTCACCGACGATGAGCGCCGCCACTCCCCCGCCCAGGATCAGGGCACAGATCTCGACCGGCGTCATGCGCCCTCCCTTCGGCCCAGGCGCGCGGCGAGCTTGGCACCCAGATCCAAATACCGGTCCCCGCGCCAGACGAAGAGCACCTGGGCCGCCCCGAAGACCACCACGAAGGCCAGGCCCCAGGCGACCAGGGGCGCCAGACCCTCCACCCCGACCCAGTACTTGGCGGCCAGGAGCAGGGCCGCCCCCGGGAGGGCTCCGAGCAGCGGCCGGCCGGCCACGTAGCGGCCGAACTCCGCCGGGGAGACCCCCAGCTCGCGGCAGGCGGCGACCGCGAAGAGGGAGGCGAAGAGCACGTTGGGGATCGCCGTTCCCAGCGCCACCCCGGTCACCCCGTAGCGACCCACCAGGGTCACGCTCAGGGCCAGGTTCAAGAGCCCCATCGCCAAGAGCCCGAAGGCGGGCTTGCGCGGCCGTCCGACCCCCATCAGCACCGGCAGGGCCACGCCGCGCACGGGGAGGAAGATGAAGAAGGAGACCATCAGGATCTGCAGCAGTCGCCCGCTCTCCGGCACGTAGTCTCCGCCGAACCACCAGGCCAGGAACTCGGGTCCCAGGACCACCAGGTAGACCCCCAGCATCAGGACCAGGGTGGCGGCCACCTTCGACCACTTGAGCAGCACCTCGCGCACCTGGTCCACCGCGCCGGTCGCCGCGAGCTGGGTCGCCATCGGCATGACGACCATCCCGATCGCGAGCAGCAGGTTGATGAAGGGGTCGAAGATCTTGTTGCCCAGGGCGTAGGTCGTGACCGCGTCCTGGTCGCGGAAGAGTCCCACCACGATGGCGTCGATGCGGAAGGCGAGCATCGCCCCCATGTTGAGCAGCAGGGCGAAGATGCTGAAGGAGAGGATCTCGCGCACCCGGCGCCACTCCAAGCCCCCGGGGCGGAAGGTCACCCGGTGCCGGCGCGCACGGGAGACGGCCAGCGCCGCCGCGAACTCGATCACGGCCACCAGGAGCTGTACCCAAGCCAGGGTGGTGAGGGTCGCCGACGCCGACAGCAAGAGGACCGTCAGGCCGAGCTTGATCACGAACCCGCTCGCCATCACCAGGTTGCGCGGGATGAAGTCGTGGTGGGCGTCGAAGATCGCGTAGGGCAGGCGCAGGCAGAAGCCGAAGGCCAGGTTGGCGACGAAGATCCAGTAGGCGCGCCGCGCGTCGGTGATGGCGGCGGCGGAGAGGTCCCACTTCTCGCTCTGGAGCAGCGCCGCGTCGAAGCCGACGTAGATCAGGGCTCCCACCACCAGCGTCAGGGCCCCCATCACCAGGGCGATGCTGACGCAGGTGCCCAGCGCTCGCCGTGCTTCCTGCTCCTCGTCGCGCGCCAGGTGCGCGCTGACGGTCCGCACCGTGGCCATCGGCACCCCCAGGATCAGGAGCTGCAGGGGCCCCGCGACGGCCAAGATCGACTCCCAGATCCCGAACGGCCCCCGGTCGAGGGTGTCCACCACGAAGGGCGTGAGCACCATGAAGACCAGGATCTGGACCGCGTTGAGAGCCCAGTTGGAGCCGATGTTCTTGAGCACGATGGGATGGTAAGGACTCGGCCTCCGATTCCGAGGTCGCGACGTCAGTCACGCCGGGGAAGGAGGTTCGGGGAGGAGTAGGGACTCCCAAAGATTCGACGTCATCGCCCTCCGTCTGAACCTCAAGTGCCCGGGAGTTGCCTGCGCGGTGCCCCCCCTGGTCCCTGGGAGCTCTCCGACCGCGCACGGCGGGCGCTACGCGCTACTTCCCTCCCGGAGGCGAGATGGCGAAGCGCTCCACCAGCATCTCGTCGATCTCCGTCGGCTCGCCACCGCCGTACCCGAGTCCCTGAAGTCGACTGGAGGAGGCACTCGGGTCCGCGGCGCCGGGAGCGGCACGTCGCCGCAGCAGCCGGCCGTAGGACTCGCGGTACTGCTTCAGCACCGCCGCGGCCCGCGGATCGCTGAAGTCCCTCGAGTAGCTCGCGCGCGGCTCCCCGGGCGACGCCTCGAGATCGATCCAGGCCAGCTCGAACTCCGCCTCGCGCCTGCGTTCCGCCCTCTCGCGGGCCTCGGCCAGTTGCCCCGGATTCGCGCCGGGATTGGGTTCCATCCAGCGCCGCTCGCGGATGATCTTGATCGGCCACGAGATGAAGGCCTCCTGGATCGAGACCTGCATGCCGCGCACCCCGCTCTGGTTCTCGAACGGCCGGGTGACGACCAAGCGACCGAGCGCCGTGCGATCGGCGGGATCGGGGTCGTCGTCCACCAGCGGGAGGAGCGAGCGCGAACAGGTCCCCGAGGGCATGGGTAGGTCGAGGACCTCCAGCACGGTCGCGTAGACGTCGCCGATCGAGGCCACGCCGCGCACCGCCCTGCCGGCCGGAAGCGCGGCTGGGTAGCGCATCACCAGCGGAATGCGCAAGACCTCCTCGAAGAGCGTCTTGCGATGGCCGATGTTCCCGTGCTCGAAGAACTCGTCCCCATGGTCGGAGAGCAGGACGACCAGCGTGTCGTCCAGCTCACCCCGTGCGCGCAATTCGTCGAGGATGCGTCCCACCTGCTTGTCGGTCCACTCCATCTCGCCGTCGTAGAGGGACCAGATGTGCTCGAGATCTCGATCGCCGATCACGCGGCTGCGGGCCTGGGCATCCCTGCGCGTCGGCTGACGGGTGCTGATGGCGGGGTTCTTGTCGAAGTCCTCCCCCGTGATCGGGCCCTCGTAGTCCGGATCGAAGCGGCTGTCGTGTGGCGCAGGGGGAACGTAGTCGTAGTGCGGGTCGAAGTAGTGCGCGAAGATGAACCACGGGCGCTCATCGCCGCGCGCCCGCTCGAGCTCCTTCAAGACGGCATCGGTGACCACCTGTGAGCTGACGTCCACGTGCGAGAGGTAGGCGACGCGCTCTCCCGCGGATACGCGCTCGGCGATCAACTCCTGCAGTCCCGGCTCACCCGGCTTCAGGCTGCGCAGCGCCTTCTCGGCGCGCGCCTCCCTCTCCATCGCCTCGTCGAGCTCCTCGCTGCAGCAGGACTCGTAGCGCTCGAATCCGTCCTGGAAGCCGTAGCGCGGCGCGAGGTACGGGCCGGAGAAGAAGCCGGCCGTGCGGTAGCCCCTGTCGTCCAGGATGCGGGCCAAGGTCTCGCTCCCCTCCGACAGGCGCAGGTCGTCGATCTCGACCGCGTGCGCCACGTCCGGCAGGCCGGTCATGAGCGAGACGTGGGCGGGCAGCGTCCAGGACGAGGATGAGTAGGCGTCCTCGAAGCGCACGCCCTCCGCGGCGAGGCGGTCGATGTGGGGCGTGGTCGGGACCCCCGGCGCGAAGCGCGACTCCCGACCGTAGCAGCTCAGCATGTCTTGCCGCACGCTGTCGAGGCTGATGAGCAGCACGTTCGGCAGCCGCTCGTTCCCCTGGCCGCAACCGGGCACCAAGAGGAGGACGCAGGTGAGCAGGGGGAGGGCTTTGGACTCGAGCGCGTGCATGGGTAGCGGGGAGTATGGGCATCATAGTCGGCGGAGCCGAGCGTGACATGGGGCCGACATGTAATCCCCGGGCGTAGCGCAGGGCGTCTCGAGCTGAGCGCGCCGGCTTGACATCACTCGGACGTACTCGATGATGGCCCGTGCCCATGGCTGACGAGCAGAGCGACCTCGAGCCGGAGGACTCACGGCGCGCGCACGTCGTCGGCTTGCTCGTCATGCTCGCGATCCTCGCGCTGTGCGCGACGGTTCGCATCAATGGCGCGCTGAACGACCCCGGCTTCGACAGCGTCCACCCCGAGGGGATGCTGAAGAGCGAGACGGGGCTGATCCACTACACCGTCGAGCGCATCGTCGAAGCGGGCGGGCTCCCGCCGGACGACTTCCGCGCCGATGCGCGCATCCAGCACCCCGAGCCGGCCGACATGCCGGCGATGTTCACGGTCTGCCAGGAGTATCTCGTCGCCTGGTGCTATCTCCTCTTCGGGGGTGGCATGGCCCTGCACACCTTCGCCGTCTGGGTGATGGGGATCTTCGCCAGCTTCAGCATCGTCGGGGTCTACGGCCTTTCGTGGGAGCTGGGGCGCAAGGTGCGCTGGGCCGTGTACGCCGCCGCGCTGTACGCGGCGCTGCCGTTCAGCTACCGCACGGTCGGCCTGATCTACGAGCGCGAGGAGTTCAGCCTGCCTTGTTTTGCCATCCACCTCTGGCTCGTGGCGCGCGCGGTGCGCGTCGGCACGTGGAAGAGCTTCGTGTTCGCCGCGCTGGCGCTCGTGCTGGCCCTGGCCTCGTGGCACATGATGGCGTTCATCGTCACGCTCGAGGCGCTGGCGGTCTTCCTGTGGTTCGTGCGCGGGGGGCGCAACGCGTTCGAGGTCCCGCGCCTGTGGATCCTGCCGGCGGTCGCCGCGCTGGCGTCCTTGGCCGTCCCGGTGCTGCGCAGCAAGCTGTTCCTGTTCTCCCTCCCGATGCAGATGTGCGTCGCGCTGCTGGTCGTGGCGCTGGTCGGGCGGCGGCTGGACTGGAAGCGCGGGCGGCAGGTGCTGGTGGGCGTCGGCACGCTGGCGATCACGGTGCCCCTCGGCATGGGCCTGACGCGTTGGATCGCGGGCGGCGGAAGCGACTACTCGCACGTCTTCGAGTTCTTCTGGGCGAAGCTCACGCACCTCGGCACGCTGCCCGAGAACGCTGAGACGCTGCCTTTCGGGGCGCGCCTCTTGTGGCAGGGGCCCTTCAGCACGTCGACCCTCGACGACCTCTCGATCGGGCTGGGGGCGGGGCTGCTCTTCCTGGCGCTCGGCATCGCGCTCGCCGTCCCCGGCTGGACGTGGCGCAAGGGCGAGACGGCGCCCTCGCTCCTCGGCGCCGCGGCGGCGGGCACGCTGGTCGTCGCTTGGCTCGTACGTCGCGTGCTGATCCTCCCCAGCCTCCTCGCGCCGATCCTGGCCGTCACGCTGCTCAGACGCTCGCGCTGGCCGGCGGTCCTGGAGGTGGTGCTGGTCGTCGCCATCCTCGCGCAGGGCGAGTACTTCTTCTCACGCGTGGGCAGCCAGGTGCAGACCTGGTACCAGCCGCAGGAGCGCCGCGAGGAGATCCGCCGCCTGGTGCGCTGGATCGAGCAGGAGCTGCCGGAGGACGAGGCGATCCTGGGCGACTACGTCGTCGCGACCTCGATCCTCGCGCACTCGCGCAATCCGATGCTGCTGCAGCCGAAGTACGAGACGGCGGAGAGCCGGCGGCGGATCGAGGAGTTCTACACGACCTTCCTGCAGGGCACCGTGCGCGACGTCGGGGACCTGTGCCGCAAGTACGACACGCGCTACCTGCTCGTCGACCGCTACGTGCTCTGGCCCTACCGCTGGGTCGGCGGCGTGCCGCAAGCGCAGGAGATCCCCGCTCAGGGCACGGCGGCGTGGGCGTTCATGCAGGTGGATCGCAAAGCCCTCGAGCGCGTGCGCGGCTTCCAGCTGCGCTACTGCAGCCCGCCGCAACGCGAGCGCGACCAGTTCCGGCTCTACGAGCTCGTCGGTCGTCGCTGAGCGCGACTCGCCGCGGGCGGCATCTCCCCAACAACCGAGCCGCCGCCCCCTCCGATCGAAGGGGGCGGCGGCCCTACAGGGGATCCGCTCGAACTAGAAGGGGCAGCCCAGTCGGTTCGCGTCATAGAAGATCCAGAGCACGCTCTCGATCGTCTCGGGGCCGTCGATCGCGCCGACCGCGTCGCGGTAGAGATCCTTCACTTCCTCGACCGTGAACGGGTAGTTGATGTCCGCAGCGTCGGCGTTGGCGAGCGCGGCGACCGCTTCGCGGTTCAGCCAGCGACGCATCGGGTTCCACCAGCTACCCCAGCCCACGAGCCCCGCCCAGAGGCGGCGCTTGCTCCACATGCCCGACTCCCAGGGGCTCACGCCGAAGGTGTCATTGAAGCGGTCGGTGAGGAGGATCGTGGTGTAGTTGTTCGGGGTGTACCAAGGATCCCAGCGCCACCAGTGGCACTTCCACCAGTGGGGATCCAAGCCGTGGAACTCCTCGTCGGTGGGAGTCGTGAGCTCGAAGCCGGAGAAGAGCCAGGTGAGCGAGCACTGCAGGTTGCCCGTGAAGCGCCCACCGCGGTCCTCGGAGAACAACTCGATCGTGACCTCGGTCGCCCCCGCGGGCACGGTGAAGTCGAGCTGGTGCACGTCGAGCTCGGGGCCGGCGTTGGCGTCGAGCAGGTCGATCTCCTCCAGGGTCAGCGCGCCGTCGACGCGCACTTCAATCACGCTCGGACGCTCGAAGCCCACGCCGCCGATGATCAGGTTCGCGGTCGCCTCGCGGTCGATCGGCTCCGGGTCGAACTCGTAGACCATCGGCACGACCGCGTCGTAGGGGCTGTCGAACTTGAAGTGGGCGTAGTCGAGACCGTCGTGCACGGTGAGCGCGGTCTCGGGATCGTCGAGGATGACGACCAGCGAGAGGCCGTTGTTCGAGTAGGTGAAGTCGAGATCCTCCACGGTGATCGTGTTCAGGCCCGGACCGACGAGGCCCAGGTCGGTCACGTCCGCCCGATACCCGGACGCGTAGTACTTGGCCCAGAAGTTCGTGACGCCGCCGATGCGCGACCCCGTGACCGCGATGCCGTTCAGGCCCACGGTGTCGAAGTCGCCCTGCGTGTCGGTCGGCTTGTCGAGGCCATCCCAGTACGCGACGACCTGGAGCACGTCCGCGTCGGCGGGAATCTCGATCGCGATCGTCCCGGGTTGGGCGTCGTGCAGCCCTGTGCCGGCGAGCAGCACGTCGCCGCTGGCGTAGGGGAGGGTCGGAGCACCGAGGGTCTCGGCGCCGTCGGCGAAGGCGGGCGTGGCGAGCGCAGCGCCGAGCAGGAGGAGGGAGGACTTGCGGATCATGATTGCGTAGCTGTGCGGTTATTGGGCGACACGCGGCTCTCCCGGCCGCGCGTTCCTCGAAACGTATCCCGGGCTGCTGGACACAGACGGACTTCACGCCCACACGACGGTGGAAAAGAATTCGCGTTCGGTTCACCGGGAGCGGGTCGGGTCGGCGCCGGTGCTAGGATCCCACCTCGAATCCCGGAGCTTTGTGATGATCCAGACCCTGCTCACCCTCTCCCTGCTACCCGCCTTCTCGCAGTCCCCGGAGTCCCTCCCCAACGTGGTGGTGATCCTCGCCGACGACATGGGCTACGGGGACGTGCACGCCCTGAATCCCGCGTCGCGCATCCCCACCCCGAACCTCGATCGACTCGCGGCCCAGGGGATGACCTTCACCGACGCGCACTCACCGTCGGGGGTCTGCACGCCGACGCGCTACGGCTTGCTCACCGGGCGCTACTGCTGGCGCTCCTCCCTGAAGAGTGGGGTGCTCGGCGGCTACAGCCCGCCCCTGCTCGACCCGGAACAGCCGACCCTGGGCACCCTGCTCCAGGGCGCGGGCTACCGCACGGGAGCCGTGGGCAAGTGGCACCTCGGCATGGCCCTGCCCAAGCTCACGCCAGAGGCCGACACGACGCAGTGGGCGGGCGACCCGGGGATCGATTTCCCCGGAGTGATCAGCGATGGGCCGACCCACCACGGCTTCGACACGTACTTCGGGGTCACCGCGTCCCTGGACATGGCGCCCTACGTCTACGTGCGCGACGACCGCTTCGCCGCCCTGCCCACGGTGCAGCAGCAGGCGCAGAAGTTCCCTCACTTCGTGCGCCAGGGCCCGCGCTCGCTCGACTTCCGGCTGGAGAACGTGCTCGACGACCTGACGCGTGAGGCGGTAGCGTTCATCGAGGAATCGGCAGAGGGCGAGGAGCCCTTCTTCCTCTACATGCCCCTCACCGCTCCCCACAAGCCGACGCTGCCCCACGACCACTTTCGCGGGGAGACGGGTCTCGGCGAGTACGGCGACTTCATCCATCAGGTCGACTGGAGCGTGGGGCGCGTGCTGCGGGCGCTCGACGACGCCGGCGTCGCCCAGCGCACCCTCGTCCTCTACACGTCGGACAACGGCTCCTACATGTACCGGCGGGAGGAGGGAGCCGTAGATCACGTCACGCAGCCGAAGGACCACGGCTACTGCCCCAGCCACCACGAGCCCAACGGCCCGTGGCGCGGCACGAAGGCGGACATCTACGAGGGTGGCCACCGCGTCCCCTTCTTCGTGCGCTGGCCGGGCAAGGTCGCGGCGGGCTCACAGTGCGCCGAGCCGATCTGTCACGTCGATCTCTTCGCCACCTTCGCCAGCGTGGTGGGCGTCGAGGTGGCCGCGGGCGCGGCGGAGGACAGCGCCTCGCTGCTCGCTCTCCTGCGCGGAGAGGAGGGGGCGAGTCGCGGCGCGCCGGTCGTGCACCACTCGGCCAACGGCACCTTCGCGCTCAGGGACGGGCGCTGGAAGGCGGTCTTCTCCAGCGGCTCCGGCGGGCGCCAGCAGCCCAAGGGCAAGCCCTTCGACGCCGTGCGGCTCTTCGACATGCTGGCGGATCCCGGCGAGACGACGGACGTGGCGGCGGAGCATCCCGAGGTGCGGGACCGGTTGGTTCGACTGCTGGCCGAGATCCGCGGGGAGTAGGGCTTTTCCCTCACCATCGCCCGGGGGACGTCGCGCCGCCGCGGCACAGGCTGCCCTTGCCTACGACTGACGCGGAAGGGCGCGGGTTCCGCGACGGCTGCATTGCGGAGGAGCGACGGCCGGGTACAAAGGAGACCCCACCCAGTCCCCGCTTCCGTTCGTCACGAGGAGACGGAACCATGTCAATCGCAATCTGCGCGGCTATCGCCCTGGCGATCGCCACAGCCCACGCCGCTCCGGCGCGGGCTCAAGACGACGCAGCCAAGACGCGCGACGAGGCCTCGGAGCTGGCCGCGGCCGAGGACCGGCTGGCCGAGCTCGAGGAGGAGTTCGACGACGCGAGGAGTGCCTACTGGGAGCGCTACGAGGAGGCCGACGAGAAGGAGCGTCAAGTGCTGATGGAGGAGGGACGCCCCGATCCGGCGCAGTGGGTGCCCCGCTTCCGCGCCCTGGCGGACGAGTTCCCGGGGACCGAGGTCGCCGCGGGGGCCCCGATCTGGATCGCGTCCAACTCCCAAGACCCCGAACAATCGGGGCCGGCACTCGACACACTGATCGCCGACCACATCGAGAGCCCGCACATGAAGACCGTCTGCGGGATGCTCACGTACCGACTCGGGGACGGTGAAGCGCTCCTGCAGAAGATCTACGACAGCTCTCCCGACCACGAGGTGAAGGGCACCGCGTGCTACACCATGGCGCGCAATCTGATGCAGCAGGTCTCCGCGGCCCGCACCTTGAAGGACGCCGACGCCGACCTCAAAGCCGTCTACGAGTCCTGGATGGGCGCGGACGCGACGGCGCGGCTCAGCCAAACCGACCCCAAGGTCCTGGCCGGCAAGGCCGAGAAACTCTTCGAGCTGGTCGTCGGGGTGTACGCCGACGTCCCCACGCGCGGGGCGACGCTCGGCAAGGCCGCGGAGTGCAACCTCTTCGAGTTGCGCCACCTGCAGATCGGCATGGTGGCGCCCGACATCGAGGGGGAGGACATCGACGGCGTGGCCTTCAAGCTCAGCGACTACCGCGGCAAGGTGGTGGTGCTCGACTTCTGGGGCGACTGGTGAGGCCCCTGCCGGGCCATGTACCCGCACGAGCGGTCGCTCGTGAAGAGACTGAAGGACGAGCCCTTTGCCCTGATCGGCGTCAACAGCGACGACGACCGGGAGGAGCTCAAGAAGGTGATCGCCAAGCAGGGGATCACCTGGCGCTCCTTCTGGAACGGGGGATCCAAGAGCGGCCCCATCTCGACGCGCTGGAACGTCACCGGCTGGCCGACGATCTACGTCCTGGATCACGCGGGCGTGATCCGCTTCCGGGACGTGCGCGGCGAGGACATGGACCGCGCCGTGGACCAGCTCCTGGAGGAGATGTCCGTCGAGAAGCAGTAGGCGAGTAGGAGCCACCGCCCGCCCCACATGCACCCCGTCGACCGCCTGCAGGCCCTCTCGCGGAGCTTCGGGAGGGGGGCGGCCCGCCAGAAGCTCCAGCTCCTGGAGGAGCTGGACGGGGCGGAGCGTCTACCGGTCCGCAAGCTCGCCGTGCTCCACGACCTGCTCTGCTTCATGCGCGCCTACCCCGACGGCGAAGGGGTGCTGGAGCGGGTCGTGGAGGTCGGCGGGTCCCTGCGGGAGCGGGTGGGGGAGCTCCCCGATGGGGAGGAGACGGCGGCCCTGGCGGACAGCGGCTTCCCCGGCGCCGTCAACCGCCACCCCTTCTCCTACCCGACCGTGCGGCGCCTGCTGACCAGCTTCCCCGGCTGCTGCGACGTCGTCTTCGACGAGCTCGAGGAGCAGTGCGCCCTGCACAACGCCCTGGTGCTCTTCGTCACCAACAACGAGTGCCAGGGGCTGGACGACATCCGCCTGACGATGGACGAGTGGGCCGCCGGCTCGCAGGGCGATCGCAGCCTCTCGAATCTGGAGCACCTGGTGGCGATCTTCGAGGGCTCGGGACTGCCCCTCGAGCAGCGCGCCTTCGTCTACGACCAGTGCGGGATTCCGGTCCGCTACCACCTGGCCGAGCCGGGCACGGGCCGCTGCGAGCTCGCCTGGGAGGTGGACGAGATCCGTTTCCAGAGGCGAGAGATCTCCCGCGCCCAGCCGCGACTCGCCCGGGAGATCGCGCGTCCCCTGCCGCGCTTGCGGCTCTTGACCCCCGCTCGCGGCGAGCGCCTGATCCGACTCGCCGACGCCGCGCTCTGCAGCCGCCTGCTCGAGATCGCCCCCCTGATGTACGCCAACCCCGCCGACGCCACCCTGGTCGAGTGCGGCCACGGCCTGCGCGTGGCGCTGATCGGCGTGGTGCCGGAGTACCGCGACACCCTGGAGTCCGCCTACTTCTTCCTGATCCTGAAGAACGGCGTGCCGATCGGCTACGGTCCCGCCAGCGTCTGCCTGGGTTGCTGCGAGATGGGGATCAACCTCTTCCCCGAGTTCCGCGGCGCGGAGATCCGCACCATCTACGCGCAGTTCATGCGCAGCCTGCACCAGGTCTTGGGGGTGCGCTACTTCTACCTGACCTCCTACGGCATGGGGGAGGGCAACCCCGCCGCCATCCGCACCGGCGCCTTCTGGTTCTACCGCAAGCTCGGCTTCCGGGCCACGAACCCGGAGGTGGAGGCGCTGGCGCGCCGGGAGGAGCAGAAGATGGCCGCCGACGCGGCCTACCGTTCGGACGTCAAGACCCTGCGTGCGCTGTCGCACACCTACGCCTACTTCGACATCTCGGAGGGGACCTGCCTGCCCCTCGATCTGGGCGCCATCGGCATGCGTCAGAGCCGCTTCATCGCCGAGCGCTTCGGCGGCGACCGGCGCCGGGCGTTGCGCTCCTCTGTCGCGCAGGTGCGCCGACTCCTGGGGGTGCGCAGCATCCGCGGGTGGACGATCCCCGAGCGGCGAGCGCTCGAGCTCTACGCCCCGCTCCTGGCGATGGTGCCGGAGCTCCCGCGCTGGAGCGCGCGGGACAAGCGCGCCCTGCTGCGCGTGATTCGAAGCAAGGGCGCCCGCTCGGAGCGGGCCGTGGACCAGCTCGCCTCCCGCCACGCCCGCCTGTCGCAGGCGCTGCGGGAGCTGGCGGGCTAGTCACCCTGTCCAGGGACGTGGCGGTGATCGTTGCGCCCATCGGGTCCGGGCGACTACGGTGTGGGGACCTGAGACGCAGACAGCGGAGGAGACTGCCGTGAGCAAGATCAGCACGGATGCGCAACTCGAGTCCTCGGCCTGGCTCCTGTCGGGATTGACAGGCAGCTCTCCCGGCGCTCTCTCCCTGGCGGGCGGGCGCCTGACGTACAGGCTCTACGGGGTGGGGACGCTCTCCGCCAGGCGCCTGCAGAAGCTCGGCGAGCTCTGCGGGACGCCCGACCTGGAGCGCCAGCTCGAGGTCGAGGAGGAGGGGGTCTCGATCCTCGACGAACCGGTCGAGGCAGTGGAGCTCTCCTTCCCGTGGTACACGTTCGGCGGAGGCATGACGGTCGAGACGAAGAAGGGCCGCTTCCGCTTCTCGTTCCTGCGCCCGGCGAACACCATGGCGGAGCCGGAGCGGGGCGTCGTCGCGGGGTTGGAGATCCTCACCGGGCGCGCGGCGGGGCGGCGCTGGCGTGAGCTCGCCGGGGCGGGTCGCCGGGCCTGAAACTGAGGCCGCGGGGAGACCGACGCGAAAAAGGCCATATTTCGACGTTCTATATATCGAGATTCGATATATAAGCGAACGACCGGCGCCCCGATCCCGGTCGCCCACCCGATGGCCAAGAACCCCTCCCTCGAGCCCCAGAGCCTGACCAAGAGCTTCCACGAGGCCCTGATCCTGGCCGCGCTCCTCGACGGTCCCCTCCACGGCTACCAGCTCGCCCTCGACATCGAGGAGCGCAGCGCCGGGGCCTTCCGCTTCAAGCACGGCACCCTCTACCCGATCCTGCACAAGCTCGAGCAGGAGGGGCGCATCCGGGGCACCTGGGATCCGGGGGCGGGCGGGCGCCGGCGCAAGCGCTACGCGATCACCAAGCAGGGGCGCCGACACGTGGGGGAGCTGCGCGTCGCCTGGGAGGGATTCTGTGCGCGCTTCCTGGAGTTCCTCGGGAGGGCGGACGCATGAAGCGTCTCGGGGAGGTGCTACGGGAGCTCGAAGGCAGGCTCGATCTCCCCCAACCCGCTCGATCGCGGGTGCTCCTGGAGATCGCCGGGGACCTGGAGGCCTTGAGCCGGCACTTCGAGAGCCGCGGGCTTCCCGAGGAGGAAGCGCTGGCCCGGGCGCTCGAGCGCTGCGATCTCTCCGACGAGGCGATCTCCCAGCTCGTCGCCGTGCACGCCGGGGGCTACCGGCGCTTCCTCGAGCGCCTGAGCGCGCAGGCTCAGCGGCGCTGGGAGCGCGTACTGCTCGCGGTCGTGGTGGCCTTCGTCCTCCTCGGATCCGGGAAGCTCGTCCTGACGGAGAGGATCTTCACGCAGGCCGGCCTCTGCGTGTGGCCCGTGCTGGCCCTCGCCGCCGTCGCGCTCTTCACCGTCCTCCCCAAGGTCTACGGCGCCTGGCTGCGGCAGGACCACGCTGGGCGCCGGCTGCGCCGCGGGCTCGCCCTCCTGCCCGCCCTCGCCGGCGCGAGCCTGCTGATCGGGGTGGGCGGCGTGTGGGTCGAGCTCTATCGGGTCGCGCGCCGCGCCTCGCTCGTCGAGGAGCCCTCGCCGTGGTTCTTCATGCACTGGATGCTCGCCAGCGCGGCGCTGCTCGTCGTCTGTCTCTTCACGGCAATCCTGATCCTCTCAGCCTGGTTCCTGCTCGCGAACAAGATCGCGCGCATCGAGGAAGCCGAGGCCGAGCTCCTCCTCCTGCCCCCCATCCAAGCCACGAATGGAGACTGATCATGCTGGAACTCTTCCGACAAGGGGGCCAATGGAGCTGGCTCCTGCTCGTCATCGCCGCCGTGCTGGCGGTGCTCATCCTGCTGAACGTCCGGCGCCTGGGCCTCGCCCGCCCCGAGGACGCCTCTCGCATCCGCTACGGCAACCGCGCCATCCTCTTCTGGGGCGTGATCGCACTGGCCCTGGGCTTCCTCGGCCAGTTCAGCGGGCTCTACGAGGGTCTGACGGTGCTGGCGGACGCCCCGGAGATCTCGACCACGCGGGTGGCCGCTGGGCTCGCGGCCTCCTGTAGCACCTCGATCCTCGGGATGGGCGTCTTCCTCGTCTCAGCCGTGGCCAGCATGGCCTTGAGCGGCTGGACGCGATCCGTCTTTGCGAGCAGTCCTCGCCACCCCTGACCGCCGCCCGCGGCATCGATCACAGGGGCGATGTTGGCCCGCGCCCGGTTCAGCCGAATGACGAACACGGGGCCGGGGAGGCGGCTGCGCAGGTCCTCGGGGAGCTGGTAGCGAACCGGGTCGAGTCGCTGGAAGGGGGGCCACCGAAACGAGGGAACCCGAGCGGAGGGCGACTCCTATCGACCCCCCTCCCACGGAGCCACGGCTTTCTCCGCTCGATCTGGAGTTGCCCTGGCACCCTGGTATCGTCCCGCCCACGGCCGGGGGGGGAGCCCCTGGGCTCACCGCCCCCGACCACCCACTCGGAGCTCAGGAATGCGGACCACAAACCCTATCGCGAAGCTCTTCGGCCGCTCACCCTTCGGGCCGACCAAGGAGCACATGCAGACGGTCGAAGCCTGCGCGACGGAGACCATACCCCTCTTCGAGGCCCTGCTGGCCGGGGACAAGGACTCCCTGGTGACGGCCAAGGAACGCATCTTCGAGCTCGAGAACGCGGCGGACGCGATCAAGAACGACATCCGCGCTCACCTTCCCAAGAGCATGTTCATGCCGGTGGATCGGCGCGACCTGCTCGACCTCCTGCACGCCCAGGACAGCATCGCCGACACGGCCCAGGACGTTGCCGGCCTGCTCGTCATGCGCAGCTTCGAGATCCCCGACTTCATGCGCGCCCGCCTGCTGCCGTACGTCCAGCGCAACCTCGACGCGGTGCGTCAGTGCGATCGGATCATCAACGAGCTCGACGAGCTGCTGGAGATGGGCTTCCGCGGTCGCGCCGTGGACATGGTCGAGTCGATGGTCGAGGAGCTGGGTGACATCGAGTCGGAGACCGACGACCAGGGCATGGCGCTGACGACGGACCTCTTCGCGCACGAGGACGACCTCAAGCCGCTATCGGTCGTCTTCTGGTTCCAGCTGATCGAGCTGATCGGTGACATCGCGGACTACGCAGAGGATGTAGGCGATCGCCTACGTCTGCTGATCGCTCGCTGACAGGCACTCCCCATCCTCACGCACGATCGAGACCCCCGCCGTGATTCCTCGCAGCCCAGGACGAAGTTGACCGCGTGGAATACGCCGCGATCCTGATTGGCCTGGCCGTCATCTTCGGCCTCTACATGACCTGGGGCGTGGGCGCCAACGACGTCGCCAACGCCATGGGGACCTCGGTTGGATCGGGTGCCATCACCGTCCGCAAGGCGATCATCATCGCCGCGATCTTCGAGTTCTCGGGCGCCTTCCTCGCCGGAGGCCACGTAACGAGCACCATCCGCAAGGGGATCATCGATGCCTCGGTGGTCCCATCGCCGGAGATCCTGGTCCTGGGCATGCTAGCGGCACTGCTGGCCGCGGGGACCTGGTTGATGGTGGCCAGCCACTTCGGCTGGCCGGTGTCCACGACACACACCATCGTTGGCGCGCTGGTGGGCTTCGGTACGGTGGGCATCGGTATGGAGTCGGTCGAGTGGGAGAAGATCGGCAGCATCGTCGCCAGCTGGCTGATCTCGCCGGTGCTGGGGGGGACGATCGCCTTCCTCCTGACCCTGAGCGTGCGCAGGCTCATCCTGGACACGGACAACCCGATGGCCAACGCCAAGAGGTACGGTCCCGTCTACATCTTCTTCATGGGCGTGCTCATCGCCCTGGTCACCGTCTTCAAGGGCCTCAAGCACCTG
>CAZDQL010000099.1:0-5334 GCA_964507325.1 uncultured Planctomycetaceae bacterium | reverse complement strand
ACGATGGGCTACAGGGTGATGAGGACGATCGGCACGCAGATCACCGAGCTGACCCCCTCGCGCGGCTTCTGCGCCGAGCTGGCCGCTGCCTCCACCGTGGTGATGGCCTCGCGTCTGGGCCTACCGGTGTCGACGACCCACATCATCGTGGGGTCGGTCTTGGGGGTCGGCTTCGCCCGCGGCATCGCCGCCATCGACATGCGGACGGTGGTCAAGATCATCACCTCCTGGGTGGTGACCCTGCCGGTCGGCGCCATCCTGGCGGCCTGCTTCTTCTTCATCCTCAAGGGCGTGTTCCTGTAGCGAGGCAAGCGGGCCTCCAGCCCGCTCCCCTCACCGCCACTCACCGCTCAGCACGAAGGCGCCCCAGGTCTGCGGTCCCATCCGGCCGCCCTGTTGCGCCCGATCGCGGCGCAGGGCCGAGAGCTGCGCGGCGCGCAGCGCCTCGAGCCGGCCCATCCCTCTCCCCCAGAGGTTGCGGTAGAAGTCGCGCATCAGGGCAGCCGTGCTCTCGTCGCCGACCGACCAGAGGGAGCTGATCACGGTCTCGACCCCCGCGGTGCGGAACTGACGGCGCAGGCCGATCAGGCCCTCTCCCGATCGACGGCGGCCGAGCCCGGTCTCACAGGCCGAGAGCACCATGAGCTCCACGCCCGAGAGGTCGAGCCAGCCCACCTCTTCCGCCGTCAGGTAGCCATCCTCACGACCCTCCTCGGGGGGGGCATTGGCGCCCGCGCAGACCAGCCCCGAGAGCAGGCCGGGGTGGCGCCCCACCATCCGTTCCATCTCCTCCCGCAGGCGCACCTCGACCCTTCCGAGCTCGTTCCGCGCCTCCTCCCACATCGAGGGCAACCCCTCGGGCTGGAAGAAGCCGTGCGTCGCGACGTGCACCACCGAGTACCGAGGCAGCTCGAGCTGCAGCCGCTCCTCGCTGGGCTCGGCACCCTGAAGGAGCAGACGCTCGCCAGCCTGCAGGAAGGTCTCTTCGTGCAGGTCGAAGACGACCTGCGATTCCCGCGGGGTGGAGGGCAGACGCTCCCAGTAGTCGGTGAAGCTCCCGCGCAGGCGGGCGCGAGCTCGATCACGACTCCCGCGGTCGGCGTCCTCAGCGGGAACGGCGCTGCGACGGTAGTCGACGCCGCCCACGGAGAGCAGGGAGTCGAAGCGCGACTCCGTCTTCTCGGCGCGCCGGACGAGTGCCGACAGATCCTGCAGATAGACGAAGCCGAGCTGCTCCACGAGGTAGGTGCTGTCCTCCAGGCGCAGCACCCCGAAGGGGAAGGCCCCCAGGCATCCCCCGGGCGAAACGAAGACCGTCTCCACGCCCTCCAGGTGGACCGCCATGGGCTCCCACAGGAGCTTGCGCAGCTTCCTGGCCGCCGGCTCCACGTGGTCTTCGAGCACCAAGGAGACCCCGCGGCCTGGTACCAGCGTCTTCAGGTAGGCCTGAACGGCCTCCTCGATCGCCGCAGCCGGTCCGAGGTCGAGGTGCAGAGGCTCCTCGAATCCGGCGCGCGTGATCCAGACCGAGAGGCGCGGTTCACTCCAGAGGCCCATCTCGAGAGTCCGCTTTCCCTCGCGGCGCGCGGGTCGGTAGTGGCGGAAGGCGAAGAAGTCGACCGCGGCCGCGCGCTCCGGAAGCGCCTGGCGCAGGGCCTCAAAGTCGGCGACCTCGACCTCTGTGGAGTCACTGGCGGAACGAGCCAGTTCGAACTCGATTCGTCTGCGCTCCTCGATCAGCTCGGCGCACTGGGCGTCGTGCCGCTCGCGATCGGGGATGTCGGTCGCAAAGGCGAGATTCGAGAGCCGCGATTGGGTGCGACGCAGCGCCTCGAACAGCTCCCGCTGCTCTTCGTCGACCCCAGCCCAGAGTTCCTCGCGTGTCGCGACGAGCATGCGGGCGACCTGACCCTTCCAGGCCAGCAGGTCCTCGTAGGCGATCCGGCGGGCGCCGGGATCGTCCAGCAGCAGGGCGAGCCCCAGACGAGATTCCAGCTGCCACTCCAGAGAGGCCAGGAAGGAGTAGCGCTCGCTCTCGGTGCGCGAGGCGAGGCCGTGCCAGCGATGGGCCTCGCGGGAGGCATGACCGCGGGTCAGAAGGTCCCAGGCGGCGTGTTGTTCCCCGCAGTCGAGGAGCACGAGAGCCAGCTGATTGACGTTGGCGACGGTGAAGTGATTGTCGGCACCGAGGACCTTCTCGCGGATGGCAACCACCTGCTCCAGGAGCTCCCGCGCCCTGTCGCGTTCGCCCAGCGGGCGGAGCACCGAGGCCAGGCCTGAGAGGATGCGTACGGTTTCCGGATGTTCGGGTCCCAGAACCGCCTGGAGGATGGCATGGGCGCGCTCGTAGATCCCCCGCGCACCAGCGTAGTCGCCTTGGCTCTCCAGGAACTTGGCGAGCTGAAGGAGGGTCACTGCCGTCCTAGGGTGCTGGGGCCCGAGGGTCTCCTCGCGGATCTTCAGAGAGCGTTCCAGGAGCTCCCGTACGGCGCTGAGATCACCAGCCTCCTGTAGCACGACAGCCAGGTTGCCGATACCGATCGAAGTCGTCGGATGTCCCGGACCCAGCACCTTCTCGCGAATGGCGAGGGAGCGTTCGAGCACCGGTCGCGCGCCGGCGAGGTCCTCCAGGGACAACAGCAGGAGCCCCAAGTTGTTGAGACTCGTGGCTGTGTGGGGATGGTCGGGCCCCAGGACCTTCTCGCGGATGGCCAGGGAGCGCTCGAGGAACGGGCGCGCGGCGGCGTAGTCCCCCTGGTTGTCGAGCAGCATTCCCAGGCAGTTGAGACTATGGGCGGTCTCAGGATGATCGGGTCCCAGGGTCTCTTCGCGGATGGCCAAGGCCCGCTCTTTGAGTATGCGCGCGGCGGAATAGTCCCCTTCTTGCTCAGACAGGCGGCCCAGGTTCACGAGACACACTGCCGTGAGGTAATGGCTGCCTCCCAGCACCTTCTCCCGAATGGCCAGGGCGCGCTCGAGCAGCGGGCGGGCCGTCGCGTAGTCCCCTCGATCCTGATACAGGACGCCTAGGTGGTTGAGGCTCTCCGCGGTGTCCACGTGCTCGGATCCCACGGTCTCCTCGCGGATGGCAAGAGAACAATCGTAGCACTCCTGCGCGGCGTCGTACTCGCCCATCCGCCACCGAACACGACCCAGGTTGCACAGGCTCTCAGCCGTATCCGGATGCCGGGGTCCACACACTTCCTCGCGAACGGCGAGGGCGCGCTCGAGGAGCGAAAGCGCGGCTGCGTACTCACCCATCTTCTCGAACACATAGCCCAGATCACTGAGGCTCGCGGCCGTATCCGGGTGCTTCGGCCCGAGAGAGGCTTCACGGATGGCGAGGCCTCGCTCGTAGAGTGGGCGTGCGGCGGCGTAGTCGCCCATCTTGAACAGCACGTCGGCCAGGCAAAGGAGAGGCTCGAGGGTGCCGAGGCTGCGGGGGCCATGGAGCTTCTCATCGATGGCCAGGGAGCGCTCCAGGAACGGGCGCGCGGCGCTGTACTCACGCAGGCTACCGAGTATCACGCCTACGAGATTCGAGCTGCGGGAGGTGGTGCTGTGCTCGGGCCCCAGAACTCTCTCACGAATGGCGAGGGCTCGCTCGGCGTGGGCGAGGGCCGCCTCGAGGTCTCCTGCTTGCCACAAGAGCCAGCCCAAGTGATTGAGGCTTCGGGCCGTATCCGGGTGCTCGGGCCCCAGGATCTTCTCGCGCAGGGCGAGGGCCCGTTCGGTATGGGGTTGAGCGGCTTCGTAGTCCCCCTGGAGCCCGAGCGCCTTGGCGAGCTGGTACAGGTTCTCGGCGGTGGTCGGATGCTCCGGCCCGAGAGTCCTCTCCTCGACGGCGAGGATGCGTTCGCAGAGGGGTACCGCGGCGTCGTAGTCGTCGGCTTCCACGAACATCCCGGCCAGGTTCCTCATGCTCTGGACGGTGCTCTTGTGCTCGGCCCCCAGGACCTCCTCCCGGATCGCCAGGGCCCGCTCGTAGAGGGGGCGAGCGGCGTCGTACTCGCCTCTGGCCCTGAGCAGGGCCGCCAGGTTGTTGAGGCTCGAGGAGGTCCTCAGGTGCTTCGGACCCAGGACCTTCTCCCGGATCGCGAGGGCCCGCTCGTAGTGTGCTTGCGCGGCGTCGTACTCGCCCTGGGTCTTCAGCAGACGGGCCAGGCTGTTCAGCGTCGTCGCTGTGTCCGGATGCTCGGGGCCGAGGATCCTCTCGCGCAGGTCGAGGGCCTGCTCGTAGAGGGGTCGTGCCTCGTCGAGCTCGCCCGAGTTGCGCAGCAACAGGGCCAGGCGCTCGAGGCTCGACGCGAAGGCCGAGCTCTCCGCGCCAACGACCTCACCGGCGATACGAACTTGATCGCGGGCATCCTCCAGCTCCAGGCGAGCGCGTTCCTGCGCACTGGCCTGGGCCGGCAGCCCCGCGCGCAGGGTCACCTCGAAGACGCCACGCCGGCCGTGGAGGGCGCAGGCATCGATGGTGTACTCCTGCTCGGGGTCGAGCTCCTCTACCACGATCCGCGCGTGAGTGGAGACCCATCCATCGTCATCCTCCCCCAGGACGGTGCCTGCGCCATCCCGCAGCACGAGGTACGCGTCGAAGAAGTGGGAGCGCAGCTCGACCTGGTACGCCCCTGGCTCCTCGATCTGGATGCGGAAGGTCTGGCCGACGACCGGGGCGGTGCCGTAGCCGGCGTCGAGGACCGCGGTGTGGATCACCGGATCCTCGTCCGTGATGGCGGAGCGGGCGGTCGCTCCCACTTCGAGCAGGGGGAGCTCGCGAACCGGGTCCTGTGCACCCTCGCCCGCTCCGACGAGAGGCGCGATCAGTAGCCAAGAGCAGATCATCGGTCCCATCCTCCCTATCTGCAGCCGACTCGCGAGTCCATCACCCGGGGGAGATTCCCGCGGCGTCAGCGGCCCCTCGGGACGGGGCTGGATGGTATGGAGGTCCGAGTCCGAGAGGTTGCCACTCCTCCCAGCGCGAACTCGGTATCTCCCCTAGGCGCCGCCCTCGTACTTGAAGGAGACCTTCACCTTCGCCCGGTAGTACTCGATCTTGCCGTCCTTGAGCTGCAGGTCGAGCTCGGTGATCTCGGCGATGCGCAGGTCCCGCAGGCTCTCGGCGGCGCGATCGACCGCGTTGGCCGCCGCCTTCTCCCACGACTTGCCGCTGGTTCCCACGAGCTCGATGATCTTGTAGACGCTGGAAGCCATCTCGATTCCTCCTGATAGTCGCGCCGAGGCGCGCGCCGATGGGGTTTGGGGTAGGAGCTCGATTCTACTCGCCCGCGCGCACCGCGGCGGGGCGCGCCCGGGGCGCGCGCCGGGGGCGCG
>CAZDQL010000098.1:0-24113 GCA_964507325.1 uncultured Planctomycetaceae bacterium | reverse complement strand
GCGGGGGGGGGGGGGGGGGGGGGGGGGCGGCGCCCCCCGCCCGCCCGGCGGCAAGGGGGGACTGCGACGCGCGAGCTGGGAGACGGTGCTCGAGATCATCGCCGCCTCCGCCGTCCACACCATCATCGAGCACGGTCCCGACCGCATCACCGGCTTCTCGCCGGCGCCCGCGACCTCGATGCTCAGCTACGCCGCGGGCTCGCGCCTGCTGCAGTTGATGGGGGGGGTGAACCTCTCGCACCGGGACTGGTACGGGGTGCTGCCCAGCGCGGCCTGCGAGACCTGGGGGGAAGCCTCCGACGTCCCCGAGTCCGCGGACTGGTACAACGCCAAGTTCCTGGCGGTGGTGGGCTCCAACCTGAGCGCCACGCGCACGCCCGACGCGCACTTCGCCACCGAGGCGCGGCTGAACGGCACCAAGCTGGTGGTCTTCGCGCCCGACCTCAACCAGGTGGCCAAGCAGGCGGACGAGTGGATCCCGGTGCGCCCCGGGCAGGACGGGGCGTGGTGGATGGCGGTCAACCACGTCATCCTGAACGAGTTCCACCACCAGCGGCGCTGCGAGCCCTTCCGGGAGCACCTGCGACACCTCTCCGACGCGGCCTTCCTGGTGGAGGTGGTCCAAGAGAAGGGCGCCCACCGCCCCGGCCGGCTGCTGCGCGCCGGACGCCTCCATCGCTACGCCGACCAGGAGCGGGGAGAGTGGAAGTTCCTGCAGTGGGACCGCGCCAGCGACTCTCCCCGCATGCCCCTGGGCAGCGTCGGTCATCGCTGGGGGAGCACCCCGGGGCAGTGGAACCTGAAGCCCGAGGACGGGCTCGACGGCACCCCGATCGACGCCCGGCTCACCTTCCTGGAGCGGCACGACGACGTGCGGCTGCTCGAATTCGACGACTTCGCGTCGGGGACGGGCGTCGCGCGGGGCGTCCCCGTGCGGCGCGTCGATCTCGGCGGACGGGTGGTGGAGGTGGCGACCGTCTTCGACCTGCTCATGGCCCAGTACGGCGTCGGCCGCGGCCTGGCGGGGGACTATCCAGAGGGCTACGACGACGACGCGGGCTACACCCCCGCCTGGGCCGAGCGCCACACCGGCATCGCGCGCGAGACCCTGATCCGTTTCGCCCGCCAGTGGGCCACGACCGCCGAGCGCACGGGGGGGCGCTGCACCGTGATCATCGGGTCGGGGATCAGCTCCGGCTACCACGCGAACCTGACCTACCGGGCGGCGATCCAGGCGCTGGTCTTCTGCGGCTGCGTGGGGAGGAACGGCGGCGGATTGGCGCACTACGGCGGGCAGGAGAAGCTCGGCCCCGCCGAGTCCCTGACCAGCATCGCCCTGGCCCAGGACTGGGTCGGCGCGGCGCGCCTGCAGAACGCCACCAGCTGGCACTACGTGCACAGCGATCAGTGGCGCTACGAGGAGGGGGAATCCGACGGCGGCCCGCACCCGGTCGACTCCAACGTGCGCGCGGTGCGGCGCGGCTGGCTCCCCTTCTACCCGCAATTCGATCGCAGCCCGCTGGCGCTGGTCGAGGAGGCCCGGGCCGCGGGCGTGGACGCCGTCCAGTACGCGCGGGAAGGGCTGCGCCAGCGCGAGCTCCAGCTCGCGATCACCAAGCCCGACTCCCCCGAGTGCTGGCCGCGGCTGCTCTTCATCTGGCGCGGCAACGCGCTGATGTCCTCCGCCAAGGGGCACGAGTACTTCCTGCACCACTACCTGGGCACCCACGCCGGTCACGTCGCCCGGGACCGGGCGCGGGACGCGGTGCGGGAGGTGGAGTGGGTGGAGGAGGCTCCCTCCGGGAAGCTGGACCTGGTGGTGGACCTCAACTTCCGCATGGACACCTCCGCCCTCTACTCGGACATCGTTCTGCCGGCGGCGACCTGGTACGAGAAGGCGGACCTCAGCACCACCGGCCTGCACGCCTTCATCCATCCCCTCTCCCCGGCGGTGTCGCCCGGCTGGGAGGCGCAGAGCGACTGGCAGATCTTCGAGGCGATCGCCGAGGCCTTCTCCCGCTTGGCGCAGCGGCACCTGCCCGGGAAGACCCGGGACCTGGTCGCGCTGCCCCTGACCCACGACACGCCGGGGGAGATCGGCGACGGGACCCTCCCCGAGCTCCAGGTGGTGGAGCGCGACTACCCGAACCTCCACCGCCAGTTCTGCTCCTACGGCCGTCGCGTGCGCGAGGAGGGGCTCGGCGCGCGCGGGACCCACTACGCCGTGGAGGACTTCTACGACCGGGCCCTGGAGGTGGGCCCCACCGAGGAGTGGGACGGCCAGCGCTACCCTTCGCTGCGCGACGCGGAGCGGGCGGCGGACGTCGTCCTGGAGTTCGCCAGCGCGACCAACGGCGAGCTGGCCCACCGCGCCTACCGGGACCTGGAGCGCCAGGTCGGCTTGCCCCTGGCGGACCTGGCCGAGGGGGTCCGGGACCAGCGCACGAGCTACGCCGACCTCGCGTCGCAGCCGCGCCGGCTGATCGCGAGCCCCCTGTGGTCCGGCCTCCCCAGTCGCGGACGCCCCTACTCCCCCTTCGCCCTGAACCGCGAGCGGTCCGTTCCCTGGAGGACGCTGACGGGGCGTCAGCACCTGTACATCGACCACCCGGACTACATCGGCTGCGGCGAGCACCTGCCCACCTACAAGCCGGCACCCGCCGCGCGGCGCGGCGCCGATCTGCGCCAGAGCGGCTCCGACGAGGAAGCGCTCGAGCTGGACTACCTGACCCCCCACGGCAAGTGGCAGATCAACTCGACCTACGGCGACAGCCTGTTGATGTCCACCCTGTCGCGCGGGGTCGAACCGCTGTGGCTGAGCCCGGAGGACGCCGCTCGGATCGGGGTCAAGGACAACGATTGGCTGGAGGTTCACAACGACCATGGGGTGGTCGTGACGCGCGCCGTGGTGAGCGCCCGCATCCCGCGCGGCACGGGTGTGCAGTACCACTCGCCGGAGCGCACCTGCTCGGTGCCGAAATCGCCGTCGCGCGGAGGCCGGCGAGGTGGAGGGCCGGGCAGCCTGATCCGAGCTCGCCTCAAGCCCAACCTGATGGTCGGGGGCTACGGCCAGCTCACCTATCACTTCGACTACTGGGGGCCCATCGGCTGCGACCGGGACACGCGGGTGCTCGTGCGCAGGCTGTCGCGCCTCACCTGGTGACGCGCGGAGCTAGGAGAACTCATGGACGTTCGTTCACAGGTCGCGATGGTGATCCACCTCGACAAGTGCATCGGGTGCCACTCGTGCAGCGTGGCCTGCAAGAACCTGTGGACCGAGCGCGAGGGATCCGAGTACATGTGGTGGAACAACGTCGAGACCAAGCCCGGTACCGGCTACCCCACCCGCTGGGAGGACCAGGAGAGCTACCGGGGAGGGTGGAAGGAGACCGATCAGAAGCTCGCCCTGCGCTCCACCAGCAAGTCCAAGATCGTCTCGAACATCTTCCACAACCCGGCCCAGCCGAGCATCGACGACTACTACGAGCCCTGGACCTATCAGTATCGGGAGCTCTTCGGCGCGCCGGAGGGGGACGACCAGCCGGGTGCGCGGCCCGTCTCGCTGCTCACCGGCGAGCCGCTCGACGTGGCCGCCGGCCCCAACTGGGACGACGACCTCGGTGGCTCGCAGGTCTACGCCGCCCACGACCCCAACCTGTACGCGCTCACGGCCGAGGAGCGCGCCCAGATGATGACCGTCGAGCGCCTGGCGCTCTTCTACCTGCCGCGCGTCTGCAACCACTGCCTGAACCCCTCCTGCGTGGCCTCCTGTCCCTCCGGTGCCCTCTACAAGCGCGGGGAGGACGGGATCGTGCTGCAGAACCAGGACCGCTGCCGCGCCTGGCGCTCCTGCATCTCCGCCTGTCCCTACAAGAAGACCTACTACAACTGGTCCGCGGGCAAGTCGGAGAAGTGCATCCTGTGCTTCCCGCAGCTCGAGACCGGCCAGGCCCCGGCCTGCTTCCACGGCTGCGTCGGACGCAGTCGCTTCCTCGGCACCCTGCTCTACGACGCCGAGCGGATCCCGCGCGCGGCCACCAGCGCGTCACACGACCTGGTGCAGGCCCAGCGCGATCTGATCCTGGATGCGGACGATCCCCAGGTGGTCGCGGCGGCGAAGGAGAGCGGGATCCCCCAGGGCGTGCTCGAGAGTGCCCGGCGCTCCCCCGTCCGCCGCTTCGTCAAGGAGTGGAAGCTGGCCCTGCCGCTGCACGCGGAGTGGCGCACCCTGCCGATGCTCTTCTACGTCCCGCCCCTCCTGCCGGTGATGTCGTCGCGGCGGGGGGACGTGGTGCGCAACGAGGTCGAAGGGCTCTTCGGGGGGCTCGACGAGGCGCGGGCGCCCCTCGCGTACCTGGGCGCGCTCTTCGCCGCCGGCAACCTGGGGCAACTGCGCTACGCCCTCGAGAAGCAGCTCGCGCTGCGGCTCTGGCGTCGCCACGTGACGGTGGGGGACCTCTCCAAGGCCCAGGCCGAGGAGGCCCTGGCCGCGGCGGACTGCGACCCCGAAGAGGCGCAGGCGATCCACACCCTCGTGACCACGGCGGGCTACACCGAGCGCTTCGCACTCCCACCCTTCCAGCGCGAGATGGCGATCGAGATGCTGGGAGATCCCCACACCCACCGCAGCGATGCGGGCTTTGGCCGGCGCGTGGCGCCGAAGAGGAGCTGAGGTGGGGGGCGACGGCGCGCTGGGAGCCTGGAGAGCTCTGCTCGAGTACCCCGCGGGGGGGACCGATCGCATCCGGGCGGGGGTGGCGACCCTCGCACGCGAAGCCCCCGAGCTCGAGGCGGAGCTGCGTCCGCTCTCCGACTACGCCGACACCCACCCCGAGGGATGTCTGGAGGAGCTCTTCACGCGCACCTTCGACGGCAACGCCGAGCGCGCGCTGGAGGCGGGGTGGCACCTCCACGGGGAGAGCCCCTCCCGGGGTCGCTTCCTGGTGCGCATGCGCGAGCTCCTGCGCGAGCACGGCCTGGCAGAGGGGGTGGAGCTGCCCGACCACCTCACGAACCTCCTCTGCCTCCTGGAACGCGCCGACGGCGAGCTGGCCCGGGAGCTCGCTCGGGAGGCCCTGCTCCCGGCCCTGTCGAAGATCGCGGCGGGCTTCGAGGACCGCTCCAACCCGTACCGCGGGGTGATCGTCGCCCTGGCGCGACGGCTCGCCCGCGGGGAGGCCGGCGATGAGTGACCACTTCCTCTTCGCGGTGCTGCCCTACGTGTCGGTCACCGTCTTCCTGGCGATGACGATCCGGCGCTACCAGGCGCGGACCTCCACCTACTCCGCCCTCTCCTCCCAGTTCCTGGAGAACCGCCAGCACTTCTGGGGCTCGATCCCCTTCCACTACGGCCTCTTGGTGGTGCTCGCCGGGCACCTGGTCGCCTTCCTCCTGCCGGACGCGATCCTGGGCTGGAACGCCGCGCCCCTGCGGCTGGTGCTGCTGGAGATCACGGCCCTGGCGATGGCGATCCTGGCCCTGGTGGGCCTGGTGTGCATCGCGGTGCGCGGACTGCGCTACCCCCTGGCGCGCCGGGTGACCAACGCCGGGGACTGGTTCATCTACTGCGGTCTCGGCCTGCAGATCGGGCTCGGGATCTGGATCGCGATCGCCCACGGGTGGGGGAGCTCCTGGTTCGCCACCTCGATGGCGCCCTGGCTGTGGTCCCTGGTGAAGCTGCACCCCGACGTCTCCTACGTGGCGCCGATGCCGCTGGCGGTGAAGCTGCACATCATCAACGCCTTCCTGATCATCGGCATCCTGCCCTTCACTCGCCTGGTCCACGTGCTGGTGGTCCCCAACCCCTACCTGTGGCGCCGGGCCCAGGTGGTCTTGTGGAACCGCGACCCCAAGGGGCCCCGCGCTGCGAAGTGATGCCCCAGCCCCTCGCCATCTTCGGTCTGACCACCCTGCTGCTCGGGGTGTGCGTCGTCTTCGCGACCGCCGACCTGCGCCTGCCGGGGAACGACCAGGGGTACGAGCCGGACCAGCCGATCGCCTTCTCCCACCGGCTGCACTCCGGGGAGCTGGAGATCGACTGCGAGTACTGCCACTACGGCGTCAGGAAGAGCCGCCACGCGGGTATTCCGCCGGCGAACCTGTGCATGAACTGCCACAGGCTGGTCAGCTCCTCCTTCGACGCCGTGCTCGAGGAGGAAGCGCGCGCGCTCGCGGAGGAGCGCGACCCCCAGCGCGTCGTCTCCCCCGAGCTCGCCATCCTCTACGCAGCGTTGGGCCTCGACTCGGAGCTCGCGCCGCTCCCGGGGGCGGTGCCCAGGCCGATCGAGTGGGTGCGGGTGCACAGCCTGCCCGACTTCGTCTACTTCGACCACCGACCCCACGTAGCCGCGGACGTGACCTGCGAGAGCTGCCACGGGTTGGTGCAGGGCATGGAGCGCATGCGCCAGGCCGAGGCCCTCTCGATGGGGTGGTGCCTCGAATGCCACCGCGAGAGCGACGGCGCCTCCACCGACTGCGTCACCTGTCACCTCTAGCCGTGGAGACCAACGCCCAGAGCACCCGCGCCCCCCGTCGCGATCGGGACCCGCTGCTCCCCGGCGAGTGGAGCGACCCCTCGCGCCGCGCCTTCCTGCGGCTGGCGGGCTTCGGGTTGGCGGGCACCCTGCTCGGCGGCTGCTCCCGGGGTCCGGTGCAGCAGGCGCTCGCGGGGGAGGGCTCCGGCGCGGGGCCGGTGCCGGGGGAGGCCTACTGGCTGGCGACCACCTGCCACGGCTGCCCCTCCGCCTGCGGCGTGCTCGCCAAGTGCCGCGACGGGCGCCCCATCAAGCTCGAGGGCAACCCCGCCCAGCCCCTCTCCCGGGGCGGCCTGTGCGCGGTGGGGCAGGGGCAGGTCCTCTCCCTCTACGACGCCCAGCGCCTGACCGACCCCCGGCGCGGCGACCAGGCGCTCGCTTGGGAGGCCCTGGACCGCGAGGTGCGGGGGAGACTGGAGGCGGCGCGCACGCGCGGCACGGCGGTGCGCCTGCTGACCGGGACCGTCCACGGCCCCTCCACGCGGGCGGCGATCGCGCGCTTCCTCGGCACCTACCGCAACGCGCGGCACGTCGCCTACGACGCCCTCTCCGTTTCCGCGCTGCTCGACGCCCACCGCCGCACCCACGGAGTGCGCGCCCTGCCCAGCTACCGCCTGGAGCGGGCGCAGGTGGTGGTCTCCTTCGACGCGGACTTCCTCGGCACCTGGGTCTCGCCCGTCTCCCTGTCCGCCGGCTACAGCGCCGGCCGGCGCCCCGATCCTCCCGGGGCTGGCGACGGGGGCGGGGACGCGCGCATGTCCCATCACGTCCAGTTGGAGTCGCGCCTGAGCCTGACGGGGTGCGCCGCCGACCGCCGGGTGGCGCTGGATCCCGGCGCGCTGGCCTCGACGCTGGTCGAGCTCTGCCGCGCGCTCGAGGAGCTCCAGGGTGCACCCCCGCGACTCGGGGAGGGAGAGGTGGGGGAGCTCGCGCGCGGGCTGGCCGCCCGGCTGTGGCAGGCGCGTGGCGAGAGCCTGGTCCTGGCGGGGATCAACGACGTCGACCTCCAGGTGCAGGCCGCCTACGCCAACCAACTCCTGGGGAACTACGGGCACACCCTCTCGATCGGACGACCCTCTCTCGAGCGCTGCGGGAACGACCCCGCCCTCTTCGGCCTGGGGCAGGAGCTCGGGGCGGGCCGGGTGGACCTCCTGATCGTCTCCGGCGTGAATCCGGCCTACGACCTGCCGGCGGACTTCGTCGCCGCGATCGAGCGCGCCGGGACCGTCCTCGTGCACGCGGGAGAGGAGACCGAGACGGTCGAGCGGGCGCACCTGGTCGCCCCCGCCCCCCACGGGCTGGAGTGCTGGGACGACGGCGAGCCCGAGACGGGGCGCTTCGTCCTGACCCAGCCGACGATCCCGTCCCTGCGCCGCGCGCGGACTCTGCGCCGCCTGCTCTCCGCCTGGACCGGGGACGGGCGCAGCGACCTCGAGCTCCTGCGGGCCCACTGGCGGGAGGTCCTGCACCCGCGCCTCGCTGGGGGCGAGCCCTTTCAGGCGTTCTTCGACCGCGCTCTGCACGACGGTCAGGTCGAGGATCCCGCCCTGGAGGGAGCCGCCGAGCCCTCCTTCCGCTTCCAGGCGCTGCGCCACCCCGGAGCGCCGCGGGAGGCAGCCGGACCGACCCTGGTGCTCTACCCCAAGGTCGGCCTCCTCGACGGCGGCTCGGCCCACAATCCGCTGCTGCAGGAGCTGCCCGATCCCGTCACCAAGGTCACCTGGGACAACTACGCCTGCCTCTCCGAGGCGCGCGCTCGCGAGCTGGAGCTCGAGTCCGGCGACCTGGTGCGCATCGAGAGCGCGGGGCGCGCGATCGAGGTGCCCGCCCTCGTGCAGCGCGGGCAGGCCGACGGCGTGGTGGCGGTCGCCCTGGGGTACGGCCGCCGGGGGACCGACCGCTTCGCGGGGCTCGCCCCCCGCTGGCTGGAGGGGGAGCCCACGGTGCGCGCCGGCGAGACGGTCGGGGTGAATGCCGCGCCGCTGCTCGCCTTCACCGGCGGCCACCTGCGCTACGAGGTCCCCCTGGAGCGCATCCAGAAGCTGGGGCCTCGCGTCGAGCTGGCGCTCACCCAGGAGCACCAGAGCCTGGAGCTGCCGCCCGACCTGGCCCCCGCCGGCGGCGAGCGGCGCGAGGTGCTGCGCAGTGCCAGCTTCTCCCACTACCGGGCGGATCCCGAGGGGGCCCTGGAGGCGGGGCACCACCCTCCCCCCGCCGAGCTGTGGCGGGAGGACCACGAGCCGGGCCGGCACCGCTGGGGGATGTGCGTCGACCTCAGCCGCTGCACCGGCTGCTCGGCCTGCGTGATCGGTTGCCAGGTGGAGAACAACGTCCCCGTCGTCGGGCGCGACGAGGTGTGCCGTCACCGCGAGATGCACTGGCTGCGCGTCGACCGCTACTTCAGCGGGGAGAGGAAAGAGGTCGGCGCCGCGCACCAGCCGCTCTTCTGCCAGCAGTGTGATCACGCGCCCTGCGAGGCGGTCTGTCCGGTGCTGGCCACGGTGCACAGCTCGGAGGGGCTGAACCAGCAGGTCTACAACCGCTGTGTGGGGACGCGCTACTGCGCCAACACCTGCCCCTACAAGGCGCGGCGCTTCAACTGGTTCGACTACCCGCGGGAGGACACGCTCCAGAACCACTCCCTCAACCCCGACGTCACGGTGCGCAGCCGCGGCGTGATGGAGAAGTGCACCTTCTGCGCCCAGCGCATCCAGGAGGCCAAGTCGCGGGCGGCCGTGCGCGGCGAGGAGCTCGCCGACGGGGCGATCCTCACCGCCTGCCAGCAGTCCTGCCCCACCCAGGCGATCGTCTTCGGGGACCTGACCGATCCCGAGAGCCGGGTCTCCCGGCTGAGCGCGGGGCCGCGCTCCTACCACCTGCTGGCCGAGCTCAACGTGCAGCCCTCGGTCGCCTACCTGGCTCGCATCCGAAACCTCGAGGGGGGGGAGCAGACCCGTGACGGTTGACGCGCCTCCCTGCAGGGCTCCCCTGATTCCCCCCGACCTGACCGCCGCGCAGGTCACGCGCGACGTGACGGGGCTCCTTGAGCGGCGGCCCGGACGCCTGTGGGTGCTGGGCTTCTCGGTCGCGGTGGGGCTGCTCCTGGTGGGGGTCCTGTCGATCGGCTACCAGATCCGCACCGGCATCGGCACCTGGGGGCAGAACCGCACGGTGGGCTGGGCCTTCGACATCACGAACTTCGTGTTCTGGGTGGGGATCGGTCACGCGGGGACCCTCATCTCCGCCGTGCTGTTGCTGATGCGTCAGCGCTGGCGCGCCTCGATCAGCCGCGCGGCGGAGGCGATGACCCTCTTCGCCCTGCTCTGCGCCACCCTCTACCCCGTGATCCACATGGGGCGCCCCTGGCTCGCCTACTGGGTGCTGCCCTACCCGAACTTCCGCGGGCCGCTCTGGATCAACTTCCGCTCGGCGCTGACCTGGGACGTCTTCGCGATCGGGACCTACTTCACCATCTCGCTGATCTTCTGGTACGTGGGGCTGATCCCCGACCTGGCCACCGTCCGCGATCGGGCGCGGGGCCTGCGCCGCCGCGTCTTCGGCGTGCTCAGCCTGGGCTTCCGCGGCACCGCCAGGACCTGGGCGCGCTACGAGACCTGCTGCGTGCTGCTGGCGGGGTTGGCGACGCCGCTGGTGGTCTCGGTGCACAGCGTGGTCAGCACCGACTTCGCCACCGCCGTGGTCCCGGGGTGGCACACCACCCTCTTCCCGCCCTACTTCGTGATCGGGGCCATCTTCTCGGGGTTCGGCATGGTGCTGACCTTGATGCTGGTGGCGCGCAAGACGCTCTCGCTGGAGCGCTACGTCACCCTGCGGCACGTCCACGCCATCTGCAAGGTGCTGGTCTTCACCGGCAGCATCGTCGGCCTGGCGTACCTGACCGAGCTCTTCGTGGCTTGGTACTCCGGCAACACCTACGAGCGCTTCGCGTTCGCGAACCGCATGGGCGGCCCCTTCGCCTGGGCCTACTGGACGATGGTGGTCTGCAACGTGCTGGCGCCCCAGCTGTTGTGGTTGCGCGCCGTGCGCAACTCGCTCTTGGCGGTCTTCCTGATCTCGATCCTGGTCAACGTCGGGATGTGGCTGGAGCGCTTCGTGATCATCGTCACCTCGCTGCACCGGGACTTCTTGCCGTCGAGCTGGTCCTCCTACGCCCCGACCTGGATCGAGGTGGGGGCGCTCCTGGGGGGCTTCGGCCTCTTCCTGACCCTCTTCCTGCTCTTCTGTCGCTTCGTCCCGCTGCTGGCGATGTCCGAGATCAAGGCCCACATCGCGCCGCGCAAGGAGGGAGCGGGGTGAGCACCAGCCTGCACATCGGTCTCTTCACCGACGAGGGGGCCCTGCTGGAGGCCCTGCGCGAGGGTCGCCGGCGGGGGATGCGGGTGGTCGACGTGATCTCTCCCCACCCGATCCACGGCCTCGACGAGGCGCTCGGCATCCGCCCCTCGCGGCTGCCGTGGGTGGCGCTGGGGGGCGGTGTGGTGGGAGCGGTGCTCGGTCTGGCGTTCCAGTACTGGACCGCGGCGGTGGACTGGCCCCTCAACGTCGGTGGCAAGCCCCTCGACTCCCTGCCGGCCTTCGTGCCGGTCGCCTTCGAGCTGACGGTGTTGATCGCGGGGGTGGCGACCGCCGCCGCGTTCCTCTACCGCTCGCGCCTGTGGCCCGGGAAGAGGGTGCAGGACGCCTACGCCTCGACCAGCGACGACCGCTGCGCGCTGGTCCTGGAGCAGGCGGACGCCACCTTCCGCGCGCAGGACTTCGCGGAGCTCCTCAGCCGCCACGGCGCAGCCGAGGTGAGGCACGAGACGGAGGGGGCGGCGTGAGTGGCGCCCGCGGATACCTGGTCGTGTCCCTCTGCGTGGTGGCGCTGGTGTACCTCCTGCACCGCGCGCTGCGCCCGAACGTCAGCAAGCGCAACGTGCAGGTCTTCACCGAGATGGTGTACTCGCGCGCCTACGAGTCCTGCTCGCCGAGTCCCGACCTGCCCGGGGGCGCCACCCAGCAGCCCTTGGTGCCGGGGGTGGTGCCCCGCGGCGCGACCCCCTTCCGCTACGGTCCGGGTGAGGAGCAGGCGCTGCTCGCCGCCCAGGAGCTCGCCAGTCCCTTCATCTCCCAGGACCCCACCGCCCTGTCGCGCGGGAAGGAGCTCTACGGGATCTACTGCGTGGCCTGCCACGGGCACGACGGGCACGGACGCGGTCCGGTGACGGCGCGGGGCATGCCCTTCGCGCCGTCGCTCCACGGCGCGCGCGCGCTGGAGATCCCCGACGGAGAGCTCTTCCACCTCCTCACCCACGGTCGGGGGGACATGTCCTCGTACGCCCTGCAGCTCTCCCAGGAGGAGCGCTGGAAGGTGATCCTCCACGTGCGCGCGCTGCAGCGGGAGGGGGGACCGTGAGCCCGGAAGAAGCACGCCTGCACCCCTCTCCGAGGCTCATGGCGGGGCTCAGGGGCACGGCGATCGCCGCCGCAGTCACCTTCCTCGCGGGGCTCTTCATCTCGCCGCTGCGCGCCTGGGCGGGGTACCTGACGGGGTTCACCCTCTTCGCCTGCCTGGCCCTCGCCGGCGCGTTCTTCCTGGCGGTGCTCACCCTGGTGGGTGCTCGCTGGGTCGCGCCCCTGCGACCGATCCCCGAGGCGATGGCCTCCCGCCTGCCGGTCGCCGGCCTGCTCGGTCTGGTGCTCCTGGCGGGGGTTCGCATCCTCTACCCGTGGTCCGACACCGCCGCGGTGACCGACGATCCCCTGTTGGCGGGGAAGGCCGCGTACCTGAACTTCCCCTTCTTCGCGCTGCGGCTGGTGGTCTTCTTCGTGCTCTGGACCTGGCTGGGGCTCGGCCTGGCGAGAGCCTCGCGGCGCTGGGGAGAGGAGCGGTCCGCGCGTCATGCGCGCGCCTCGACCACTTACGCCTGCCTCTTCCTGCCCGTCTTCGCGGTCACCTTCTCGCTGGCCAGCGTGGACTGGCTGCAGTCCCTCGAGCCGCACTGGTACAGCTCGATCTACGCGTTGTACACCCTCGCGGGTTTGGGGAGCTCGGGGCTCGCGCTGGCGATCCTCCTGACCGTCTACCTGCGGCGCGGTCCCTGGCGCACGAGCGTGAGCGAGCGGCACCTGGACGACCTGGGCAAGATCGGCATCGCCCTGGCCCTCTTCTGGGGCTACATCTGGTACTGCCAGTACATGCTGGTCTGGTACACGCATCTGCCCGAGGAGACGCCCTACTACGTGCTGCGGCAGACCGGTGACTGGAGGGTGCTGAGCGTGCTGCACCTGATCCTGAACTGCGCCATCCCCTTCCTGGCCCTCCTGCCCAGGGCCGCGCGGCGCAGCGAGGCGCTGCTCTCGCGGGTGGCGGGGGTGATGCTCGTCGGGCAGTGGCTGCACCTCTACCTCCTGGTGGCGCCCGCGCTGATGGGAGAGCGGCCCCTGGTCGGGATCTGGGAGTTGGCCCCCGGGATCGGCGCGCTGGCGCTCTTCCTCTACCTGGTCCTGCGCGGCTTGGCCCGCCAGCCCCTCTACCGCTCCCCGGAGTAGCGGTAGCAGACCGCCTCCCGGTCGTTGCGCACCAGCAGGTAGCGGCCGGCGAGTACCGGCTGATTCCAGGTCTTGCTGTCGAGCGCCACGAAGCTCGTGAGCTTGCGACTGCCCGCGGGGTTCGCCTCGACCACCACCACCCGACCGTTCTCCGCCTGGACCAGGAGGTGCTCCCCGACCCCGAGCACCTGTCCGTGGCCGTAGCGTCCACCCTTCCACACGCGGTCGCCGCCGGCCAGCTCGACGCAGGCCATCCGCCCCTCGTCCAAGCCGTAGGCGTGCCCGTCGCGCACGACCACGTTGGTGAACTTGGTCTTCAGCGCCATGCTCTTCCAGAGGGGCTCGACCTCCCACGCCCCCTCGGCGCTGCGCGCGACGCGGAAGAGGAGCGCTCCCTTGCCGTAGCCGATCGTCACCAGGACGCGGTCGGGGGGGATGAGCACAGGGTTGGCAACGTTGGCCGCGGCGCGCGGGATCGGAGTCGACCAGAGGAGCTCGCCGCTGGCGACGCGGTGCCCCGCCAGGTGGTCGGCGTAGACGACCAGGAGCTGCTCCTCGCCGTCCAACGTGCGCAGGACCGGGGTGGCGTAGCTCGCCTCGAAGGCTCCGGCGCGCCAGCGCGGCTCGCCGCTCGTCAGCTCGTAGGCGGCGAGCGAGCCCCCCTCGCCCTCACCCAGGGCCACGATCACGAGTTCGCCCACCACCAAGGGGCTGGAGCTCTTGCCCCACTCCAGGTTGAGGTGTCGGTTCTCCGTCAACACCTGGCGCGACCAGTGCAGCTCCCCCGTCTCCAGGTCGAGGCAGTCCAGGATCCCGGTGCCGCCCAGGGCCAGGACGCGCTCCCCAGCCACCGCCGGGGTGGCGCGGGGTCCGTCCCCTCCCAACTGCTCCGAGAAGCGCGCTTGGTTGTGGTGCGTCCAGATCGGCGTTCCGTCCTCCAGGGCGTAGGCCACGACGTGCTCCCGGTCGTCGCGCTGCTCCTGGGTGATCGCCAGACCGCGCGCGACGGCGAAGGAGGACCAGCCCAGACCGACCTTGCGCCGCCACAGCTCGGTCGGCTGCGCAGTGGCCCAGTCCGCGGGCAGGGTCTGCGCGCCGACCTGGTTCGTGCCGCCGGGACCGAGGAACTGCGGGGAGTCGACCGCCCCCGGCGGATCCCGGCGCCAGGTGGGGGCGGTCACGTCCAGGTCGTCGTAGACCGCGCCGAGGGGCGGCTCCCAGGCCCAGCGGAGTTGGGGCACGATGTCGCCGTGGTAGCCCTCGACGCGCACGAGGGCGATCAAGGCGGCGGCCCCCAGCGCTCCGATGAGCAGCCACAGGCCCCGAGTCCTCCAGCGCGCACCGGATACGAAGAGGACCCACAGGGCGCCCCACAGACCGACGCAGAGCAACGCCAGGACCATCAGCGCGCCGCTGTACATCGAGTCGCGCAGGGCGGGGATCTGACGTACGCCGACCAGGGCTGCGGCCAACAGGACCAGGCCGACCACGAGGGACTTCCAGCGGATCTTGCGCTCGTTCTTCATGGCGGCGCGAGGATAGGGGATGGGAGCCGCCACTCCCAGACGCGAGCCGACTGCGCCGGCGCCAGGCGGCGAGTCCGGTCTAGAGCACGTCGAAGAGCCCGCGCACGTACCCGACCGACTCCGCGAGACCGGGGAGCGGGTCGTCGGGCTGCCGCTCGTACTCGAAGGCGAGGTAGCCGTCGTAGCCGACCTCGAGCATGGCGCGCAAGAGGGCGGGCAGATCGATGACACCGCGGCCACAAGGGGTGCCGTGGCCCTCCCTGGCGGCCTGGGTGACGTCCTTCAGGTGCACGTCCAGGATGCGCTGGGCGTACTTCTTCGTGGCGGCGACCGGGTCGGCGCCGAAGCGCACGGTGTGACCGACGTCGTGGCACAGGCCGACGCGGGGATCGAGGTGCGCGATCTCGGGCACGGCGATCTCCGGCGTGGCCCAGTGCCGGTCGCCCGGACCGTGGTTGTGGATGCAGGCCTCGATGTCGTACGAGCGCACCTGCTCCTCGAGCAGGGGCAGCACCTCGGGCACGGGGGAGCACACGATGCGCACCATCCCCGCGGCGCGGGCGTACTCGAAGGCGCGCTCGACGTCGGCTGCGCTCTTCATGTTGATCACCCCGCCGCCGTAGAGGGTGATCCCCGCCTCCTTCGTCTTCGCCACGCACGCGGCGATCGTCTCGGGGGAGGAGTCGAGGGGCAGGTGAAAGGACTTCAAACAGATCGCGTCCAGCGCGAGCCGCTGGGTCATGGCCAGGGTTCGATCGAGGTCGAACTTGCGCGTGGAGTAGGAGGCCAGGGCGAGCGTCGGTCGCTTCCTCACCGGACTCTCTCCCTCGACCTCCGCCCGCGCTGCGGACTGCGCCGATCCCGCCCGCGTCAGAGCCGTCACCGCGCCCGCGGCGGCCGCTGCCCCCAGGAGCGTCCTGCGCGTGCACGTCTTCTCGTTCTTCATGGCCTGCGCATCATCTCTGCGATAGCTCCCCCGGGCCACTCCGAATCGCATCGAGCTGCATGGGGAGAAGTCTGGCTGGCCTTCCCAGGCGCGATACGGCTACCGCCGGCGCCGGACCTTCTTCGGCGGCTTGGCCTTGGCCGCCTCCGCCTCCAGCCAACCGAATCCGCTGCGCATCATCCCGTAGACGTCGCCGCGCCAGCCGTGGCCGCCGGCGTAGGTCGCGAAGTTCACCTTGGCACCCTTCTTCTCGAGTTGATCGCGCGCCTTCTCCGCCATGGCGATGGGGATGAAGTCTTCCTTGGAGTGCAGGATGTGGAAGCGCCGCCCCTTGGCGCTGCGCAGGCTCGGCAGGAGGTCTGGCTTGTAGACCGACATGGCCACGAAGGTGCCCGTCACCCGACTGTCCTTGGCGAGCGCCACGGTGTAGGCCAGGGTCCCGCTCGACGACCAGGCGAGGGTGAAGAGGTAGCGGGGGTCGAGGGTGTGGCCTTCGGCGATCTCGTCGACCACCTCCTCGAAGAGCTCCTCGCAGGTGAGCTCCATCTTCGGCCAGGGGTTGCGCTTCGTCGGCCAGACGTTGCGCTGGGCCTGCTCCTGCGACCAGACGGGGGCCACGATCTGGGCCACCAGCCAGCCGTCGTCCAGGGCGTTGGCCCGGATGCGCCCGACGAAGGGAGCGAAGTCCGCGTTCCCAGCTCCCCCCGGCATGACCACCAGGAGCTTCCACCCCTCCTTCGGTGCCGGGGTCCCCTCCGGCGGCGTGTGCAGCAGGTAGCGCCTGTGCTCGTCCCCGTCGATGGCGATCACCGGGGGTGTCGCGGGCTCCTCTTGAAGGGGCGGGCTCGTGAATGCAGCGATCGTGAGCAGGGTCAAGGCGATCATCGGTTCGTCTCCTGGATTCAGCGCTGGCCGCCGGTGTCGATCGGTACCGCGCGCGCCTCGACGGGCAGGCGTGCGGCGTTGCGGTCCCACCAGTCGAGCCACCATGCGGCGTCGCACTCCTCGTTCCACTGCACGCCCGTCAGTTGGGCGAGCCCGTAGTAGCCGATGGCGTAGTCGAGGCGGCCGGAGCGATCGTCCGCCAGGACTTGGATCAGGGCAGGGATCGCGGCGGGGTTGCCAATCTCGGCCAGGGCACTGGCGGCGTTGTAGGCGCCGCCGGGGGGCAGGGTCGGCCCCTCCTGCGGCTCCGTGGGAGGGAGCGCGGAGAGGTAGCGGAGGTGACCCAACAGGGGCTCGCGCGCCCAATCGCAGTCGGGGCGGCCCAGGGCGAGGAGGCTGGCGTCCAGGATCCTGGGGTCGGTCTCCTCCGGGATCAGGATTCCAGGCAGGACGTGGGTGCGCAGCCACATCTCGTCCGCCCCCAAGGTCCTCGACCAGGAGAGGGCGTGCACGGCGGCCTCGCGGTCGTCGAGCTGCAGGGCCCTCGTGAGCCCCGCCAGCCCTCCCGCCTCACGGATCTCGGCGGCCAGGTCGACCCCGGCCGCAGCACCCGCGTCGAGATCGAGACTGCCGAGGGAGAGTATGCGCTCCGCCAGCTCCGACGCAGTGAGAGTCTGGAGGTCCCTCGCGAGCTCCTGGGCGCCGCCCCGCAGCACCTCCGCCAGTGGTCGGTCGCGGTAGGTCGCCACCCAGGCGAGGTAGGCGTCGTAGTCGGAGGAGAAATCCTGGAAGGCGTACCCCTCGAGGTAGCCGAGGGCGCGCCCCTGCACCGGGAGGCTCTCGTCGGTGGCCGCGAGGTGCAGGATCGGGAGCGCGTGCGGGTGCCCTCGCCCAAAAACGAAGGGCTTGAGGGCCTGCTTCTTCACCGCCACGCTGAGGTGTGGCCAGACGCCGGTCATGATCGCTAGGGCCTCGTCGGGGGGCAGCGCGGCGATCTGGCGTGCAACGGCCCAGCCGTGTCGCCAATCCTCTGGCGCCTCGTTGAAGCGCGCCAGCCACGGTGCGATCCGATCCTCGGCTGCGGGACTCGCGGGGCCGGCCTCCACTGCCTCCGTGTCGGTCGCGGCGGATCTCCGGTCACGCTCGACAGCCGGTTCAGCAACGCCTTCGCTTCGAGGGGTGCGAGCGTCCGCGGCACGCAGGGGCGTCACCGCACCCTCCGACGGGCTGGCCGCCGGGGTGAAGAGGCCCCCGTTCAGAGACCAGAGGGCGACGCCGGTGAGGGCGAGCGCCGCTCCGGCGAGGATCGTCGTCTTGGACATCAGCGTCGCTCCGATCGGGATCGATAGCGCCAACGCCGGCGCGCCGGCGGCCAGGGTGGGGGAGAATCCCGCCGCGCCCAGAACCTCGCTCCTGATCGCCGCCATTCCGCGGAGGGGCACGTCCCAGCTGGCGGGGAGGAGGGTCAAGCCGCTGGCGGGCGCGATCCCCCGCGGCAGGGCACGGCGCAACCGTTCGAGCCCCCTGTGGATCTGGCTGCGCACCGTGCCGGGGGAGCGCCGCAGGTCGCGAGCGATCTGCTCGGGGGTCCGCCCCTCGTGGATCACCGGCGCCAGCACCTCGCGGTAGCGCCTGGGGAGCCGGTGGAGCGCCCGTTCGATCACCTCCGGTACCTCGCGGGCCACCAGCCCCTCGTGCGGCCCCGGCTCCCTCCGTTCCGGGAGCCGATCCGGTTCGACCGCCCGCGCCGCCTCCCGCCGCGCCTTGGCGGCGGCGCGCCAGAGGATGCCGTAGAGCCATCCCTTGACCGGCCGAGCACCGTCGTAGCGCTCGGCGCCACGGATGGCGGCCAGGAAGGTCTCTTGGACCAGATCCTCCGCCGCTGCGGCGTCCCTGCAAAGGTGGCAGGCCACGTCGAGGAGCTCCCGGGCTGTGGAGTCGAACACCGCTGCCAGGGCGGCCCCGTCACCGCGGTCGCGAAATCTGCGGAAGAGGCGGTCAAGGGCGCGGTCGCGCATGACCTCATTCTCCGTGCGGCCCACGCACGTGGCACTATTCCCCGAAAAACCGGCGGGTCACTCACTACAACCGTGGATCGCGCCTCAGGTGGGGGGCCCCACACCGCGACTCACCCGCCGGGGAGGAGCAAGAGGTATCCTCGCGGAGGCCATGCGCTCCTCGCGAAGACCGCTCTTGTTGCTCGGGGCGTTCGTCTGCGCCCTGCTGCTGGGACTCCTGTTCCGGCCCCCGGATCGGCTCGACAGCGACGAGGAAATGGCGGGACCGCATTCCGCGCCTGCGGCCGTGGCCTCCATTCCCGCTTCCCTGCGGGGAACCGAGGTGGGGGAGGGCGATGCGACTCGCAGCGCGGCCCGTCCGGAGCGGGGCCCCAGCGCGGAGACGCCTCCAGACCCCGAGCCCGATCCGCCCGAGGAGGAGGTCGAGGAGCTCCCCGAGGATCCGATCGAGCTCGGAGACTGCGGCCTGTACCTGCGAGCCGTGGCCGCAGAGACCCACGAGCCGCTGCGGACGCACGTCTGGCTCTACCGCCTCGACGCCCCGGCGAACGAGCTCTACGGGCGCGGCGACCAGCTGCAGACGAGCTTCGACCTCCCCGAGGGGGGGCGCTGGATCGAGCGCCTGCCGGCGGGCTCCTACCGCGCGATCTGTGGAGACCAGGTCCAGGGTGCCTCGGATCCCCCCGCCTTCGGGGTCGCCGGCCCGCACACGGAGGTCGAGCTGCGACTGCGGGTGCCGCCGGTGGGGAGGGCGCGCCTCCTGCTCTTCGACCTGCACGGCGCGCCGGTGGAGGTCGTCGAGTGGTACGGCTGCATCTCGACCTCGTGGGGATCGGATGTACCCCACGCCGGGTGGGTGCAGGCGCGGCCCTTCATCGTCGAGGGCGACCTCTTCTACGAGGAGACCTCCTGCAGTGGCATGGCCGATGAGATCGAGCAGCCCACCCGGCGGCTGGAGGCGGATCCCTCCGGCTTCGACTTCGGATCCGTGCGCGCCGCGACCCGCGGCGGGGGAGGGGAGACGCGTCACGAGCTCGGCTGGCCGGCCCACAACCGCGTCGAGGTCCCGGTCAGCTGGGAGGGCCGGGGGGAGCCGACCCGGGTCGCCGTCCTGGTCCCCCTGGGCGAGATCGCCGGGGCCCTGTGGCTGGACGACGGCGGTCGCCCGGACCCCAGCCTGCTCGAGATACAGGCGACCTGTCTCGCCCGACGGATCGACGACCTTCCGCAGGAGGCCCCCTGGCGGGCGGTGTCGATCGGGGTGAGCGTCTCCTACCCGGGCCACTCGAGCCTGAGCTTCGAGTGGACCCCGGGGGAAGGCGCCTTGGCCGACCAGTTCCTACCGCGCGCTACTGGAAGTCGATCTGGAGACCGTTGGTGAAGTTCGACGTGCCACCCACGTCCCGGAACCAGGTGGTGAAGTACCAGGTCTCGCCCGGCTGCACCTGGGTCTGGACCGGGGGCGGCATGTCGACCAGATCGAGGTGGAGGCTGAACTCGCCACCCGAGCCGGAGCTCTGCACCTGGCTGGAGTAGCGCCCCATCGTCCCCCCCAGGCACAGGTTGCCCTGGGAGCCCCCGGGGTTCTGGATGAAGCCGGAGGTCTGTGAGGTCAGGAAGTAGCCGAACTGGTGCGTGGGCAACTGGTAGGCCTGCAGGGTCACGTTGTTGTCGGCCACCTGGTCGCTGCCCATGCCGGAGATCGCACCCGGTAGCCCGCTGGAGTTCGCCACGGCGGGATCGCAGTAGTTGCTCCCGATCGGGACCCCGTCGATCAAGAGGTTCATCCACACCTCGGTCCCGCCGCAGCGACCGATGATCATGTCCTTGTCGCCGTCGTTGTCGATGTCGAAGACCGCCACGTCGTGGGTCCCCCGCAGGTCGCTGGCCGTGATGCCGGTCACGCCGCGCCATCCGCCACCCGCCTCCTCGTCGATGTCGACGAAGCCGCCCACGGTACCGCCCTTGTTGTGGAAGATGTGCATGCGGCGGTCGCAGCCGGTGATGTTCACGTCCACGTCACAGATGATCACGTCGGCCCAGCCGTCGTCGTCGAGGTCGGTGATCAGGTTGTTGCTGCCGAAGCCGTCGTCGTTGTTGTAGGTGTAGCCGCCGCTCCAGATGACGCGTCCCAGCCCGTCGGTGCCCTCGTTGAGCATGTAGCGGTCGGACCCGTCGTCGGAGATCACCAGGTCGAGCTTGTCGTCCTGGTTCAGGTCGCCCACGTTGACGTGGTAGGGAGCGCCCTGCCACGGCTCCTGCAGCACGTTGAAATGGCCCTGATTCGCCGGGTTGTTGTAGCTCACGGCCACCAGGGCGTTACCCGAGGTCAGACCCACGCCGGTGGCCTTGACGATGTCGTTCAGGCCGCTGCCGTTCATGTCCGCGATATGCGCCGCGGCCCCGAAGGGCGAGTTGAGCATGGCGCTGGTCATGCGATCGGTGCTCTCGTCGGCGAAGGTCCCCGTGCCGTTGTTGATCAAGAGCCGATCGTTGACGTCCTCGAAGCCCGCCACGTCGTAGTCGGCGAAGTACAGGTCCACCGCTCCGTTGCCGGTGACGTCACCGGCTCCCACGCCGCAGAAGAAGGGGATGGTGTCGTCGCCATTGGCGAGCTTGAGCTGGGGAATGCGGTCCTCCTCGTAGTACAGGCCCAGCCAGTTGCCGCTCCCGTCCTCCTGTAGATTGATGTAGACCCGCGGGTGGGAGATGTGCTTCAGCTCGCCAGGGCTGAAAGTGGTGGCGGTGACGACGTCGTCCCAGCCGTCGCCGTTGACGTCGGTCAGGATGACGTCGCGGTCGTTGGTGGCGGTCTGGAAGCCCTGGTCTCCCCCGACGTCGCTCGCGGAGGCGTACTGGCTGGTGCGGTCGACGAGCACCCCGTTCTCGTTCATCAGGAGCACGTTGACCCGCCGTCCCTGGGTGGTGAAGGGCTCCTTGCGGACGATCACCAGGTCGGTCCAGCCGTCCTTGTCGAGGTCGCCCCAGGCGTAGTCCTTCTCGTTGGTGTCGTTCAGGACGAGACTGCCCGCGGCGGAGACGCGACTGTTGTCCATGGAGAACTCCAGCCAGTCGATCTGGGCCGCGGCTGGAGCGGTGAGGGTGAGCGCCAGGACGCTGAAGCCTCCGGCGCAGGATGAGAGGCGCATGTCTTGGACCTTCCTTGGTCTGGGTCGCGTCTGGTTGATGCGATGAGGGGGGGTGGTTTCGGGGATGGTGTTCTCAGGGCTGAATGGTGAACTTCAGGGCGTCGGACAGGCCCGTCGCGGTGCCGTCCGGCTGGGCCGAGTCGTTGAAGTACCACTGGGAATGCAGCACGTCGCCGGGGTTGAGTCCCATGCGGATCATGTGCAGCTGGCGGAACTTCCACTGCAGCAGTCCCTCGCAGGTCTCCGTGCCCAAGGCGAAGGTCGTCTGGCTGCGACCGAAGGTGTTCCCCACGCACAGGGTGCCGTTCTGGAAGGGGATGCTCTGGGCGGAGAGCCCGAAGATCGCCAGGCCCGGCTCGCCGCCGACCACCTTCTGGGCACGGATGACGAAGTCGTCCGTTCCGGTGAGGCTGGGCGTGCCACCCCAGAAGAACTCGGGGGTGCAGCCCTCCGAGGTGGGCTTGCCCACGCAGTAGATCTCCGGCCCGCCCGCTTCGACGACGATCGTCAGGTCGCGCACGGGGCGCACCGGAGCGGGCTGGACCTCCCAGAAGGGGAAGCCGGTGGTGTCCTCGGTGATCACGTTGCCCATCACGTTGGACATCGAGAGGGTGTAGGTCCCCGGCGTGGTGGGGGCGACCAGGCTGCCCCGCGCCACCACCACCGGCGACTTCCAGCCACCGAGGCCCGGCACCACCGCGCCCGTCGGCTGGGGCGCGAAGGCGTTGTTGATGGTGTTCTGCGCGCCGCCGGCCTGACGCAATCCCCCGGCCACGGGCGTGCCACCGAACCCCTGGGGGTTCGACATGCCCACCGGCGAGACGAAGCCCGTCATCGGACCGACCGTGGGGGTCTCCATGGGGGTGAGGGGGCCCCCGTCGAAGTCCAGGTCGAAGCTGATCATCGCCAGCCCCTGATTGGCGGGGTCCGCGGCCTCGGCGGTCACCGAGTAGCGCACCAGGCCGCCGGGAGCCACCACCACGGTCGCACCGCCGCTCGACAGCTGCACCAGGAGCTCGCTGCCCGGAGCCGGCGGAAGAGGGGGATCCACGCCCACCAGGTTGCCGGTGAATCCGCGCTGGAAGAGGCCGAATTCGCGCAGGTCGAAGTCCCCGTCCCCCTCCACGTCCGCCACCGCGGCGTAGTCGTCGACGGTGAAGCTGCCCGGGGCCTCGCCGGTGAAGAGCGGCTCGAGGAAGAACCAGTCGAACTCGTCGCGGTCGTTGTCGGCGGACTTGATCAGCTTGCCGTTGTCCTCGTAATCGAACTCCACCTGCCCGAGGGAGCCCAGGAAGCGCATCAGGTCGTCCTTCTCACCCTGGCTCAGGAGCGCGTAGGCGTCGGAGGCGGTGATTCCCTCGCCCACGTGCTCCTGGATGCACATCTCCATGACCGCCTCGAAGTCCCCACCCACGCCGCGGCCGTCGTGCAGGAAGGAAAGGCGGTGGCGCAGTCCCCACAGGGCGCGCGTGAACATGTCGTCCTCGGAGGCGTTGCCCTGGACGATCCGGTCCCCGAGGGCGTCCATGTCGTGCAGGAGGAAGTCCGAGTAGGGCTGGATGTCGATCCCCGAGAGGGCCGCCTCCGGCGCGTCCGCCGTGGTGTAAGCCCTCCGGTGGCAGTCCACACACCCGATGGTGTCGAAGACCACCTCACCCGCCATCCCCGCCGGCGGCGTCTGGGGGGGCGCGGCGAGGAAGCGCTGGAAGTGGGTGAAGCGATCGACCCTGGTGTAGCCGCCGGCGTCGACCACGTCCTCCGGATCGAGGACCGAGTCGCACTGCTTCAGCAGATCCTGGTCTCCGTTGGGCGCATTCTCGTTGGGAAGGAAGACCGACGTCAGACCCATCTCGTTCAGCGCGGCGTCGATCGAAAAGGTGATCACGTTGGGAACCCCCCCCTTCCAACCGAAGCGCGCCGGACGCGGCGGGTCGCTGGGGGCGGAGAGGTCGATCACCCAGCTCACGAACCCGGCCAGGTGCGGGGGCTGGTTGGCCTCGTTGTCGATGATGTCCTGGTCGTCGATCGTCTCGAGCAGACCCGCACCGAAGCAGATCGGTGTCAGGCGGTTCGCGGTCACGTCCGCCTCCCGGGGGACCACCTCGCGGCAGTCGAGGTCCAGGGACTGGTCCTGCAGGAGGCTGCCCCCGAGGCCCTCCAGGGGATCGAAGGGGGGGCCCGCCTGACCGAAGCGGGTCACCTCGCGGGTGCCGGAACCGCCGGTGGCGGGGTGCTGGTGGCAGGAGCCGCAGCCGGGGTCGTTGAAGATCGGGCCCAGGCCCTCGGCCACGCTGATCGGCTCGGCGAAGGCGAACTGCCCCCTGAGGAAGAGCTCCAGCTCGGCCGGGGTGAGGCCGGGTAGGGGTTGCCCCATCAGGGGCTGGAGATCCTGGGCGGCGGCGCCACCGCCGAGGGCGAGCAACACGGGGAGGGCGAGGGTGAACCGGCGCATGGAGGGATCGGGTTGCAGGAGAAACGGGCGCACCGCCTCGCCGGCGGGGCAC
>CAZDQL010000097.1:0-24362 GCA_964507325.1 uncultured Planctomycetaceae bacterium | reverse complement strand
CAAGAAGAAGGTCACCCGCAAAAAGGCCACCAAGAAGAAGGCCAAGAGGAAGGCGGTCAAGAAGAAGGCCAAGAAGAAGGCCAAGAAGAAGGCCACCCGCAAGAAGGCCACCAAGAAGAAGGCGACCCGCCGCCGCTAGCAGAGCCCCGGGGCTGCCGTGAACAAGAGCCACCTCGTCCTCTACGTCGCACGCGAGCTTCAAACCTCGAAGCTCCAAGCCAGTCGCCTGGTGGAAACCGTGCTGAACGGTATCAAGGAGGGGCTCCAGAAGGACCGGACGGTCACCCTCACGAGCTTCGGGACCTTCGAGGTCAAGGAACGCAAGGCCCGCGTCGGCCGCAACCCCCACACCGGGGCCCCGATCACGATCGAGGCCGGACGGCGGGTGGGGTTCCGGGTCGGCAAGGGCCTGAAGCAATCCGTCTAGTTCCTCTCTGGAACCCCCGCGGACCGGATTCCGCGGATCGGACCACGCCCACAAGGGCCGGCCCCGAGGGGTCGGCCCTTACTTCGTGGGCTCACTTCGGCGCCGGGGCCTCCAGGCGGGGGAAGAGCGCCGCCGGAGTCCCCAGGGCCTGACCCGCCCGCAGGCCCCGCCAGCTCTCCGCCCGCGGCACCCCGGGCCAAGCCTGGCGCTCGACTCGCCCCTCGACCCCCAGCATCTCCCAGAGGGCCTGGGCCTTGCCGGGCGTGAAGGGCATCATCCAGCGCGCCAGCCAGGAGAGCCACTCGCAGAGGGTGTTCAGCGCGCTCGCCGCTCGCTCGGGGTCGGTCTTGCGCAGCGCCCACGGCTCCAGGCGCTGCATGAAGACGTTGCCCACCGTGGCGTTGGCCAGGAGCTGTTCGGTCGCTCGGCGGAAGCGGAAGTCACGTACCCACTCCGCCGGGTCGCCGATGGCGCCACAGCCCTCCAGGATCTCCGCGTCCATCGCCGCGCGGTGCTCCTCGGCCAAGGGGGGGATGCAGCCGTCGTAGTTCTTGTCGATGAACTTCAGCACCCGCGTGGCCAGGTTGCCGATGTTGCCCGCCAGGGAGGAGTTGTTGGTCTGCACCAATTGCTCGACGCTGAACTCCGAGTCCGCCGTCTCGGGCATGCTGGAGATGATGTAGAAGCGGACCGCCTCGTTGTCGTAGGTCTCGAAGAAGGTCTCCACGTCGATCGTGCGCCCCTCCGAAGTCGAGAACTTGCCTCCCTCGAGGTTGTAGAACTCGTTGGCCGGCACCTGCCAGGGCAGCGTGTACCCCTGCCCCGTGCCGAAGAGCATCGAGGGGAAGACCAGGCAGTGGAAGGGGATGTTGTCCTTGCCGATGAAGTGCACCAGGCGCACGTCCTCCCCCTTCCACCAGCGCTGCCACTCGTCGGGATCGGCGCCGCGGCTCGCCAAGAGCTCCTTGGTGAAGGAGACGTAGCCGATCGGCGCGTCGAACCAGACGTAGAGCACCTTGCCCTGCTCACCTTCCGCCAGGTCCTCGGGGATCGGCACGCCCCAGGTCATGTCGCGGGTGATCGCTCGCTGGGGGACGTCCTCCAGGAGGTTCCCGATGAAGGTCGAGACGTTGGACTTCCAGGTGTGCGCACGGATCCAGTCGCCCACGCCGTCGTCCCTGAGGCGCGGCAGGTCGAGGTACCAGTGGGTGGTGCTGCGCCGCTCCGGAACGCCGCCGCACACCCGGCAGGTGGGGTCGCTGAGGCGCAGCGGATCGGTCCAGGTGCCGCAGGCGGGGCACTCGTCCCCGCGGGCGTCCGGCTGTCCGCACTCGTAGCAGGTCCCGCGCACGTAGCGGTCCGCGAGGAACATCTCGTCCGTGGAGCAGTAGAGCTGCTCGCTGACGCGCCGCTGCAGGTAGCCCCGCTCGTCGAGCTGCCGGAAGAACTCCTGGGTGGTCTCCACGTGGAAGGGGCAGACGCTGGTTCCCGTCCAGACGTCGAACTCGATCCCCAGGGCGTCGAAGGTGGAGAGGATCTCCTCGCGCCAGCGGGCCACGTACTCGTCGTAGGGCTGACCCGCCTTCTCCGCCGCGATGGTGATCGCCACGCCGTGCTCGTCGGTCCCGCAGACGTAGATCACTTCTTCCCCCTGCATGCGCAGGGTCCTGACGTAGACATCCGCCGGCAGGTAGGCCCCCGCGACGTGGCCGAAGTGGATGGGCCCGTTGGCATAGGGCAGGGCGCTGGTGACGGTGTAGCGGGTCACGGGAGGGTCCTCGCGGTGGTGCGGCTCGCAGCTGATTCTGCCTGCCGCCGGGTGCGCGCGCCACACGGGACAGCGCGTCGGGAGGGAATCGAGCGTCAAACCGTGCGCGCCGGATCGCCGCCGCTAGAATGCTTCGCCCCAAATTCCCAGGGCTCCTTCCCCGACCCACCATGGCCTACCAGCAACTCGACTTCTACGAGCTCGAGGACCAGTTCAGCGAAGAGGAGCGGATGGTGCGCGACGCCGTCCGCGCATGGGTTGACGAGCGCTTCATGCCCTTCGCCATGGAGCACTTCGAGGCGGGGATCTTCCCCGCGGACCTGATCGGCGAGCTCGCCGAGCTGGGGGTCTTTGGTCCGACCACCCCCGAGGAGTACGGCGGTGCCGGGCTCAACCACGTCTCCTACGGGCTGATCTGTCAAGAGCTCGAGCGGGGGGACTCCGGACTGCGCTCCTTCGTGTCGGTGCAGGGCTCCCTGGCCATGTACCCGATCCTCGAGTTCGGATCCGAGGAGCAGAAGCGGGAGTGGTTGCCCCAGCTCGCCAGCGGGGAGGCGATCGGCTGCTTCGGGCTGACGGAACCGGACTTCGGCTCCGATCCGGGGGGCATGCTGACCACCGCCCGGCGGGACGGGGAGGACTGGATCCTCAACGGCCGCAAGATGTGGATCACCAACGGCTCGATCGCGCGCGTGGCCATCGTCTGGGCCAGGGCGGAGGAGGGGATCCTGGGCTTCATCGTGCCCACCGACAGCCCGGGGTTCAGCGCGCCCGAGCTCAAACACAAGTGGAGCCTGCGCGCCTCGGTGACCTCCGAGCTGGTGCTGGACCAGGTGCGCGTGCCGGACTCCCTCCGGCTGCCCGGGGCCGAGGGACTGCGCGCGCCCCTGACCTGCCTCTCCTCGGCTCGCTACGGGATCTCCTGGGGCGTGATCGGCGCCGCCCTGGCGTGCTTCGACGAGGTGCGTGGCTACTCCCAGGAGCGCATCATCTTCGAGCGGCCGATGGCCTCCTTCCAACTCCCGCAGCGCAAGCTGGCCGACATGGCGACCCGGATCACCTTGGCCCAGCTCCTGAACCTGCGCTTGGGACGGCTGCGCGACCAGGGGCGCTCGACGCCGGAGCAGATCTCGATGGCCAAGCGCAACAACGTGCACATGGCCCTGGAGACCGCGCGCACCTGTCGCGACATGCTGGGCGCCAATGGCATCAGCCTGGAGTACCAGAGCGGCCGGCACATGCTGAACCTGGAGTCGGTCTACACCTACGAGGGGACCCACGACATCCACGCCCTGGCGCTCGGGCACGCCTTGACCGGAATCCCGGCCTACCGCTGAGGGTGGGAGGCGCTCAGCTCTCCTCGCCCCCGGACACCTTCTCGTACATCGCCCCCAGGTCGGCGACCACCTTCTCGAGGTGCGCCCGTTCGTCCCCGTCCAGGTTGCCGCGGGTCTTCTCCAAGAGCATGCGCAGGTCGTCCAGTATCAGCCGCGCCTGGGGGAGGTTGACCTGGCGGCTCTCGGTCAGCGGATTCTCCAAGAGGCCCAGGGACAGCATCGCCTGGAAGGAGAGGCGCGTGACGAACATGCGGAAGTCCCCCCCGGGCAGAGGCATGTCGGCGGCGGTGCGCGGGTCGTCGCTCACAGTGCAGAGGACTCCCTGATGCCCCGCGATGGCCGGTCCTCACCGGGGTTGTGCGCTCCCTCCCCCCGCAACGGAGCGTGGCCGCGGGCGTGTCCCAGGGCGGCGGCCACGAAGCCGCGGAAGATCGGATGGGGCGCCAGGGGGGCGCTCTTGAACTCGGGGTGGAACTGGACGCCGATGAAGAAGGGGTGGGCGGGGATTTCGACGATCTCCACCAGGTCCCGCTCGGGGTTCAGCCCCGAGAGGCTCATGCCGGACCCTTCGTAGCGCTCGCGGTAGTCGTTGTTGAATTCGTAGCGGTGGCGGTGGCGCTCCGAGATGAGCTGCTCGCCGTAGAGCCCGCCCGCCAGGGTGTCCGCGCGCAGCTCGCAGGGGTAGGCGCCGAGGCGCATCGTGCCGCCCTTCTCCACGCCCTCCTGGTCGTCCATCAGGCTGATGACCGGGTTGGGGGAGTGGGGGGAGTGCTCCAGCGTGTGGGCCCCCTCGAGGTTCAACGCGTTGCGGCCGTACTCGATCACCGCGCACTGCATCCCGAGGCAGATGCCGAAGTAGGGCACGCCCGTCTCGCGCGCCCACTGGATGGCGCGGATCTTGCCCTCCAGCCCGCGTTCGCCGAAGCCGCCGGGGACGAGCACTCCCTGTACGCCCTCCAGCACGGAGAGCCCCACGTCCAGGACGTCCTCGGCGCGCACCTTGCGAATCCCGACCCGGCAGCGGTTGGCGATGCCGGCGTGGCTGAGGGCCTCGTAGATCGACTTGTAGGCATCGTGCAGCTCGATGTACTTGCCGACCACCGCCACCTCGACCGTCTCGTGCACCTCCTCGATGCGCTTCAGCATGGCGATCCAGTCGCGCAGGTCGGTCACCGGCTCGAGCGGCAACTGCAAGTGCTCGGCGATCAGCCGGTCGAGGTTGGCGTGCACCAGATTGACCGGCAACTCGTAGATGGAGAAGTCCACGTCGCGCTCCTCGATGACCCGCTCGCGGCGCACGCTGCAGAAGAGGCTGATCTTCTGCTGCATCTCCTCGGTCATCGGTTTCTCGGTGCGGCAGATGAGGATGTGGGGCTGGATCCCGATCTCGCGCAGCTTGCCGACCGACTGCTGGGTGGGCTTGGTCTTCATCTCCCCGGAGGCGCGCAGGTAGGGCAGCAGGGTCAGGTGCACGAAGAGCACGTCCTCGGGGGGGTGCTCCAACGCGAACTGACGCACCGCCTCGAGGAAGGGCAGGCTCTCGATGTCGCCCACCGTGCCGCCGATCTCGCTCAGCAGGACGTCCACGTCCTCCCCGCCGATGCCGGCGTAGATCGCCTCCTTGATGGCGTCGGTGATGTGGGGGATGACCTGCACCGTGCGACCCAGGTAGTCCCCGCGCCGCTCCTTGGCGATCACCGTCGAGTAGATCTTGCCGGTGGTGTAGTTGCTGTCCGCAGTCAGCTGCGCGTGGGTGAAGCGCTCGTAGTGGCCGAGGTCGAGGTCGGTCTCCGACCCGTCGTCGGTGACGTACACCTCGCCGTGCTGGAAGGGGCTCATCGTCCCCGGATCGACGTTGATGTAGGGATCGAGCTTCTGCATCGACACCTTCAGCCCACGTCGCTCGAGGATCATGCCGATGGCGGCCGACGTGAGCCCCTTGCCGAGGCTCGACACCACCCCGCCGGTGATGAAGATGTGTTTGGTCATCGTCGGTTGCGTTCCAGGTCGGAGTTCGTGCGGGCCACGAACTCCCGGTAGTCGTCTTCGGTGTCGATCCCGGGCGGCGCGCAGCGGGCATCGAGCACGCGCATGCGCCCTCCCGCCTCCAGCCAGCGCAGCTGCTCCAGGCTCTCGGTCGCTTCCAAGGTCCCCACCGGGAGCGCGCAGAAGCGCGCCAGGCTCGCCGGGCGGAAGGCGTAGACGCCCACGTGGCGCAGCCCCGGGGGCGTTTCCGGCGCGCCGGCCCGCGCGTGGTGCCGATCGGGGATCGGCGCCCGGCTGAAGTAGAGGGCGTCGCCCCGGGCGTCGCGCACCACCTTGACGACGCTCGAGCGCTCGAGCTCGGCCGCCTCCAGGATCGGGCTCGCCAGGGTGGCGATCTCGACCTCGGGGTCGGCGAAGGAGGCCACCAGCTCGTCCAGGTCGCGCGGATCCAGCTCCGGCTCGTCCGCCTGCACGTTGACCACCACCCGCCACTCGCCCTCCACCAGGCCCAGCGCCTCGTGGACACGATCCGTTCCGCTGGGGTGGGTGGGGGAGGTCATCAGCCCTTCGATCCCGGCCGCCGTGGCGGCCGCGACCACCTCCTCGGAGTCGGTGGCCACCACCACGCGCTCGATCGAGGCCGCGCGCGCGACGTTGCGCGCAGTGTGCACGAAGAGCGGCAGGCCGGTCTGGTCGAGGAGGACCTTGCGCGGCAGACGAGCGGAGCCGATGCGGGCGGGGAGGATGGCGAGGGCTTGGTGCTCGTCGCGGCCGGCAGACACTACCGCCGCACCCCGGTCTGGCCGAATTTGAAGTCCTCTGGGGACGCGGACTGGTACTGCTCGGTGGCGCTGTGGACGCCAATGACGGCGTCGCGGCAGTCGCGGTAGTTGCGCTGCTCCTCGGTGCTCATCCCGTTGCGGAAGGCCCAGTGCCGTACGCTGGCCCCGGCCTCGATCTCGACGCTGGTGGAGAGCCCCGTCCTGGGAGCCCTGCCCGGGGAGCAGTAGCGCGTGAAGCCGCCCTCGCCCTCCAGGGCGCGCACCAGCTCCCGCATCAGTTCGTCACTGGCGACCTTGGTGCCCAGGTTCACCGCGTCGCGCTTGGAGTAGAAGGCCGCTCGGCGCAGATCGGGTGTCGCCCCTTCGATCCCCTTGGCGACCAGGAGCCCGTCGTTCACCAAGGTCAGGACGAGCTTGCTGCGGTAGTCGCGGAAGGTGACCGACACCGGCGGCTCACTCGATCCGACGTAGGAGCTGCCGCGCGATCCTCCGGTGCTGCCGCAGGCAGCCAGGCAGAGGAGGGCTAGGAGGGGGAGCGTGAGACGGATCATGGGGGGATGGGTGGACCCAGCCGGGGCTCCACGGGGGGGTCCAGAGTCCGATCGCGGTCGACCTCGCCTCCGGACCAGGGGAAGTTAACGGCCGGGCCTGCGCGCATCAAGCCCACGCTTGGGGGCGGGACCCGCCGGGTCGCTGCTACTCGATCGGTCTCCCGTCGTCGGGGACCCGCGCGTCCTCGTGCACGGGCAGGAAGAAGCGCCCCACCTCGATCAGGTCGTCGGCGCTCCAGCGCCACCCCTCCTCGGAACGCCGGATCCCCACCAGCTCGCCCCTGCGCAGCGGGGCGTCGGCGCCCCAGCGGGCGCGCACCATGCGGCCGGAGATCTCTTTCGTCCCCTCCTCGGGGGAGCGCTCGACTCCATCGCAGCTGTGGCCGGGGAGCAGCGGCTCAGCGCAGTGTTCGCAGACCAGGTGGAAGGTCGCCACGTCGATCCACAGGAAGGCCGGCATGCAGTCTCCGCGCCGGTAGGCTCCCCCCATCGGGCGGTAGGGAGCGCTCCAGTCGTAGGGCTCTTCGGCAGCCACCACCGGCCAGCTCTCGCGCACGATCGTGCCCGGCCCCCAGGTGGAGCAGGGGAAGACCTGGTAGAGGAAGGGGGCGTTGTTCTGCCAGGCGTGCCGCTCGTCGAAGGTGGTCAGACGCGCCACCAGCTCGTAGTCGGCGAGCATGCGCGTCGGGGCGTAGAAGTAGTAGGTGATCCAGCCGTGCCCGTCCCCGGGCAGCCCCTCGTAGTCGAAGCCCAGGAACCAGAGCTCCTCCTTGTGCTGGGGCCGAATCAGGCGGATCGGGTCGGCGCGACCGTGCTGGCGGCAGATCTGGCGCGCCTCCTCCTCGCTGCCGTCGCGCAGGATCTCGAAGAAGGTGCGCCGGTCGGGGGAGAAGCTCTCGTCGAGCTTGCGCTTCATGACGAAGATCGGGCCGATGTCCTCGAAGTCCTCGCGGTCCCAGAAGAGCGCCTCGATCTGGAACCAGGCGTTCACGCGGTGCATCAGCTCGGGGTGGTTGGTCAGCACCGGCTGGTGCACGATCAACCACTCCTGCTGGCGCAGCCCGTCGAAGACGGCGAATTTCTGGGCGTCGTCGTAGCTCGCCCAGTTGGTCATCTGGTGGGGGAGCTTGCGCAGCTCGATGTCGGAGCCCTCGCGCAGGTAGACCGCCCAGTGGTAGGCGCTGGTCACCGCGACCTTGCCCCGCTCGGGATCCACCTCTCGGGTGTCGCGGGCCTGGTGGCTGACGTAGTCGATGGCGTCCCAGTAGCCCGCGAACTTGCGCACGTTGCGTGCCATGAGGGCGTCCGCGGCCAGGACGCCCGAGCCCACGAGCATCCCGCACACCAGGAGTGGGCGCAGGGCTTGGCGCGCGCCCCTCCTGCCCCAGATCCAGGCCAGGCCCCAGCCCGCCAGCGGTCCGAGCATCGGGAGCAGGGGCAGCCACAGCCGGAACTCCTTGGCGGCCTTCTGGTGCAGGAGGGCGAGGTTCACCACCACCGCGATCACCATCAGCGTGGAGATCCAGCTCGCCTGCCTCACGCAACGCGCCAGTCCGACCAGGATGCCCATCAGCACCGGCCAGACGAGCATCTCGCGCAGGTTGTCGAGGTACCACAGGGTGGGCTGGATCTGGCGCGTGGGCTCGTCGAGGCGCATCTGGGTCTGCTCCACGTCCCAGTACCACATGTAGAGACGCGCCGCGGTCTCTCCCAGCCCCAGGTTCCTGAGCACCCGTCCCCCGACGCCGACCAGGTTGTCCCCGAAGTAGGAGAAGAGGCTGGCCCCCCAGGTCCCGTAGACCGCCCGGTCGAGGACGACTTGGACCACCACGAATCCGCCCAGGGTCGCCACGGTGGCGCTCGTCGCGCCGAGCCCCTTGCGGCGGCCCCTGAGCGCCGCGAGCACGATCAAGACCGCGCTGATCGGCGCGGTCTTGTACGCCATCAAGAGCGCCGCGCCCATCCAGGCCCCCGCCGCCACCCCGCCCCGGACCCCCCGCGGGACCAGCACCGCCTCCAGCGCCAGCCCCAGGCACAACGCCCCCGCGATGTCCGCGACCGGCGAGACGCTGAACTGCAGGAAGACCGGGTTCAGCCCCACGACCATGCCGGCGAGCAGCCCCGTGACCCTGCCCCCCAGGAGGGCACCCAGTCGGATCGAGATCCCGACCAGGCCCAGGCCGAGCACGATCTGGAAGCAGCGGATCAGCCACACGACGCCGCGGAAGTCCTCGACGCCCAGCGTCTCCGCCACCCAGAAGATCGGCACCAGGAGCGCCGAGAAGCCGAAGGAGCGGATGGTGCGGGAGTCGATCACCTCCTCCGCCTGCACCAGGGCGTGGGCCCGCTCCATGTACTCCACCGAGTCGGCGAGCTGGTAGCCCTTCAGGAGGTGCCAGGAGAAGGCCTGCATCCCGACGGCGATCAGGAGCACCAAGAGGACGCCCGGATCGCGCAGCCCCCGCGCTTCGTGCTCAGGAGTGGGAAGGTCGAGGGCCTGATCGCTCATGGCAGGGCGCCGCACACTCTACCCCGTCGCAGCCCCGATCCGTGAGGCGGTCCGGGGCTGGCACGCCGCGTCACCGCCTCGACCTCCCCCCCCGCACCTCCCCCCGCATGCTGTTGTGCTCCATCGTCCACCTACCCCATGTGGGGGGTTTCTCGCGGAAGGCCTTTGACTCCGCCATCTCCGTTCGAGATCCTCGCTCGGGTGGGGTGGCAGGGGCGATCCCATACCGTGGCAAGTTCCCGCTGACGAAGGACCAATTGCGGGCGATCTGCGCCCGCTATCGATCATGGGCAAGGGTGAGAAGATCGTCGTTCTGGGTTTCCTGTTCGTGATCGTCATCATCCTGGTCGTCTCCCTCGACCGCGGACAGGGTGGGGATGTCCAGGGGATGGAGCGGGAAGGAGCCGACCCCACCACCCCAGATGAGGGCCGGACCGCCGCGGACCTGACCGAGCGAGCCCCTGGGGGCCCCGCTGAGACGACTCCGCCGGCCTCCGCCGACCCCGGCACCGGCGCGGTGCCTCCCGCGGAGGGCGCCGACGCCACGACCGCTCCCCCCGGGCCGCAGCCGGATCGCGAGCCCACCAAGCGCCCCGCCGGCGTCCTCCTGGCCGCGGAACACGGGGCGACTCCGGTCTACGAGGTCCCGGAAGAGATCCCCTCCGACTGGGCCCTGCGCACCCTGGACGGGCTCACCGACCACCTCTTCGACCCCACCCACAAGGTCTACACGGCGGGGGCCGGGGACACCCTGGAATCGGTCGCGCAGCGCTACTACGGCGATCCCGGCCAGGCCCGGCTGCTGCGTCGCGCCAACGAGGGCCGCCTGCGGCTGACCGAGGGGGACCAGATCCTGCTGCCCACCCACGACCACGGGCTCGGTTCGGAGCGCATCCACGTGGTCGAGGAGGGGGACAGCCTCTGGAAGGTGGCCGTCAAGGTCTACGGCCAGGGCCACCGCTGGGAGGAGATCTGGGAGGCCAACCGCCACCAGCTCGCCACCCCCGACGACCTGCGGACGGGGATGGAGCTCGTCATTCCCTGAAGAGCCCGCCTCCCTCAGCGCAGCCCGTAGCGGTCGAGCTTCTTGTAGAGGTGGCTGCGCTGCATCGAGAGCTCCTCGGCGGTGCGCTTGATGTTCCCGTCGTTGCGCGCGAGCCGGAGCTGGAAGAAGAGCTTCTCCGACAGGCTCTTGAACTCCTCGAAGCTCGCCGCTTCGAAGGGGTCCACTCCTCCGCCTAGGGCGGCCGAGGTGCTGCCCCGTCCCAGGTTCGGCCCTCCGGCCAGGATCTCCTCCAGGTCGCCCCTGGTGATCACCCCGGAGGTCGCGAAGACCGCGGCTCCCTCGAGGACGTTGCGCAACTGGCGCACGTTGCCGGGCCACTCGGCGAGCGCCAGGTAGGTCAGCCCCTCGGCGTCCACCGCCACCGGCGAGTACCCATGGCGCTCCGCCATCTCGGCCAAGAAGCGCTCGACCAGGAGCGGGATGTCCTCGCCGCGCTCGCGCAAGGGAGGGACGCGCAGGGGCACCACGTTCAGGCGGTAGAAGAGGTCCACCCGGAAGCTCTTCTCCTCCACCGCCCGCGCCAGGTCCGCGTTGGTGGCGGCGATCACCCGGATGTCGACGCCACGGGCGGCGCTGTCGCCGACGCGGGTGATCTCGTGGGTCTCCAGGGCGCGCAGCACCTTGGCCTGGGCCTCCAGCGGCATGTCGCCGATCTCGTCCAGGAAGAGGGTCCCGCCGTCGGCGGACTCGAAGTGCCCCACCCGGCGTTCGACCGCCCCCGTGAAGCTGCCCTTCTCGTGGCCGAAGAGCTCCGATTCGATCAGCTCGTGGGGGATGGCGGCGCAGTTGACCGTCACGAAGGGCCCGGTGGCGCGCGGGCCCAGGTAGTGGAGGTTGCGCGCCACCACCTCCTTGCCGCTGCCGTTCTCCCCGGTGATCAGAACCGCCGCCTCGGAGTCCGCGACCCGCTGCACCTGCTCCCGCAGTCGCTCCAGTGCGGGGCTCACGCCGAGCAGCTCCCAGCGCCCCGCCAGGCGCTTGCGCAGCCCCGTGTTCTCCGCCGACAGCTCCCGCTCGCGCAGGGTGGAGCGGATCGTCACCAGCACCCGATTCTCGTCCAGCGGCTTCTCGAGGAAGTTGGCCGCCCCGAGCTGCATGGCCGACACCGCCGTCGCCACGTCGCCGTGCCCGCTGACCAGGATCACCGGAGGCGCGGAGTCGTCCTTGCGAATGCGCTCCAGGAGCTCCAGACCATCCAGGCCGGGCATCTTCAAGTCAGTCAGGACCAGAACCGGCCTCCGCCCCCCCCCGCGCTCCGCCTCGAGCCGCTTCCAGGCCTCCTGACCGTCCTTGGCGGTCCAGACCTCGAACCCCTCGTACTGCAGGAGCATCTCGAGCGCCAGCCGGATGTCCCCGTCGTCGTCGGCGATCAGGATCGCGCTGCGTTCGCCGCTCTCCTTGGGCGTCATCGTCACAATGTATCCTCCTGCGATGCCCGAGGAGTGCTTGAGGGAGCGGATCGCCCGCGGGGACGCCGTCGTCGCGGGGGTGCTCTCCGGCACCTCCGCCGACGGGATCGACGTGGCCTGCGCCCGCTTCGCCGCCCCGCGGGGGGCCCTGGAGCTGCGCCGGACGATCGCCTTCGAGACGCGCCCCTTCCCCCCGGAGCTGGCGCGGCGCCTGCGGACGGCCCTCGACGGCGCGCCTTGCGATCTGGCGACGACCGCCCTCCTGCACCGCGATCTGGGGCGCGCCTTTGGCGAGGCGGCGCGGGAGGTGGCGCAGGGCGCCGGTGTTCGGCCCGAGCTCGCGGGGAGCCACGGGCAGACGGTGTGGCACCACGATGGGGTCCTGGAGAGTGGGCCGGCGACCCTGCAGCTCGGTGATGGGTGCCAGATGGCGGAGCTCCTCGGCTGTCCGGTGGTGAGCGATCTGCGCCAGCGGGACGTGGCTGCGGGTGGGGAGGGGGCGCCGCTCTCGGGATACGGGGATCGGGTGCTCTTCGCCGGCGCTCCCCGCCCACTGGCGATCCTGAACCTGGGGGGGATGGCGAATCTCAGCTGGCTGGGTCGCGACGACTCCCTCCTGGCCTTCGACACCGGGCCCGCCGGCAGTCTGCTCGACTCCCTGGCGCGCCAGCTGCTCGGCCGGCCCTGCGACGCCGGGGGTGCCGTGGCGGCGGCGGGCCGTGCGGACGGGGCCCTGGTGGAGGCTCTCCTCGACCACCCGTTCCTCGCTCAACCTCCCCCCAAGAGCACGGGGCGGGACACCTTCGGCGAGGACTACGCCCAGGCCTTCCTGGAGCGCTCCGGGCCCGCCCGACCGGAGGACGCCCTGGCGAGTGCGGTGGCCTTCGTGGCGGAGACGGTCTTCCTCGGCGTCTCGCGGCACCTGCCCGGCCCCCCCGCCGAGCTGCTCCTGGCGGGGGGGGGAGTCCACAATCGGGCCCTGGTGGCCGCCCTCGAGCGGCGCCTGGGGCCGCTGCTGCCCTCCCCCCCGACCACCACGGAGCGCCACGGGGTCGACCCGGACGGCCGGGAGGCCCTGGTCTTCGCGGCGCTGGCCGCGGCGCACGCCCTGGGGGTGGGGGTGACCGATTCCGACGCCACGGGTGCCCGCCCGGGCCGGGTGCTGGGCAAGTGGAGCCCCGCGAATCCGCCACCCCAGCGGTAGCCCGAGCCGGTGGGGGAGGTACTGATCACCCGGGTCCGAGCGGTCCCCACCTTGACCCCCGGCCGGGTGCCGTTATCATTCCGCAACTATCTGTCGGTACTCGCCTTTAGGCCAGTCGGTGACGTTCTCGAGCCTCTCGAGTCCCCCCCCCAATCCACTCACCCCCCGCCCCACGAGCACGATGATGCGATTGCGCCGTACGCTCGGCCTCGCCCTGGCCTTGTCCGCCCTCACCGCCCCCGCCGCGGCCGCTTCCCAGGACGACTTCGCGCAGGGGGTCGACCTCTACTCCCGCGGTCGCATGGAGGAGGCTCTGGCCGCCTTCCAGCGCGCCCTGGCCGCGGACCCCACCAACGAGGAGGCCTACGAGCTGTGGAAGGCGACCGACCACCAGATCTTCCTCGAGATGCTGGTCGAGGGTGGCGAGTTCCGGAAGATCGCCGAGCGCTTCCTCGAGCGCTCCCTCCCCGCCCGCCGCGCCCGGCGCGCCGACCCGGAGGCGATCGGTGACCTCGTGGGCCGCCTGCGGGAGACCACCGATGCCCTCGAGCGTCGCCGCATCATCCTGACGCTGTCGGCGAACCACGGTGAGTTCGCGGTCCCGCGCCTGTTGAGGCCGCTGGCCGACGCCGGCGACCCCGACTGGCGCATCACCGCCATGCACACCCTGACGGAGATGGGGCCCGACGTGGTGATGCCGCTGATCGCGAGCCTCGCCACCGAGGACGCCTACCAGCGCGCCAACGTGGCCGCCACCCTGGGCTACGTCGGTGATCCGCGCGCCGGCGCCTGGTTGACGCGCCAGGCCCAGAGCGACCCCGACGAGAAGGTGCGCGCCGCGGCCGCGATCGCTGCCGACAAGTGCGGCGGCACAGGCGACGCCCTGGGGATGTTCCTCAAGCTCGGGGACGACTACCACCACCGCCGCGACAACGTCCTGCGCAGCTTCGACTACAGCGACGTGATCTGGAGCTGGAACGGCAGCACCGTGGTCGGCACCCCGTGCCCGCGGGTGGTCTACAACAACGAGCTCGCCAAGGGCGCCTACTACGCCGCCCTCGAGGTCGATCCCGCCTCCCTCGACGCCCAAGCGGGGATCGCCCGCGAGAGCACCAACATCGTGGCCAAGCTGCAGGCCGCCCTGGAGGGTGGCGCCGAGGTGGACGATCTGCTCACCCAGGCCGAGTCCGGGATCCTGGCCGTGGCCGCCGCCGGCCTCCCGGCGGTCGACCGGGCCCTCTCCTGGGCCGTGGTGACCGACGACGCCGCCTCCGGCGTGCGCCTGATCCAGGTCCTGGGGTCCATGGCGGACAGCGCCACCGACGGGCTGACGGCCGCCCTGCACTCCGACGAGGGCGCGCTGCGCGGCGAGGCCGCCGTGGCGCTGGGCCGCATCGCCCTGGCGAAGGGAGCCGCCGCCGACGCGGAGGTCGTCGCCAACCTGGGGACGAACGCCAGCCGCCCGGTGATGCGCGTCGCCGTCGTGATCGACGGGGACCCGGCCCGCGCCAGCGCGGTGGTCGGGGCGCTCGAGTCCCAGGGGGTCCTGGTCAACCACCGCGGCAACGGTGCCCAGGGGATCGCCCTGCTGCACCAGATTCCGGGGGTGGACGTGATCCTCCTCGGGAGCACCCTGCCCGACATGACGGTCGACCAGGTCGTGAGCAGTGCCCAGGGCAACCCGAGCACGGCGGAGGCCCCGATCGTGCTGATGACCACCGACGAGGGGCTGGCCGATGCCTGGTCGGACCGGGTGGCCGCCGTCTCTCCGGGGGCGAACGACCTCTCCGCGGTGGACGAGATCTTCGCCGAGGGCCTGACCGGCGACCGCGCCCGCGCCGACGAGTTGGCCGCCCGCTCGGGTCAGGTGCTGGCCGACCTGGCGCAGGCCGGGCACACCACCATCGGGGTCCAGGTCCTGGACCGCTTGACCCAGCCCCTGGCGGGTCGCGGCGACCTGGTCACCATCCCCGCCATGGCGACCCTCGGGTCCGCCGGCGGACCCGATCACGTCGCGGCCCTGGCCGGGGTCGTGGCGGACGGCGCCCGCACCACCGCCGCGCGCACCGCCGCCGCGGAGGCGATGGGCGGCATCTTCGGCCGCCACGCCCTCTCCGCCGACGCGGCCGCCAGCCTGCTCGAGGTGGTCCACGACGCCGACAGCCCGTTGCCGGTGCGAGCCGCCGCCGCCGTGGCCCTGGGTCGCATCCAGCTCCCCGACCGCTCCGGTCTCCTCCGCGCCGTGCGCTCCGACGTGCGCGCGCCCGGGGAGTGAAGGCGGCGCGAGTGAGCCGTCTGCCGATCGTCGAGACGTAGCGCCCGATCGAGTACCCTTCCAGGAGGGTGCTCGGGAAGAGCGAGCCAGAGTAGCTCAACGGTAGAGCACCGCTTTCGTAAAGCGGCGGTTGTCGGTTCGATTCCGATCTCTGGCTCCATCCCGATTCCCGCCGCGTCGGGAGTCGGGGACCGCGCAAGTGCCGGAGAGGTGACGATGAGATCGAGCTACCTGGCGATCGTGTGGCTCACGGGGCTGATCGGCTGTGCGTCGCTCCCGGCGGCCGAGGTCGAACCCCCGCGCCCGAACATCGTGTTGATCATGTCGGACGACATGGGCTTCAGCGACCTCGGGTGCTACGGCGGGGAGATCCGCACCCCACACCTCGACCGCCTCGCCGCGAACGGCCTGCGCTTCACGCAGTTCTACAACTGCGCTCGCTGTTGTCCCACGCGGGCCGCCCTGCTGACCGGGGTCTATCCCCACCAGGCGGGTATCGGCCTGATGACGGGTGACCGGCAGCTGCCCGGCTACCAGGGCCGGCTCGGCCGCAACGTGATGACGATCGCGGAGGCCCTGCGCAGCGGCGGCTATCGCACCTACATGTCCGGCAAGTGGCACGTCGCGCACCACATCGGTCCGAACGGCCCCAAGGACGGCTGGCCGCTGCAGCGCGGCTTCGAACGCTTCTACGGCACGATCATCGGCGCGGGCAGCTTCTACGACCCGGCCACCCTGTGCCGTGGCGACACGTACATCACGCCGGAGAACGATCCGGAGTACCGGCCGGAGACCTACTACTACACCGACGCGATCAGCGACAACGCGGTGGCCTTCCTGCGCGAGCACGAGGCGAGCACCTCGCAGGAGCCCTTCTTCCTGTACGTCGCCTACACCTGCGCCCACTGGCCGATGCACGCTCTCCCGGAGGACATCGAGCGCTACCGCGGGCGCTACGACGAGGGCTTCGAGGCGATCCGGGCGCAGCGACACGCGCGCCTGATCGAGATGGGGCTGATCGATCCCTCCTGGCCGCTGTCGCACGGCACGGACGCGTGGGAGGGGACGCCCCACCAGGACTGGGAGCTGCGCAACATGGAGGTCTACGCGGCGATGATCGACCGCATGGACCAGGGCATCGGGCAGATCCTCTCCGAGCTGGAGCGCCAGGGCGCGCGGGACGACACGCTGGTCCTCTTCCTACAGGACAACGGCGGCTGCGCGGAGGGCAACGGCCGGCGCGCTCCGAAGGACCCGTACCCCACGGATCTGGAGCCGCTGGGTCCCGACGAACTGCAGATGAAGATCTGGCCCCCCATGCAGACCCGTGACGGCCGCCCCGTGCGGGTCGGTCCCGACGTGATGGCGGGCGCGGCGGACACCTTCATCGCCTACGGCCGCGGCTGGGCCAACGTCTCGAACACCCCCTTCCGCGAGTTCAAGCACTTCGCCCACGAGGGGGGGGTCGCGACCCCCCTGATCGTCCACTGGCCGGCGGGGGTCTCCTCGTCCCTCTCGGGCTCCCTGGTCCACGACCCCGGCCACGTGATCGACCTGATGGCCACCTGCCTCGACGCCGCGGGCGTCCCCTATCCCGAGCGCTCCGCCGAGGAGCCCCTCATCCCTCTCGAGGGGATCTCCCTCACCCCCGCCTTCCGCGGGCGCCCCCTCGACCGCCCCGACGCCCTCTACTGGGAGCACCACCTCAACAGCGCCGTCCGCGACGGCCGCTGGAAGCTCGTCCGCAAGGGGCGCACCAAGGGCTGCCAGCTCGACCCCTGGGAGCTCTACGACCTCGCTAACGACCGCGCGGAGACCCGCGACCTGGCCGCCGAGCACCCCGACATCGTCCAGCGCCTCGCTGCGCAGTGGGAATCGTGGGCCGACCGCGTCCTCGTCCACCCCTGGCCCTGGAAGGGCGAGGGAGAGTAGGCGCGCTTGCGGAGATCCCGGAGAAGTGCCACGATCGAGAGCACGGCGTGGCATGCAGACCCCCTACGCCCTCGTGCTGGCCCTGGTCGCCGGCCAAGATCCCGTCTTCCGCGCCGGTGAGGTCCTCACCCTCGAGCTGGCCGACGAGGTGCCCTTGCGGATCGAGCTGGCGCTCGACGGTCGTGCGGGTTTCATCTCGATCGAGTCCACCGACTGCGACGTACGCGCGGCTCTCGGAGACGAGGAGCCGCTCGATCTCGACCAAGGGCGCGCCTTCGACGAGCTGATCGAGGTGCGGGGCTCCGAGTTCCACCTGCGGGTGGCGGGCTCCGGCGGGGCGCTGCTCTTGCGCTGGGTGGCCGAGGAGGAGTGGGAGGTCACGACCGAGGAGGAGATCGAGGGCTTCGCGCGCTTCCTGGCTGGCGGGGCGCCCGCACACGAGAAGCGGGCCGCCATCGGAGAGGTGTTCCTCTTCGGTCGTCGGGCCCGTGACGCGGCATCCGAAGCGGAGCTCGTCGAGTTGGGAACCGCATTGGGCGGCGCCGTGCTCTCCGGCGAGGAGCGTGTGCTGGCAGCCTGGACCCAGAGCCTGCTGGGGGTCTACCTGGAGGAGATCACCGGCGAGCTGGTGCCGCCGACGAGGTGGCTGGAAACCCACGTCGCGGCGGCCCAGGCCTTCCAGTGGGCCGGCGAGTACCGGTACGCCGGCTGGGTTCTGGCCGCCGCTGGTCCGCGGGTAGGGGCTGTCGGCGGAGCGTTGGCGGTCGAGTTCGGTATCCTCCAGGCCAACTCCTACGTTCACTTGGGACACCACGAACGCGGAGCGCAACACTGCGACCGGGTGGCAGAGCTCCTGACGCAGGTCGAGCTCGGAGAGAACCGTCTGATCGCCATCGGTCAGTTGGCCAGCATCCGCTTCCGGCTGGGCCAGTACGGGGCGGTGCGCGCACTCCTGGCGGAGGGCTTCGCGATCACGGGGCCAGGGGATCCCTCCCCGGAGTCCCTCACGCCCCTGTGGGAGATCGCGGCGCTGATCGCCCGCCAGGAGGGTCACCACGGGGAGGCCGCACGCGCCTGGGGCCGACTGGTCGCGGCGGCGAGCGATCCCCTGTCCGAGGCCGGCTACCGGGTCAACCGAGGGCGTGAGCTGCGCGAGTCGGGGGACCTGGAAGGGGCACGCGCGGACTTCGATCGGGCCTTGGAGCTGGCCTTGGAGGACGGCTTGCGCCACATCGAGGCCGCCGCTCGTGACGGATTGGCACGCGTGCATCTGGAGCGAGGCGAGACGCTTCGTGCGCGGGCGCAGGTCCAAGCCGCTCTGGGCATCGAGCGCGCGGACGAGCTGGTGGACTACCTGGGGCACACCCTCCAGACCCTGGCCCTGCTCGGTCTGGCAGAGGGGGACCTCGCCTCGACACGCCGCGCCATGGCAGAGGCCGAGGGCTTGCTCTCTCCGCGTGGTCTGACTCCGCGTGGCCTGGCGGAGCTGCGCTCCAGGTACTCCTTCTGGAGCGCCATCGCTCAGGATCTGATCGCTGTCGAGCACGATGAAGGGGCGAGCGCCGAGGAGCGCGCCGCCACGACCCGAGAGGGCCTGTGGTACGCGGGCCAGTGGAGTGGCCGGGCGATGCTCTCCGCCATGCGGACACGGGCCCGGGAAGGCTCGGACCTCGGCCTCGACCAGGTCGTGGAGGCCCTGGCGCCGGCGCTCGGGTCCGCGCGCGCGCTGATTCGCTTCGCCCCCGGGGCGGAGGTCCTGCGCGCCTATCTGGTCCACGGGGACCGCGTGCGTCTGGTGGAGCTGGGCGAGCGCGCCGCGATCGAGGCCTCCGCCTCCCGCTACCTCGAGCAGGTCTGCTGCGGTCGACCTGAAACCTGGGCGGCTGCCGACGTGGCCGAGATGGGGCACGACCTCTATCGACGCGTCCTCGAGCCGGTGCTGGCGCACCTCGACGACGACGTCGAGACCCTGGTGATCGTCCCCTCGGAGGCGCTCGCCGGTGTGCCCTTCGAGGCCCTGGTGACCTCCGCGCCTCCCGTCGGTGCGGCCTCCTTCGAGGATCTCAGCTACCTCGTGGAGCGTTACTCGGTGACCTACACCCCCTCGGTTCCGATCCTCGCCCACCTGAGGGGACTCCCCGAGCGGGCGGGGGAACGGCGAGCCCTGTACCTCGGGGACACGATCGTCCCGCGGGAGTGGGGTGGCGTGGCCGTCAGTCACCGGCTGAGCGAGGAGGTCAACCACCTCCAGCCTCTCGACCAGACGCGTGACGAGGTGGTGGCCCTGGCTTGGGAGAGCATCCCCCGTGAGCGTCGCGGGCCCCACTACGAACGCCACGATCGGATCCTGGCCGCCGACGCTCCTCGGGGCGACCTCTGGCAGACGGAGTGGTTCGACCTGCACCTCGGCGCCCGAGCGTGTCCAGCCGTTCTGAAAGGCGACCTCGGTGCCTACGACCTGATCCACATCGCCTGCCACAGCTTCTGCGACGCCGGGGATCCCGCCCACCAGGGGCTGGTGCTCTCGGGTGCGGCCCAGGGGGAGGACGGGCTGGTGGACCTGGCGGAGATCCGCGCCTGCGCGGTGAACGCCGAATTGGTGGTGCTCGCCGGGTGCGAGACCGGGAGCGGCCAGGTGCTGGGGGGCGAGGGAGTGCAGTCGATCGCAGCCGCGTTCCTCGAAGCGGGGGCTCGCAGCGTGGTGGCCAGTCTGTGGCCCGTCGAGGACGACGGCACCGAGTTCCTGATGGTGCGCTTCGGAGAGGGTCGCAGCAGGGGGTTGCCCGCGCCCTCGGCCCTGGAGTCCGCCAAGCGGGCGGTGTGGACACGGCCCCTCGGCCGGGGCCCCGGGGTGCGACCCCGCCCCGAGGGCGACGTCCAGGACCCCGATCCGCGGCACCCCTACTACTGGGCGCCGTTCATCTTCATCGGAGGGACTGCCGACTAGTCGTCCTGCTCGGTGTCGGTGTCCGGAGCCTGGATCTCCGGACCATCGAGCCCCGAGATCACCAAGGCGAAGTTGGCGGTCGGCTCGACGAGGAGATTGAAGTTGGCGTCGTAGGTCGGAAGGACCTTCAAGGCGTGGACGATCACCTCCCAGTCCCCCTTCCCGAAGGCTCCGGCGCTCGTACGCGACAGGAAGACGTTCTCGATCAGGTTGTGCGCGTCGTTCTCGCCGCCGTCGCTGCTCTCGTTCGCCGCGCCCAGGCCGTGGTTGCCGCAGAAGACCGTGACCCCATCGGGCGCGACGACCTGTAGGGACAAGTCGTCGTGCAGCATCGCGGCACCGCCGGCCGACGCGCTGGGAGGATCCCTGTAGACCAGCGTGACGCGCAGCCCGTCGGCGCCGGAGTGCAGGGGAGCTCTCCAGCGGGCCTTGGTGTCCTCCTGCAGTGCGATCGACTCGTCGACCACGAAGATCGTCGCAGCGCGTTCGTGCAGGCTGCGCAGGTCCGGCCGTCCCCACCCCTGTTGGTGGCGTGCGATCACACCCAGGGGGTAGCGCTGGGCGCTGTTGACGAGCAGGGCTCGCACCGTCGAGGGACGGGGCGCGTGCTTCTCGAGCGGCTCCCAGGGGGGGAACTCGTGCCCGAAGACGCCCGCGTGCCACAGCGCGTTCACCAGCCCCGCGTACCCCGCCACCTGGGGGCAGGAGGCGCTGGTACCTGCGAAGTTGTCCCACCCCGGATCGCCGGACGCGTCCACCGTGGTGGTCCAGATCAGGTCGTACCAGTAGCAGAGATCCGGCTTGACGTGCACTCCGGGCATTCCGTCACTGCACGCTTCCCCCTGAATGCCCCCCAGGGTGGGCATCGGCTCGTGGTCTGCGGGGCCCTGCTCCTTGTGCATCACGGCACCGATCGAGAGCACGTTCTTGGCGCGCGCCAGCACGTCGGGCTGTTGGTCGGTGGCGAGGCCCATCGAGTGCAGGATGAGCAGGGGGTGTTCAGCGGCGATCTCATCCAGATCCTGGGTGGTGGTGGAGTAGCCACCCGGCCCCTTGCCCCAGGAGTTGGTCTCCAGCACGCACCCGTCCATCACGAGCTGTTTGGTGTGCAGGTGCCGGTCCGCGACGCCGTTGAAGCTCGAGAAGACGAGTTCGCTGTTGGCCAACACCCCTTGGGCGTCCGTCCCAGGCACCGGTAGTGCACCGACGATCCCCGCCGTGCCCGTCCCGTGGGCGGGGTCGTAGGCACCGGTGACGGTGTTCACGGTGACCGAGGGGAGCTGGGGGTGGTTCGCGATCCCGGAGTCCGTCACCGCGACCTTGACCCCCGCGCCATCGATGTTGACGAAATCCAGGTAGGCCGCTCCCCCGTCCTTGCGGACCCTGTCGAGGGGCGTGGACGGGGCCCCTGTGGGGCTCGGGTGCGACGAGTAGGTACGGGGTGCCACGTAGGTGTCGATCGAGAGCACCTCCGCCCAGGTGGCCACGCTCCGGAGCTGCTCCGGTGTCAACGTGGCTCGCAGCAGCTTGCCGGAAGGTGGCGTCTGCTCGATGACCCCTCCCAGGTTCAGGATCCGCGCCAGGATTTGACCCTTCATGCGCGGGCCGGAGTCCAGGACTTCGATCACGAAGATGCCGGGCCGGAGCGCTCCCCTCTCGAGATCGGCCAGGAGGCCGGGTTCGAAGCGGTACTCCGGGCGATAGGGCAGGAGCGCACGCAGGACCCCATTGGGCGTGCTACCGGAGTGAAGCTGGGCCTGCAGCCAAGCTCGAGCGGCACCATCCTCGGTCAGCACGATCTCGGTGTTGCCTGCCAGCAGGCGTACCGGTCGCGCCCGGACCCCCGACTGCGCGAGCAGCTGGCGGTACTCCCGCAAGGGGTGCGTGAAGTACTGCACCAACATCAGCCGCGCATCGTCCGGTGGATCGGGGAAGGCTCCGGTGCCCCCTGCCGGGGCGCCGCCCCTCGGATCGAAGAGTGAGGGCTCGCCCGGCTTCGACCCGTAGCGCAAGCGAGCCAGGTAGCTGGTCTCGTACCGGGTTCCCCACGGTCCGACCTCCCGTCGGATGCGGTAGGTGCCGATCGGATCACCGTTCTGGTCGGTCTCCGTCCGGATCTCGATCGTGGCGGAGCCGACCCTGAGGGTGAACTGCTCCTGGGCGAGGGGAGCGAGGGGCGCGCTCAGGAGCGCCGCAAGACTGCACAAACGGAGAGCCATGGCGCGCCTCAGTAGGGCAGCATCCCAGTGGCGTTGCGCTTGCGCTGCCAGACCTGCTCCGAAGGGGTGAGGTCGGGGTCTGCGGTCACCGGGGCGATCGTCCTGTACTGCCAGTACTTGGTCACTCCGCTGCCGTCGTCGACCGCCACCACCGCGTAGAGCCAGACGGGATCACCCCTCTGGGCGGTGCCGTTCGTGGCGTTGTCGCTGAAGTCCGTCTCCACGACGTGTTCCGTCGTGGGCGCAGGGAGTTGTTCGTAGTGCAGCCGGCCGCCGCTGCCCGGCATCGGCCAGCCGAGCGGAGGCTCAGGGGTGTAGCGCCAGATCCAGATCTCGTCGAAGGTGTGGGTCACGTTCGGGGCGTTCTTGAACTCGACCTCCTTGGTGTCGTCGCCGTCCAGGTCGGGGACCACGAGCTCTGGGACCTGGGTGCGCTTGAAGCCCATTCTCCCCGTCACCAGCGGCTGATGGGTCGGCGTACCCGCCGTGGGGAGCGGCTCGAGGTACTCGAAGAGCTCCCCACCGACCCGCGGCGAGACCGTGGCCAACCCGTCGTGCTTCTGGTTCGAGCAATCGACCAGCGCGTAGACCGTCCTCGCAGGGGATTCCTCCTCGTAGGTGAATCCTCCGGCACGCAGGGTCCATGGGAACCTGACTCGCACGCTGATTGCAGAAGTCGCGCCGATGACTTCGCCAGTGTTCTCGTCCAGCCCCTTGGTGGGGTGAGCGGGATCGAAGTCCTCGTCCAGGACCCAGATGCGGAGGGTGCCCTCGCGTCCGTTGATGGGCCCACCACTCACGCCCACGTGCAGATCGAAGGTCCCATCCTGCAGCGGCTCCGGGATCCAGGCCCCGCGCAACACCACGTTGGGACCCTCTTCGACAGGCAGGGCGGGAGTACTCTCGGAGTTCGGCGCCTCCACGCAGGCCGTGCACAGCAGGAGGGACGAGTAGACCAGCAGAAGGCGTAGGGCGTTCATGGGGGGGCTCCTCCGTTGTTCTGGTTCGACAGGCCCCGAGGGGCATCGACGACAGTATCCCTGTCCCAGGGAAACCACAAGGAACGCCGTCTGGAGGCACCGAATCGAGTCCCCGACCACTGTCGGCGACGTGAAGCAGGGGGTCGCGCCCTCCAGCGACGACCCGGCGCGCCTGCTCGAGGGGAACGACCTTGCGCCCCGGGGAGGCGAGGAGTGGGGGAGAGAGAATGGCTACTCGTCGTCGACGATCCTCCCCTGACCGCCGCCGCCGCCGGCGCCGCCGCCGCCCCAGGCATTCAGCTCCTCGGGTCGCAGGGCTTGCCACGCGGCGTAGCGGTAGAGATGGCACTGGTTGATCCCACGGGCCTCGAGCGCGCTGATGTCCTCCTCCACGGTTTCGACGTCGATGGATCCGAGGAGGCTCACCTCGCCGTAGAACGCGCCACAGCCCCTGCCGATGGTCATCTCCCCGGTGATCACGATGCCGTCCCTGGCAGCGAGGAGGACAGCTCCTCCGCCGCCGGAGGCGCCATCGCCGCCTGTAACGCCACCGGTCGCGCCGCCACCGCCGCCCTTGCCGCCACGACCACCAACACAGACAACCCCCTGTCCCAGGCCGTGACCACCGCCGCCACCCCCGCCGCCGCCGCCGCCGCCGCCGCCGCCGCCGGCCCACCACGTCGACTCACCGTCTTCACCGTTTTCACCGTCATCACAATCACCATTGCGATGCGCCATGCCGCCGTTGCCTCCTTCGCCACCGTCACCACCCCAGTGGAAGATATCCCCGCCGTCTCCACCCTCGCCTCCAACGCCGCCCCTTGCGCCCATCGCGGTCACCGGACCACCAGCGGTTCCACTGGTGCCTATCGCACCCCCAGGGCCAGCCCATCCAAACCAGCCGAACGCACCCAGGGCACCCCCCCCCCCCCCCCCCCCCCCCCCCCCCCCCCCCGCCGCGGGGTTTTTT
>CAZDQL010000096.1:0-24480 GCA_964507325.1 uncultured Planctomycetaceae bacterium | reverse complement strand
GATCATCTGCTGGGGTCCGAACGAACCACCACCGAGGTTCTCGTACCAGGCGATCTTGTCGTCGCCGCCGGATGCGAAGAGCACATCAGCATCTCCGTCTCCGTCTAGGTCCGTGGCGTAGACTGATTTTGCACGGTCGGCGAGGCCCGTTATTACCTGCTGTGGTCCGAACGAGCCGCCACCTAGGTTCTCGTACCACGCGACCTTGTCATCATCTGTGGATGCAGAGAGCACGTCAGCATCCCCATCGCCGTCGAGGTCTGTGGCGTAGACAGAGCAGGCTGCATCAGCGGCTGTCGTTATCACGCGCTGGGGGCCGAACGAGCCAGCACCTAGGTTCTCGTACCAGGCAATCTTGTCGTCAAACCACGAAGCCGACAGCACATCAGCATCGCCATCTCCGTCTAGGTCCGTGGCGTAGACGAACTCTGCATTGTCGGCGAGGGTTGAGATCACCTGCTGATCGCCGAAGTCCTGACAGACTGCAGACGAGGCGAGGAGGGCGAAAGCGGCGACGGACGGCAGGCAGGATCGCATGGGTAACCTCCAGATGGTCATCCGACCCTACGGTCCCACCTCAAGCTCCGCCAGGGGGCCCCTGACCTTCGCCCTCTGCTGGGACCTTGCCTGCGATCTCCCGAGGGAAGTTCCCGGACAGGGTCGGCACCTCACGGTCCCGCCCGTTCCTGGGCGCCATCTTCGTACCGAAGCATGCGCTGGAACGGGGCCGGGGCATCGGCCTGCCGGTGATCCTCCAACCAGTGGCCGAGCTCGACCCCAGGAAGATCACCGTGATGGGCAGCAGGGGCTCTCCTGTCCTCGAACTCACGGGGACGACCGTCCCGGCCGCGCCACAGGCGGTGCATGGAGGTTCAGCCCATGGGGGCTTGTAGAACCCTTCCTCCACCAGGTCCACAACGGAGGGCATCGACAGCTCGGGCGCCCGACAGGCGCAGTTGCGGCCCTGGGGCGTCGCACAGGGGCCGTAGAGCCCTTCAAGGCGTCCTAGGCGAGATCGGAGGTTCATCGCGGCTCTCACTCCACTGTTCGCGCTAGGGGCACCTCAAGCCGCACAGGTGGTCCAGCGCCTCCGCGGCCTCGGTCGCCCCCGACCATTCTCAATCGGGTCGCACGGAGCTCGGGTCATGCCGACCCTCCTTCGTCGTCTAGCCGCTGGCGCACCTCCGCAAGCTGCGCCGGAGTGAGCCTCGCCAGAGCCTCGAGGACGGCAGAGACCGGGTCGGCGTTGGAGACTTTCGGGTAAGCCTTGGCGCCGTCCCCCCCAGAATCGCCCCTCACGCCCCCCCCACCCTTGCCAGAGGCGTAGCTTTGGGTGCTACGAGTCGGGGGTTCGAGTCCCCTCTCCCCGACCAGGGGGAATGGACCGCAGCCGGCTGCGGCGGGGTAGCTGCCGGAGTGCGTGCGCACCTCGACCTCGAACCGCGTCAGGCGCTCGTAGCCGGTGAAACGCAGGATACTGGGGAGGAGGCCCAAGCGGGACACGTGACACTCCGGGATCACCTCGCCCATCTCGATGAACGATCCGAGCGGGGCACCGTTCGATGGAGGGCCGAGCCCCCGTGAATCCTCACATGCCCCCCGTGCGTTTCAGGGGATGGTCCCATGTCCGAGTCCCTCCGTCCCGAGCTCTGGTCCCGGCAGCACCTCGCCCTGCGGCGGGTGGCGGGGGAGCTGCTGCGGGACGAGCACGGCGCCGAGGACGTGGTGCAGGCGACCTGGGTGCGGGCCCTGGAGGTGAAGCCGCCGAGGCTCACCCTCGCGTGGCTGCGCAGCGTCGTGACGAGCCGGGCTCGCGACGAGCTCCGGCGTCGCGCGGTGCGAGCGGCGGGCGAGGTCCCCGTCTCCAAGGCGGATCCCGCGCTTGGGCCAGCCGAGGTGGCGGAGGAGCTCGAGCTCGCCTCCCGGATCAGCGCGGCCCTCGCCCGGCTGAGGGAGCCGTACCGCTCGACCCTCTACGAGCGCTACTTCGAGGAGCATACGCCAACCGCGATCGCCGCCCGTAGCGGCGTGCCGGTGGCCAGCGTGAAGACGCGGCTGCGTCGGGGGCTGGCGCTCCTGCGCGCGGACCTCGAGGACGGCACCAACCACCGGGACCTGCGCGCGGGCCTGATCGGCCTGGCGACCGGGCTGGCGTCGCCGACCTCCGCCCTCCCCGTTTCCACTCTCGCTCTCGCCCTCGTCATGAAGAAGATCGCGTTCGCGCTGGCCGCCGGAGTGGGGATCCTCGGGCTCGTCTGGCTCGTGGCACGCGGGGTTCGCCCCGAGATTCCGGCGCCGGAAATGGCCGAGGTCGTCGCGGCCCCCTCCGAGCCGTCCACGCCGCTCACGCCCGTCGAGCCAGCACCGGCCGCGACGAGCTCCCCGAACACGAGCCGGCTCGTCGCCGAGCCGACCTCCCCCGGGGCCTCGGCTGCGCCCGCGCCTTCCGGCTCTCTCCTCGTGCGAATGACCTGGTTCGACGGGACGCCGGCCAAGGGCGTCGGAGTGGGGTTGATCAGCATCGTCGGCGATCGCTCCCGGCCCGTGAGCCGCGAGGACTCGAACGCGGCGGGAGAGCTGCTGTTCGCCGATCTGGCTCCGGGTCGCTGGGTGGTGCGTACCGACCGCGAGGCCGAAGCCGAAGCCCGGGTCGAGGCGGGCGAGGAGGCGTTGGTGGAGCTCGGGATCCCGCGCCAGCTCGACGTGATCGGCCGCGTGGTGGATCCCGAGGAGAGGCCCGTTCCCGGGGCGGCGATCTGGCTCACCGCCTACGCGTCCGATTGGCTCGCCGGGCGTCTCGCCGGCCGCGCCGACGAGGAAGGACGGTTTCTTCTGCGCTCCGTGCCGCCGCAGCAGTCGGTCGCGGCCATCGCGGAGGGTTTCGCGCCCTCGGAGCTCGTCGATCTGGAGCTCCTGGACCACGGGGACGAGTGGGCGGAGGTGGAGCTCGTACTGCGTCCCGGTGGAGCCATCTTCGAGGGCCGCGTGGTCGGAGACGCGGGAGCGCCGGTGCCCGGCGCCCGGATCGCGGTCGGCAGCCGCTGGCGCTACTTCGAGGAGCGCGCGAACGGCACGCGGATCGAGGAGTGGTCGCCCCGCGTCGGGCGTACGGACGAGGAGGGTCGATTCCGCATGGTCGGGCTCGAGCCGGGAGATCACTCGCTGGCGGTTCGGGCCGAGGGGTTCGGGATCCTGCGCGGAGAGATCGCCCTGGCCGCGGGGCAGTCGCTGCACCGCGAGCTGCGCCTCGCCGCGGGCGTACACGTGCTCGGCATCGCCCGCGACGGCGACGGCGAGCCCCTGGCCGGGATCGAGGTCCGCGGCTTCGAAGCGGCGATCCCGGAGGACTTCCTCGCCGGTGGCCAGTACGACTACTACGAAGTCTTCGGATACGCCCTGGCGGTCACGCAGGCGGACGGCTCCTACCGGCTCGGCCCGCTAGCGGCCGGCGCGGTGTTCCTGTACGCCACGCAGCCTCGGTCACGGGGCTACTACGTCAAGAGCCTGATGGTCGACCGCCACCAGATGCACGCCGAGCCCGGCGCGACGCTCGTGTGGGATCCGGTCATCGCGCCCGGCGACACGATCCGCGGGCGCACCCTCTACGGCGACGACGTGCCGATGACCGACGTGTTCGTGACCCTCGCCGACGAGACGACCGGGATCGACCGCGTGATCGCCTCCGATGGAGAGGGCGAGTTCGCCTTCTACAACCTGGAGCCGCACGCGTACACGGTCTCCGTCCAGCTCTGGGACCCGCCGCCGGATGCCGCGCGCCCGATGGTGACCGGTGTCCGGCCGAACGGCGACGAGGTGCTCTTGCAGGTGGACTATCCCGCTCCGGTCGAGAGCGAGCCGGGAGCCGTCGTGGGCCGCGTGGACGACGCCGGCGGGCGGCTGGGCACCCAGGCCGAGCTGGGAGTGACCTTGGAGTGCAAGGCGTTCCGGTACACCGCCGCGGCCAACTCTGACGGGACCTTCGAATTCGACGAGGTCGAACCCGCTCGCTACCGCGTCGTGCTCAGATCGGCCCAGGTGCCCATCGGAGCCAGCGACTGGTTCGACGTGGCGCCCGGGGAGCGAGTCGACGTGGGCGCGCTGACCACCCGACCGGGCGGCACGCTGGAGGTGCGCGTGACGCGCGACGATCGCAATCGGGGGCTCGGGGCGACGCTCTTCCTGCGCCACGAGTCGGAGGTCGGAACCCAGGGGATCGGAATCGACCCGGAGCAGGAGCTCGTCCGCGTGGAGAGCCTGGAGGCGGGGCGCTGGACCGGCTCGCTGCTCGGCAAGTCGATCGTCTGGGAGCAGTTCGAGGTGACGATCACCCCCGGCACCACCGCCGAGGTCCGCGTGCATCCTAAGCCAGCCGCGGAGATCACGTGCTGCATCTGGTGGCCCGACGGGGTGATGCCGGAATCGCTCATCCTGCGTGCTCTGACGCGGGACGGGGCGCTCGTCCACGAGTCGTCGATCGACCGTGCCCCTTATCTGCGCCGGCCCTGGCGCCGCATCCTGCACCTGGCCCCCGGCACCTACGACCTGGTGGTCGAGACCGCCGAGGGCCTCACCGCCAGGTGCGAGCTGTCGATCGAGGCGGACGGCGTGCTCGAGGACCGTGAGGTGCGGCTCGACGTGGAATGAGGGTCGGGCAGACCCTGCTCTTACTTCCCCGCCACCTCCTCGCGCCCGTTGCCGACCGAGCGACGACACGATTCCTGCTTCCCATGCTAGCCTGAGGATGTCACGGGTCTGCCCCCCAGAGGGGAAGCACCGTGGCCTCAAAAAGGAAGGATGGAGTCACGAGTGATGAAGCGGCTGGCCAGCACGCACTCGCTCGTCGTCTGTGTATTCAGCTTGGGCCTCGCCATGCCCCTCTGCGCTGCGCAGACCACCGAGGAGTCGCAGGCTGCGGACGGGTCTTGGACGATCGACCCCGACGACCCGCTGCATCTGTCTGTCGAGCTGGAGGTTGGGCCGGAGGGGGTCTGGGTCGAGCACGTGAGCGAGTTCGATGGCTGGCTCAGCGTGTGGGTGCAGTCGCAGGAGGTCGACCCCGCGCTGGAGATCGACGTCGAGGAGCGCAACGAGGCTCTCGCGGACGAGGACTCGGGAGGCGGGACGACCGCAGTGCTGCTCTTCGAGGTCCTGCCGGGAAGGTGCGTTGCGATCAGGGTCTCCTGCAAGGACGGTACCGCTGGTGAGGTCAGGCTCCACGTCATCGGTTCCCCCGAGACGGAGGCGACTCGCGCAGCGACAGGCTTCACCACGACCGAATTGGAGGCCATCGACGCGCTGAGCGAGGAAGGGAAGTTCGCTGGAGCGCGAGAGAAACTGAGGGGGCTCCTGGATTCCCTCGAGTCCATCCCCGGGGCCGAGCAGAGCTGGGACGTCGGAGAGGCCCTCTTGAGAGTGGGCTGGGCTGCCTACGACCTCGAAGATTGGGAGGAGGTGGTCAGGTCGTGGGGCGCAGCCTGCCGTTGCCGCGAGCGCCTCTTTCCCCCCGACCACCCCGACCTGCTGAGGATCAAGGGCAACCTCGCCGTGACCCGCAGGGAGCTGGGCGACCTCACGGGAGCCCTGGAGCTCAAGGAGGAGGTCCTCGCCGCCTACGAGCGCCTGCTTCCCCCCGATCACCCCGTCCTCTTGCAGGCCCAGGCGAACCTCGCCGTGTCGCGCAGGGAGCTCGGCGACCTGGCGGGGGCCCTGGAGCTCGAGGAGCAGGTGCTCGCCGCCCGCGAACGCCTCCTGGACCCCGACGACCCCGACCTGCTTGCGGCCCGGGTGAACCTCGCCATGACGCGCGGCGAGCTCGGCGATCTCCCGGGGGCCCTGAAGCTCGAAGAGGAGATCCTCGCCGCCCGCGAGCGCCTCCTGGACCCCGACCACCCCGACCTGCTCTGGGCCAAGCAATGCCTGGCCGGGACGCGCAGGGAGCTGGGCGACCTCGCGGGGGCCCTGGAGCTCGAGGAGCAGGTGCTCGCCGCCCGCGAGCGCCTCCTTTCAGCGGACCACCCCGACCTGCTCACGGCCATGGGGAACCTGGCCGTGACGCGCGAGAGGCTCGGCGATCGCGCGGGGGCCTTGGAGCTCCAGGAGGAGGTCCTCGCCGCCTTCGAGCGCAGCCTGCCCCCCGACCACCCCGATCTGCTCACGGCCAAGGGGAACCTCGCCGTGACGCGCGGGCAGCTCGGTGACCACGTCGAGGCCGCGGAGCTCCTGGAGCAGGTCTGCGCCGCCTACGAACGCCTCCGGCTCCCAGACCACCCCCAGCTGCTGCGGGCCAAGCACAGCCTGGCCGTGATGCGCAAGCGGCTCGACGACCTCGCGGGGGCCCTGGAGCTCCAGGAGGAGGTCCTCGCCGCCTACCGGCGCCTGCTTCCAGCGGACCACCCCGACCTGCTGCGGGCCAAGGGGAACCTGGCCGTGACGCGCAAGGAGCTCGGCGACCTCGAGGGTGCCCTGGAGCTCCAGGAGGAGGTCCACGCCGCGTACGAGCGCCTGCTTCCAGCGGACCACTCCGATCTGCTGTGGGCCAAGGTGAACCTCGCCGTGACGCGCGGGCAACTCGGCGACCCCGAGGGGCTGCGCGCGGCGTGTGTTTCGCTCCTCGAAAGCCAGAGAACCGTGGCCTCGGGCCTCGCTCACCAGGCGCCTCGGCTCGCGCGCTCCGGAGCGCTCCTCGCGCTGCGCCGGCTGGAGCGGGTGTACTTCTGCAGTCGATTCTGCGCACCCGAGGACAGCGCGGACCTCGACCTCCTCATGGCCGAGTCGCTCGAAGCGCTGCGCGTTGCATCCGTGGCTTCGCCCGAGGTGATGCGCGCCGCACGTCGTGTGCCCGAGCTCCGTCCAGTGCTCGACGAGCTCGAGGAGGTTCGGCGCGAAGCCGCGGCGGCGGCGCACGGGCCGGCGACGAGCGAGGAGGGGATCAGCGAGGAGAGCGTCGAGGCGTGGCGCAAGCAGCTCGTCGCCCTGGCGGAGCGGCGCGACACCCTCGAGGCCGAGGTGCGCAGGCAGCTCGACCGGCTCGGGGTACGCAGCGAGCCGCCGACGATGGAGGATGTCGTCGCGTCCCTGGAGCCGGGCGAAGCGCTGGTGAGCTACTGGCGCTACGAGCACTACGAGCAGCATCCCCAGACCGGGGCCTACTCGTGCAGGAGCTCCCTGCTGGCCTTCGTCACCACCCCCGACGCAACCGTGCGAGCCGTCGAGCTCGGGCCGGCGGCGGAGCTGGAGGGGCTGGCACGCTCCTGGCGCGCGCTGATCGGAGAGCCCATCGACCGCGGCGTCCCACCCGAGGGCGACGCGGAGGCCGAGGTTCTCTCGCTCGGCCGAAGACTGCGCGAGGCCCTTCTGGATCGTTGCCTCGCGATCCTCGGCGAGGATCGCCCGAACACCCTCTACGTCATCCCGGACGACCTCGTCTACCTCGTACCTCTCGACGCACTGCCCCTGGAGGACGGGACTCCGGTCGGCAGACGCATGCCCATCCACGTGGCGCCCACCGTGAGGGGGCTCGTCGATCACCGGGCGATCGATGCGACGGAGGGACCCCTGTTGGCTCTCGGTTACGTCGACTACTGGGCCGACGGAGCGCAACCCGAGTCGCTCTCCCGCCCGGTGGCCTCGGCTCCGCTGAGAGGGGATCGCAGCGGCTCTCAAGACCCCTGGAAGCTGCTGGTGCAAACGAAGTACGAAGTGGAGACCGTCGGCACAATGTACGAGGAGCTGCGCGATGGTGAGGCCGTGCTGCGCAAGGGCGGCGACGCCTCCAAGGCGGCCCTCTTCGAGCTGGGCCCCGGCGCGCGCTACCTGCACATCGCGACGCACGGGTGGTTCAAACCGGAGGAGGATGCCGTGTCGATGATCGACTCGGCGGAGCGGGAGAGCGAGGAAGGGCCCTGCGGCATCTCCATCTACCGGACCCAGGAGACGCTGGCGGGTTTCCTGCCCGAGACGCTCTGCGGCCTCGCGCTCGCGGGCGCGAACCACGGCAAGGACGAGCTCGGCCGGGTGCCGGGAATCCTCACCGCGGAGGAGCTCGCGACCCTCGATCTCTCGAGCTGCGAGCTGGCGGTGCTATCCGCTTGCGAGACGAACGTCGGCCTGCGCCGCGCAGGCCAGGGGATCCAATCCTTGCAGACCTCGTTGCACGCTGCCGGCGTGCGCACCGCGATCACGAGCCTGTGGGAGGTCGACGACGCGGCGTCGCGGCATCTCTTCGAGCAGTTCTACCCCGCGCTCTGGCAGAAGGGCCTGGGGCCGGCGGAGGCGCTCTGGCAGGCCAAGATGGTGCTCTACGACGCAGGCCACCCGGTGCGGGACTGGGCGGCGTGGGTCTTGACGGGGCAGCCGGACTGAGGTTCGGCGGCGCCGCTCCGGCCCGGCGGCCTGCGCGGCAGGTGCGGACAACCTGGCGATCGGCCCCTACAATGCCCGGCCGCCTTCTCCCATCGTCCTCTGCCCCCACGCCCAGATCCCCAGGGCCAGGGAGTCTCCGTGCGACCCAAGATCCGTTTCCTCGACGACGACCTGCTCGAGCGCATCCTCTCCGAAGCCCGGGACGTGCTGGCCTCTCTCGGTACGGAGATCCACAACGAGCGCGTGCTGAGCCTGCTGGGTGATCACGGGGCCGAGGTGGACCTGGCGCAGAGCCGCGCCCGCTTCCCGGGGAAGCTGATCGACGAGGCCCTCGAGTCGGCGCCGAGGAGCTTCAAGCTTCACGACGTCCTCGGCGACGAGACGCACGACTTCTCCGGCGACAACGTCCACTTCACGCCCGGCTCGGCCGCCATCAACTTCCTCGACCCCGATACCGGACAGATGAGGAAGCCGACGACGAGCGACTACGTGCGCTACGTCAAGGTGGTCAGCGGACTGGAGCACATCGCCTCGCAGAGCACCGCCTTCATCCCCGCCGACGTCCCCGAGGAGGTCAGCGACAGCTATCGGCTGTACCTCAGCCTGCTCCACGGCGAGAAGCCCGTCGTGACCGGTACGTTCACGATCGAGGCCTTCCACGTGATGAAGGACCTCCTGGTGGCCGCCCGCGGTTCCGCGGACGCGCTGCGGGAGAAGCCGCTCTCCGTCTTCTCCGCCTGCCCCACGGCCCCGCTCAAGTGGAGCGACGTCACCTCCCAGAACCTGCTCGACTGCGCCGAGTACGGCATTCCGGTCGAGTACATCTCGATGCCGCTGTCGGGCTTCATGGCGCCGGTGACCCTGGTCGGCACCCTGGTGCAGCACACGGCGGAGACGCTCAGCGGCGTCGTGATCAGCCAGCTCGCGCGGCCGGGGACTCCCCTGCTGTACGGCGGCTCGCCTGCGATCTTCGACGTGCGCTACGAGACGACGCCGATGGGCGCCGTCGAGACGCAGATGGTGGACTGCGCCTACTCGGAGATCGGCAAGCACCTGGGCCTGCCCACGCAGGCCTACATCTCGCTCAGCGATGCCAAGCAGCTCGACGCACAGGCGGGCCTCGAGAGCTCGATGGGCGCGACCCTCGCCAGCCTGGCCGGCATCAACAACATCTCGGGGCCGGGAATGCTGGACTTCGAGAGCTGCCAGAGCCTCGAGAAGCTCGTCCTCGACAACGAGATCTGCGGCATGACCTTGCGCATGCTGCGCGGCATCACCCCCAAGGAGGACTTCCCCGCCCTCCCCCACTTCGAGGAACTCCTGCGCGAAGGGCACCTGCTCATCGCGGACCACACTCGACGCTACCTGCGCGAGGAACACTACTTCACGGGCTCCGTCATCGACCGCGCGAACCGCTCCCGCTGGAAGGAGGAGGGCGGACTCACCCTGTGCCAGCGCGCGCGCGCCGAGGTGGAGAAGCTGCTCCAGGCCTACGAGCCGAGCCGTCTCTCCGAGGACTCGAAGGCCGAGCTCACGCGCATCATGAGCGACGCGGCGCGCAGCTTCGGGATGGACGAGCTCCCTCCGCAGGAAGCATGATCTCCCCCGCGCCCATGCGAGAGATCGTCGCCATCGACGCCCAGGCGGTGTCCCCCGAGCCGGACGCGGTGCTGGCGGCGCAGGGGGTCCCGACCGGTGTCGAGCTGCACGCGCGCGTGGGCGACGTCCTGCGCCAGGCGTTGGAGAGCTTGGCCACGCGTATGGCCCCGGCCGGGCTCTTCGCGTCGATCTCCCAGGAGGAGTTCGCCGAGATCCACCGCGGAGAAGGGCAGAACGCAGCCGAGACCCCCCTGGCCGAGATCGCTCCCCGCGGCGAGCATCTGGCCCTGTTCGCGGTCACCCTGGGCCCGGCGCTGGACGATGAGATCCGGCGACTCTTCGACGTCCAGGACTTCGCCCTGGGCGCCATGCTCGACGCCGCCGCCTCGGCGGCCGCCGAGCGCGCGGGCGGCGTGCTGAGGAGCCACTTCGAGCGCACCCTGCGCGCAGGGGGGCTCGCCGACGAGGGCTCCAGATCCCTGCCCTACAGCCCCGGCTACTGCGGCTGGCACGTCAGCGCCCAGCGGCGGCTCTTCGCCGCCCTGCGCCCGGAGGAGATCGGGATTCGGCTGCGTGAGAGCTGTCTCATGGAGCCGCTCAAGTCGATCTCGGGCGTGCTCGTCGCGGGTCCCGCGGAGATCCACGATTTCGACGCCGCCTACGACTTCTGCTCGGAGTGCAGCACGCACGCCTGCCTGGATCGAATCGACAGCATCCGGTGAGAGCGCCACCGACGACCCCCTCGTGAATCACGGAAGAACGGCCCCATGGAAGTACTGAAGCAGATCGCAGCAGAGCTGGAGCGAGGTGACGGTGAGCAGGTCGGCGCGCTCACCAAGCGGGCCATCGACGAGAGCATCGCCGCCAAGACGATCCTCGACGATGGCCTCATCGCTGGTATGAACGTGGTCGGAGAGAAGTTCAAGACCCACGAGATCTTCCTCCCCGACGTCCTGCTCGCGGCCAAGGCGATGTACGCGGGCATGGATCAGCTCAAACCGCTGCTCGTCGAGGAGGGCATCCCCACCATCGGTCGGGTGGTGATGGGGACCATCCAGGGCGACCTGCACGACATCGGCAAGAACCTGGTTGCGATCCTGCTGCGCGGCGCCGGCTTCGAGGTCATCGACCTCGGCAACGACGTCTCGCCGGAGGCGTTCGTGAAGGCGGCACGGGAGGAGGAGGCCACCGTGGTCGGCATGTCCGCCCTCTTGACCACCACGATGCTCGGCATGCGCCAGGTGATCGAGCTCCTGAAGAGCGAGGGGCTCGACAAGCAAGTGAAGACGATCGTCGGCGGGGCTCCCCTCTCCACGGAATTCGCGAGCGAGATCGGCGCGGACGCCTACGCCTACGACGGGGCGAACGCGGTCGAGAAGGTGAAGGCCCTGGTGGCCGCTGGCTAGGAGCCGTCCATGAAGAACTTGAGAGCCCGGCTCGAGGACGGAGAGCTCGTCGTCGCCGACGGCGCAATGGGGTCGCTGCTGTTCGAACGCGGCCTGCAGGTGGGCGCATGCCCGGAGGCGTGGACCCTCGAGCATCCGGAGCACCTGGAGGAGATCGCCGGGCTCTACTGCGAGGCCGGGGCGCAGATCGTGCAGACCAACACCTTCGGCGGCACGTCCCTGAAGCTCGAGCCCTACCAGCTCGACGCGCGAGCCGAGGAGCTCAACGTCCGCGCGGTCGAGGCGGTGCGGCGGGCGGTTGGGACCGACGCCCACGTCTCCGGCTCCTGCGGCCCCACCGGCCGGACTCTCAAGCCCTACGGCGACACCGAGCCGGAGCTCCTGGCGCAGGCCTTCGCGCAGCAGACGCGGACCCTGGTGCAGGCCGGGGTCGACCTGCTCTGCGTCGAGACGATGACGGACCTCGTCGAGGCGACGCTGGCGGTCCGAGCCGCGCGCGCGGCGGCGGAGGAGTCCGAGCGCGACGTCGTGATCCTGGCCACCATGACCTTCGATCCCACGCCGCGGGGCTTCTACACGATCATGGGGACCGACGTCGCGACGGCAGCCAAGGGGCTGGCCGAGGCGGGCGCGGACGCCATCGGCTCGAACTGCGGCAACGGGATCGAGACGATGGTCGAGATCGCCCGCGAGCTGCGCAGCCATACGGAGCTGCCCCTCGTCATCCAGTCCAACGCCGGCCTGCCCCAGGCGCGGGGAGAGCGGGTCGCGTACCCGGAGACGCCCGAGTTCATGGCCGGCAAGGTGAACGATCTGGTGCAGGCGGGAGTCTCGATCATCGGCGGCTGCTGCGGTACGACTCCGGAGCACACGCGCGCCATCCGCCTCGCGGCGGAAGCGGTGGGTCGGACCTGACCGCGACCGGAGGTAAGCCGCGCGTAGCCCTGCGTCCCGACTTGGGACGGAAACTCCCTGCCGGACTCACGGCTTCGCCAAGCACCCGCTATTCCGGTCAAGGCCGCGGGCGCGGCGCATCGACAAGGCCAGGATGCCTCCCCCCTCTCCCTCCCCCCCGCGGGGCAGCAGGGCCGATCTGGTCGTCCACGACGCGAGCTCCATCAGCGTCTCCGGCGACGTCGGGAGCGCGGGGGCTCTGCGCGGCGAGGAGCGCGGGTGGGTGGTGGAGGAACGGCACGCTCCGGCGACCGAGCTCTATCCGGGCCTCAAGATCGTGCGCACCCTCGCGATGCTCAGCATCATCGGTCACCACATCGTCTGGCGCCCCGTGCTGGGCATCGCCTTCGGAGTGACCAGCCTGCAGATCGTGATGTGCGCGCTGCAGAGCCGGCACGTGCGCCCGCGCCCGCTCGGCGAGGTGGCCCGCCGCAGGGCCAGGCGGCTGCTCCTGCCCTGGATCCTGTGGTGCGTGATCTACGGGCTCTTCGAGGTGATGCAGGCCCTGCGCTGGGACCAGTCGGTGCTGGGGCGTTTCGACTCCGGATGCTGGTTCGCCGGCACGTCCTTCCACCTGTGGTTCCTGCCCTTCGCGTTCCTCGCGTCGCTCATCGCCAGCCGCGCCCCCGAGGCACACAAGGGACACCTCCAGGGTCTGTCGGCCCTGCTGTTCGCGGCGTTGGGGGCGGGCCTGGTCCTGGCGGCTCCGATCCTGCACCGCGAACTGGAGCCGATGCGCCCCTTCTCCTACTGGCTCGACGGTGCGGGCACGATCGCGTTCGGAATCGCCATCGGGCGCTTGCTCTCGCTGCCCACCCAGGATGAGCGCAATCCGTGGTTCCTCCTGATCTTGATGCTCGGGACCCTGCCCCTGCTCATCGGCCCCGAGCTGGTCCAGGTGACGCCGCTCTACGAGCGCTACGCCGTCGCGGTCTCCCTGGTCACCGCGGGCTTCCTCTTGCGCTGCCGCGACTACCGCATCCTGGCCCTGCTCTCGACCTACAACCTGGGGGTCTACCTGGTGCACATGCTGGTGCTGCGGGCGATGGGCCGCTATCCCTCGCTCGTTGAGCTGCCGCTGATGGCGCAGCTCGGCCTGTGCTACCTGCTGTGCTTGCTGGCGGTGGGTGTGATCCGACGCCTGCGGATTCCACACCTGTCCTGAACAGGCTGGGCTCCCGGCGAGCGCTTCGACGGGGGGTAAGATCCCTCCATGACATCCCCCGCCTTCCCCCGGCCCACGGCCCGCACGGACGAGCGCGACACGATCTTCGCCAGAGCGGCCCGGCGGGCGGGAACGGCGCCCTACGAGGAGTACTACTCCCGCCGGCCGGAGCTGAAGGAGATCGACGACCGCCTGCGCGCCATGCCGCCGATCTGTGGGGAGGGCACGACCTTCTACGACCCCGAGGTCAGCGGGCAGGCCGAGCGGTACTTCGAGGAGATCCCCGCTCTGGAACCGGAACCGGCGCTCGTCGAGGAGTGGGCCCGTCGCCTCCAGGCCAGCGCTGATCCAGCCGCGGTCCTGCGCGAGCTGGCGCTGGCGCTGGGTGCCCTGGCCGTGGGGATCTGTGAGATCGACGAGGAGTTCGTCTACTCCCACCGCGGGCGCCACGATCACCACTACGGCGAGCCGATCGACCCCGCCCATTCACGGGCGGTGGTCTTCCTGGTCGAGATGGACCACGCCGAGATGGGCCACGCACCTCGCGCGCGGACGGTGCGCGAGTCCGCTCGGCAGTACCATCGCGGCGCGCTGATCTCCCTGACGCTGTGCGCGGTGCTCGGCCGCTGTGGCCACCACGCCCGCTCCCAGCACGACGCCCACTACGAGCTGCTGCTCCCACCGCTGGCCGTCAAGGCGGGCCTGGGAGAGCTGGGGCGCAACAACATCCTGATCGCGGATCGAGTCGGCAGCCGGGTGCGCATCGGCGCGGTGAGCTGCTCACTGGATCTGCCCTGCGACACCCCCGTCGACCTGGGCGCGGCCGCCTTCTGCGAGATCTGCAAGAAGTGCGCGGACAACTGCCCCGCACGCGCGCTCTCGACGGACGAGCGCGAGAGCGTGCTGGGCGTTCCGAAGTGGCCCACGGCCACGGAACGCTGCTACGAGTACTGGCGCCGGATCGGGACCGACTGCGGCATCTGCATGGCTTGCTGCCCCTTCTCCCACAAGGACAATGCATTCCACGGGCTGGTGCGTTGGGCGATCCGCGCCCTCCGCCGCGTTCACCGCCTGGCCCTGTGGTGTGACGACCTCGTCTACGGCCGCAAGTGGAGCGCGCGCCGGACGCGCTGGCTCTGATCGGGAGTACCATGGAGGCAAGGAGATGACGATGAGAGTACTGGCCCCCTGCTCCGTGGTGCTGCTCGCCCTGGCCCCCGCTCTCGCCCTCGCTCAGGATGCGCCGCCGCCGAATCCCAACGAGGAGATCGTGGTGACCACGGCCTCCGAGGCGGACGTCAAGCGCCTCCTGGCCAAGCACGAGTCGGCCGAGGCGGAGGATGACGCAGAGCAGGTCGCCGCCGCCTTGGCAGCCATGTCGGCCCACGACAACCAGGAGTTCAAGCCGCTGGCCATCGCGGGCATGAAGTACAGGGCCAGCAGCTTCGACAAGAGGGCCGCTCGCGCCCAGGCGCTCGAGCTGGGAGATCGCTCGATGAAGCAGATCAATCTCCTGCTCGCGGAGCGCGTCGGGGCCGTTCAGGCGGCCGCCGCGCACGTGCTGGCGAACTTCCCCGACGACAAGGCGGTGATCCGCTCCCTGGGCAAGGCCTTCCAGGACAAGGTGGTGCGCAAGGAGCGCCCGGTCGCCTTCGCGGCCGTGATCCGGGCCTACGGCGTGCTCCACCACGGGCGGGTCGAGAAGGACGTCATGAAGGAGCTCTCCCACGCCAAGCACAAGCAGGTCGCCCGCGCCTGCGTGCGCTACCTCGGCCAGCTCCCGACCAAGGACTTCGACAACGTGCGCAAGCTCTGCGAGCTGCTCGATTCGCCCCAGCCCGCGGCCGTCGACGACCCGAACAACCCGCCCGCGGGGTACTGGGCCTCGCTCTGGGAGCAGTGGAGCTGGACGCGGCGGGACGTGACCTGGTCCCTGAAGCAGATCACGGGCCAGACCTTCCGGCCGGAGCAGGGCGAGCATCCGAGCGACAGCCAGAAGGCGCTGGCCTACATCAAGGAGCACAAGCGGGAGCTGGGTCTCAAGTAGACCCCGGTGGCCTGAACGGAGCATGCGTGCGGTCCTGATCCTCTGCCTGGCGCTCCTCTCGGCAGCCCCCGGGCTGTCGCAGGAGCGCAGCATCCGCGAGCTCACCCGGCTGATCGCCAAGCAGAAGGAAGCCCTCGACCCCGCTCTCCTGGAGGAGCTCGCCGCCCATCGCAACAACGCCTCCTTCAATGCCCTCGAGAAGGTCTTGAAGGGGATCGCGGACGACGCGCTGCGCTCGGCCGCCTACGTCGCCTTCCTGAACTACCGCGAGGACGAGAAGCTCGCTGCCCGGGCGCGCGCCCTGCTCGACTCGGAGGCGCGCCGGGCTCGCGAGGAGGCCTGGCGCCTGGCTGCGGTGCGGGCCCTCCTGGACTGGGGCGACGCGGCCTTGACTGAGCTCGAGGGGATCGCCTTCCAGCACCAGGACAGCGCCTGCCGCACGCTGGCGACGGACGTGCTGGCGGTGATGCTCTGCGACCGCGGTGACGGGGAAGGCCTGCGGGTGGTGCTCGAGAGCGCTTCCCTGGCCCAGGACAAGGGGATCCCGTACCTGGGCATCGACGAGCGCCGACGCGCGACCGTGGCGGACAAGACCCACCGCGCCGTGCTGCGCGAGCTGCTCACCGACCGGCTCACCGAGACGACCCTGCCGATCTTCGAGAAGCGGCTCACGTCGCGGGAGGCCTCGCGCGTCTGGAAGCTCGTGCTGCTGCGCATCGTGGCGGGACGCGAGTGGAGGGCGGCCAGCGAGGCGCTGGCGAAGACCTGCAGGGACCGTGACCCCGCGGTCGCGCTCCTGGCGGTCGAGCTCCTCGTCGAGCACGAGGGCTTCCCACGGCGCGAGCAGGTCTTGCGCCCCCTCTTGCGCTCGCGCGAGCCGTCCCTGCGGCGCGCGGCGGTCTTGGCGCTGGGCCAGGTGCTGGCCCGCGACCCGGCCTTCGCGGCGGAGGTCTTGGGCCTGGCCAACTCCAAGGACGCACCTACACGCATGGGCGCGGCGGGGGCGCTGGTCGAGGTGCGCACCCCCGCCGCGCTCGAGGCGCTGCACGAGCTGCTCGCCGACCCCCAGTGGGGAGTGCGCGTCGAGGCCCTGCAGCGCGTCGGCCTGTGGAGAGCGAAGGAGTCGATCCCCGTACTGATCGAGCGCCTGGCCGCCGAGAGCGGCCGCTTCACCGCCGACGTCCACGCGGCGCTGGTCGCCGTGACGCGCATCGACCTGGGGCGACACCCCCAGCCCTGGCGTCAGTTCTGGGAGCGCGAAGGGGAGATCTACGAGGTCCCGGCCGACTCCCGTGCGCGCGAGGTCGTCACTCAGAAGGAGGAGGGGGAGGGGGAGCGGACCAAGGTCACGAGCTTCTACCGCCTGCGCATCCTCTCGCAGCGCGTCTGCTTCGTCCTCGACGTCTCCGGCTCGATGCGCAACCGCTCGCAGAGCGCGGTGGGCACGATCGAGAAGTCGCGCATGGACGTCGCCAAGGAGCAGCTGACGGCGGTCCTGCGCGGGCTGCCGGACGACACCCTCTTCAACGTGATCTTCTTCGAGAGCCACCTGCGGCCCCTCGAGAAGAAGCTCGTGAAGATGACCAAGTCCTCGCGCGCCAAGGCCCTGCGCTTCGTGCGCGATCAGTACTCGGTCGGCGCCACGGCGCTCTACCCGGCCCTCGAGCTGGCCTTCGCCGACCCGCTGGTGGACACCCTCTACCTGCTCTCCGACGGCGCCCCGACGGTGGGCGAGCTGACCGACATCGAGGAGATCCGGGCCGAGGTCGCGCGCTGGAACTCGGCGCGCCACGTGCGCATCCACGGGGTGGCGATGGGGCAGGACTCGACCCTCCTGCGCTGGCTGTGCGAGGACAGCGGGGGGACCTACCGACGAGTGGATTGAGCGCATGAGAGATCCCGACACCGACACCGGATGCCATCCGCCTGCGGGTGAAGTACCCCCGCGAGCGACCCGGCGTTCCCACACCTCACTCGCCGCACTCTGCCTGGCCCTGCCGGCCGTCCTCTCTCCGCCCCAGGACGAGCCCCTGGCGAGCAGGGCCGAAGCGGGGCTGAAGCGGGCCGCGACCTGGTTCCACTCGATTTCCACCAACGGCGGCTACGCGGGCATCTACTCCCCCGATCTGAAAGAGCGCTACGGCGAGGCGACCTACGAGCGGGCGGCACCGACGGAGATCTGGGTCCAGCCGCCGGGCACACCCAGCGTGGGAGAGCGTTTCCTGTGGGCCCACCGCGTGACCGGCGACCCCGACTACCTGACGTACGCCGTCGATGCGGGGCAGGCCCTGGCCTGGGGACAGCGCAGCGCCGGGGGCTGGGACCATCGGGTCGACGTCGCCGGCCTGGAGCGGGGGCTCGCCGGACACGAGCAGCCCTCCGGGCGCTGCACGCTCGACGACAACATCTCCCAGGGAGCCCTCGACTTCCTGATGAGCCTGGATCGGGTCGTCGACGAGGACTGGCTCAGCCAGGCGGTGGAGCTGGGCCTGGCCTTCCTCGAACAGAGCCAGTTCGAGAACGGTGCCTGGCCGCAGTGGTACCCGCTGCGCGGCGGGTATCACGACCACTACACCTTCAACGACAACGCCATCAACGACTGCATTCGGGTCCTCTTGCGCGCCCACGAGCTGTACGGCCGAGAGGCCCTCCTCGAGTGTGCCGAGAGGGGGGGGGACTTCATCATCCTCTCCCAGATCGCAGCCCCCCAGCCCGGCTGGGCCCAGCAGTACTCCCACGACCTCGAGCCCGCCTGGGCGCGCAAGTTCGAGCCGCCCGCGGTCTGCAGCGCCGTCACGGCTCGCAACCTGCACACCCTCGTCGCCCTCTACCGCTACACGGGGAAGGAGGAGTACCTGGCGCCGATCCCGGCCGCCATCGACTGGCTGGATCGGTCTCGGTTGGATGACGATCTGTGGGCGCGCTTCTACGAGGTGGGCAGCAACCGGCCGATCTACGGCGACCGGGACGGCGAGAGCCACTACGAGCTCGAGGAGATCAGCGAGGAGCGCCGGCGCGGCTACGCCTGGCGCGGCGGCTTCGGTGTGCGCGGCGCCATCCGGACCTACCGCGAGGTCCGGGAGGCGGGGACCGATCACGGCGACTCGGTTGACGGGAGCCCTCCCTCGAGAGTAGCGAGGCTCGCCAAGGCCGCTGAGCTGGCCCCTCGGGTGGAGCAGGTGCTCGCCGCCCTCGACGCCGAAGGACGCTGGCTTCGGGACGGCATGCTGCGCAGCGCGGTCTTCGTCGAGAACAGCGGCGTCCTCTGCTCCTACCTGGAGCTGACGAGGAACTGAAGGGGCACTCCAGCCACTTCGGGCGGTGAGCGCGCCGGCCCCCCGATCGCGCGCCACTCGGCGAGCCTCTCGGAGTTCTCGCGGCCCTCCAGAAGGGGGTATGCTTCGGGCCTCGATTCTCCCCATGTCCGACAGACTTCCCGAAGATCTGCCGGTGGTGGTGACGTTGCCGACCCTCAACGAAGCGGGCAACGTGATCCCGCTGGCCGAGGAGCTCCTCGCGCTCGCGCCGCGGCTCGAGGTGCTGGTGGTCGACGACGCGTCCCAGGACGGGACGGCTCAAATGGTGGAGGAGCGCGCCGCCTCGGAGCCGCGGCTGCACCTCCTCTTGCGCAACAGCGACCCCGGCCGGGGCCGCAGCGGGCGCGACGGCTTCCTGCGCGCCCTCGAGATGGGAGCCGCCCTGGTGGTGGAGATGGACGCCGACTTCTCCCACCAACCCTGCTACATCCCCGCCATGGTGGCGCGCCTCCAGAGCGATGGACTGGGCTTGGTGCTGGGATCGCGGGGCGTCCACGGGGGACGCGACGCCGACCGCGGGGTGTTCCGGCGGGGGCTGACCCTGGCCGCGAACACCTACATCCGGGCCCTGCTCGGCATCACGGTCAGGGACTGCAACTCCGGCTTCCGGATCTGGCGCCGGGAGACCCTGGAGGCGATCCGGGTCGGCGAGACCTTCTCGCCCGGCCCCGCGATCGTGCAGGAGCTGCTCTTCAAGACCGCCCGCGCCGGCATCGCCATCGGGGAGCACCCGATCCAGTTCGTCAACCGGCGCGCGGGGGAGTCGACCCTGACCCTGCGCAAGCTGATGGCGGGGTACTTCACGGTATTGAAGCTGCGCTGGATGGCCCTCAGGGGCAAGCTGTAGTCCATGACGCTCGGACGCCTTCCCTGGGGGCTCTTGGCGGCGGCCTTGGTGTACGTCGGGTTGCGCGCCTGTGCGTTGCTCTTCGCCTTCGACCAGGTGGCGATGACCAACTACGAGCTGTACCCGATGGGGACGCTGCCGAAGGCGATCCTGGTCGGGGCGGAGATCCCGCTGCGCGTCTACTACGACAACGCCGCGGGGCAGCTCGTGACCGGAGTCCTGGCCCTGCCCTTCTACGTGCTCTTCGGGGACGGCTGGATGTCCCTGAAGATGGTGCCCGCCTTCTGCGGGCTGGGGGCGCTCCTGGCCGTGTGGCTCCTGCTGGACCGACACGTGGGGCGGCGCGCGGCGAACCTGGCCGCGCTGGCCTTCGCCCTCGGACCGGCGGAGCTCGTGTCCAAGTACTCCCTGATGGCGTCGGGGAACCACTTCGAGAACCTCTTCTTCATCAGCGTGGCGCTCGTCTGCTTCTACCGACTGCACCAGGTCGGGGAGGAGCGCTACCGCCGCTGGCTGGTCCTGACCGGGTTGGCGACCGGCTTCAGCCTCTTCGTGTTCCTGGGGGCGATCATCCCGGCGGGGCTGATGGTCGGCATGCACCTGGGCCTGCGCGGCTGGCGCGGCAGCGCCGCGGACCTGAAGCTCGGACTGCCGGCGCTGGTGATCGGGATCTCGCCCCTGATCCTGGTCAACCTCTCCTCCGGTGGGCGGGGCCTCGACTTCCTGGCCGCCAAGTTCGGCGAGGAGCAGAACGAGGAGCGCGACTGGGGGCTGGTCGGGGAGCGCATGCGCGACTTCCTGCTGGTCGAGGCGCCGCGGGCGGGCGTGCACCACTCCTTCGAGGACGCCGCGCCGCCGCCGGAGCGCTGGGACGAGATCGCCCACCCCTGCGCCCCCACCGGCGGCTGGCCCGGCGACCGGGCACCGCACATCCCCTGGATCAACCTGGTGCTGGTGGGGTCCTTCCTCGTCGCCTGGGGCGCGGCCGCCCCCGGTGCCGCCCGGGGCTGCTGGCGCATCGCGCGCTCCCTGACCGGGGGGGAGCGCGCGCGGCTCGACGACCTGCTCCTGGTCCCCTTCGTGCTCTTGCCCCCACTGGCCACCCTGGCCTTCGGCATCTCGAACCTGAAGATCGACGCCCACTGGCCCCAGCGCCTGGGGGTGGCCGGGTACCGCTACTTCCTGCCGCTCTTCCTCTTCGGGACGATCCTGGTGGCGGTGGTCGGCGACCGGGCGCTGCGCGGCGGGCGCGCGCGGCGCGTGGGCGGGGTGCTGCTCCTGGCGGCGCTCTTCTCCGCCTCGGCGTGGAACCTGGCCTGGCTGCGATTGGGCACGGCCGGGGTCGGCCAGCGGTACGTGGGGCACAACTTCGTGCAGGCCGCGCGCGGGCTCTTCAACGACTCGATCGGACTGACCCACGAGGAGCGCGTCGCGATCGCCGAGACCCTGCCGCCGGTCTTCCGGGCGCACCTGTACCGCGGCCTGGGCCTGAACGAGTCGATGCGTTGGGTGGTGACCACCTCGCAGGCCGAGGGCGTTCCCGACTTCCAGGTGGTGCGCAAGCGCCCCTACCCCATCGACGAGCTGGTGGCGCGCTACCCCGAGCACGCCCGGGCGTTCGTCGCCCGCGGCGCGGGCACGGGGCTGCGCTACTACGTGGGGATGCGCGGGCAGAACGACAAGAACCTGAAGGTCGTGGCGGCAGCCCTGCAGTCGCTGGTCGAGAGCGGCAGCCCTTGGGCGACCCTCGCCATCGAGGGCGCGGCCACGACCAAGGACTTCCCCGATCCCTGGTCGGAGACCAAGCGCATCCTGCCGCGCAGCAAGCGCCTGCTGGAGCTCCTGCCCCCCGAGCAGCGCCCCGCCTTCGGGATCGGCCTGGGCGAGGTCTGCGGGGGCCTCTACCAGCGGGGCATCCCGGAGGAGGAGGAGTTCCTGAAGGGCTTCCTCAACGCCTGCGTGAAAATCGGCGGAGAGGAGGTGCTCGTCGGGGTGGGGCGCGGCATGGCCCTGGCCGGGGATCGGCCCGCGCTCTCCGCCACCGCGCGTGAGGTCATCCCCGACCCCTACTGGCAGGCAGTCGAGACCGGCTACGACGCGGGTCTCGCCGAGCTGGCGACCTTCCCGGAGTGACGCGGCTAGGTGGCCTGGGCGGGCCGCCGCGCGAGGAGGCGCACGCGCGCACCTGGCAGGAGACCCAGCCGCATCCCCGCGTTCAACGTCCGGAACGCCCCGCGCAGGCAGCGCTCGACCAGGGTGGGACGCGCCTGCTTGAAGAGGTGCGCCGGGTAGGGCACCGAGCGCTCGACCCGCACCGGCTCCAACCCGGCGTCGCGGGTGAGGCGCAGGAGGGTGGCGCGGTCGAACTCGAGGATGTGGTAGGGGAAGCCGCCGTCGGAGTCCTCGTCCATCTTGAGCAGCTTGAGCAGGGCGGGGCCCAGTAGCCTGCGCGGCAGGAGTCGCTGCAGCCGCAGGATCGTGCGGAAGTAGAGCGAGTTGACGTAGGTCGGCACCACGATCAGAGCGTGCCCGCCGGGGCGCAGGAGATCACCCAGGTCCTTCAGCACCTGCAGCGGGTCGGTGGTGTGCTCCAGGACGTTGTCCGCCACGACCACGTCGAAGCTCTGCGCTTCGAAGGGAGCGTCTTCGAGCAGACCCTCCCACACCTCGAGCCCCAGCTCCTCCTTCGAGTAGCGGGCGGCGGGCGGAGAGAGCTCCACGCCCTTGACGCGCCAACCGCGGCGGCGGGCCGCCTCGAGGAAGAACCCGCCGGCGGAGCCGAGCTCGAGCAGGGCGCCGGTCCCCCCCACCTCGCCGCTGAGGACCTCCACCTCGCGGTCGTACTGCTCGAGGAGCTCCTGCTTGCGCTCGAAGTAGTTCTGCGTCTCCACCCCGAGGTTGTAGCCGTGGGTGTAGTAGTCCGGATCGTCGTACATGCGGCCCAGGGTGGGGCCGTCGGGGCGCGGCTGGCAGTAGACCAGGCCGCAGTCGGGACAGCGGGAGAGGTCGAAGCGCACCTCGCCGATGGCGTACATCCCTGGGCGGTAGGGGCGCGGACGGTCCGCACCGCACACGGCGCAGGCCCAGGATTCGAGGGCGACCTCGAAGGGGGTGGAAGGAGGGGTGGAGTTCACTACGCAATCCTAACGTGCAGCTTGTCCCGAGGCCCGCTGGCCTGGTGCAGTCCGTCCGTGGAGAATCCTGTCGGCGGCGAACTTCGCCACCCCCCGCGATCCCTGACGCCATCAGCTCCTGCGATGCACATGCAGAAACTCCCGCGCCTCTTCCTTCCCGCCACAGCCCTGATCCTCGCTCTCACCCCCGCGGCCTTCGCCCAGGGCCACTGGCCCCGCTGGCGCGGCCCAGAGGGGACGGGGTACTCCTCCGACGCCCAACCACCCGTGACTTGGAGCGAGGAGGAGAACGTGCGCTGGAAGGTCGAGATCCCCGGCCAGGGCAAGAGCACCCCGGTGATCTGGGGGGAGCGCCTCTACCTGACCACCGCGGAGCAGATCGGCGAGCCGGTGGAGGTGGAGCCGGAACCCGAGCCGTCCGGCCGCCGCGGCGGCCGTGGCCACATGCGCGGCGTCAAGCCGACCCACGTGATGCGCTTCCAGCTCCTGGCCCTGAACCGCGAGGACGGGTCGGTCGCCTGGCGCGCGACCGCCACCGAGAAGCTACCGGGGGAGGGGACCCACCGGGACGGGACCTGGGCCTCGGGCTCGGCGGTCACCGACGGCGAGCGGATCATCGCCCACTTCGGCTCCCAGGGGATCTTCGCCTTCGACATGCAGGGGAAGAAGCTCTGGGAGAAGCAGCTGGGCCAGATGAGCACGCGCGCCTCCTTCGGCGAAGGGACCTCCCCCGCCCTCTACGGCGACTCCGTCGTCGTGCAGTGGGACCACGAGGGCCCCTCCTTCATCGTCGTCCTCGAAGCCGCCACCGGCGAGGAGCGCTGGCGCCGGGAGCGGGACGAGGTCACCTCCTGGGCCACGCCGTTGGTGGTGGAGGTCGACGGTCGCCCCCAGGTGATCGCCAACGGGACGGAGCGCATGCGCGCCTACGACCTGGAGACGGGGAAGACCGTCTGGGAGCTCGGTGGCATGACCACCAACGCCATCCCCACCCCGGTGTACTCCGGCGGGGTGGCCTACCTGATGAGCGGCTTCCGCGGCAGCGCGGCGGTGGCGATTCGCCTCTCTGGGGCGCGGGGGGACCTGACGGACAGCGAGCACGTCCTGTGGCGCTTCGAGCGCGACACCCCGTACGTCCCCTCACCACTCCTGGTGGAGGGGGAGCTCTACTTCCTGAAGTCGAACAGCGGCATCCTGACCGTGCTCGACATCGAGCAGGGCGAGAAGCTCCTCGGGCCCCAGCGCCTGCCGCGGGTCGCCAACGTCTACGCCTCGCCGGTGTCGGCCGCGGGCCGCGTCTACCTGGTGGGGCGGGACGGCGAGACCGAGGTGCTGGAGCTGGGGGGCGAGCGACGCTTCCTGGCCACCAACCTGCTCGACGAGCGCTTCGACGCCTCGCCGGCCCTGGCGGGGGGGGAGCTCTACCTGCGCGGCGAGAAGTTCCTGTACTGCCTCGCGGAGGAGTGATCGCGGGGTACCGAGTCAGTACCAATTCGCCACGCTTCGCTCTGAGGAGGCCAGAATCGGCCCCCGCGGAGCGAAGCGTGGCGAATCGGTCCTGATTCCGGACCGGGGGGAGGTGGTTCGAGGGGGGACGCGGCGCGCCGTCAGATGTGGATCAGCCGATCGCCCTTCATCATGCTGACGCGC
>CAZDQL010000095.1:2656-24604 GCA_964507325.1 uncultured Planctomycetaceae bacterium | reverse complement strand
TCCGGATCTTCCTTCGTCCAGTGTGACAGCCGCACTTGTCCGCTCTTGAGCTAACTTCCGGCAGAAGGCCCGAGCCCGTGGATCGCGAAGGGCTGGCTACCAGGCCGCGGACCCCATCGGTCGCGACTCCTCGGTGTCCTTCGACACCCTGCCACTGGCGGCCGTGCACACGATGTGTCGCAGATTGAGCACGATCTCGAAGAGGGACGGTCGACTCGTCGCTGGATCGGAGAGCCTCGGCGCCCGCCAGCTCGGACCGAGGGCGGCCTTGGCACCCCGGCACGGCTCGCATCGCGTGGGACGCCCTGTAGTATGGCGCTCATGGATCCAAACGGCGTACGCGAGTACGAGCGTCCCGGATCAGGGGCGCTGGGTGAGCTTCGCCACCTGGGAGGAACTGCCGGTTGATTGAAGCTCTCGGGATCGGGGGATGCAGAGCTTAGCGGTCAACGCCCTCACCCTGCACCATGCAGGGGAAGGGCCGGAGGAGGTCGGTCTCTTCCGCCGAGCCATCGAAGAGACGCTGGCGCTGCTGCAGGAGCGCTGGGACCTCGAGGTTCCGCAGGACTGCCACGTCTACATCATAACCTCCTGGCAGCGCTTCATGTTCACGGCCCCTCCCTGGTCGTGGAGGATCCTGTTGGTCCTGCTCGCACCCCTTTGGATCTTCAAGGTGAGGCAGATGTGGCCCTATATCGGGGGATGGGAGCAGAAGTTCGGGAAGCGGCGAACCGTAGGGGTGAAGTCCACCAGGGTTCTACGACTGAGCGACGGCAGCATCGGCGAGCGGGTGTTCATCAAGGAGGAGGACATCCAGCGCAAGGCGCAAGGGATCCTCTGTCACGAGTTGACTCATGCTTTGACCACACACCTCGAGTTGCCCACTTGGCTCAAGGAAGGCCTGGCCATGGTGGCCGTCGATCGCTGCATGGGAAGACAGACCGTTCGACAGGACACTCTGTGCATTCTCGAGGAGAATCGGGGTCGGGTGGAGGCCACCGCGCAGCAGAAGCTGCGTGTGAACAGGCAAGCAGCCATGGTGCACCTCTATGTAAGAGGGTATTGGATGACGCGCTACCTCGATGAGGTCCATCCGGATCTGCTTGGACGGCTGCTTGCCAGGCGCCATTCTCATCGTGAATTGGAGGCGCAGATCGCTGCGATCCACTCTGTATCCAGGGAAGGCTGCTGGAGTGAGGTCGAGCGGAGGATGTTGGCCCATTTCGGACAGGGGGAATAGAGCTCCTCGAAAGCCTGCATCTCCCTTCCCCACTCCAGAACAGCACCAGGGCGCCTGCTCTCAGCTCGCTGCTCCCACTGGCGCACGCCACGGTCGGGGCTGTCCTGCCTTGCGCCCCCTCGAGGCTGATGGGCCGCCGGTAGCGGCCATACGCTGAGCCATTTCGCGGGAATCCTGAACCCCCGCGGCCGCCCGCGGTGTAGTCCCAGGTGGTGGGAGCCCATCCCACCGGAGTCCCTCCGGAATCATGCGAGAGCCCGCGACACCGAGGTCGATGCGCCCCGAGGAATTCTCGGAGCACCGCGCCTTCCTGTGTCGGCTCGCGCGCAGCCTCGTCGGTGACGCCGACCGCGCCGAGGATGTGGTGCACGACGCCTTCGTCGCCGCACTCGAGCATCCGCCGCGCAGGGCCACGGGGCTGCGGCCGTGGCTGGCGCGCGTCGTGCGCAATCGGTCCTTCAACATGGGACGGGATCGCTGGCGTCGCGACGAACGCGAGCGTGCGGCGGCACGGCCGGAAGCTCTCCCCTCCGATGAAGAGGTGGTCGAGCGTCTGGAGATCTCGCGGCACCTGACCGACGCCGTGCGTGGTCTACGCAGGAGCTACCGCACGGTGGTCTTTCTGCGCTACTTCGAGGGCCGAACGATCGCGGCCATAGCGCGGGAGCAGGGCGTGCCGCACGAGACGGTGAAGACGCGCCTGCGCCGCGCGCTCGCCGAGCTGCGCACCGCCCTCGATCGCGACTACAGCGGTGGTCGCCGCGGGTGGACGCTCGCTCTCGCTCCCCTCGGGCAGCTCACCGTCGGGAAAGCGTCTCTCGCCACCGGAGGAGGACTCCTGTCCGTCAGCGCGCTCGCGGAGACCGTGTGGGGAATGCTCGTCATGAAGAAGGTCGTGGTCGGTTGCGTGCTCATGGCGGCTCTCTGCGGATGGCTGTGGACCGTGAACGGGGTCGAGAGGGGGACAGCACCCACGGAGGCGCAGGTCGTCGTCCCTGCGGTGCAGCCCAATGCCACGGCGAGTGCGGAGGTGCTCACTGCGCCAGCCGTCGAAAGCACTGAGCGCCAGGCGATCGTCGTCGAGCAGGAACCGCTGCAGGCAGTCGCCGATCCTGCGCTCGCTTGGATCCTGTGGCTCGACGTTCGAGGCCCCGCACTCGACGAGCCGGTCGAGGTAACCGTCCGCGCCCGTCCGGATGGCGATCCCTTCGCTGGTCAAGAGACGGTGAGCGCAGACTGCAATCTGAACGAGCGCTCTCGGATCGTTCTGGACCGCCTGCTGGTCGCGGACCGCCCCCTGGCCGCCCTCGTCATCGAGGCGAGGCACCCAGGCCTGCGGGCGCAGACCGAGACCGTCGCCCTCCCGCTGGTGAGCGCCGCAGCCCACCGGTCGCCGGCGCCCGTGGAAGCGACTCTCGTCCTCGTCGCCGGTGCTCGGGTCGTCGGCGAGACTCGTGACTCGAGCGGAGCAGCCTTGGCGGCACGCATCGGAATCTGGCGCTTCGCAGGGGAGCGGCTCGACGCAGAGATTCTGCTGGAGACGGATTCGGACGCCAACGGCTGCTTCTCCGCGGAGCTGCCTGGGGAGGGTGACTACCTGATCGTCGCCGCCCACCAGGATCTACAACCCGCCTGGCAACGCTTTCTCTCGACCCTGGCCTCTCCGGTGCACGACGCCGGAACGCTCGTCCTCCAGCAGGGAGCCGTACTCGACGGCAGGTTCACGGTCGGGGGTGAGACACCTCCCTACCCGGTCTCCTTCACCCTGCAACGAGACATCGAAGGGGTGATTCTGCATTGGGACTGGATGAACGTGGGCCCCTCGCCGGGCAGCATCGTTTGGACGAATGGTTGCGTCGAGAGGCACGCCGCCGATCGTGTGGCCGAAACCTCTGGGGCCTTTCTCGTCGAGGGTCTGGTACCAGGCCACTACCTGATGCACTTGCATGGCTTCGATCAGGGCCATGGTCGGATGAGTCGCGAGCCTCTGCCCCTGGCGGTGCCCAATTGGGGCGTCCCCATCGAGCTGGGCTGGTCGCGGGTTGCCGTGCGGCTCGCTCTGGAGGATCCAGCGGCTGCTCCGCTCGCGGCTACTCTCGTCCTGGAACGGCCCGGGCTCCAGCCGGAGCGCAGCGACTGCTTCGGCGGGGAGCTGACCGGCGAAGCCGAACGCGAATTCGTCTTCGACGCGGGTGAACCTCTGGCCTTCCAGCTCGAGCTCGAAGGTCTGGAGCCGCTGCGGCACGAGCTGTACGCACCACCGGCCGGGAGTCGTGAGGAGATCCACTTCGCTGTCCCCGCTCTCGATCGAAGTGCCAGTCTGCGACTCGGATTGAGCGGAGACCTCCCGCCGGAGGGTACGCCGTTCATCGTGCACGTGGCCTCTCTCGAACACGGTCCCGCGCGAGCCGATCTGGGTTTGGTCGGCGGTGGAGACTTCTACACGGTCGAGCTCTCCGGGGGTAGCTTGCTCCTCGATGGCCTCTCACCGGGGCCTGTCGTGGTACTGGCCTACCCAGGCCGGTGGCCTGGCCAACGGGCCTCCTACTTGCTCGACGCATCGGCCGAGGTGGATCTCCTCTCGGATGGCCAGGCAACGGTCCACCTCCGACTCGAGGCGGGCGGACGCCTGCGCGTCGGCAAGCGCAATGGAAGCGGCGGATGGGCGAGTGTCCCGTGCGAGATCAGCGACAGTGGAGGTTCCGTGCTCGAGACGAGCTTCGTCTCCTACGCACCTGACGGTGGTGGTTGTGGAGCTTCACGCGGGAGTCTCTCGAACCTGGCTCCCAGCGACGTGGTCCCCAATCTGGTGCCTGGCCACTACTGGGTGAAGATCGACGGACAGGAGCGCAGCGTCGCGGTGAGAGCGGGTGAGACGGTCGAGGTCGTCTTTGACTGAGAGGGCCTGAACGCGCCAGTACCGGCACGTTCGATCGCCTGGGGTTCTCCGGTTCCGATCGGTTCACGTGCAGCGAGCAGGTACGATGCGATCTCTCACCCAACCCAAGGGGCATCCATGGCGAAGCGAGATGTAGTCCTGGTGTTGCTGGCGGCGGTAGTCGGCTTGCTGGCAGGCGTCTTCGGCGCGTTCGGGTACCTATCGGTGTTCGCCACGGAGCTCGAGCTGGAGTCGCTCTCCGCAGACCAGGTCTCGGCCAGTCGCCTCCGGATCGAGAACGCTGCGGGCAGCGGCTTCTTCTTCTTCGTGACGGAGGAGGGGCCGCAGTTCAGCATGCGGGGCAAGGGCGGCGGCTTCCGCGGCCACGCGTACCAGCGGCCGGTCCTGGAGATGACGGACGAGGATGATTCGTCAGCCCGCATCCGAGTGGAGATCGGGCAGGACGGTGAGCCTCAGTTCATGCTCATCGGCAAGGTGTCGGGGAAGACGCTCTCGCTCTCGCCGGCAGACTAGACGGCGAAGGCCCCCGTGGTGGAGCCTCCGGGTCTCCCCCATGACCGCGTGACGCCTCCAGGACGGCACCAGGGCGCCCGATCCCCACTCCCGATGCTCGGCCTGGAGCACCCCACCGCCGGGGCTGACCACTCTTCCGGCCTGCGCTCAAGTCCGGGCCTGCGGTCGTCGAACATGACCTGGGTATGTCCCCAGTACCAGCAGAGGTGTGACGATGAAGGTCTCTCAAGCTCAGTGGACTCAATCCGGCTCGTGGAACGACGGCTTCGATGGTGACGACTGCTCCCCCCAGCTAGTCCTACTCTTCGGCGGATCGAACGCGCTCCAATCGGAGCAAGCGATGAACGACCTCCGCTCCCGGTGGCCGGATGCGGTGATCCTCGGCTGCTCCACCGCGGGTGAGATCCATGACGTGCAAGTCAGCGACGAAACCCTCGTGGCGACCGCCGTCCAGTTCGACGACACGCAGATCTCACTCGTAGAGACGGGCATCGACGAGCGCACCGATAGCCGTGCAGCCGGCGCGAAGCTGGGACAGACCCTGAAGCAGGATGGGCTCGTCCACGTCTTCGTGCTCTCCGATGGCCTGGTCGTCAACGGCAGTGAGCTCGTGAAAGGGCTCACGGCGGAGTTGCCGGACGACGTCACCGTCACCGGCGCCCTCTCCGGGGATGGTGGTCGATTCGAGGAGACCCTGGTGGTGTGCGGCCAGAGCATCGATCCCCACAAGGTCGTGGCTCTCGGCCTGTACGGCGCGAACCTGAACGTCGGCTATGCCTCGCTGGGTGGCTGGGATCCGTTCGGACCCGAGCGCTTGGTGACCCGCTCCGATGGGAACGTCCTCTACGAGCTCGACGGGAAGTCCGCTCTCGATCTCTACAAGGAGTACCTTGGAGAACACGCCGACGGATTGCCGGCGACGGGGCTCCTCTTCCCGCTCACCGTGCGCGATGGAGACGACAGCACTCCGGTAGTGAGGACGATTCTGGCAGTCGACGAAGAAGCCCAGTCCATGACCTTCGCAGGTGACGTTCCTGAGGGGGCCTACGCCAGGCTGATGAGGGCGAACTTCGAGCGCCTGATCGACGGTGCCGCCGATGCGGCACGCAGTTGCTTCGAGGCTCTCGGGTCGATGACTCCTGAGCTCGCCATCTTGATCAGCTGCGTGGGTAGGAAGATGGTCTTGAAGCAACGCGTGGAAGAGGAAGTCGAAGCCGTGCGTTCTGTCCTGGGCGACAGCACCGTCCTCACGGGCTTCTACTCCTACGGGGAGATCTCCCCCTTCAATACTCGCGGCAAGTGCGAGCTGCACAACCAGACGATGACGATCACCGTCCTGTCCGAAGATAGCTAGGATGCCCGAGCGTCATCGCCTCCTCGAGCGCCAACTGAGGAGGGTGTTCGGCTCCGAACCACCCTCCGGTGAGGCGTGGGAGAAGTTCCTCAGGGCCGTCGATATGGCCTATCGGGGCCTCGACGAGGACCGCCTGATGCTGGAGAGAACCCTGGAGCTCAGCTCGCGGGAGCTCCTCCAGGCCAACTCCCAGATGCGCGCGGTCTTCGCCGCCTTCCCCGACCTCTTCCTCTGGATCGACGCCGACAACTGCATCGCCAACACCTTGGCCGGGGATGCGGAAGACCTGTACATGGAGGCTGATCAGCTGCGCGGTGCGAGGATTCAGGACATCCCCGATCCCGAGGTGCGCAAGCTCTTCCTGGATGCTCTGGATCGGGTCCGCACCACCAAGCAGCTCGTATCGATCGAATACCAGCTGGACGTCCGCGAAGACCGTCGGGCCTACGAAGCCCGCCTGCTGATGCTCGCCAGTGATCGCATCCTGGCGATCATTCGCAACATCACGGATCGGAAGCAGGCGGAGCGCGAGCTCCTCGAGGCCAAGGAGCAGGCCGAGGTGGCCGCGCAGGCGAAGGCCCAGTTCCTGGCCACGATGAGCCACGAGATCCGCACGCCGATGAATGCCGTCATCGGCATCACCGGGCTTCTGCTCGACACGGGCCTGAATGCGGAGCAGAGGGAATACGTCGAGATCACCCGGACCTCTGGGGAGGCCTTGCTGAATCTGATCAATGACATCCTCGACTACTCGAAGTTCGAGGCCGGTCACGTGGATCTGGAGGAGCTCGAGTTCGATCCCCACCTACTCGTGGAAGAGACGGTGGAGCTACTCGGCGATCGAGCGGCGACTCCAGAGCGAGAGCTGTTCCTCCTGTTCGATCCCGACTTGCCTCGAAGGCTGCGTGGCGATCCATCCAGGATCAGGCAGGTGCTCACGAACCTGATGAGCAACGCCGCGAAGTTCACCTCGTCTGGGTCGATTACGGTGAACGTCAATGTCGAGCAACGGGATGGTGACCGGACCGACATTCGCTTCGACGTCCTGGACACGGGGATCGGCATCCCCGTAACCGCGCAGAAGAGGCTCTTCGAGTCCTTCACCCAGGCGGACAGCTCCACGACTCGGGAGTATGGGGGCACGGGACTCGGACTCGCGATCTGCAAGAAGCTGGTGACCGCGATGGGGGGATCGATCGCCGTCGAGAGCGGGCCAGGCATTGGCAGCCGGTTCTGGTTCACCTTGCCCCTACGGGCGGTAGACGACCTCCCCGAGTGGGTTGCGGAGGCGCCCGAGGACTTGACGGGCGTGCACGTCCTGATCGTCGACGACTTGGAGCTGAACAGGACCATTCTGAACGACATGCTCAGCTCTTGGGGCATGAGGGTGTCGCAGGCGAGCTGCGCCGCGGAAGCGATCGAGCTGAACCTGCGCGCTCAGGCCACTGGTGATCCCTTCGAGGTCGCGGTGCTCGATCACCACATGCCCGGCGTCGATGGAATGGAGCTGGCCGGGACCCTCCGAGCACTGGAAGGGGGCGCCGATCTTCGCATCGCTCTCCTCACCTCCGGACCCAGGCCCGACGTTCGGGAGCAGGCCATCGATATTGGCTTCGACAGCTACCTGGCCAAGCCGATTCGCGAGCAGCATCTCCTGCGCTGCATCCAGGAGCTCGTCCATGGTCGCACGGCAGAATGGGCTGTGAGCTCCGACGAACCGTACGCAGGGATCAGTGGGGAACACCGGGTGGGTCGCAGCCCCTGGCGGATACTCCTCGCCGAGGACAACGTCATCAATCAACGCGTTGCTGCCCGCATGCTGGAGAGGTTCGGATACATCGTCGACCTGGTCGCCAACGGTCGCGAAGCAGTAGAGTCCGTTCGTCAGCTCCCCTACGACCTGGTATTGATGGACTGCCAGATGCCCGAGGTGGATGGCTACGAGGCCACTCGTCAGATTCGGGCTCTGGAGGACGATGGCCGGCACGTCCCGGTGATCGCTCTGACGGCCAACGCGTTGATCGGTGATCGGGATCGCTGTCTGGACGCAGGGATGGATGACTACCTGAGCAAGCCCATCACACCCGAGTGTCTCGGCCGCAAGCTCTCCAGCTGGCTCGGCAGAAACGCCAAGGCGGGTTGATCCACTCGGAATCGGATTCGCGCTCGTAGGTCCGTGGCCTGCCCATTGCGGAGTGTGACTCGGCGCTCTCGCTCCCGACTCCGGCACGTGGCTACAATGCGCAGCCCTGTCGAGGGACGCTGCTTTGGCCGAGCCGATCGAGATCGCCGTTCCCATCGATGAAATCGCGGCGCGCGCCGAGCGCGTGGCGCAGGCGCGGCGTTTCGAGGAGCCGGACCGGGTTCCAGTCATCCCGGCCATTGCCCACCGCTTTCTGGTTCCTGAGGTCGGCGTGTCCTTCCGCGACTACTACGCAGACCCGGAGACGATGCTGCGCACCCAGATCCTGGCCCAGAAGTGGCTCATGGAGAACGTGCGCACCGATGCCCACGGCATCACGGGTGCCTGGGTGGGAGCCTGGACCGACTTCCAGAACACGTTCGAGGCGGGGAGCCTGGGAGTGGAGATCGTCTTTCCCGATGACGACATCCCCTGGGTGGGTCCGGGTTGGGTGCGGGACGAGGGCGACCTCGACCGCCTCGAGACCATGGACTTCGTGAACGGCGGCATCAACGCCAGGCAGGTCGCGTACCGGCGCGCCATGATGGAGGTCGCCGAGGAATACCCGGTGCGTTTCCAGGGCGGTCCGGTCTTCTACCCCGGCGCGAACCCGGCCCTGACCCACACCTCGGACGGCGCCTTTGGAATCGCGGGTGACCTGATGGGGCAGACCGAGCTCTTCCTGGCGTGCGCCGAGCGCCCCGGGTTCGTGCGGCGCCTGCTGCGCATCATCACGGACAAGCTGATCGAGTATCTCGACTTCTGCTGGGAGGAGGAGGGGCTCGAGAGGCGCGACTTCGCCTGGACCGACGACCTGGCCGTCAACCTGTCGGCGGAGATGTACCGCGACCTCGTGCTCGAAGAGGAGCAGCGCCTGCGGTTTCACTTCGACGGGACGCTCTGCCTCCACATGTGCGGGAGGTCGGACCACCTGCTCGAGATCTTTCGCGACGAGCTCCAGATCCACGAGTACCAGGGGTTCGGCTGGGAAGTCGATCTCGACCGCATCGCCGCCGTGATGGGTGGCCGGGTGGTGCTCTACGGCAACGTCAATCCGATGCTGATCCTGGACGGCACGCCGGAGGCGGTGCGCGAGGCGACCCGCGTCGCGATCGAGAAGCTCGCTCCGCTGAAGGGCTACATCGTGCAGGACGGCAACAACATCCCGCCCGGTGCGCCGCTCGAGAACATCAACGCCATGATGGAGGCGGCGGAGATCTACGGCCGCTACTGAGCCGGCGACCGCGGCCGGCCCGTGGCGAGAATCGACTTGTCGGCGGCGATCCGCCGCCATCCGACCCCATCACCCTCGCCCCCCGACTCGTCGACCAGCTCCAGCGCGGTACCGTTGAAGTCGACGCCGTCGACGGGCGGCGAGCCGGGCAGATCGAAGAGCCGCACCCCGATCCTCTCCTGCGGTCCCTGCGCGTCGATGACGAGGCGGGATCCCCGGCGCTCCGCCGTGGTGGTCGTCGTTCCGTCGGTGTCGTGGAGCGCGGACTCGCCCCTCTCGAACAGGTAGGCGTCGAAGGTCACGCAGTCGAATGCACCGCTGCCGCAGCGCTCGGCCGGCTCGACGGTGGGGATCAGGGCGTTGGCCCGCACGAAGAGCGGCAGGCGTTCCCGCGCTGCGCTCACGAAGCGCGTCGACGGACCCTCGATCACCTCGCGCGTCCAGAAGTCGACCCAGCGGCCAGCGGGGAAGTGGACCGGCCGGCGGCCGGAGCGGTCGTAGACCGGAGCGACGAGGAGCGACCCGCCGAGCATGTACTGCAGATCGAAGTGAATGGCGGCCGGGTCCCCGGGGAACTCGATCGCCATGGCGCGCATCAGGGGCAGACACTCCCGGACGGATTCGACCGCGGCGGAGTAGATGTAGGGCAGCAGCCGGTAGCGCAGCCGCGCGTAGTCGGCAAAGACGCGTTCGGCATCGTCGCCGGCTTCCCAGGGCAAGCGGTTCGTCCGGCCGTGGGCACGGCTCAGCGGCGAGAGGAGTCCGAACTGCACCCAGCGCACGAACAGCTCGGGATCGGGGGTGCCGTGGAAGCCACCGATGTCGTGGCTCCACAGCGCGTGGCCGCAGGCGCCGAGGCTGAGCCCTCCGCGCAGCGTCGACGCCATGCTCTGGAAGGTGCAGTTGGGATCGCCCGCCCACTGCATGGCGTGCCGTTGCCCGCCGGCGTAGCTCGACCGCGCCCAGACCAGGCCCGCCTGACCCGTCTGCTCCTCGGTCACGGCCGCCACGGCGTCGTTGTAGAGCAGGGGATAGAGGTTGTGGAGGCGCGCGCCGTCCAACCCATCGGCGGCTCTGGCGTCGGCGGGCACACCCTCGCCGAAGTCGGTCTTGAGGACGTCGACGCCCATCTCGAAGAGCGGCCTGAGCAGCTCCTGGAACCACTGCGTGGCACCGGGAGCGGTGAAGTCGACGAGGCCGACTGACGGATGGAAGTCGCCCCAGAGCCTGGCGACGCAGGGCTCGCCGTCGGGCGCTCTCAGCAGGTAGCCGCGCTCCTGCGCCTCGCGGAAGCGCTCGCACTCCACGGACAGGTAGGGGTTGATCCAGAGGCAGACGCGGAAGCCCATCGACTTGAGCTCCGCGATCATGCGCTCCGGCTCGGGGAACGCCTCCCGATCCCAGAGCATCTCCGACCAGCGTCCGAAGCGCTGCCAGTAGCAGTCGATGTGGATCACATCGGCCGGGATCTTCCCGGCGCGCAGCCGGCGGGCGCGGTCGAGCACGTCGTCCTGGGTCTCGGGCTGGAATCCGCCCGACACCCACAGGCCGAAGGCCCACTTGGGTGGGAGAACGGGCCGTCCCACGAGACGCGCGTAGCGGGCGATCACCGCCTTGGGCTCGGGGCCCGCGATCACGTAGTAGTCGAGCGCCCGATCGGGAACGACCAGGCTGAAGGAGCTGTGGTTCGAGCGGCACATGTCGAAGTGCACGCAGGCCGTGCTGTCCACGAAGAGGCCGTAGCCGCGGGTGCTGACGAAGAAGGGCACGTTCTTGTAGGCGCGTTCGCCGTACACGCCGTAGGCGTCGTAGTTCCACATGGCGAGCCGCTGGCCGCGCTTGTCGAAGCGCGTGAACTTCTCCCCGAACCCGAAGAAGCCCTCGTCCGGCTCGGCCGTGAAGGACTCGTGGAAGGCCGCGACCTCTCCGCCGACGCGGCTGAAGCCGAAGGGAAGCACCGTCTCCACGTCGGCGGAGTCGCGCTCCTCGCCGGCCTGCTCGAGCAGCGGATCCCCCCGCGCATCGCGGAAGGCGATATGCAGGGGATCGAGAGCGATCACGGCGCTCAGTGACTCGGAGGTGATCGACGCGCATCCGTCCCCGCTCTCGACGCGGACCTCAGGGCCAGGCTGCCCTTCCGCGGCGACGAGCCCGCTGCGCCACGGTGCGCCCCCCTCCGGCTCCAAGGTGACGCGAGCGACACCGTCAGCCACCATGCTGATCGCTGCGCGCAGGGTCTCGCCGCCCTGCGTCCGCACCGCCAGGACCAGTCCCCGCTCGCGGACTTCCGCAACGGATGCGGCGCGGATCTTCTCGGGCCCGCCTGCGTCGTCCGCGCCGCGCACGGGCAGCTCCGGCGCATCGGCGGCGAAGAAGCGATACGGCAGGAGAGGAGGTTGCGCAGTCATGGCGATGTTCCTCGCGTGATTCCGTCAGGCCCCCGAGCCTGTGATCAGCTCGCAGATCTCTTCCACGTCGGTCGGAGGCCAGCCGGGGCCGACGATGCCGTTGGTCACGTCCGCGTGGATGAAGAGGCCGCGGTTCGTGACCTTGCTCTCCAGGACGCGGCGCACGAAATCTGCCATGCCGGCCACGGGGTGCTCCCGGTTGAGTCCGACGCGGCAGGCGACGACGGCCTTGCCGTTCAGCCGTTGCGCCACCACCTCGAAGGGCGTCTCGCTCGCGCCGAACTCCACGCCGCGCAGGCCGCGCACCTTCTCCAGGCTCGGGATCTGGTGCGCCCAGTTGCCGCAGGAGTGCACGTACAGCCCTCCGAAGGCGTCGGAGAGCTGGTTCAGATAGGGCACGGAGAAGACGTCGTGCATCGCGGGCGAGATCATGACGCACTCGTCGTTGCTCACCGAGAGGCCCGTGCCGGCGGGCAACCAGGGCTGGAACAGCGACGGCACGAAGTCGGAGCCCACCTCGGCGGCCATCACGTTCACGAAGTCGATCGTCAGGTCGGTGATCATCTGCAGCAGGCGGTGCGCCTCACGCGGATGGGTGCGGAGGGCCAGCATGAACTCGGTGTGGCCCCAGATCAGCGCGGCGTTGTCGAGCGGTCCCTGGATGTCGGTGACGCGGATCGGCAGGCGACCGCCGGTCGCGCCGCGGAAGTGGCGCACGTAGTCCAGGATGCGACCCAGCAGCCCGTCATGCGGACCGGGCGGGTCGAGGGCGCCGACCTTCTCCGGCCGCTCGCGGATGATCGGCTCGACCCACGGGAAGTCGCGTTCCTGCCAGACCACCTCGCAGCCGAAGGCCGAGGGGATGGCCACGACGCCGAGGGAAGGGCAGAGCGCAGGGACGAAGTCGCCCGGAAGCCGGCTCTGCGCCTCGATCTCCCGCAGTTGGGCGTCGAGGTACTTGGCAGGATCCCGCAGCCGCTCGCCGACCGTCTCGGACCCCTCCGTCGAGAAGAGCGCCGAAGGCACCGGCTCGCCACCCACCACCTCGGGGCCGGGATAGCCGATGACGAACCCGGGCCGCTCGTCGTTGTCCAGGTTCCAGAGGCGCTCGAGGAATTCCCGGGCCTGAGCGGGAGACGTGGGCCGGCGATCCACCATGGCGCTCCTCATGCAAGTGAGTCGTGGATCGCCATCTTCCGCCACGCAGGGTCGCGTGTCATGCCCTTTCCGTTCGTGACGCCCTCATGCCAGATACGGCAACAACGCCAGCCAGCCCGAGATCGTGAGCAGCGACGCGATCGTCGTTCCGATCACGATCGCGGCGGCGAGGTTCTCGTCTCCCTTCATCTCCTGGGCCATGATGAAGCTCACCACCGCGGTCGGCGACGCCATGATCAACACCGGATAGAGGAGGTCATCGCCGGTCACGCCGAGGAGGACCAAGCCGCCGCAGACCAGGCCGGGGTAGACCACGAGCTTCAAGAGCGACACCAACGCCGTGGCCCCCACCTCTGTACGCAACCGCCGGAGATCCAGGCTCGCTCCCACCGAGAGCAACGCTAGCGGCATCGCGATGCGACCGACGAGCTCCAGGGAACGGTCCGCCACCACGGGCAGGCCGATCTCGAAGCCGGACAGGACGAGCCCCCCACCGCTGGCCAGTATCAGCGGATTGCCGAGGATCTTGACGCCCGCCTTCGACCACGCGCCCCACGCGCTCTCGTCGGACGCCCGATGCGGAAGCACGAGCACGATCACGGCAAGGAAGTTGTACACGACGACCATGAAGCCGATGAACACCGCCGCCGGTCCGAGTACGCCCTCCCCGCACGCGTTCACGATCACCGGCAGGCCGACGAACACCATGTTGCTGCGGTGGGCGCCCTGCACGAAGACGCCTCGCCTCGAGGGAGGCATGCGCAGGCCGGCCAGGTACAGGACCAGCACCATCCCCACCGTGACGCCCGCGGTCGCCCCGATCGCGTCCAGTTGCACCGCCTCGCCCAGGGGCGTGCGCGCCACGCTGCGCAGGAGCAGCGCGGGGGCGGCCACGTAGAACACGAGCCGAGTCAGGTGCGCGTTCACCGTCGGATTCAGCATTCCGCTCGCGCCGAGCACGCGTCCGAGCCCGATCACCAGAAAGACGGGAAGAACGATGTCGAGGATCTCGGCCATGGGGGGCGCCACGCAGCAGGATCAGTCGCTCCCACGGCTCCTGATCCGCCCCAAGGGCGCTCCGGGTCCGGGGTAGAACTTCAGCCGCCCATTCTCCCCCTCCAGGACCGCACCCGGGCGCCTGATTCCGCTTCTCTGTGCTCCAACTGGAGCACGCCATCGTCGGGGATGTTCTGCCCTGTGCCCCCCGGGTGCTGATCGACCGCCAGGATCGACTGATCCCTACCAGGCGTCCAGGTCCCAGGTGTCCGCGTTGGCGGTGGTGAGGTAGCTGCCAGTCGTCACCTTCACCGGGACGACGTCCTCGATCAGGTAGTGAGGTGCGCGTCCTTGATGCCGTGTCCGATGTCGCCGCCGGTGGTCGCGGTCGGGTTGGGAACCACCATGTCCGGCTTGATGTAGCGCACCTGGATCCCCGCGTCCCGATCGAGGGGAAAGTAGCCGTCGTAGGGCAGCTTGAGGAGCGCGAGGTCCCAGCTCGCGCCACCGTAGCCGTCGCGGTAGACCGGCTGGGAGCTGCGGGAGCAGCCTGAGCACGACCAGCGCGATCTCAGTGACTTTCGTGCCGTAGCGAGACGGATCCCTGGACCGTTACCTCCTGTTCGGCTCCAGCCACTCGCCATACGGAGCCGCTACAGACGACAACGAAGGGCCCACGGGAGGCCTCGTACAATGCCCTTCCCCAGGCGTCCCTTGGGGAGACTCCGCGGCTTCCTGCACCGCCAAAGCATCATGCGCCAAAGCCACCCCCTCCCCCACCGCTCGCGAGTGGCCATGCTGGTCGTGCTCCTCGCCTCCCTCTCCCTCGCCCAATGTCGGGCCGCGGGTCCGCGAGAGGTCGACCTCGCTCCACCCGCGTGGAACGAGCCGGTAGCTCCCTTGCTGCAGCGCGGGCTCCGGCTCTCCGGCTCGGCGACCAGGATCGAGGGCGAGGAGGCGCTGATCGTCGGCACGACGGGAGCGGCCGCGGTGCGCGCCGGGTACGAGGCGCTCTTGCAGGGAGGGAGCGCCGTGGACGCGGCGTTGACCACATCGCTGGCGCAGATCGCGCTCGCCGGGGGAAGCTGGGTCAGCTACGCGGGTCTCTTCTCGATGGTCGTCTACGACGCGGAGACCGGCGAAGTGCACGCGTTGAACGCGTGCTTCGGAATCCCGCGGGGAGAGGACGATCCGATGTCGATCCCCGCGCAGGGCACGGGGACGCCGAGCGGTAGGTCCGCACTCGTCCCGGGCTTCATGGCGGGCGTCGGGGCGGCTCACGAACGCTACGGGAAGCTGACCTTCGACTCGCTGTTCGGCCCCGCGATTCACTTCGCGGAGCAGGGCTTCCCCATGCCCGCTCACCTCGCGGGCATGATCGAGGGTCGACGCGCAGTCCTGGAGCGCCTGCCCGAGACGCGGCGCGTGTTCTTCGGGGAGGACGGAGCCGCGCTCCCGGTGGGCGAGCTCTTCCGTCAGCCGGAACTGGCCGCGACCCTGCGCGCGGTGGCGACGGAGGGGGTCGGCCACATGTACACCGGCCCGTGGGCGCAGCGCTTGGTCGAGATCGTGCAGCGGGAGGGTGGGAAGATCACGCTGGAGGACCTGGCCGCGTACGAGCCGATCTGGTCAGAGCCGGTGCGGACGGACTACCGCGGCTTCGAGGTCGCGGCGAACGGCTTCCCCTCGCACGGCGGAGTGAACACGGTCGAGGCCCTGAACGTGCTCGAGGAGGCGGGACTCGGCACGCCGACCGCGTCGCCCGAGTCGCTCTTCTGGTGGATCCAGACGACGAACCTCTTCGCCCTGAGCTTCCTCACGCCGCAGAAGATGTGGTTCCTCGTGCCCGGGCGCGAGGTCACGCGGGAGACGAGGGTGACGAGGGAGTGGGCGAGCTGGGTCTGGGAACGCATGCAGGAGGGGAAGCTGAGCCTCACCCGCGCGCCCGAGGGGGGGACGCACTCCGACGCCGTGGTGGCCGTGGACCGCTGGGGCAACGCGGTGGCCATCGTGCACTCCATCAACACGGTGACCTGGGGCGAGACGGGGATCTTCGTGGCCGGGGTCTCGATCCCCGATGCGGCGTGCTACCAGCAGGAGGCGCTGGCGATGGCCGGGCCGGGGGCGAGACTGCCGGATCCGACCAGCCCCTTGCTGGTCTTGCGGGATGGACGACCGCTGCTGGTGTCGAGCTCGATCGGGGGCGGCTTGCACCAGGAGACGATCCAGTGCCTGGGCTGGGTGCTCGACGGTGGTCGGACACCGTGGGACGCCATCGACCAGCCGAGCTTCCTGCTGCCCGCCTTCAGCGCCCTCGGCCGCTCCACCTGCCAGGTGCCGGAGGGGGAGTTCGACGCCGAGCTGCTCGCAGCCGTTCGCGCCCTCGGTCAGCCCATCGACGAGGTGGGGCGGGAGATCCAGGGGGGTGCGCGCGGCTACTGGATCGGGATCCACATCGACCCGCAGACCGGAGCGCTCCAGGGGGCGAGCCCGAGCGGGCTGGGTGGAGGTGGATTCGGGCGCTAGCGGTGTGAGGCTAGAGGCCGGTCGCGCTCCTACTGCGCCTCCAGGCTCACGCAGACGATCTCCTCGTCGTTGCGCGCGAACACATGCCGGTACGCGAAGGCCGGATGGGACCAGCACACGCCGCCTCGACGGGCGAGCTGCCCCTCCGTCGGTTCGATGATCTTGGCGCGGGAGATGGCCCGGAAGCCCTCGGGGGAGAGTGCCGCGATGATGAGCTCCCCGCGCTCGTTGAACATCCAGGTGTGCTCGCCGTTCTGCACGAAGTGGATCGTCGACCAGCGCGCCTTGGGCACCGCGGTCTGATCCTCCCAGACGCGCTCACCATCGGAGAGGCGCAGGCAGCGCAGCTGGCCGTAGCTGTCCACGCCGTAGACGTGATCGTCGCGGATCAAAGGGGTGGAGATGATGGGCTGCAGGGCGTCCGTTTGGATCTCGTTCGGCCCGCAGCGCTTCCAAACGAGCTCCACGCGCGGTTCTTCCGGGTCGAGCTCGAGCAGCAGTGAGCCGTCGTAGAAGGCACAGAAGAAGAGTCGCTTCTCGTCGAGCACCGGATCGGGGACGGCCAACGGCATGTTCTTCGGCTTGAACGCTTGCTCCCAAAGGAGCTTCCCCGACCGCGGAGCCACACCGATGATGCGGTCGCCGGTCATGCAGACCAGCACCCGCTGGCCCGCCTGATCGATCACGATCGGGGAGGAGTAGTTGCCGCGGTCGTCCAGGGCCGCCCAGCGCTCCTCGCCGCTGACGAGATCGAAGGCCACCAGGTACGCCCCCTCCCGTCCGCTCACGGGCACGATCAGCAGGCCGTCCTCGACGATCGGGGAGGCCGAGATGCCCCAGATCGGCATCCGGATCTCGTATTCCTCACGCAGATCACGGCCCCAGAGGACCTCCCCCGTCGCAGCGTCGAGGCAGAGAAGGTGCCCCACTGCGCCCAAGCTGTAGGCGCGCCCGTCGTGGATCAGGATGGAGCAGCGCGGGCCCGCCTCGTAGGAGAGTCCGCGGTAGCTGCACGCATAGGCATGGGTCCACAGCACCTCGCCGGTCTTCCAGTCGAGGCAATGAACGCGCTCCTCGTCAGGCCGCCGCGTGCGATCGGAGACGTACACGCGCCCGTCGGCCACCGTCGGTCCGCTGTAGCCGGAGCCGATCGGCGTGCGCCAGCGGCCCTCGAGGCCTTCCTCGGGAAAGCGCTCCAGCACTCCGGTCTCGCGCCAGACTCCATCGCGCTGCGGCCCGCGCCACTGTGGCCAGTCGTCGGCGAAGGTGAAAGCTGACGCGGCAACGAGGCAGAGTGTGCCGACCAGGAGACGGATCAGGGACTGCGGCTGATGCATGCGGACGGTGCTACCTGGGCTCCAAGGACTTCGCGACTTCCCCCAGAATCGCCATCGACTCCCTCAACTGGTCGTCACTGAGGTAGGGGGCGGGGCCCAAACGCAGGATCTTCTCGCGAAAATCGGTGACGAGCCCTCGCTCCACGAGCTGCTGCTGCAGGTCTCCCGCCCGAGGGGAGCGCAGGGCGAGGAAGCCCCCCAGATCCTCGAGGGCCACGCTGCGGTCCCGGTCGAGGATGCGGGGATCGAGGTCGAGCTCGTCGAACGCATCGATGAGCAGACCGACCTGGTGCTGGCTGACCTCTCTCAGGAGGTCGGGGGTCAGCTCCTGCTCCTCGAAGAAGGCGAAGACCTCCGCGGCACGGCAGTTACTGGTCGGGTCGTAGGTGGCACCCGCGAAGCGAGCAGGGCCATCGCCATAACGGACCTTTGGATCCTCTCCACGTCGGATGATCGCCCCGAAATCCGCGAACCAGCCCGTCACGACGGGACGCAGACGGCAGTCTCGTGGCGCTCGCAGGAAGGCGTTGCCCTCGCCGAGTTGGCAGTACTTGTAGCCGCCACCCACCACGTAGGCCTCCTCGAGCCCTTGCTCTCGCAGCGAGAACGGCACGACGTTCGAGGCGTGGTACGCGTCGACCAGGAGTTCTGCTCCGCTGGCCTGGCACGCTCCGAGTACCGCGCCGAGGTCCCGCACGATCTGCGCGGAACGGAAGAAGACCGCGGACGCGAGCACTGCCGCCGTCCTCTCGTCCACGGCCTCGATCAAGCGCTCGGCGACCTGAGAGGTGGGATGGGCGTCCACGCGGGCGATTTCGATGCCCTCCTCCGCCAAACGATCGAGCTGCCGGCGAAGGGAGTGGTACTCCCCGCTCGTGGTCACGAGCCGAGGACGTCGCACGAGGGGCAGAGCGCTCAGGAAGCGCACGAGGAGCTCGTGGGTCGACTCAGCCAGGGTGATGTGACCCTGCCCATCGTCGAGCAGCCTGGCGTAGCCCTCACGCACCCGTTGCGCCTGCGCGAAGGCTCGCTCCCACTTTCCATCGACCAGCTCCGCCGCGTCCTCCCACGCGCGCATCTGCCCCTCGAAACCCCGATCGGGCCACGCCTGGTGCGAATGTCCGGTCAGGAGCAAGCGCTCGGACACGCGAAACCGACGGTAGTGGGGCCAAAGGGCGTTGGGGGTGCGGTAGAGGTCTCCGGGGAGGCTCATGGCGCGCCTAGGTTACGTGACGCAGTAGGGTCGCGGACCCCGCGCAGTGCGGGAGCGTTTGCTTTCTGCTCACCTTTTGCCCGCAGGACACCAACGCGACGTGCGCTCCCCGGCGCGCTCGGCCTGGTGTGGAGCGGCTATACTCCCTCTCCCCCCAGGCCCAGAGGTGTTTGCCATGGAATGGATGCCGATCCTCGTCCTTCTCGGAGCGTCTTGCTCCTCCATCTCCGCGAACGAGGGCGCCCAGGCGACGACACCCGCGTCCGTCCCCGCCCAGGAATCCGACGAGGCGGCAGAGTCGCGCATGACCGCCGAGACCTTCGAAGGGCTCGAGCTGCGCGGCATCGGGCCCGCGCTGATGTCGGGGCGCATCGCCGACATCGCCGTCCCCCCGCAGGACCAGAGCACCTGGGTCGTCGCCGTGGGCAGCGGCAACGTCTGGAAGACGACCAACGCAGGGACCACCTGGACACCGATCTTCGACGATCAGGGCTCGTACTCGATCGGCTGTGTCGCCATCGACCCGCGGCACCCGGAGACGATCTGGGTCGGGACCGGGGAGAACGTCAGCGGCAGACACGTCGGCTACGGCGACGGGATCTACCGCAGTCGCGACGGAGGAGAGAGCTGGGAGCGGCGCGGGCTCGAGGCGTCCGAGCACATCTCGAAGATCCTCATCGACCCGCGCGACTCGAAACGGCTGATCGTCGCCGTGCAAGGGCCGCTCTGGTCTGCGGGCGGTGAGCGCGGCCTGTACGAGTCGACCGACGCCGGCGAGACCTGGACTGCGATCCTCACCGCCGGGGAGTACACCGGCGTGAACGACGTGGTCCGCGATCCGCGCGATCCCGACGTGCTCTACGCCTCGACCCACCAGCGCTTCCGCAACGTCGCAGCGCTGATGGACGGCGGCCCCGAGTCGGGGATCCACAAGTCGACCGACGGCGGCCAGACCTGGCGCCGGCTGGAGCAGGGGCTGCCCGAGGAGGAGATGGGCAAGATCGGGCTGGCGATCTCGCCTCAGAACCCGGACGTCCTCTACGCGGGGATCGAGCTCGGCCAGCGCACCGGCGGCTTCTGGCGCTCGGCGAACGGTGGAGAGCACTGGGAGAAGCGCAGCGACATGGTCGCGACCGGGACCGGCCCGCACTACTACCAGGAGATCTGGGCCTGCCCGCACGTCTTCGACCGCGTCTACCACGCGGACGTCCGGCTGAAGGTCACCGACGACGGCGGGACGACCTTCCGCAACGTCGGCCACCAGCACAAGCACAGCGACAACCACGCCATGGTCTTCGATCCCGAGGACCCGGACTACCTCCTGGTCGGCTGCGACGGCGGCCTCTACGAGACTTGGGACCTGGGCCAGAACTGGAAGTTCGTCGCCAACCTGCCGGTGACGCAGTTCTACAAGCTGGCCGTCGACGACGACGAGCCCTTCTACAACGTCTACGGCGGTACGCAGGACAACAGCACCCAGGGTGGACCCGTACGCACCGACAACGTCAACGGGATCCGCAACAGCGATTGGTTCATCACCGTCTTCGCCGACGGCCACCAGCCCGCCGTCGAGCCGGGGAATCCCGACATCGTCTACTCCGAGTGGCAGCAGGGGAACCTGGTCCGCCACGACCGGCGCACCGGCGAGATCGTCTACATCCAGCCGCAGCCGGCGGAGGACGAGCCGTGGGACCGCTTCAACTGGGACTCGCCGATCCTGATCAGCCCGCACCTGCCGACGAGGATCTACTACGCCAGCCAGCGCGTATGGCGCAGCGATGACCGCGGCGACTCCTGGCGAGCGATCAGCGGCGACCTCTCCCGCGGCCTGGACCGCCTGACGCAGCCGATGATGGGGCGGGTCTGGAGCTTCGACGCGCCCTGGGACGTGAGCGCGATGAGCGACTACGGGACGATCACCTCGCTCGCCGAGTCGCCGCTGGTCGAGGGGCTGCTCTACGCCGGCACCGACGACGGGCTGATCCAGGTGACCGAGGACGGCGGCCGGAGCTGGAGCAAGATCGACTGGCTGCCTGGCGTGCCGGTGGAGTTCTTCGTCAACGACCTGAAGGCCGACCTCTTCGACCCCGATACCGTCTACGCGGTCGTCGACGACCACAAGTCGGGCGACTTCTCCCCGTACCTGCTGAAGAGCACCGACCGCGGCCGGACCTGGACCTCGATCGCCGGTGACCTGCCGGAGCGACAGATCCTGTGGCGCATCGTCCAGGACCACGTCCGCCCCGAGCTGCTCTTCCTCGGGACGGAGTTCGGCGTCTTCTTCACCGTCGACGGCGGCGAGCAGTGGGTGAAGCTCAGCGGCGGCGCGCCGAACATCCCCTTCCGCGACCTCGCCATCCAGCGCCGGGAGAACGACCTCGTCGGCGCCACCTTCGGGCGCGGCTTCTACGTCTTGGACGACTACACCCCGCTGCGCCACGTCACCGCCGACCGGCTGGAGAGCGAGGCCCTGCTCTTCCCCGTGCGCAAGGCCTGGTGGTACGTCCAGCGCCGGCCGCTCGGCGGGGACGAGAAGGCCTCGCAGGGTGGCGCCTTCTTCCTCGCCCCGAACCCGCCCTTCGGCGCCGTGTTCACCTACTTCCTGAAGGAGGAGCTGCAGACGCGCGAGGAGGCGCGCAAGGAGCGCGAGAAGGAGATCGCCGCCGAGGGCGGGGACACGCCCTACCCCGGCTGGGACGCGCTGCTCGAAGAGGAGCGCGAGGAGAGCCCGGCGATCGTGCTCACCGTGACCGACTCGACCGGCGCCGTGGTGCGGCGCATCACCGGGCCGGTGACGGCGGGGTTCCACCGCGTCGCCTGGGATCTGCGCACCCCCGCGACGAACCCGTGGCAGCGCGAGGAGGAGGACGAGGGCTGGCGCGGACCCG
>CAZDQL010000095.1:0-2556 GCA_964507325.1 uncultured Planctomycetaceae bacterium | reverse complement strand
GGAGAGCTGGAGGCCCTCGGCCAGTCCGAGAGCTTCGAGGTGGTCCCGCTGCGCGAGGGGACGCTGCCCGGCGCGGGTCCGCAGGGCGCCGCCGCGTTCTGGCGCGAGCTCGAGGAGGTCCAGCTCCGCGTCAAGAGCGCCGGCGCCGCGATCGAAGAGTCGCTCGAACGTGTCGCCGCGATCCAGGAGGTGCTACTGCGCTCGACGGTCGCGGGCAGTGGGCTCGACGACGATGCCCGGTCGATCCAGGCGCGGCTGCGCGACCTGAAGGAGGCCCTGGGCGGCAACCGCCGCCGCTCGAGGATGAACGACCCGGGGCCGATCTCGATCCAGCGCAGACTCGAGGTGGCTTACACGGGGAACCGCTACTCCACGTACGGCCCCACGCCGACGCACCGGCAGAGCCTGGCGATCGCCGGGGAGCGGCTCGGCGAGCTGCAGGACGCGCTGAACCGCATCCTGCGCGAGGACCTGCCGGCGCTCGAGGCGCAGCTCGACGCGGCGGGCGTGCCCTGGACGCCGGGGCGCGGGGTGCCCTCGGGCGGAGGGGGTCGCTGAGGGCTACTCCGCGGCAGTCAGGACCCGGGATCCCGAATCCGTGCATCCGCCGGGGAGTCGGCGGCGAAGAGTGCTGTGGAAGGGGCGAAGCAGCCCTCGAAAACACTCCTCAATCGGCGACAACGGCTCATACCCCCTTCCATCGAGCGTACCCCGCTCCCCACATTCCTGACCGGCCCGAAACTCATATCACCACTTGGTCACGGGGCCACGGTGGAATCGGGAGCGGGGTTGCGCCATTTCTGCGCGCGTGCAGGGCCGAGCTCCACGTCGAGTCGGGCTTCCCACCCTCGGGTCAGCAAGCAGCGTGTAGGATCTCGCACCGAACCCCTGCGGCGCAATGAGGTCCGTCATGCAGATCCCCGCTCTCCTCTCGGTCGTCTCGCTCCTCGCGTTCTTCTCCGCCACCGCTTCCGCCCAGGGCTGGAAGCCCGCGGATGGCCCGCTGCTCACGCGCTGGGCGAAGAGCGTTTCCCCTGACGACGTCCACCCCGAGTACCCGCGCCCGCAGATGGTGCGCGAGGAGTGGGCCCATCTGAACGGGCTGTGGAGCTACGCGGTCACGGCTCGGAAGGCGGCGCGGCCGGCGGAGGCCGAGGGGAAGATCCTGGTGCCCTTCCCCATTGAGTCCGCCCTCTCGGGGGTGATGCGGCGCGTGACCGCCGAGGAGCGCGTCTGGTGCTGGCGCTCGGTCGAGGTGCCCGAGACCTGGAAGGGGAAGCGGCTCCTGCTGCACTTCGGCGCGGTGGACTGGGAGGCGGAGGTCTGGGTGGACGGCACGCGGGTGGGCGAGCACCGCGGTGGGTACGACCCCTTCTCCTTCGACGTGACCGACGCGCTGGAAGGGGATGGCCCGCACGAGCTGGTCGTGGCCGCCTGGGATCCCACCAGCGACGGCTACCAGCCCCGCGGCAAGCAGGTGAACGACCCGCACGGCATCTGGTACACGCCGACCACGGGGATGTGGCGCACGGTGTGGATGGAGCCGGTGCCGGAGGTGGCGATCGAGGGCCTGCTCCTCGTGACCAGGATCGCCGATCCGGCGATCGACGCCACGGTCAGGATTGCCGCTCCGGCGATCGAAGTCACGGGCGCCGAGCTCTACGACGAGTACACCATCGAGGCCGTGGCGACCGACGAGACGGGATCGTCGGTCCGGAAGATCGCGGGGGCGACCGACAAGGTCCAGATGTTTGGCGACATGCCAGTCGTGGGCGTCTCGCTTTCCATCCCGAATCCGAAGTTGTGGTCGCCCGACCACCCCCACCTCTACGATCTCACGCTGCGGCTGCGGCTGGGTGAGCAGATCGTCGACGAGGTGACGAGCTACACCGGCATCCGCACCATCACCCGGGAGCAGGACGAGGCGGGCATCCAGCGCCTCTTCCTGAACGGCGAGCCGCTCTTCCACTACGGGCCCCTCGACCAGGGCTTCTGGCCCGATGGGCTCTACGCCGCGCCCTGCGACGAGGCCCTGCGCTACGACGTCGAGATCACGAAGCAGCTCGGCTTCAACGCGGTGCGCAAGCACGTCAAGATCGAGCCGTCGCGCTGGTACTACTGGTGCGACAAGCTCGGGCTGCTCGTGTGGCAGGACATGCCCAGCGGGGACGAGTACATCGGGGGCAACGCTCCGGACATCGAGCGCACGCCGGAGTCGGCCGAGCAGTTCATGCTCGAGCTCGAGAACAACATCGACGCCCTGATCAACCACCCCTCGATCGTGATGTGGGTGCCCTACAACGAGGGCTGGGGCCAGTGGAACACCGCGGGCGTCGTGGACTGGATCGAGGCGAAGGACCCGACCCGCCTGGTGAACAACACGAGCGGCTGGGCGGATCGCGCCGTGGGCGACGTGCTCGACATCCACCGCTATCCCGGCCCGGGGATCGCTCCCCTCGAGGAAGAGCGCGCGGTCGTGCTCGGTGAGTTCGGCGGTCTGGGGCTGCCCCTCCCCGGTCACACCTGGCAGGACGAGAAGAACTGGGGCTACCGCAG
>CAZDQL010000094.1:0-24921 GCA_964507325.1 uncultured Planctomycetaceae bacterium | reverse complement strand
AGCCACCACGCCCGCCGCCGGAGCGAGGCTTGCGCTCCTCGGCTTCGTTCACCCGCAGCGAGCGACCGTCGAGGTCCTTCCCATTCAGGTCAGCGATGGCGGACTGCGCATCGGCCTGGCTGTTGAATTCAGCGAAGGCAAAACCACGAGGCTGCCCGCTGTCGCGGTCGGTGACGATGTGCACTTCCTTGACGGTGCGGCCTCCCTCGGAGAGCGCGGCCATCAGGCTGTCCTCGGTGGTGTCCCAGGACAAGTTGCCGATGAAGAGTCGAGTTCCCATTCGTGTTGAGTCCTTTTCGTTGTCTGCGCTCAGCTACCTGTCCAGATCAACGGAAGGCTCGAAGTCGCGGATCATCAGTGTCAGTGTTGCATGAGCTACCCGGAGTGGGCGGCTCGGATGCGACGCCCCTCCGTTCGGGCCAGAAGTGACCCGGGAGAGAAGCGTTGCTCGGAGGCTGTGGCAGGGGCTAGGCGCAAGGGAGGATGCAGCGAGGCCGCACGAAAGTGGCACCAAAGTGGCACAAGCCCGCCGCTGACCGAATGCGGCATCGAAGGCCGCGCCCCTAAGTCCCGCCCCAGACTAGACTTGTGTGGAGCGGGCGATGGGACTCGAACCCACGACATTCAGCTTGGGAAGCTGACACTCTACCAACTGAGTTACGCCCGCTCTGAGCGGCGCGCCAGTCTACCCGGGTGCCCTGGAACATCAAGCCGGCTGAGGTTCACAACAGGGTCGGGAGGCGACCAAGAGCCAGCGGGGCACCCCTCCAGACGGATTGAAACCTCCTAGGGCGTAGACTCCGGGGTGAAAGGCGTCTACAGCCTCTCCCCGGCGTCGTCGAGCCCGGTACATGCACCCGCATCCCACAGCCCAACCCCGAGGACGAGAGGGCTGACATGCCCCGCCTCGCGACCTCGATGGGCACCCTCTCCGGCGAAGCGCGGTTGGTGGCGCGTGCCACGGAGGGGGACCGTGGGGCCTTCGACCAGTTGGCGCGGGAGCACTTCAACGAGGTCTTCCGCCTGCTCCACCGCATGGTGGGCAACCACGAGGACGCCGAGGACCTGGCCCAGGAGTGCTTCGTGCGCGCCTACCGCTCCCTGCGCTTCTTCCGCGGAGAGGGGAGCTTCGCCGCCTGGCTCGGCCGCATTGCCCTGCACCTGGCGCGTGACCACCACCGCAGGCGTGGGCGCGGTCTGCCCCTGGTCGCCATCGACCCCGGCGCCGCCGAGCCGCAGAGCCGCGAAGGGGAGCCCGCCCGCCAGCTCTCGCGGCGCGAGATGATCCAGAAGGTGGGGGAGGCGATCGAACGACTGCCCCACAACCTGCGCGCCGCCGTGGTGCTGCGCGTGCTCGAGGGGCGCGACTACGCCGAGGTCGCCGAGGCGACCGGCATGAAGCCCACCACCGTCCGCACCCAAGTGATGAAGGCGCGCAAGCGACTGATGGCGATGCTCGCGCCCTGGCTCGAAAGGAGGCGCCCGTGACACGCTGCCGAACCGCGCGGCGCTGGATGCAAGCCGCCGCCGACGACCGATTGCCCCTCGCACAGGAGTTCCTGCTCGAGGAGCACTTGCGGCGATGCCCCCGCTGCCAAGAGCTCGCCGCCGATCACCAGCACTTGAGCGAGCTGCTCGAGGCCCTGCCCGAGCCCTCGGTCGAGGGGGCGGACCTGGAGCGCTGCCTGAACGCGATCCGCGAGCGGGTCGATTCCGAGCCCACGACCGCCGTGAGGCCCGCCGCGCCGCGAGCGCGTCGGGTCGCCGCCGCCGCCCTCGCCGCGGGTCTCCTCATCGCCTGCGCCTTCCTCTGGGCCAGGTCCACACCTGGTGACGAGGGGCAGACCCCCCTCGCAGACGAACACCCGAGCGAGCCCGGCGTCGGGACGCCCGAGGAGCCCATCCAGCCCGCACGGGAGCTCTCCGCGGTCGCCGCGGTCGTCGTGCACCAGATGCTCCCCGGCCCGCCGCTCAGCGCCGACCTCGACATCCCCCGCCTCGCGTCCACCCAGGAAGAGGTGCGCGGGCTCCTGGTTCAGGCGGCGAGGGAGATCGAACCCGAGGGCGCCGCGGCCGAGGCGTTCGCGGTGCGCTTCGAGGAGCTCGCCGGCGACCTGCGCGCCTCCGACTGGCCGATCGGCCACCTGGTGTCGGGGTTGATCGACGATCCCGATGCGCAGGTGGCGAACGCGGCCGCGCGCTACACCGGGGTGCGCGCGACGCGCGTCGCGGTGAGCCGATTGCAGGAGGCGCTCGACCAGGCGACGACGCGCCGGGCCGCGACCCTGGCCCTGATCGACGCCGGGGAGCTGGGAGAACGGGGATTGGCGCGCGCCTTCTGGTTGCCGGAGGTTTCCGGCGTCGTCGAGGCGGAGCTGCGCCACAGAACGGAGCAGGACCCGTCAGGCGTCGCCCTCTGGGTCGACCGCGCGCTGGCGGCCAGACCGCGCGACGGCGAGGATCGCGCCGCGGCCGCCGAGCGCTTGGTGGACCTGCTCGCGGAGTGTGGACCCGAGGGGGCGCGCAGCCTCTTCACCCTGGCGGGGGACGGCCGCATTCCGAAGCAGGTGCTGGCGAGCGCCTTCGCGCGCGCCGAGGGCGCCGGCGAGGTCCTGGGGGCGATCCTCGAGACGCGCCGCGCGCGCAGACAGGAGCACTTCCTCCTGCTCGCCATCGAAGAGCTGGCCTTCGAGGAGGCCTTCGAGTGGGTGCGAGGGCGCGCCTGGTACGGGGAGCGGCGCGGGTTGGCGGCGCGGGTCCTGGCCGGCTTCGGCGGTGTGGAACCCCTGGCGGCGCTGCTCGAGCTGGACGAGGCGCGGCGCGTGGGTGCGGAGGAGCTGGCCCACGCCTGGCGGGTGGCGGTCGAGGGGAGCGGGGAGCGCGTCCTGGCCCGCGCACGCGCAGAGATCGCCGGGGCCGATCGCCGCGCGACGCGTCGCTACCTGGACTGGCTGGTGATCTCCGGTCGGGCGGAGGCGGTGCCCGCTCTGGTCGAGCTGGCGGTGGGGGGGGCACTCGACGACGCCGAGCGCGAACGGGCGCTCCTGGCGGCGGGGGAGCTGGGGGGCGAGGCGCACGTGCCCCTGCTCGCGACCGTCCTCACCCAGCTCGCCGGTCACGACCGCGACCTGGCGGCGGCCTCGCTGTTGGTGCTGCACCGCCTCGGCGGAGCGCAGGCGGTGACCGACGCGCTCCCCGGCGCGGATCCCGCCGCACTGCGGCGCGTGCTCGAGCTGCTCGACACCGAGCAGCGCGACGCCGCCCTACGCTTCCACCTGGCTCGCTTGTTGGAGCCGGTCTTCTCGTCCCAAGCGGCTCCGGCCTGGAGGAACTCCCGATGATGATCCCGATTCCCCTCTCCGCGCTGCTCCTCCTGCCGCTGGCCAGCGGCGATCCGGAGCAGAGCAGCGACAACGTGGTGCGCGTCTACGACGTCTCGACCCTGTCCCTGGACTACGATCTGGGGGACGAGGGCTCGGCTCATTACCTCCCGCTCCTGCCCTACATGGAGCCGGTCGATGAGGCGGACGACGACGTGGATGCCACGCCCGACCGGGGCGGCGCCGAAGCCTTCGTCAACATGCTCTTCGATCAGTACGCGGCCGAGTTCGAGTACGAGGGGCGGCAGCTCTACCTGAACAGCAGCGACAAGCTGCTCGTCAAGGGGCCCGCCGATCTCCAAGAGCGCGTCGCCGGCATGCTGCGCTTCTTCGAGACGGTGCAGAGCTCAGGGGCGACGATCGCCTTCGACGTGGTCGAGCTTCCGTACGGGGTCGAGCTCCCCGAGGCGAGCGTCCTGGAGCTCGCCGAGGCGGAAGCTCTGCTCTCCAACGTGCTGCGACACGAGGCCTACACCCTGCGGGTACGCCCCGGTCGCGCCGCCAGGTTGGATGCGCGTACCTCGCGGCGGGCCGTCGTCGACCTCGACGTGGAGATCGCCTCCGGCGTGGCCGTCGGGGATCCGATCGTGGTCGAGGTCCCCAGCGGCACACGGCTCGAGCTGCGCGCCTCCGGCGCCGAGGGGGGGCTCTTCCTGGCCCTCAACTGCAAGCGCGGGGAATGGCTCGCGGCCCCGGATCGCATGCTCGATCTGGGCTTCTGGGCGGGCGTGGAGAAGGGGGGCCTGGAGGTGAAGCGCGACTCCTCCATCCTGCAGCGCGCCCGGTCCTGCAGCCGCTCGATGGGATTCAGCACCTTCCTCCCCGACGGCAAGGTCCTGGCCATCAGTGCGGGTCTCGCTCTCCCGGAGGGTCGCCGGGAGGTCTTCCTCCTGCGCCGCACCGGAGGTGCGCTGCCGGTGCGCCGCGAGCTGCCCCTCTCGAGCGGGGGGCCCAGCGTGATCCTGGCGGATCTCGGAGCCGTGGCTCCTCCGTGCTCGCGGGCCGCCGGCATCCTCTTCTCCGACAGCATGCCGCTCGCCCTGGGGAGCGCCCACCCGACGGGATTCCACACCACCCTGCAGGTCTTCATGAGCCCGGAGTCGGGTGAGGAGGTCTTCGAGCTGTTGAGCGGCGCGGACGTGTACAGCTCCTTGAACCACCTCGGTCCCTTCCTGGCGCTGTGTCCCCAGGCGGAGTACCTCCGTGAATACGCTCCGGAGATCAAGAGCGAGCAGCAGGCCCTGATCGGGGCCTTCGAGGCCCTGATGACCGAGGGTGAGCTCCTGGACGTGAAGGTCGTCGTGCGCGACAACGAGACCGAGATGGCGACCTCGCGCTTGCCGATGCGGGCCGGCACCGAGGCCGCGCTGGTGCTCGGGATCGAGGATACCGATCTGGCCGACTTCGACGTCGAGGTGGCCCAGTCGGCCGCGGTCGCCGATCCGACGATTCGCTCGACCTTCGAGGGGCTCGCCCTGTGGCTGGCCGTGACCCCGAGCCTCTCCGGGGAGCTGGTGCTCGAGCTGCGTGGGGGCGCGGGCGTGGAACGGATCCGCGAGGAGATCGACCTCGGGTCGCCGCTCTACAACGGTCTGGAGTGCACCGGCGTGGAGACCCTGCTGCTGTCGGAGCGCGTGCACCTGGTCGCCGAGAACGGGGTCTGGAGCGCGCGCTTCGGCTCCTGGAGCGGGCTCGAGGTCGAGGTGACGATCGAGCGACCCTGATCCCAGCTCGACGGGACGCTGACGAGGGCGCCGGGCTTACTCCGCTTCGGCGCCCTCCGTCTCTTCCAGCTCCTCTTCCTCGTCCACTACCTCTTCCTCCACCAACTGCGGCGTGCCCACGCGCGCCTGGCGCCAGAACTCCCCGGCGCGCTCCACGGCCAGGGCCAGGAGGGTCCCCTCCGGGTACTCCCCGAACTCGTCCGCCTCGCCCGCGTCCACTCCGGTGAAGATCTCCAGCGCCTCCTGGATGGTGTCCACCCCCCAGACGTGGAACTGCCCCTCCTGGCAAGCCTGCACGACCTCCTGGCGCAGCATCAGGTTGCACAGGTTGGCGCGCGGGACGATGACCCCCTGGTCGCCGGTCAGCCCGGCGTCCACGCAGACGTTGTAGAAGCCCTCGATCTTCTCGCTGGCCGCTCCGATCGGCTGGACGTGGCCGAGCTGATCGATGGCGCCGGTCATCGCGACTCCCTGGTGCAGCCCCACGCCGGTCAGGGCGGAGAGCAGGCAGCACATCTCCGCCCCGGAGGCGGAGTCGCCGTCGATGCCTCCGTAGCTCTGCTCGAAGGCGATCGAGGCGGAGAAGGCCAGGGCGTGACCCGCTCCGCGCAGGAGGTGACGCAGGAGTCCGCCCAGGATGTAGAAGCCCTTGGTGTGGATCGCGCCCGAGAGCTGCGCCTCGCGCTCGATGTTGATCGTCCCAGCGTGACCGGGGCCGATGGTGGCGGTGATGCGCGCCGGAAAGCCGTAGGTCAGGGGACCGGCGGTGGTGACCGCCAGGCCGTTCACCTGGCCGACCACCTCGTCGCGGGTCTGGATGCGGATGGTGCCCTCGGCGATCGCCTCGCGGAACTTGCGCGCCGGCAGGTTGCCGCGGCGCCGGCTGCGCTCCACCGCTTGGCGCACGTCGGCCGCTTCCACCAGCCCGCGCTCCTCCTTGGTCACCAGGAAGGCCGCCTCGCGGGCGATGTCCGCCAGGCGACTCATGCGCGTCGTCAGACGCCTGCGGTGGCCGGCGATGCGCGCGCCGTGCTCCGCGAGCACCGCCACTGCCTCCGCCGAGAAGTGGGGCAGACCCTCCGCGCGCGCCAGCCGCGACAGGACGCCGGCGTAGTACTTCACCCCGTCCTCCTCCACCGGCAACACCGAGTCGAAGTCCGCCAGCACCTTGAAGAGGTGGGGGAAGTCGGGGTCCTGGGCGTCGAGCAGACCGTAGAGGCCCGGATCCCCGATCAGGATCACCTTGACGTCGATCGGGATCGGCTCCGGCTTCAAGACGCCGGTGGAGCCGAAGAGCAGGGACTCCTGGGGGGTGATCTCCAGCTTCCCCGTGCGCAGGGTGCGCACCAGGACGCGCCAGGAGCCCGGCTCGGTCAGCACGTCGCGCGCCTCGAAGACGAGGTACCCCCCGTCGGCGCGCAGGAGCGATCCGGCGTGGATCATCAGGTGGTCGGAGTAGACCCCACCCCCCGGCAGCACCTGGCGGTCGATCGTGCCGAGCAGGTTCTGCAGGGTGGGTTGGTTCTCGACCAGGATCGCGCGCGGCGCGTCGGGTTCGTGGGCCTGGACCAGGTTGACCTCGTAGAGGCGCGTGGTGTCCTTGCCCTCCCCCAGCGCCTGCAGCTGGCGGGTGATGACGTTCTCGACGATGCCGTCGAGGAAGTGCGCCACCTCCGGCTGGGGGAAGGCCAGTTCAACCTCCCGCACGGTAAAACTGAGCTGGGCGCGGGCCTCGTCCTCGATCAGGGTGCGCATGCGCTGGCGGTGTTGTTCACGGGCGGCGGTCAGCTTCTCGTTGAGCTCCCCCAGGCGCTGGTTGAAGTGCTCGATCTTCTCGCGCAGGGCCTGGACCGCCTCCTCGTCCAGCGCTCCCTCGGCCACGAGCTGCTGGATTCGATCGGGGGGCGCCGGTTGGCCGTCGATCACCGGCAGGATGGCGGGTTGGGATCCGCCGGAGACCTGAAGCATGACCATCGCCAGCTCGGCCTGCTTCAGCTCCTCCTCGAAGGGCCCGCCGAGGGCCTGCATCTCGGCTTGCAGGCTCTCGTCCAGCGCGCGCCGCCGCTCCTTGATCGCATCCGACTCAAGAGCCGGCAGGAGCTGCTCGCGCACGAAGCCGATCAGCTCATCGATCCGATCGCGGAAGGCGCGGCCGCGGCCGCGGGGCAGGGTGATCAGGCTGGGCCGGTCCGGCTGGTCGAAGTTGTAGACGTAGCAGCGGTCGGGGGCCAACGGCAGGGGGTGCCTGACGTCCTCGAGCAGGCGCTGCACCAGGGCCAGACGCCCGGTGCCGGTCAACCCGCGCACGTAGACGTTCTGGCCGGGAGCGTCCGTCTCCAGTCCGAAGCGCAGCGCTTCCACGGCGTCGTCCTGGCCGACCACGCCCTGCAGCGGCTCGACCGCCTCGGTGGTCTCGGCGCCGACGTCCGCGGCGCTGCAGCACCAGCGCAACTCCTGGGGGGGGACGCGCCGCTCGCTGCGGGTGGTGGCGGCGTGGGAGACGGAGAGCTCGTTTTGCATGGGAATTCCTCGCGGCGCGTCATGGTAGCGCCCAGGCGGGCGGGGGGAGGCCCCTTCAGCGGTTCGCCGCCCGCCTGCGCTCCTTCTTGCGGGCGTCTTCGTCGAGAGTGCGCTTGCGCAGGCGCAGATCGGCGGGGGTCACCTCGAGCAGCTCATCGTCCTCGACGTACTCCAGACACTCCTCCAGGCTCATCCTGCGCGGTGGGGCGATGCGCACGTTGTCGTCGCGCCCCGCGGCGCGCATGTTGGTGAGCTTCTTGGCGCGGCAGACGTTGACCGCCAGGTCGCCGGCCTTGCGGTTCTCGCCCACGATCATCCCCTCGTAGACCGCCTCGCCGGAGCCGACGAAGAAGCTGCCGCGGTCCTGCAGGGCGTCCAGGGCGTAGGGCACGACGTCCCCGGGGCGGTCGGAGACGAGCACCCCGTTGGTGCGGCGCGGGATGGGGCCCCCGTCGGGACACCAGCGGTCGAAGACGTGGGAGAGGACCGCCTCCCCCTGGCTGAGGGTCAGCAGCGCGGTGCGCGCTCCGATCAGGCCGCGGGAGGGGATCAGGAACTCGAGGCGGTTCAGGTTCCCCGCCGAGTCCATGTGGATCATCTCGCCGCGGCGGCGACCGAGGTACTCGATCACGCGCCCCGCATTCTCGGCCGGCACCTCGATCGAGGCCAGCTCGTAGGGCTCGCAGGCCACGCCGTCGAGCTCTTTGACGATCACGTGCGGCTTGCCGACGGCGAACTCGTACCCCTCGCGGCGCATCGCCTCGATCAGGACCGAGAGGTGCATCACCCCGCGCCCCTTGACCTCGTAGGCGTCCGGCGAATCGGTCTCGGCGAGCCGCAGGGCCACGTCCCGCGCCGAGGCGCGCTGCAGGCGCGCCAGGAGCTGGCGGCTGGTGACGAAGCGCCCCTGTCTGCCGGAGAAGGGGGAGGTGTTCACGCAGAAGACCATCGAGATCGTCGGCTCGTCGACCGCGATCGAGGGCAGGGGCTCGCGGTGCTCGGGATGGCAGAGGGTGTCCCCGATCCAGATCTCGTCCACGCCGGTCACCACCGCGATGTCCCCGGCGCGCACCTCCTCGGCGGCCAGGCGCTCGAGACCCTCGTAGCGGAAGAGGTTCTTGATCGGCACCAGCGCGCTCTCCCGGCGCTCCGGATGGCACACGGCGTAGCGCTGGTCCCGGCGCAGCACCCCCCGGTCGACGCGCCCGATCGCCACGCGACCCAGGAAGTCGTCGTGGTCGAGGGTCGAGGCCTGGAAGCGGGTCGGGCCCCGCTCGTCCACCTCCGGAGCGGGCACGCGCTCGAGGATCATCTGGAAGAGCGCCTCCAGATCCCCCGTCCGGCGGCCCTTGACCTCCTCCAGCTCGTGCACCGCCCACCCCTCGCGGCCGGAGCCGTAGACGACCGGGAAGTCGAGCTGCTCGTCGCTCGCGCCCAGCTCGACGAAGAGGTCGAAGACCTCGTCCAGGACCGCTGCCGGGCGCGCGTCGGAGCGATCGACCTTGTTGATCATCACCAGCGCCGGCAGACCGTGCTCGAAGGCCTTGCGCAGCACGAAGCGCGTCTGCGGCATCGGCCCCTCGAAGGCGTCGACCAGCAGGAGCACCGCGTCCGCCATCGTCAGGGTGCGCTCCACCTGCCCGCCGAAGTCCGCGTGGCCGGGGGTGTCGACGATGTTGATGCGCGTGCCGCACCAGGCGATGGCGGTGTTCTTGGCCAGGATGGTAATCCCGCGCTCGCGCTCCTGGGCGTCGGAGTCGAGGGCGCGCTCCCTGACCGCCTGGTGCGCCCGGAAGGTGCCCGCGTGGCGGAACATGGAGTCCACCAGGGTCGTCTTGCCGTGGTCGACGTGGGCCACGATGGCCAGGTTGCGGATCGGGACGGGGGACATGGGCGCGCAATCGAGCGCGCTACTCTACTCCGGTCAGAGCAGCCGGCGTACCCGCTCCAGGAGGTAGGTCTTGAGGATCCCGCTCGAGGCGCACAGCGCCTCCAGGTACTCCTTGCCCCGTCTGGCGTACAGGAAGAGGGGCCGCGCTTCGACCGCGGCGGGAGCCGCGCTCCCGCCGCCGTAGAGGAAGCGCACCGTCTCCCCCGCCTCCCGGGCGCGCTCCAGGGGGCGCAGGCGGCTCGTCAGGCGCGGAGCCTGGGGTCGGCCGCCGGCGATCGTCGCCGGTGGTACGCCGAGGAGCGCGGCAGCGGGGGTCGACGAGAGTCCGCCGAGTCGCTCCAGGCACTCCTCGATCACCTTCCAGCAGTGCACCGCGTCGATCAGCGCCGGGGGGCCGGAGTCGTGCTCCAGCTCAAGGTGGGCGGCGAGGGTGTCGAGGTCGTGGGCGGGCGCTTCCCCGAGCTGCGCGCGGGCCAGGGCCAAGGAGTCGACGATCGGGCCCGGGGGTGGGTCGCCGCCGTGGCGCGCGTACTCGAAGCCGAGGATCGACGCGGTGCGCTCGGCGTCGTGGGCGGCCAGCCAGTCCCCGCCGGTCCAGGCACCGAAGCGCTCGAGGACCTCCTCGGGGTCCGGGGCGCTGCGCACCTCATCGTCGGTGATGCCGTGCAGGGCTCTGGCCTCCGGCTCGATCGGGACCGGAGGGCAGACCAGGGAGTGGAAGCTCTCGTCGGCCTCCCCTTCCACGACCCGCACCGCGGCCAGCTCCACCAGGTGGGGGGCTCCACGCCGGGCGGTCGTGTGGCAGCCGACGGCGACGAGGGGGCGCTTCACTCGGGCAGCATCGCCTGGAACTCCGGCAGCCCCCGCAGCACGTCCAGGTCGGCGTTGCGCACCAGCTCACTCTTCACGAAGTAGCCCCGGTCCTGGGCCAGACGCAGGGAGGCCATCGCCTCTTCGACGTCCCCCAGGAGGGCGTACACGCAGGCGCGGTGGAAGGCGGTGTAGGCGTCCTTCGGCTTGCGCTCCCCGGCCTCGTCCGCCGACTGGCGCGCCTTCTCCTCGTCCCCGAGCCGCGCGTAGAGCAGGGCCATGTGCAGGAGGGCGTCCATGTCGTCGGGGACCTCCGTCAGGTGCTTGCGCGCCGCGGCGATCCCCTCGTCCGCCGCCTCCAGCGCCAGCTCGTAGGCGTCGAGGCGCAGGCGCACGGTGTAGAGGTGGTCGTAGGCCGCGATGTGGGTCGGGGCGAGCTGCACCGCCCGCTGCAGCAGCGGCGCCGCTCCCTTGAAGTTCCCCTCGCGGGCGTAGATGGCCCCCAAGAGGCGGTGCGCCATCCACTCCTGGTTGTCGAGCTGCATCGCCAGGCGGTACTCGCGGCGGGCGTCCTCGTAGTGGCCGGAGAGGTGGTTCGCCAGACCGAGGGCGGTGTGGGCCGCCGCGTTCTGGGGATCGAGGGAGAGGGCCATGTCCGCCTGGTCCCGCGCCTCCTCGAGGAAGGTCGGGTCGCCGTCCCAACAGAGGTACTTGCGCACCAGCGCCTCCGCCAATCCGGCGTAGGCCAGGGCGCAGTAGCGGTCCAACTCGATCGCCCCCCGCAACTGGTTGGTGGCGATCATCAGGTGCTTCGAGGTGCCCTTGCGCAGCACGTCGATCGCCTTGGCGGCGCGCGTCCGGGCCTCTTCGATCTTGCGCCCGCTGTCGAAGGCGGGGCGCACGGCGACCTCCGAGAGGCGCTTGCGCAGGACGCGCATGGCGCTGCGCACCAGGTCCTCCTGGAGGGTCCACTCGTCCTCGTCCTCCCGCTCGCAGACGTCCTCGGTGGTGCGCACCAGCTTGGCGCCGTCCCCCTCCGCTTCGTAGAACTCGAGCTTCAGGGTCAGGGTGCCGATCCTGTCCGCCACCTTGAGGTCGGTGCGCAGGAGGTACTCGTAGCGCGTCTCGGGATCGAGCTCTGCCGGCTCCTCGGCCAACACCGTCAGCCCCTTGTTGCGCGAGAGCTCCGCCACCAGGTCCTTGCGCACGCCTCCCGCCATCACCAGGCAGGCGCCGGGGGAGGGGCCGCCGCAGGTGATCTCCGGCACGACCAGGGTCCCGCTCAGGGTGGTGGGGCGCCCGGAGTTGGTGCCGGTCAACTTGCTCTCGATGGTGACCAGATGACCGTGGGCTTCCTCCGCGTTCTGGAAGCGGTTCACCGGCTCCGCCTCCATGCAGCGCCGGAGGAAGGCCTCCAACGCCTCGGGGAAGCCCTGGCGCACCGTGGAAGGGGGGCGCGCATTGCCGTCGAGGATCGCCATGCACACCTCCGGGAAGCTCTCCCCCGGGAAGGGCAGGGCCCCGGTCATGACGTGGTAGAGGACCGCCCCCAGGCTGAAGATGTCGGAGCGGTAGTCCAGGTCCTCGCCGCGCACCTGTTCCGGCGACATGTAGAGCACCGTGCCCACCAGCATCCCGTGCTGGGTGATGCCCGCCTCGTTCCGGGCGCGTGCGATGCCGAAGTCGAGCAACTTCAGGGTGCCGTCGTACTGCAGATGCACGTTGCCCGGCTTGAGGTCGCGGTGGATGATGCCGGCGTGGTGGACCTCACGCAGCGCTTCGGTGAGCTGCAGGGCGATGCGCACGCACTCCTCGAAGCCGAGCTGTCGCTCGCGGATGACCTTGTCGAGGGTGCCCCCCTCCAGGTACTCCATCGCGATGTACGGCGTGCGATCGTGCTCGCCGTACTCGTAGATCGTCGCGATGTACTTGTGGGCCAGGGAGCTGGTGTGCTGCGCCTCGCGGTGGAAGCGCGTGTCCGCCTGGGGATCGATCTCCGCCGTGGAACGCAGGATCTTCAGCGCCACAGTCCGTCCGAGCTGCGTATCCTCCGCCCGGTAGACCTCGCTCAACGGGCCCTCGCCGAGGCGGTCCTTCTCGGGGTCGAACTGGAAGTGGGCGAAGCGCATGGAACGGTGGGCCACCGACTCCCCTATCTGTCGGCTGAGTCGGTGGTGGCGGATGATTCCAGGGAGATTGATGCTGGATTGTAACGGAGACGTAAGGAGAGGCCCCGCCGGGAGGAGGGAAGTTGGCTAAGCAGAGTACGGAACCGACGCCCCTAGGTGGGACCACCCCCTTCGAAGAGTGGGATTTCGAGTCCCTCTCGCCGGACCACGAGCGGGATCGGGAGTGGAATGGGCGCCGCTTGGAGGCGAGGCGCAAGCTCCTCACCCTGGCCAAGGCCTTCCTTCGACGCGCCAAGGCGGAGGGGGGTCCGGCGCTCGAGGCGCGCACCTCCCTGCACCACCCCCACGCCTTCAACGGGGGGCGGGTGAGGCGCCTCTGGGCCTACCTGGCGCGCGCCAAGCCCGAGCGCACGCGCCTGCGCAAGGTCCTCGGTCGCGACCTGGCCCGCGACCTGGACTCCGCCTACCGCAACGCCTACCTGGCCTTCGCCCTCGAGCACGACCGGCTGGAGGTCTCCCTGCGCATCCATCAGGACGCCTGGTACGACGGGCAGAACCTGGTGCACCGGGTGCAGGCGGAGGGGGTGGCGCCCTGGCTCCAGATCCTGAACCAGCTCGACGGCTTCCAGCTGCGGCTCCACGACTGGAAGGGGGAGTGGCGCTGCGGGGCGCTGGAGCCGGAGGCGGTGGAGGAGTTCCTGCGCTTCTACACCCCCGGCGAGCACCAGCTCGTCGTCGACCGCCGCTGGCCGGTGCCGGCACAGGCGGGGGCGCGCGAGGCGGCGCTGGGGGAGGAGGTCCCGGGGATCCTCTCCGACGAGTTGGTGCGGCTCCTGCCGCTCTACCGTTACGCGGTGTGGTCGCAGGAGAGCGACTTCCTCTTCTCGGGCAGCTGAGGTCTTCGATCGATGCCCGACCGCCGCCGCCACCGCTCCGCCGCGCCGCAGGACAGGGAGCTCTTCGCCCCCGAGCGCCTGGCGGTGCTGCGCGAGGCGGCGGCCGACCTGGTCTGGCTCCTGAACCGCGACTACCCGTCGCGGGCGTCGCTGAAGCTCGTCGGCGATCGCCACGAGCTGCGCGCCCGGCAGCGGGAGTCGCTGGCCCGCACCGTTTGCAGCGACGCGGATCGCGAGCGGCGCGCTGGAAGTCGGCTCTCCCGATCCGAGCTGAAGGACGAACGCCTCGCGATCGACGGCTTCAACGTCCTGACCACGGTGGAGTCCGCCTTCGGTGGGGGCCTGGTGCTCCCCGCCCGCGACGGCACCCTGCGCGACCTCGCCAGCCTGCACGGGACCTGGCGCAGGGTCGAGGAGACGCCGCGTGCCTTGGAGGCGATCGCGGCCCACCTGGCGCCCCTGGGGCTGGACGAGGTGCGCTGGTACCTGGACGCCCCCGTCTCGAACTCGGGGAGGCTGGCGGCGCTGGTGCGGGAGGTGGGGGAGGCGTGCGGCGCGGGTTGGTCGGTGGAGGTGGTGAAGGACGCGGACGCGGCGTTGGTCGACGACGGCGGAGTCGCGGCCAGCGCGGATCGGCGGGTGATCGACGGGTGCGGGCGGTGGTACTCGCTGGCCCGCGAGGTGGCGGGGGGGATCGAGGGGGCTTGGATCGTCGATCTCTTCACCGCGTGAGCAGCCCGGGCCTCGCCAACGGTCGTGCGAAGGCACACGGACAGGTGAACGGGAAAGCACAGGGCGTGGATCGGAACATCGTCGCCCTCTCCCCTCAGACGACCTGGAAACCGTCCCCGGTCCAGTGGGGGCCGGGCCAGGCGTCCGAGGCGTCCGGCGGGCTCTCGACGATCACCCGGCAGAGGAAGGCCACGCGAGTGCCGCGCCGGAGTCGCAACCGGAGCACGAGGCGGTCGCCGTCCGCCTCGCGGACCGCCGCCAGGGGGAGGACTGCGGCGTAGCCCGCTCGCTCTGCGCGGTCAACGTCCGGGTGGGCTACGGCGATGTCGGGGCGTTCGGTCGGTCGGGCGAGAAAGCTCTCTCCGGAGGGCGTCGCGATCTCCACCGCGTCCGCCGGGCCTCCGTCCAACAACGCCCAGCCGGAGAGCACCAGCTCATCCCCCTGCCGGCGCAGCTCGTCCAGGTAGCCGACGGAGATCATCGCCCGCGGAAGAGAGGTGCTCTCGCCGGCTCCCTCCTGAGCGCGCCGCCCACCGTGTACCGCCTCGGCCACGACCGCCAGGGCACCTTCGAAGCCCTCGAGGGTGCGCTCGACAGCGGCCGCGTCGTGGGCGGCCGAAGGGAGGATGTTCCCGTTGGTGAAGACCCCGCGCTCGAGGCACGCCTGGACGAAGAGCGCCTGCAGGGAGTCCCACGGGATCCCGCCATCCTCCTGGAAGACGAAGGTCATCCGAGCGGAGGGACCGCCCAGGGCGATGCGCAGGTCGTGGCGCGCGCAGGCTTGCTCGAAGCCGTCGCGAACCTCGGCACCGATGCGAGCCACATGCTCGGCCACCGACTCGTTCCGCAGGATGCCCAGAGTCGCGCGCGCGGCGGCCAGGGTCAGGGTCTCGCCGCGGAAGGTCATCCCGAAGGCGACGGCAGGGAGCTGCTCCATCTGCTCCCGCCGGCCGACGAGGGCCGAGATGGGCATGCCGTTGGCCATCGCCTTGCCCAAGCAGGCGAGGTCGGGCTCGACTCCGAAGACCCCCTGGGCTCCACCGTTGCCGAGGCGGAAGGCGGTGACGACCTCGTCGAACACCAGGAGAGCTCCGTGCCGGTGCGTGAGTTCGCGCACGCTCTCGAGGTATCCGGATTCGGGCAGGATCTCCCGCACCGGCTCCATCACCACCGCGGCCACTCGGCCCTCGAGCTGCTCCAGGAGCTCCGCCAAACCTTCGAGGTCGTTGTAGCGGAAGGGGTGGATGAGGGGCTTCAAGCTCTCCGGCGCTCCACGCACGACCGGGTTGTGGCACACGTACCAGTCGTGGAAGCCGTGCATGCCGTACTGGACGATGACCTCCCGGCCGGTGAGGCAGCGCGCCAGGCGCGCCGCAGCTGTCAGCGAGTCGGAACCGTTCTTGCCGAAGGCCACCATCTCGGCGCAGGGAACCATTTCGATCAGTGTCTCGGCCACCTCCACCTCGAGGGGGTGCATCAGCGAGAGGGTCGGTCCGGCTCCCATCTGCTCGCGAATCGCCTCTTCGACTTCCGGCCGGCGGTGGCCCAGGAGCACCGGGCCTCCGCCGTTCACCCAGTCCACGTAGGTCCGCCCGGTCGTGTCGGTGAACTCGTAGCCGCGCGCGCTCTCGACGAATTGGGGGAAGGCGAGCCCCTCGCCGTACTCCAGCGGCTTCTGCAGGATGCTGTCCAGGTTCCCGTAGGCCAGAGAGCGCCTCGCCCGGCATATCAGACGTCCCGCGCGTTCGATGTCTTGTGGGCTGGCGGCGGACTGGTTCATAATGGCTTTCGCGGATGGCAGCTCTCGAGCAGGTGATCGGGAGGGATCGAGAGTAGCAGATACGCACAAACCTGCAGTGCGGCTCTTGGCAGCGCCAGGATTGTCCGCGAGGCGCGGCGATGGCCAATTCCGATCCGATGATGCGCAGAGCGCAAACCCCCCGGCAGTTCCTGAACGACTGCCTGGGGGTGCACGCATTCGAGCAGGGTGAGGCCTTCCTGCAGAGCATGCCGGTGGAGGTGCACCTGCAGCTCGCCGGAACCTGCAACCTGAGCTGCGTCATGTGCAACGAGCACCTACGGCCGCCGGGGGAGCGTCGGGTCGATCCCCAGGCGAACCTCTCGCCAGAGCTCTTCCAGAAGATCGCGAACGAGATCCTGCCCTACTCCACCCGACTCATGCTGGGGGTCGGTGGCGAAGCGATGCTGTCGCCGCACTTCTTCGACTTCACCACCCGCGCCCGCGAACTCCATCAGGAGATCCACCTACTGACGAACGGGACCCGGATCGGCACGGATGATGCCGCGCGGGCGATGGTGCGCGACCTAGCTTCGATCGAGGTCTCCATCGATGGTGCCGAGGCGGCGACCTACGAGCGCATCCGCGAGGGCGCGAGCTTCGAACGCCTACTCGCGAACCTGGAGCGCCTGAACCGCTTCCGGTTGGCGGCTCCCAAGGAGGAGCGTCCGCGGCTGTCCCTCTGCATGGTCCTGATGCGCAGCAACGTCCGCGAGCTCCCCGCCCTGGTCGAGCTCGCCGGCCGCCTGGGAGTCGAGCGCGTGAGCGCTTGGCACGTCATCCCGGTGACCCCCGAGGGACGACGGGAGTCGCTGCTCGAGGCGAGAGAGCTCGCCGATCGCTCGATCGTCGCGGCCCGCGCCCGGGCGCGGGAGCTCGGCGTGCAGGTGGACCTACCGCGCACCTTCGCCGAGGCGGCCGCGGACCGCCAGGCTCCGGTGGCGCCTCCGGACAGCAGGGGGGAGACGATCCAGTACATGCGGGGGCTGGATCGGAGGGATCGAGCTCGCCTGCACTGCCACATGCCCAGCCTGGTCGTCTACGTGCTGGAGGACGGCAGCGTCCACGCCTGCGGACACCCCTTGGCTCACTCGGAGCCTCCCATGGGGAATCTGAAGGAGCAGAGTTTCGCCGAGATCTGGAACGGCCGGGCCTGGCGCAACCTGCGCGCGGGGCTGGCCCAGGGGGATCCACCCACGCTCTGCCGCAGGTGTTCGATCATTCACAGCCCTCCCCTGGGAATGGATGAGCCCGCCGAAGGTCTGGCCTTGCACCACCCTGATCGGGACCTCACACCCACCGGCTGCGATCCACCTCCGCCAGACTTCATCGAGGAGGGGGTGAAGAGCGGGCTCGCCGACCGGCTACAGGACGTGCTGGCCGAGCGCGAGCAGCTCTTGGCACACATCGAGAACCTGGAGGCGGAGCGCGCGCGCCTCGAACGCCACTGCTCGGACCTGGAGGGATTCCTGGCGCGCTGGCGTGGGCGGTGGATCCACCGGGTCGCCGGCAGGGTGAAGGGCCTGTTCTCGGGGCGCGCTCCCTGAGCACTCATCGCGCCACCGCACCGAGCTGGCTCCCGACTCGACGCCCCGCTTCGGACTCGGCGGCCGCTCGCATCGGCAGCACGTGCAGCGCCTCCCGGCGCCGGTCCGGGAGGTGGGGGAGGCGTGCGGTGCGGGTTGGTCGGTGGAGGTGGTGAAGGACGCGGACGCCGCGCTGGTCGACGACGGTGAAGTCGCGGCCAGCGCAGATCGGCGGGTGATCGACGGGTGCGGGCGGTGGTACTCTCTGGCTCGCGAGGTCGTGGGGGGGCTCGAGAGGGCGTGGATCGTCGACCTCTTCGGTGGTTGATGCCCTTGTGACTGCTGCGCAGAATCCAATGATCGACGACACCGAGAAGACCGCCCTCTGGGACGCTTACTTCGCGCGCCAGCCCACGCGCGTGCCGCTGCGGCTCAACACCAACCCCAGGGTCGTCCTGCTCGACCCTGAGTGGAACCCCGAGGGCTACACCTTCGAGGACGCGGCCCGCGACCCGGAGACCCACGTCGAGATCGCCCTGCGCCACGAGCTGTACCGGCGCCGGGTCCTCGGCCCGCGCTCCGATCTCCCCGCCGAGCCGCCCGAGGAGTGGGCGATCAACTACTGGTGCTACAACGTCTACGACGCGGCGTGCCTGGGCGCCGAGATCGACTATCCGGCGGAGCAGGTGCCGGCCACGCGTCCCTTCGTCGACGAGTCGAACAGGCGCTCCGTTTTCGACGTGCCGATCGAGGAGCCCCTCGAGCTGCCCTTCGTCCGCGACGGTCTGGCGTTCTGGCACGAGATGGACCGCATCTGCCGCAACCGGCGCTTCGAGGGCCGGCCGGTGCGTCTCGTTCCGTGGGAGCTGATCTTCACCGACGGGCCGCTGACGATCGCCTGCGAAGTGCGCGGAGGCGACATCCTGGCCGAGCTGGTGACCGACCCGGAGTACGCCCAGGAGCTGCTGGCCTTCCTGACGCGCGCCGCCATCCTGCGCCGGGAGGCGATCTGGAAGTACTTCGGGGATCGACTGCCGCCGGCGAACGGCCTGGCGGACGACTCCGTGGCCCTGATCTCGGCCAAGATGTTCCGGGAGTGCGTCCTGCCGCACCACCGCGCCTGGTACGAGGCGGGCCCCGCCGGATCGGTGCGGACGATGCACCTCTGCGGCGACGCGACCCGGCACTTCGGGGCGCTCCACGAGGAGCTGGGGGTGACGAGCTTCGACACCGGCTTCCCGATCGACTTCGAGGCGATGCGCCAGGAGCTCGGGCCGGAGGTCGAGCTGACCGGCGGTCCGGATGTGCCGCTCCTCCTGGAGGGCACGCCCGATCAGGTCTTCGAGCGCGCGCGCGCCATCCTGGAGAGCGGCGTCAAGGAGGGGGGGCGCTTCGTGCTGCAGGAGGGGAACAACCTGCCGCCGCACGTTCCGCTGGAGAACCTCGACGCGCTGTACCGGGCGTGCCTGGCGTTCGGGGGGCACGAGGCCTGAGATGGGGGCTTCACGCGCGGCGACGGAGTAGCGTCTCGGATCACCCCTCCACCCTGACGGTCCATCAGTGCGTAGTCATCTCGGACCACAGGTCTTCACGCTGCCGAGATGGCCCGGGAGCATACGAATCACGCGAACGAGCCGATGTAGGTGGTGCTGGGGGAGAGCCTGCGGGATCGCTCGAGCACGCCGCACGAGCACCCGAGCCGAATCACACCCCGAGAAGTCGAGCGCGCGATCCTGAGGGTCCAAAAGACCCAGCCCGAAGGGCCACAGAGTGGGCCGAAGAGAGGAGTGGGCAAATCCGACATCCTCCTCCAGTTCGGATCACGAGGAAGCCCGATGGCGGTCGCTGACTTCCCCTGAAGACGGCCTTGCGAACCACACCAGGGCGGGAAGATCTTTCCCATGTAGATGCTCCGGGCAGGGATTGCGGGTGCAGGCGGTCCTCTGCCGCTGCCGATACAGAACCGCCCCCCTCCGTCCCCAGGAGCTCCACACCATGAAAGCGCTCAGATGGAGCGTTGTTCTCACTATGGCTGGCGTGGTCACGTCGACGCACGCCGGATTGCTGACGACCCCGGAGTCCGAGACGGTTTTGGAGCTCAGTGGCGTCGCCCTGCCCCATCGCGTCGTGCGTGTGGGCACCAGCTCCGAAGGCGTGCTCGCCGAGGTCCTCGTCGACCGCGGAGACGAGGTGTCCGAGGGACAGATGCTCGGCTCGCTGGACTTCGCGGTGCAAAGGGCGAATGCACAGCTAGCCCTCGCACGTGCACAACGGACGGCAGGGCGCGAGATCGCCCAGGCACGCGTCGCAGACGCACGTCGTCGATTCGAGCGCAATGAAGTGCTCTTTGCAGAGGGGATCCTCACCGCCGAGGAACTCGAGGTGCACCGCACGAACCTCGTCCTGGAAGAATTGGCGCTCGCCAAGACCGAGGAGGAGCTCGCGATCGCTCTCCTGGAATACCAGCGCGCCGCCGCCATCCTCACGCTCGGGACCATCGAGAGCCCGATGGGCGGCATCGTCACGGAACGGTTTCTCTCCCCGGGTGAGCTCCTGAGCAGGTCCGGCCAGGACGCGCTCGTCACCATCGCGAAGATCGACCCGTTGATCATCGAGGTCAATACGCCGATCGAGCACTACGGGGATATGCAGATCGGGGCCCGCGCCACCGTTCTCATGACCGGCTTCGACGACCAGGAAAGAGAGGCCGAAGTGACATCAGTTGACCCTGTCGTCGATACGGCCAGCGACACGTTCCGCGTCCGGCTCGAGCTCTCGAACCCGGGCAACCGTCTTCCCGCCGGCCTGCGCTGCACTGTTCGGTTTCACTGATCAGCTCCATGCCCTTGGAGGATCTCGATGACAGACCGCGACCCGCAAGCCGACGACCTTCCTGACGACGCCGACGCCGAGCAGCCGACGTCCGAGGAGCGCCTTGCCGAGCTCCAGTCGGAAGCTCTCGAGCCCCGGATCCTCCTCTCCGCTACGTGGGTGGACGCCGAAACGGGAGATGCCATTCCGGAGGCCACCGATGGAGACGACGCCTTCCACGGCACGGCCGCCGACGACTTCGCGGAGGCCGGAGCAGGTGATGACCTGCTCTTCGGTGGCGCCGGGAATGACGACCTCTTCGGAGGCGCGGACGGAGACTTGCTACAGGGCGGGGCCGGCGACGATGTGCTCGACGGCGGCGCCGGGGAGGACACCGTTGACTACTCAACGGCCCCTTCGGGAGTTACGGTCGACCTGACGAGCGCCTCTACGCAGGACACGGGCGGGGCGGGAACAGACACTCTTCGGGACGTCGAGAAGGTCACGGGAAGTACCCACGACGACACCTTCGTCTTCTCCACTCCTGCTCCGGGTTCGACCTACGGCGTGGACGGGCACGGCGGAGAGAACACCATCGACCTCAGCCGATTCTCGCGGGCCGATGTCGAGTTCGGCAACGGATCACTGACGGTTGATCTCGGCGGTGGCGAGTCCTTCGCAATCGAGCACGGACAGGTGCAGTCGGTGGAACTCAGTGACGCCACTGTGGACTTCGTCGTCTGGGACGGTGACGGTGGCGACGATGATTGGTCCAATCCCGTCAATTGGAGCAACGACGTCGGCCCGGACGCCGACGACATACTCGTCTTCGACGGGACGTCGCCGGGAAACGCAGACTTCGACGCAGGTTTCGAGGGCGTGGTCGGCGGCCTGCAGATTCACGAGAGTTATGGTGGCACCATCACCCTATCGAACGCTCTGACGATCGATGGGGGCCTGGTGCAGTCGGGGGGGACGCTCGCGTTCTCCGGCCACGACGTCGAGGTGAGCGGTGATCTCCTGCTCGAGGGCGGACGGCTGGAGGTCAGTACGGGCACGGTGTCGATCGAGGGAGACGTCCACCTGGTTGGCGGTGTGTTCCAGGACGGCAACGGCACCCTGGCGCTGACGGGCACGGGCGACCAGGTCCTGAACGCTGGCACCAATTCGTTCCAGAACCTGAGCATCGACAAGACCTCGGGCACTCTTGAGATTCACGGGAGCCTGACAGTCGACGGCGACCTGACCCGGGTAGCGGGAGAAGTGAACGCGACGGACTCGACCATAGAGCTGCGTGGCAACGGGAATAGGATCGCTGCGGAGGGGATTACCTTCGGAAACGTCACCTTCGACGGCTACACCTTCACCATCGATGGCGATCTCGATGTCGAGGGAGACCTCACGATCGAACATGCCAGCGACCTGAACGGGGGTGAGATCCGTGTGGCGGGGGACGTGACGACGCTCGACACCTCCGTGGGTGGTTCGGCGACCGTCGTCCTCGACGGTGCGGGTGACCAGGTCGTTTCGGCGAATGGCGGCGTCGGCGAGCTGCACGATCTGCGTATCGACAAGCCCGGTGGGACGGTCACGCTCCAAGACCACATCCAGCTCAGCGGCGATGTAGCCCACGTCACGGGAGACGTCGACGCGTCGGGAGCCCGGGTCGAGTTCCAGGGCAGCGGGAACACCCTCGACGTGAGCGACATCGCCTTCGGTGACGTCACCTTCGACGGCTACACCTTCACCATCGACGGCGATCTCGATGTCGGGGGAGACCTCACGATCGAGCATGCCAGCGACCTGAATGCGGGAGCGATCCACGTTGCGGGGGACGTGACGACGCTCGACACCTCGGTGGGTGGGTCGGCGACCGTCGTGCTCGACGGTGCGGGTGACCAGGTCGTCTCGGCGAACGGCGGCGTCGGCGAGCTTCACCATCTGCGTATCGACAAGCCCGGCGGGACGGTCACGCTTCAAGACCACATCCAGCTCAGCGGCGATGTAGCCCACGTCACGGGAGACGTCGACGCGTCGGGAGCCCGGGTCGAGTTCCAGGGCAGCGGGAACACCCTCGACGTGAGCGACATCGCCTTCGGTGACGTCACCTTCGACGGCTACACCTTCACCATCGACGGCGATCTCGATGTCGAGGGAGATCTCACGATCGAGCATGCCAGCGATTTGAATGCAGGAGCGATCCACGTTGCGGGGGACGTGACGACGCTCGACACCTCCGTGGGCGGGTCGGCGACCGTCGTCCTCGACGGTGCGGGTGACCAGGTCGTTTCGGCGAATGGCGGCATCGGCGAGCTGCACGATCTGCGTATCGACAAGCCCGGCGGGACGGTCACGCTTCAAGACCACATCCAGCTCAGCGGCGATGTAGCCCACGTCACGGGAGACGTCGACGCGTCGGGAGCCCGGGTCGAGTTCCAGGGCAGCGGGAACACCCTCGACGTGAGCGACATCGCCTTCGGCGACGTCACCTTCGACGGCTACACCTTCACCATCGACGGCGATCTCGACGTCGAGGGAGACCTCACGATCGAACATGCCAGCGACCTGAACGGGGGTGAGATCCGTGTGGCGGGGGACGTGACGACGCTCGACACCTCCGTGGGTGGTTCGGCGACCGTCGTCCTCGACGGTGCGGGTGACCAGGTCGTTTCGGCGAATGGCGGCGTCGGCGAGCTGCACGATCTGCGTATCGACAAGCCCGGTGGGACGGTCACGCTCCAAGACCACATCCAGCTCAGTGGCGATGTCACCCACGTAGCGGGTGACGTGAACGCCTCCGATTCCGTGGTCGAGTTCCAGGGCACTGGGAACACGATCGACGTCGGCGAAATCACCTTCGGCGACGTCATCTTCGACGGTTACTCCTTCACCCTTGCCGAAGATCTGGATGTCGGAGGTGACCTGACGGTGGAGCGGGCGAGCAGCATCGATGGTGGGACGATTAACGTGGTAGGCGAGACGAATCTCATCGACTCGCACTTCGGCGGCACGTCCGAGCTCGTCCAGGTACCCGTGCCCACGGCCGACGCGGGACCGAATCAGGTCGTCGAGGAGGGTGACACCATCTCATTGGCCGGCTCCGGTACGCACCCCGAGGGCGCAGGCCTGACCTACAGGTGGGTCCAGACGGGCGGACCGAGCGTAGAGCTCTCCGACCCGAGCGCACCGACGCCGACGTTCGAGGCTCCCGAAGGCTTGGTCAACACGGATCTCACGTTCGAGATCCAGGTCTCCGACGGGACGTACACGTCGATGGACAGCGTCACCATCACCGTGGAGGCGGACGACGATGGGCCGTCCGCCGAAGCGGGGACGAACCAGATCGTCCACCAGGGGGCAACGGTCACTCTGACCGGTACCGGTGCCGATCCCGAGGGGCAGGAGCCTACCTACATGTGGGTCCAGACCGACGGCCCGAGTGTCGAGCTCTCCGACCCAACCACGCCGTCACCCTCATTCGAGCTTCCCGCGGACGCCGGGGTTGGCGCGATCACGTTCGAGCTGCACGTGTCGGACGGTGAGAACACGTCGGTCGATACCGTCACGATATTTGTGGTCGAATCGTCGGAGACGTCGCAAATGCGTCTCGAAGAGGCTCTCTTCGGTGATGGAGTGCCGGATCGGTACGAGGTTCCTGGAGATTCGGAGATTGCCGAGGAGCCCACACAGGAGAAGTCTGAAGACACGAACGCCGTGCGACCCACGACGTCTACCACGGAAGGACCCAGCGACCTGACTCCTCTCTTCACCGAACATGTCGAGGTGGATCCGGAGCCGGAGTCGATGATCGATCCGACCATTGAGATCGCCGCCGAGACTGAGGCATCCTTCGAGAGTCTCTTCGTCGAGGAGTCGATCGTCGAAACGAACAGCGAAGTCCAGGACCCGGAAGGGCGATGGGAGCCCGCAGCTGCCTTGCCCAACGATGAAGCGCGACCGGAACGTGTCGCATCTGCGGATAGCGACGGATCAGTCGCCGAGGCCGGGACGGGTGGCTCGGCCCTCCTGGCACGCCTTTGGGGCATCTTGCGCGGCGTTGGTGGAACGACCGGCCGCGTGGAGGACCGGCAGCTCGATTCCAGGTACGAGAGCTCGAAGAAGGACTGATTCACGATGCGCAACATCAATCCCAATCCACCCCCGGCACGCGACCTGGACCTCGAGCAGGACCTGATCGAAGACCTCGAACGCCAGAGCATCCAGGAGATTCGCAAGCTCCGCAAGCACGATCGCGTCGAGATCCGAGTCAACGTAGCTCTGCAGCCGGGCAACTCGAGCGAAACCGCGAACTCACGTGTCCAGGGCTATACCCGCGATCTCTCGCAGGGCGGCTGTCGCGCGATCTTCCCGGTTCCCATTGGGGTCGGCGATGTGTTTCGGCTGCAGTTCGATCGCGCCAAGCTCGACCTCCCCTTGGTGTTCGGTCGCTGCTTGCGCTGTCGGTTGATTCAGGAGGATGCTTTCGAGGCCGCGTTTTCGTTCTTCGTCCCCATCTCCCTCGACAATCCGGCAACCCCCGGGATCGACAGCCTCATCGATTGACGCTGTGCCTCTCTCCGCCCGATGTCTGACTCATCCCACCAAGACACCGAGATCCTTCCCGCGCCGTCCAAATCCTCTCCGCCTAGCCCCTGATGTTGCATTCTCGAGTGCCTATGCTGCAGTGGCTGCGGCCCCGAGAAT
>CAZDQL010000093.1:13680-25439 GCA_964507325.1 uncultured Planctomycetaceae bacterium | reverse complement strand
GCGTGCTTGGCGTCCTTGGTGTTCTTGGTGTCCTTGGTGTCCTTGCTGTCCTTGGTGTCCTTGCTGTCCTTGTTGTCCTCGTTGTCCTCGTTGTCCTCGTTGCCCGGAATCGCGGTGTCGGTGACGCTGTCGGCGACCCGCACCCGCGCCCTGGCACTCGCCGCGCGCGTGGGCGGTGAAGGTGTTGGGGCGGAACTCGGCTCGCACCGCATCCTCCCCCTCCGCGTCGTAGATCAGAAAGCCGGCGCAGCGGCCGGCGTGGCCCGAGACCTGCTTCTGGTCGTCGGTGGTAATGGCGAATCTCATCTCGTTTCTCCTTGCTCTGCACTCCTCCGGCTCCGGCGACGGCAGCAGCGACCACGCCCAGGCACAGAGGGCACCGGGGGCAGGGGCCTGAGCTTCCGCGACCGGCAAGCCGGGCATGCGGGGGGGCGCTGCTGGCGGCGCGAGCCGGCGACCGGATGGCCGCAGTCGTCGCAGGCCAGCGCCTCGTCGGCGGCGAGGACCACCTCGCCACCCCCGAAGCGGATGCGCTTCCCCTGTATGAGGGCCTCCGCCACCTTGCGCCGCGCCCCTTCGAGCAGCCTGCCGAAGGTCGTCGAGGAGATGCCCATCGAGGCCGCGGCCTCGGCGTGGTAGAGCCCGAGGAGGTCCGCGAGCCGCAGGGCCTCCAACTCGTCCAACCGCAGCCGGAGTTCTTCGAGGCCGTGGGGCGAGAGCCCCGCGGGGACGAAGCCACCGGCCTGTGGTCGGCTGCGGATGCAGCGGAATTTGCGTGGGCGGGGCATGGTGGCTGCCTCAGTTCTGAGTATATACCCATAACGGGTGGCCTCAATCCCCCACCATGGACGAATGATGCCTGGGCAAAGGTCCCTAGGGCTCAGAAACCCCTACCGTTTCAGTAGATGTTGCGAGATGTTCCACGGAATCGTTCCACGCTCTCGTTCCAGAGATGCAACACTCCCGGGGTCCGAACCCACACGACGGGGTGCGAGCGATGAACATCGACTCCGACAGCGACGCGCGCTTCTTCGAGATCATTCTGGACTCGGTGGCTGACGGGGTCTTCACCGTCGACCGGGAGTGGCGCATCACCTCCTTCAACCGCGCCGCCGAGCGCATCACGCAGGTCTCCGCCGAGGAGGCGATCGGGCGCCGCTGCTCGGAGATCTTCCACGCGGACATCTGCGAGCACAGTTGCGCCCTCAGGCAGACGATGGAGACGGGCCAGGAGCTGATCGATCTGCCGGCCCGCATCCTCGACCAGCGCGGACACTCGATCCCGATCAGCCTCAGCACCGCCATGCTCAAGGGCGAGCAGGGCGAGATCCTGGGAGCCGTGGAGACCTTCCGCGATCTCTCCGCCATCGAGCAGCTCCGGCGAGAGATCAAGCACCAGTACACCTTCGAGGACATCGTCGGCAAGAGCGCCGCCTTCCAGAAGATCTTCGCCCTCCTGCCGGACGTCGCGGAGAGCGACACGACGGTCCTGATCGAAGGGGCCAGCGGCTCGGGCAAGGAGCTCCTGGCGCGGGCCGTGCACAACCTCAGCCACCGCCGGGACAAGCCCTTCGTGGCGGTGAACTGCGGCGCCCTGCCGGTGGCCCTCTTCGAGTCCGAGCTCTTCGGCTACGCCCAAGGCGCCTTCACCGACGCCCGGCGCGACAAACCGGGACGCCTGAAGCTGGCCCAGGGTGGGACGCTCCTGCTCGACGAGGTCAGCGAGTTGCCGCCGGCCACCCAGGTCAAGCTCCTGCGCGTCCTGCAGGAGCGCGAGTACGAGCCGCTGGGGGGGCTCGAGACGGTCCACGCCGACGTGCGCATCGTGGCGGCCACCAACCGCAGGCTGGCGGAGATGGTCAGCGAGGGGAAGTTCCGCGACGACCTCTACTTCCGCCTGGCCGTGGTGCGGCTCGCCGTCCCGCCCCTCAGCCAGCGCCGACAGGACATCCCGCTCCTGGTCGAGCACTTCGTGAAGCGCTTCAACGCCAAGCGCGGCAAGAAGATCCAAGGCGTCACCCCGGAGGTGATGGAGCTCCTGATGCGCCACGACTTCCCGGGCAACGTGCGCGAGCTGGAGAACATCATCGAGTACGCCTTCGTGCTCTGCCACGATACGCTCATCGATCTGCGCCACTTGCCGGAGGACGTCAATCCCCTGGGCATGGCTTCCACCGTCGACGAGTCCCACCTGCAGTCGGCGGAGGCGGGCGCCATCCGCTCCGTGCTCGCCCAGACGGGCGGCCGCGTGGCGCGCGCCGCCGAGGAGCTGGGAGTCAGCCGCACCACCCTGTGGCGCAAGATGAAGCAGCACGGAGTCGCCGCGGAGGAGTTCCGCCGGGGCGGCGCGACGGGCTGAGCTCCGTTCCGCCCCTGCAACCGTGAAACGCGACCGCGTTTCACCGCTGCGACCTGCCTCCCGTCCCGCGAGTCGTCTCGCAACTAGGCCGCTCGTCACAAGCACGGACACGGCAAGGGTTTGGGGCCAGGCGGCCGCAAACGCGTCGGGTTGGCCTGGCACTTGCGAGGGGTTCTGCAACCCCGCCCTGCAACAGGACCCGTGCCTTGAAGGTCGCCCTCCCCAGCTACGACGAGACGATCGCGCCGTGCTTCGAGTACTCCGCGACGATCTCGATCTTCGCACTCGAGGAAGGTGCCGTCGTGGACCGGATCGACTTCGTGCTGCAGAGCCAGCTCGCGATGGACCGCGTGCGCCTCCTACTCGACCAGGGGGTCGAGACCCTGATCTGCGGCGGGATTCAGGACAAGTACGAAGAGCTCATCCGAGCCAAGGGCATCCGTGTCCTCTCCTGGGTCTCGGGCAGCGTCGATGCGCTGCTGGCCGCCTTCCAGCGGGGCGAGCTCGAGGAGGGACGACGGGGCGACACGGCCGGAAGTGAAACGGGGGAGGCCCCGAGGACCGGCGCGAATCCATGAGCAATCCGGAGCGGAAGTACAGCTACTACGTCGAGCCCAAGGCTCTCGATCTCACGGGTAGGCCCCGCAGGTTCCTCGAGGCGTTCGCGGCGATCCTCGAGCACTCCAGCTACGGCCTGCCGCTCGAGATCTACACCCGCCTGAGCACCAAGTGCAGTCGCTGCGGAGCGAGCTGCCAGCTCTACGAGACGACCCGCGAGGACCGCGACATCCCCTGCAAGCGCTCCGACCTCTTGCTCAAGGTCTACCGCCGCTACTTCACGCGCTCCGGGATGCTGCGCGCGCGCCTGGGCGGCGGCTTCACGCTGACCAACGAGTACATCGACGAGATGGCGGAGGCGTACTACCGCTGTACGGCCTGCCGGCGCTGCAAGGCGAGTTGCCCCATCGGGATCGACCACGGGCTGATCACCCACCTCGCCCGCTGGATCCTGGCGGAAGTGGACGTCATCCCCAAGGCGCTGCTCGTATCGGTGCGCGAGCAGCTCGAGGGTGTTGGCAACACTTCCGCCATCCCGCCCGCTGCCCTGAAGGACACCTGCGAGTTCCTCGAGGAGGAGTTCGTGGACCTCTACGACGTGGAGGTCAAGTACCCCATCGACCAGGAGGGCGCCGAGTACGTCTTCTTCCCGGCGGTATCCGACTACCTGCTCGAGCCCGACACCCTGATGGGCAACGCGGCGGTCATGGCCGTCAGCGGCGGATCGTGGACGATCGGGACGGGCAACTACGACGGCATCAACTACGGCCTCTTCTACAGCGACCGCATGATGGAGCGGATCGTCAAGAACGAGGTGGCCGAGGTGCGCCGCCTCAAGGGCAAGAAGATCCTGGTCGGCGAGTGTGGCCACGCCACGCGCAGCGCCTGGTTCGTGCAGACCTTCTGCGGACCGGACGCCCCCGAGGTGGTCAACTGCCTGCAGTACGCCCACGCTCAGCTGCGCGCCGGCAAGCTGCCGCTCAAGAACGAGAGGATCCAGGAGCGGGTCACCTACCACGACCCCTGCAACGTGGCTCGCTCGGGGAAGATCGTGGACGAGCCGCGCGAGATCCTGCAGGCGATCTGCGCGGACTTCGTCGAGATGTGGCCCAACCGCGAGGAGAACTACTGCTGTGGGGGCGGGGGCGGGACGGTTTCGATCGACGAGATCCGCGAGTTCCGCACGCGGTCGATGGGCAAGCGCAAGGCGGATCAGATCCGCCTCACGGGCGCGAAGTACGTCGTCTCCCCCTGCGCCAACTGCAAGAAGCAGCTCAAGGAGGTCTGCGAGGACCACGGTCTGGAGCAGGTGGAGGTGGTCGGGCTGCACGACCTGCTGCTCAAGATGATCGACTTCGAACCCTACAAGCGCGCGGCGGGAACCACCACCGAGACGGAGTCCGCGCCGCGCGGGTCCGGCGGCGCGCTCGCGGGGCAGCCCGCCGACAAGGAGGACGCCTAGGACATGGATGCGCTGCTCGATTGGGCCAAGGGCCCCCTGTTCGTCTTCTGCTTCCTCTTCATGGTGCTGGGCCTCTTGCGTCACCTCCTGCTGACCCTGTGGGAGATGCGCCGCATCCTGCGACGCGCGGGGGACAAGAGCGTGCCCTACCGCCAGCTCATCAGCGCCACGCGCCGCTGGCTCGTCCCGGTGGACAAGCTGCGCACCGCCCCCGTGTTCAGCATCACGTCCGTCCTCTTCCACGTCGCAATCCTGATCGTGCCGGTCTTCCTCGCCGGGCACGTCGCGTTGTGGACGAGCGGCGTCGGGATCGGCTGGCCCGCCATACCGGACACCCTGGCGGACGTCCTGACGATCGTGGCGATCGTCACCGGGGTGGCCCTGGTCCTCCAGAGGGCGATGGCGCGTGCCACGCGAGCCCTTTCCCGCGTGCAGGACTACGTGCTGCCGCTGGTGGTGGCGCTGCCCTTCGCGACCGGGTTCCTGGCGCTGCACCCGACCTGGAGCCCGCTCCCCTTCGACCTCGCCCTGCTGCTGCACGTCCTGAGCGGGAATCTCGTGCTCCTGCTCATGCCCCTCACCAAGTTGAGCCACGCCGTGCTCCTGCCGGGTGTCCACCTCGTTTCCGAGCTGGGTTGGCACTGGCCCTCGGAGGCGGGCAGCCGCGTCGGTGAAGCGCTCGGAAAGGCGAACGAACCGGTATGACCAAGGCGATCCTGATCGACACCACCTTCTGCACCGGCTGCGAGGCCTGCGTCAAGGCCTGCAAGCAGGAGCACGGGTTGGGGGAGGACCGGCCTCGGCGCTGGAAGCTGGGCATCGACGCCCTCTCCTCGACCCGCTTCACGACTCTCGCGCGACGCGAGGGGGGACGCTTCGTACGCAAGCTCTGTCGGCACTGCCTGGAGCCGGCCTGTGTGTCGGCCTGCATCGTCGGCGCCCTGCAGAAGACCCCCGAGGGGCCGGTGATCTACGACTCCGATCTCTGCATGGGTTGCCGCTACTGCATGAACGCCTGCCCCTTCGAGATCCCGCGCTACGACTGGGAGAAGGCAGTGCCGTACGTGCGCAAGTGCAACATGTGCTACGAGCGGCTGCAGGAGGGTCAGCAGCCGGCGTGCGTGGAGTCCTGCGCGCCCGGTGCGACCCTCTTCGGTGAGCGCGAGGAACTCATCACCGAGGCCAAGGGGCGCATCGCCACGCATCCCGAACGCTACGTGGACTGCGTCGTGGGCGAGACGGGTGTGGGCAGGAGTTCGGTGGTCTACATCTCCGACGTCCCGCTCGACTTCCTGTCGACCCTGCCACCCGAGATCGACGAGCCGTTGCCTGCACTGACCTGGGCAGCGCTCTCCAAGGTGCCGGCGCTGGTGGTCGGCATGACCGGCCTGATGGGCGGTGTGTGGTGGATCACCGAGAGGCGCATGCGACTGGCCGAGGAGGCCGCGCAGCGATCCGCCGCGTCCGAGGAAGGGGAGCGCGAGGCATGAGCACTCGACTGCGAACCGTCAAGACGATCCTGTGGGCGCTACTCGGCGTCCTGAGCGTGGTCACGGTCGTGCGCTTCACACAGGGGCTGGGCGCCACGACTGCGCTGACCGACGCGACCCCCTGGGGCTTGTGGATCGCGTTCGACGTGATGGCGGGGGTGGCCCTGGCGGCGGGAGGCTTCGTGCTCACCGCCACGGTCTACATCTTCCACCTCGGGCGCTTCAGACCCTTCGTGCGCCCGGCGATCCTGACCGCCTTGCTCGGCTACCTGGCGGTGGCCGTGGGGCTGATCTACGACCTGGGGCTGCCCTGGCACATGTGGTACCTGACCTTCAGCCCGCAGCACCACTCGGTGCTGTTCGAGGTCGGGATGTGCGTGATGCTCTACCTCACGGTGCTGAGCCTGGAGTTCGGGCCCGTGATCCTGGAGCACCCCCTCTTCAGCGCGTCGATCTTCCACAGGATCCACGCCGTCCTGAAGAAGGCGGTCATCCCGCTCGTCATCGCGGGGATCGTGCTCTCCACCCTGCACCAATCCTCCCTGGGCTCCCTCTTCCTGATCGCTCCCCACCGGGTGCACCCCCTGTGGTACAGCCCCATCATCTGGGTCCTGTTCTTCGTCTCCGCCATCGGCCTGGGGCTGATGACGGTGACCCTGGAGTCCTTCGTCTCGCGCTGGCTCTTCGGACACGAGTTGAAGCTGAAGCTCCTGGGGGGACTCGCGAAGGCGGCGGCGGTCGTGCTCTTCCTGTACGCCGGCCTGAGGTTGGGCGATCTGGCGCTGCGCGGGAAGCTCGGCCTGGCCTTCGACGGATCCGCCTACGCCAACCTCTTCCTCTTCGAGATCCTGCTCGCCGCCCTGCTCCCCGCGACCCTGCTCTCGATCCCGCGGGTGCGCAGCAGCGCGGCGGGGCTGGCGAGCGCCGCGGTCATGGCCGTCCTGGGGGTGATGGGCTACCGCTTCGACGTCTGCATCGTCGCCTTCCGCCGACCGGAGGGGATGGCCTACTTCCCTTCTTGGATGGAGCTCGCGGTCAGCCTGGGCATCGTGGCCGGCGCGGCCCTGGTCTTCATCTTCTTCGTCGAGCATCTGCGGGTCTATGCGCCTGAGGAGGAGGCAGAAGAAGGCGAGCAAGCACGACGGCGCCCGGTCTTCAGCCCCGTCAGCACCGCCTCGATGCTCCCCGCCAACCAGGCCGATCCGCGTCGCTACAGCCTCGCGGCCCTGATCGGCATCGCCGCGGCGGTGGCGCTCTTGCCCGACGAGGTCACCCAGGGGTCGACTGCCATGCGCGTGCCGGTCCACGAAACGCGCACCTTGCCCGGCTACGTGGCGGCGCGCAGCGGGGAGCCGGGGCACACCTTCGCGTTGGCGCCACGGAGGGGTGAGACGCCTGACGGCGATCCCGTGTCACTGATGGTCATCGACGGCAACCGCGACGGGCGCTGGGTGCTCTTCCACCACGCGGGTCACGCGCAGAAGCTCGGAGAGCGCGACTCCTGCAAGCTCTGCCACCACCAGGAGATGCCCTTCCAGGAGCAGACCCCCTGCAGCGACTGTCACCGCGACATGTACTCGCCGACGGACCTCTTCGTGCACTCCTCCCACGTGGACAAGCTCGGGGGCAACGCCAGCTGTGTGCGCTGCCATGCCGACGGCGAGGTGAAGACACGCGCCAGCTCCGAGGCCTGCAGCGAGTGCCACGGTGACATGGTCGTCGAGGGCAGTCGCGTCGAGCCCCCGAAGACGGGGATGAGCGGGCTGGCGCCCGGCTACATGACCGCCATGCACGAGCTGTGCATCCGCTGCCACGAGGAGCAGCTCCAAGCCGCTCCCAGCGACTACGTCGAGACCTTCGCCGAGTGCGGCAACTGCCACCGGGAGACGGATGGCTCGACCCTCCTGCACCTGCGTCCCTACGCAACGGGGAGGAGCGAGTGAGCCCCCCCGAGAGGTACGAAGGCCAGATCCGGAGCTGGATCCGCACCGAGCTCTGGAACCAGGTGCCGGTTCGAATCGCGGTCATCGACCGCGACTACAGGGTGGTCGAGGCCAATCGCGCCTTCCGGCGCTCCTTCGGGCATTGGGAGGGGAAGCGCTGCTACGAGGCCTACAAGGGCCTCTCCGAGCGCTGCGACCGCTGCGCGGCCGCCAAGACCCTGGACGACGGGATCATCCGCCGGCGGCAGGAGTGCGGCCGCGACCGCGACGGTCAGGAGGTCTGGTACTGGGTGCAGTCGGTGCCCTTCATGCACCGGGATGGGAGCATCCCCTTCATCATCGAGATGTCGACGGACATCACGGAGACCAAGCGACTCGAGCGCGAGATGCTCGTGGCCGAGCGCCTGGCGGCTGTGGGGCAGACGGTGGCGGGTCTGGCCCACGGGGTGAAGAACCTCCTGATGGGCCTGGAGGGCGGGATGTACATCGCCCGCTCGGGGATCGAGCGTAGCGATCCCGAGCGCCTGCTGGAGGGGTGGACCATCCTCGAGGACGGTGTCGAACGCATCTCAGCCTTCGTCAAGGAGTTCCTCGAGTTCGCCCGCGGCAGCACCCCCTACGTGGAGCTGACCGATCCGAACGCGGTGGCGCGCGAGGTGGTCGAGCTCTTCAAGGGCAGCGCCGAGCAGTCGGGCATCACCCTCGCCCTCGACATGGCCGAAGGCATCGCCGCCGCCCCGCTGGACAGGGAGGGGATCCACACCTGCCTGGCCAATCTGATCTCGAACGCGCTCGACGCGTGTCAGACGAGCGACGGCCCCCCTGGCGAAGTGACGCTCACGACGCGCGAGGTCGATGGCTCCATCGTCTACGAAGTGCAGGACGACGGGCATGGCATGGACTACGAGGTCAAGCAGAAGGTCTTCACCAACTTCTTCTCCACCAAGGCCAGCGGGAAGGGAACCGGTCTCGGACTCCTGACCACCCGCAAGATCGTCCAGGAACATGGAGGCCGGGTCTCGGTGGAGTCGAGGCCGGGAGAGGGCTCGACGTTCAGACTGGAGTTTCCACGGCGCCGGCTGCCCCAGGTCTCGGAGGAGACGGGTGAGGGTGCAAGCGGCAACGGCTCCCAGCTATCCGAAGCGGAACGGAGGTGATCGGATGACCCGCCCCCAGGACAAGACCGTGCTGGTCGTCGACGACGAACCCGACGTCCGGCGCTACCTCATGACGATCCTCGAGGACGCCGGTTTCCGGGTCCTCACGGCGGGAGACGGCGAGGAGGCGTTGGAGATGATCCGGCGGGACCCACCGGACTTCATCTCGCTCGACCTGATCATGCCCCGCAAGTCGGGTCACAAGCTGCTCTTCGAGCTGAGACGCGACAAGCAGCTCGCGCGCATCCCCACCCTGATCGTCACCGCCCACGCCAGGGACGATCTCGGCCAGCGCGACCTGGAGGATCTGATGGAGAACCGCTCCATGTCGGGTCCGGGGACCTACCTCGAGAAGCCGGTCGACCCCCTGAACTACGTGCGCAGCATCCAGCGCGCCTTGGGGATCGAGGTCGACGAGGCGACCTCCCAGGCGATCAACCTCCGCGAAGAGCTCGGCCAGCGGTTGCGGGACGCCGATCCCGACGCCCTGCGCCAAGCGCTGGAGGTACTGCGGAAGAAGCGTCAATAGCAACAAGGCGCGCGATCCTGGCGCGTCGCAAGCATCGAGAAACCGGAGGTATCGGCCATGGCCACTCCCGAGACTGAGCGCAAGAAGATCCTGATCATCGACGACGAGGAGAACATCGTTCGCTACCTCGAGACCCTTCTGCAGGACAACGGCTACGAGACGGTCAGCGCGGCGAACGGCGTCGAAGGCCTCGAGAGGGTGAAGGACTCGCGACCCGACCTGATCTGCCTCGACATCACCATGCCGGAGAAGTCCGGAGTGCGCTTCTATCGCGAGCTCAGGGAGGACCCGGACTGCGCGGGCATTCCCGTGGTCGTCGTCACCGCGGTCACCGGCTACGGTGGGGATCCCAAGCCGTTCGAGGAGTTCCTCAGCACACGGCGTCAGGTCCAGCCGCCCGACGAGTTCATCAGCAAGCCGATCGACCGCGAGAGCTTCCTGGAGACGATCGCGAAGACCCTCACGGCGCCGCGCAAGAGCGCGGGCTAGAGGCCCGCTTCCCTCGCCAACGCGCGTCTGCAGGCCTCCGGGAGCTCTTCCAAGGGGACCTCCTCGCTGCTCCCGGTGGCCAGGTCCTTCAGCTGGCAAGTGCCCGCTTGCCACTCCCGCCCGCCGACCACCACCGCCAGGGCGTGGCCGCGACGATCCGCGTACTTGAGCTGGGCTCCCAGCTTGCGCGGTTCCGGATAGAGCTCGACGCCGATGCCGGCGCCGCGCAGCCGCGCCGCCAGCGCCAGGTAGTCGGCGGTGTACTCCGCTTCGAAGAGCGGGATGAACACCGGCGCAGGTGCGGCGCGGCCCTCCAGGCGTCCCAGCTCCTCCAGCGCGGCGAGCAGGCGATCGAGGCCCAGGGAGGCTCCCACCCCCGGCAGGCGCTCCTTGGTGTAGAGCGACGCCAGGTCGTCGTAGCGTCCCCCCGAGCAGCAGCTGCCGATGCCGGGCAGCTCGTCTATGAAGGTCTCGAAGATCGTCCCCGTGTAGTAGTCCAGCCCGCGCGCGATCGAGACGTCCAACACCAGCCGACCCTCGGGCACGCCGCCGGCGGTCGCACCCGCCAGCACCTCCTGCATCTCGGTCAGGCCTTGCCGGCCGAGCTCCGACTCCCCCACCAGCGGTTCCAGAGCGGCCAGAACCGCCTCGTTCCCCCCACCGAGGGCCGCCATGGTCAGGATCTCCCGCGCCTGGTCGGGAGTGGTCCCGGCGCTGGCCACCAGCTCCTCGGTCACCTTCTCGGGCCCGATCTTGGCCAGCTTGTCCAGGGCCCGCAGCACGGGGACGGCGGCGTGGCCGAGATCGAGCCGCTCCAACATGCCGCTCAGGATCTTGCGGTTGTTGACGCGAACGGTGACCTCCTCCAGGCCGAGGGCCGCGAAGAGGGTGTGGATCACGCAGGCACACTCGACATCCGTCAGGACGCTCTCGCTGCCGATGATGTCGAAGTCGCACTGGGTGAACTCCCGGTAGCGCCCGCGACCGGTGTTCTCGCCACGCCACACCGATCCGATGTGGTAGCGCTTGAAGGGCATCCCGAGCTTCCCAGAGTGCTGCGCCACGTAGCGCGCGAAGGGCACGGTCAGGTCGAAGCGCAAGGCCACGTCCCGGCCCCCGTGGTCGACGAAGCGGTACATCAGCTTGTCGCTCTCGTCCCCTCCCTTGCCGAGCAGGATCTCGGTGTACTCGAGGGCCGGGGTGTCGATCGGACAGAAGCCGAAGGAGCGGTAGACGCGCCGCGCCTGATCCACCAACCACTCCCGCGGGCCGGCGGCCTGGGGCAAGTAGTCGCGGAATCCCTTCAGGGTGCGCGGTTGGATCCGCTTGGGCGTGGTCATGCCGGACAGGATATAGGGAGCACGAGGTCAGCGCGCCCGGATCGAGGGCTCATCGGGGGTACCCGTGGGCAAGTCGATGCGGTAGAGAGCCAAGAGCGGAATGGAGTGGGTCTGGTCCCCCCCCTCCACCTCCACGCGACCCGCCTCGAAGACGAGCTCGAAGGGCGTGCCCGCCGCTCCACTGGTGAGAGCCCAGAGCAGGGAGGCTTCGAGCTCCCCTCCGTCGGTGAGCGCCTGCACCGCAGGCCACTCCGCGACCGCCGCGGCACCGGCCAGGACGTAGCGCGCGCCGAGCGCCCGCGCCCGCAGAGCGGCGCCTTCCCCCTCCGGCGAGACCAGGATCGACGCCGCCTCACGAGCCTGCTCCGCCCCCAGCCCCGGACCGAACCCCGAGGCGCTCGGGGCGCGGCGGCCGTGGTAGGCGATCAGGTG
>CAZDQL010000093.1:0-13580 GCA_964507325.1 uncultured Planctomycetaceae bacterium | reverse complement strand
GCCCCGGTGACGAGCGCCAGCCCCGCCATCAATCCGGCGGTCATCCCCCCTTGCAGCCAGTCGAAGTTGTCCCGGGCGGTGCTGGTCAGGGCGAGGATCGCCAAGCCCCAGACGAGGAGCAGGGCCTGGGCCCCGCCGACATCCAGCCGACCGGCAGCCCCCGCCTCGATCGCCCCCGGCCAGAGGGCGAAGAGGGTGGCCCCGATCACCGCCGCCAGTCCGCGCCCCTCGCCGCGGGAGGCCGCCAGCACCACCAATCCCACCCCGAGTGCGATCAGGGCCGCCAGCAGGGGACCCGTGTGGGAGAGCCACCTCTCGAGCGCGCCCTCCTCCACCCCGCCCAGCTCCGACTCGACGCGGAAGTCCCGCAGGCCGAACTCCGCCACCGCCGCCAAGGCGACCGGGAAGAAGGGAGGTGACGGAGCCTGGGCCCCTCGCGGAGAATCGATGAAGCGATCGAAGGTCCGCACCGACCCCGACGCCAGGGCCAGCTCGACCCGGCGCATCTGCATGGCGCTCTCGGCGTCCAGGGGCCAACGCTCCGCCCCTGGACCGGCGGCCCCCTCGCGCAGCACGAAGGCGAGGAGGCAGGCGAGGGGCAGGAGGGCCAGGGGGAGCTTGGAGCTCACCGCTCCCGGTCCTCGTCGGCTGGAGTGTCCTCGCGGGCGTCGAGCCAGGCGCCCAGCTCGCCGGCCAGGACGCGACCGGTGAGGAGCGGGGGATCCGCGAGCCTCACCCAGGAGAGGTGCGCACCCTCTCCGGGGACCACCTCCCGCGGCGCGGGCTCATCGAGGGGCTCGACCAAGAGGGTCGGCAGCTCGAAGAGGCGGCGCGGTCCCCCGTCGCCGCGCAGCACGACGTGCAGGAGCAGACGATCGACCGGCGGCGGGCCCTTCGCCGCGCGCAGCGCCAGGCTGAGTCGCGCCACGTTCGATCCTCCGATCACCAGGGTCGAGGGCAGGTCGGGGTGGGCCGCGCGCAGACCGGCCAGGACGCCGAGGACGTCCGCGCCGCCGGGATTGCGCACGGGGAGGGAGGTGGCCACGATCCAAGCTCCGCGGCGGTCGGCGTAGTCGCGCCAAGCCTCGCCGCCGTCGCCGGCGAGACTCCAGGCGGCGTCCTCCAGGTGCGGCGCCACCACCAGCACCAGCTCGCGCAGCGACTCCGCGGGAAGGGGCAGGGCCACCGTCTCGCCGCCCCCCCACTCCTCCGCGACGGGTGCGGGCGCCGTGAGCGCCTCCCCATCGAGCAGCGCGGAGATCGAGGGAGTCAGGCGATCGCGTACGCCGTAGAAGAGCTTGCGCTCCAGAGCAACCAGACGCGCACTGCCCTCGGCCTGGGGGTCCCCTGCCAGACGATCGAAGCGCGGGAAGAGGTCCTTCACGCAGTCGACGGGGACCGGGAAACCCCGCGCGTGCACCTCCCCCACCTCGACCTGGGGCACCATCCTCCACACCGCCGGGGGGGAGCTCGGGGCGCGCAGGTACATCTCGAAGCCGGGCATGGCGAAGGCCGCGCGGTGCACCGGCTCGGAGCGGGCGGAGATCTCCTCCCCCTCGGGTCCCAGCCACACCAGCCGCAGGTCGACCGTCTCGGGTAGGCCGCGCAGGACGGTGGTGGTGAGCGGCAGGACGCGCACGATGATCTCGTCACCGCGGCCGGAGCTCCCCGCTCCGAAGGCGCCGGGCAGCACCAGGATGTCGAGGGAGTTCGCCAGGCGCTGGGCCATCCCGAGCTTGCCGAGATTGTCGACCCGCCCATCGAGCAACGCTGGGAGATCGGTCAGGAACTGGGACGACACCTGGTGGGCCGCCGGGACACCCGCGTTCTTCAACCGCTCGCGGAAGAGGGCGCGCACGCGCTCGCGCCCCTCCTCGGAGGCTCGATCCCACGCGGCTTCGAAGGCCAGGCGGCGCTCGAGGAAGGCGTTGCGGACGTGCAGCTCCAGGAGTGCCGGATCCTGGAGGGGGGTCAGGGCCAGGAGGAGGGAGAGCATGCGGCGTCCATGGTACGCCGTCACGCGCCGACGACGACCCGCCCATCCTTGACCACTGCGCGCACCGGGTTGCGGCCCAGCTCGTAGGTCAGGTGCAGGTGATTGGGGAGGTCGGTCACCACCAGATCGGCGCGCTTGCCGGGCTCGAGCGTCCCGCGATCGTGGGCCAGGTCCAGGGAGGCGGCCGCGTTCAAGGTCGCCGCGGTGAGGGCTTCCGCCGCGGAGAACCCGTAGCGCAGGGCGGCCCAGGAGCAGACCTCGAACATGCTCTGGCAGTAGCAGCTGCCCGGGTTGTAGTCGGTCGAGAGGGCCACCGGCACGCCGGCGGAGGCGATCGCCCGGGCCGGAGCCTCCTGGGACTCGCGCAGGTAGAGGGGTACCAGGGGAGAGAGGGTGGCGATCACCCCCGCCTCCCCCAGGGCCGCGATCCCCGTCTCGCTGACGTGCTCGAGGTGGTCGGCGGAGCGCGCCCCGAGCTCCGCCGCCAGCTCCGCGCCCCCTAGCGGGGTCAGCTGGTCGACGTGCATGCGCAGGGCGAGTCCCTCCCGCGCCGCCGCCCCCATCACCCGCCGGGTGGCGTCGAGATCGAAGACGTGGGCCTCGGTGAAGACGTCGGCGTAGCGCGCGATCCCCTGGGCGGCGACCGCCGGCCAGATCTCCTGCGCGAGCAGCTCCTCGTACTCGCCGCGGCGCTCGGCGTACTCGGGGGGGTAGGCGTGGGCGGCCAGGCAGGTGGGGACGAGGTCGACGGCGTGCGCCGCCCCCGCGGCTGCGATCGCCTCCAGCCCCTTCAGCTCGTCGTGCAGACTGAGCCCGTAGCCGGTCTTGGCCTCGACGGTGGTGGTCCCGTGGCCCAGGAAGCGGTCGAGGCGCGAGAGGAGCAGGGTGACGAGGGCCTCGCCATCCGCCTCGCGCACTCCCTTCAGGCTGGAGGCGATCCCCCCTCCCGCCTGGGCGATCTCCAGGTAGCTCTTCCCGGCGACCCGCATCTCGAACTCCCGTTCCCGGGTGCCGGCGAAGACGGGGTGCGTGTGGGCGTCGACCAGGCCGGGCAGCACCGTTCCGCCGCCGGCCTCGAGGGTGGCGCGCGGAGCGTAGCGCGCGGCGAGCTCAGTGCCGGAGAGCACCTCGACCACGCGCCCGGCGTCGCAGACGACCGCTGCCCGGGGATGGACCTCGACGCGCGAGAGGTGGGCGCCGGAGAGGGGCTGGTCTCCGCGCGCGGTGACCACCTCGGCGGCACCGGTGACGGCCAGATCGACGATGCGGAGCGTGCTCACCCCGGGGAGGTTAGCCGCTCAGCCGGCGGCGCGCACGGACGCTTCCCCCTCGGCCTCGACCTGCATGGCACAGGCGACGTGGGCGCGAATGCGCTTGCGGGCCCGGAACATGATCATCTTCATGTTCGAGCGCCCGACCTTCAGCACCTTGCCCGCCTGCGCGTAGCTCAACCCCTCGACCTCCACCAGCTCCAACGCCCTGCGATCCCGCGCGGAGAGCTTGGCGAAGGCCTGGGAGTAGTGCAGCAGGAGCAGCGTCCAGGCACCGCGCAGCTCGTCCGAGAGCTCCCGGGCCTGGGCGCAGCGCTGCGGGCCGGCGCGCCCGTCCGCCGGCTCCGCCGACCCCTGGGGCATCGCCTCCAGGGAGAGCGCGCGCCGGCTGCGCGCCTTGCGCACCACGTTCCCCGCGATCGTCCACGCCCAGGCCCGGAAGCTGCGCCCGCCGTCGTCGCGGAAGCCCTTGGCGTAGCGGTAGACGTTGACGAAGGTGTCCTGGACCAGCTCGGCAGGATCCCCCGGCTGGGCGCGGCCGGTGAGCAGGTGCAGGATCCAGGCGTAGAGGGGGCGGGCGGCGATGCGGTGCAGGGCTTCGAAGGCCGCCCGGGAGCCGGTGTCCCGGAAGAGCGCCATGAGGGCGGTCTCCAAGCGGCGCTCGTGGGCATCGCCGTCCTCGCCGGGGCGCCGCTCGGTCCCCACGCCGCGGCGGGCGAGGGCGTGGAGCAACTCCGAGGGCAGGATGGGGAGGAGCGGGGGGGAGAAAGGGGCGAAGGGGAGGATTTGCACGCCCCCCCGGATGCACAGGCCGTGCCGACAAGGGGGGAGCGCGGGTCATGATCGGCCACAAACTTCTGTCAATAAACATCTTGTGGCGAGCCTCCCCCGATCGCGGGGGAGGCTCGCCAGGCCGTGTTCCCGCCCCGGATGTTCCGTACGCGTATCAGTGTTGGCCGGATTCCCAGCGGGGCTGCGCAGCGGTGCGATCGGCGTTCGGGGGTGCCCGCAGCGCCTGTCAGGATAGGATCGGGCGGTGAGCAGAGGAGAAGCCATGCCTGTTCGGTGGCGGCCGACCGAGAGCCCATCTGGAGACGGATCATGGAGGCGGGGACCCGGGACGAAGTGACCCGCCTGCTGCGTCGGGCGGGACGGGGCGAGGAGCGAGCCCGCGAGCGTCTGGCATCCCTGGTCTATCGCGAGCTGCACGCCCGCGCCCACGCCCAGATGAGGTCCCAGGACGCGGGACACACCCTGCAGACCACGGCCCTGGCGAACGAGGCCTGGATGCGGCTCGTCGACCAGGAGCGCGTGGACTGGTCCGACCGCGCCCACTTCTTCGCGGTGGCGACGACCTGCATCCGCAGGCTCCTGGTCGATCACGCACGCCGCCGAGGCGCGCAGAAGCGCGGCGCGGGCGCGCGACGCGTGCCTATCGAGGTCGCGGAGTCGATCGCCTCCCCGGAACCGGAGGAGTTCCTGGCGCTGGACGCCGCCCTGACGCGCTTCGCCGACGTCGACGCCCGCAAGGCCCGCGCCCTGGAGCTGCGCTTCTTCGCCGGACTGGAGAACGCCCAGGTCGCCGAGATCCTGGGCGTCTCCGTGGGCACCGTGGAGCGAGACCTGCGTCTGGCCCGGGCCTGGATCGCGCGCGAGTTGGATCGGCGCGAGGCTTGAGGCAGAGGACGATCAGAAGCGGGGAGCGGGCACGTCGTCGTCTGTGCGCCAGGCACGGACCCAGGAGTGCCCCAGGCAGCGTCCGGCAGGCTGGAGACACGGACGAGCGACGCCGCTCACCGCTTCCCCACCAGCCACCACGTTCTCATGACTCCCTTGCCCTTGACCTCGATTGCACCGCGCTCGTGGAATCGGTGGGTTTCCTTGAGCAATTCGTACGTCGCACCCGTCACCTGGATCCTCCCCGTCTCCCCATGTGACTCCATTCTCGAGGCAGCGTTGACGGTATCTCCCCACAGGTCGTAGGCGAACTTGTGAACACCGATCACCCCGGCAATTGCCGGTCCGGAGCTGATACCCATCCGCAAGGAGATGCGCTCGCCCTTGGGCCCTACGAACGCTTCCATGGCCGTGGAGACCTCCAGTGCCGCGTCCGCCATTCTCTCGGCGTGCCCACGCGTACGAACCGGGACCCCGGCTGCGGCCATGTAGGCATCGCCGATGGTCTTGATCTTCTCGATTCCGTTCTTCCGCATCACGTTGTCGATCTGCGTGAATACCCGATTCAACAGATCGACGAGATCCCGCGGCGAGAGCGCATCACACATCTTCGTGAAGTTCGCGATGTCCGCGAAGAGTACCGATACTCCCTCATGACCATTGGCAATCACCGACGGTGACTCCTTCAGGCGTGCGGCTATGGGCTCGGGGAGGATATTGAGGAGTAGAGATTCCGATCGATCACGCTCCCGCTCGATCGTCTGCTCTGCCTCCAGCGTGGTGCGTCGACCCAGATGTCCGATGAACGCCACCAGAGCCGCCACGTTCAGTAGGCGCAGGTGCAGCAGGTTGTCCTCGAATGGCCCGGAGAAGGCTCCACCGAACAGCGGACCGTCCTGAACTCCCAAGTCGAGTACGACACACGTGGCGGCTCCGATGACCGCCAGCACCATCGCCGAAGTGGAATGCGGTCGTGGATACAACAGGAACGGAAAGACGGGAAAGACCGCGGCCAGCCAGTGCAGGCCAACGCCGCGCCCCAACACCAGCGTTCCGAGTACGCAATAGAGCAACAGCAGGCTCAGGAAGAAGGACACGGCAGCCCAGTACCGGCGCTGAGCATTCAGGCGCAGCGTGAGCAGCATCGCGAGCCCGCACAAGGCCTGTATCGGAGCCCAGAGCTCCCAGGCAGGATGCCCGTACGACAGGTTGACGGGAACGGTCACCAGCACGATCAGAAGACAGAAGAGCGCGAAGCCGTTCGTCAGCTGGACCGTGCGGGCAATCCCACGGGGTGTGTCAGCGTCCACACCTCTTCGAATCAGTTGCTGCACCCAGTTCACGAGAAGTACGGCTCCTGGTCTGCTGATGACGTGCCGATCCTGCCAGCGGCGAGTTGCCGGAGGAGGCGAGGGTCGCCGCTGCGGGGGGATTCCGCTCGGTGGCGGGCCACGCGACCAGTCTAGACGTTCGCCTCCCACCGGCGCGATGAGGTCCGCAAGACCACCGTGCTCGAGCAGCCACGAGCAGGAGTTGCGCCTCTTCGCCGGACTGGAGAACGCCCATGTCCACCGTGAGCTCGAAGGCGTCCGTACCCGCGTGCTCCGCGACCCAGGTCGCGCTGGCCATCAGGTGCGCTCCAGCCAGAACGCGGGGGTCCAGGTCGTCATCGGGGTCATCGCAGATGGCGATCCCACCACTGGACCCGCGGGCCGCACCCGGAGACTGGGCCGAGCCATTGACCGCGCAGACCTCGACCACACGCTCGAGGACCACACCCATGTCCTGGGTATCGAAGGACTGGAACCAGGCGCTGTCACCCGCGGCCAGACCGATCGACTTGTCCGCCTGACCGTCGTTGAAGCCGTAGGTTTGGGCGAGGGTGGGCTGCGTCGCCGACGAGACGCAGGTTCCGACGAGGATCGCAGGTCCCAAGAGCTCGTATCGCATCTCACACCTCCGTGTGGATCTGGGTGGCCGTTCGACCTGTGCACGCGAACGGGGCCGCCCAACCCGATGGCGATCGGTGGAAGGGCCCCGGGCGCGGCGGAGGTCGCGAGCCTGGGAAGGATGTCGTCATTTACATTGCCCTAACTAAAACGCCGGGCAGGTGCGCGCTGGCGCAGTTGGGAATCCCCCCCACCGGAGCGTGGCACTGCCGAACTGCCTCCCTTCGTTGGGCTTCCAGCCGGGGGGCTCGCCGCAACTCCAATGCTGCCAGGGATTTGGAGCGCCCATCCCTGTGCTCAGGCCCCCTGGAAGGATGACGTATCGGGCGTCGCCGGATCTGCGTTCATCGGCGGCCGGGACGGCTGCTCGAACGGGGGAGCCGAACCGCTGGACGTCTGGGAGGCACACTGAAGGGGGGCAGTCCGAAACACCAGCGTCGGGGGCGGGGAGCCGATAACATCGAAGAGGGCGTCCTGCCCGCGCCACCCCCCGTGGGTGGCGTCCCGTCGAACCTGACTCGAAGCACCTTGATCGAGCCACCTGCGGCCCTGACCGCAAGCCTTCCATCTAGCCTGATCGCGAGCGACGTCGAGGCCCTCCTCTGGCTCACGCTGGCCCTCGCGGTGTCGGGACTCCTCGCCACCCTGCGCGCGGCTCTCGTGCACTCGCTCCCGGCGCGCGTCTTGGCGCGCACCATGAGCGACCGTGCGCGGGCGCGGCTGGCGCCCCTCCTCGAGCGGGTCGACTCCCTGGCGGCGAGCGCGGGGATCTACAAGATCATGAGCGACCTGGCCTTCGTCGCTCTCTTGATCGGTGTGCTCGCGGGCGAGGAGAGGCTGGAGCCGCTGCAACTGGGCCTGGCGGTCCTGATCGCGGCACCCGCGCTGCTGCTCCTCACCGAGGCCCTGCCACTCTCGATCGCGCGCGCCCGCGGCGATGCACTGCTGGTGGCGGTACTGCCCCACTTCCAATGGCTGCAGCTGCCGGTGGCGTGGGTGGTCTTCGCGCTGGACGGCACGCGCAAGGCCCTCTTGCGCACGATCGGGATCCGCGACACCTCTGCGGCCTCCCGCAAGCTGGTCGAGGGTCTGCGCGAGGTGGCGGAGGGCGCCTCCGGCGAGCTGGAGGAGAGCGAGCGGGAGCTGATCGAGAACGTGCTCGACTTCCGCGACGTGGACGCGGCCGAGGTGATGACCCCCCGCACCGAGATCCACGCCGTCTCGGTCACCGAGAGCCTCGAGGAGGCCGCGCGCGTCTTCGCCGAGGCGGGGCACTCGCGCATACCGGTCTACGACGAGTCGATCGACAACATCATCGGCACGGTCAACGCCCGGGAGGTGGCCAGCGTCCTGGCGGAGAACCACCTGGAGGACACGCGCCTGCGCGACGTCCTGCGCCCGCCCCTCCTGACCCCCGAGACGAAGCTCATCTCCGAGCTGCTGCGGGAGTTCCGCCGCACCAAGCAGAAGATGGCGATCATCGTCGACGAGTACGGGGGAACGGCGGGGGTGGTCACCTTGGCGGACGTCCTGGCGGAGCTCGTCGGGGAGATGCCGGACGAGTACGAGGAGGCCCAGGAGGCGGTGCGCGAGGTGGACGCGGGGCTCTTCGAGGTCCAGGCGGGGCTGCACGTCTCCGAGGTCAACGAGGCGTTGGATCTCGCGATCCCCGAGGAGGAGGACTACGAGACGCTGGCCGGCTTCGTGCTGGCGGAGTTCGGTCACTTCCCCAAGGCCGGGGAGAGCTTCTCCCGCGACGAGGCGACCTTCTACGTGGCCGAGGCGAGCGACCGGCGGGTGCTCAAGGTGCGCGTGCAGAAGTCCGCCTGAGACCCTCGACACAGCGTCGACACACGGCCGGGCTACCCTGGGGTGCCATCGTCAGAGAGCATTCCCCATGAGAGACACCCTGTCCGTCGTCTGCGTCCTGAGCGCCTGGCTCCTCCCCTGCGGGACCCTCCAGGCCCAGGAGAGCATCCCCCTCCCGGAGTTGCGCACCTGCGCCGAGTTCGAGCCCGCCCTGGGCACGCTGATCTGCTACCCGACGGGGCTGCCCCTGGACACGTTGGGGGTCGAGCTGGCCGAGGACGACACCCTCTTCGTGCTCGTCGACGACGCTGCCAACCAAGCCGAAGCGGATGCGGCCCTGAGCGCTCTCGGCGTCGACATGAGCCACGTGGAGTTCATCCTGGCGCCGACCTCCGGCTACTGGACGCGCGACTTCGGCGCGCCGCAGATCTTCCACGCCGGCGGGGCCCACAGCTACGTGGACCCGATCTTCTACGACTACTCCTTCCAGGCGGGAGGGGGGGGACCGATCTACGTCATCGGTCCGGGGGCCTTCGTCGACGACGATGTGACGCCCGCCGCGGTGGCCGCCCATCTGGGGGTGGGGCACATTCCCTTCCCGGCGCACCTGGTGGGGGGCAACATCGACTTCGACGGGCTCGATCGCGCCTTCTGCACCTGGATCCTGCTCGACGAGAACCGCTACTGGGGCATCGGCTACGACCTCTTCAGGAAACGGATGAACGACTACCTGGGCGTCAGCGAGCTCCTGGTCGTTCCCAACTACGAGGTCTTCGGTATCCAGCACATCGACTGCGCGCTCAAGGTCCTGGACGAGGAGACGCTCCTGATCACGCGCACGCCCCCCACCCACCCCTCCTACGGCTTCCACGAGGCCCTGGCCCAGGAGGCCGCCACGCAGCTGACCGCCTACGGCCGGCCCTACGTGATCCACCGCGTCGAGGTGCCCGTCTTCGACGGTGGGCCCGCCGGCGAGCTGGCCAACTACGCCAACTCGTTGATCCTGAACGGCAAGGTGCTGGTGCCCCTCTTCGGTCTGCGCGACGCCGACGCGCGCGCCCTGGAGGCCTACCGCCAGGCGATGCCGGGCTACGAGGTCCTGGGCTTCCCCTACGTCAGCGGGACCTGGCCCGACGGCTCGTGGGCCTCCTTCGACGCTCTGCACTGCCGGACGCACCAGGTCTTCGACCCGGAGATGATCCTGATCAAGCACCCGCGCATCCGGGGTGCCAGCGCCTCCGCGCCGCAGATCGAGGTCATGGCCCTGATCCGCTCCTATGGCTCCTCACCCCTGGTGAGCAGCGGCACGGACGTGCAGTGGCGCGTGGCGGGTACGGGCGCCTGGAACACGGCCACCTTCCAACGCGGCCAGCATCGCTACGAGGTGCTGGCGTCGATCCCCCCCCAGCCGGCTGGGACCACGATCGAGTACTTCATCCAGGCCACCACGGCCGACCAGCACCGGGAGCGGCGCCCACCGCTCGCGCCGAGCGGCTACTACTCCTTCGAGGTGAACTGAGTCAGGGGGCGACGCCCACGGCGCGCAGGACGTAGTCGGTCCCCGCGCCCTCCACCGTCACGGCCAGGAAGAAGGTCTGCCCCGAGGACGCGGTGAAGATCGCCGAAATGGTCGTGCCCGGCTGGTCGTCGTCGTAGGTGAAGAGCACGTTCCCGGTGGCGTCCAGGATGTTGAGGATGATCTCCGACACCGCGCTGGTGGGGTCCAGGAAGAGGTGCACGTTCGTGGTGGCCACGGCGTCCAACTGGAAGACGTCGAAGGTGAACGGCACGACCCCACCGGAGATCTCGTAGGACGTGAGGGGTTCGATGTCCCCCACGACGTTGGCCTCGAGATGGTCGTCGTTGGGCTCGGTCTCGGGGAAGAAGGTGGCGTCCTCGTCGAGGATGGTGACCTCGAAGGTCTGCCGGACCCCCAGGCCGGCGTTGGACGGCTTGACCAGCTGCAAGGTGAGCACCTCATCCAGCTCGCCGAAGAAGTCCTCGAAGATCCCGATCCGGACCTCGGCGTTGACGTCTCCGGCGCCCAGGGTGATCGGGGGGGGGTCGGTGAGGTGGTAGTCCGCGAACTCGGTGGCGTTGCCGCTGGTGAAGTAGTTCACGGTGATCTCCTCGTCGGCGGGCTCCGAGAGCTCCAGGAACGTCAGCACCGTGGTGGTGTCCTCGGTGATCTGGGCTGCCGATGACGAGAACTGGACCGTGACCCCGGTCGATCCGTCGGAGGAGTCGGAGTCGGAGGAGGAGGAAGGGGTGCAAGCCCCCAGGATCAGGACCGGCGCGAGGCCAAGGGCCAGGCGCGCGGTGAATGAGAGGCGGTTCGAGGACATGCGATTGCGAAGTGGGAGGAGGCCAGGTCCACTGCGAGGGTACCACCTGGCGCGGATCCGGTTACCACGGGGTGGCGAGTAGCAGCCTCACTCCGGGATCAGGATGCTCGCCCCGCTGGTGCGCCGCTCCTCGAGGGCCCGGTGCGCCTGCGCCGCCTCCGCCAGGGGCCAGCGCTGTCCCAGGACGGGCCTGACCGCCCCCGAACCGACCACCGAGAACAGCTCCGCCGCGGCCGCCAGGAGCTGATCGCGCTCCGGGACGAAGTCCCACAGGGTGGGTCGCGTCAGACTCAGGGAGCCGCGGCGCATCAGCTCGAGGGGCTCGATCGCCGGCGGCGGCCCCGACGCGTTGCCGTAGGTCACCAGCATCCCCCGCCGCGCCAGGCAGTCCAGGGACCCGGCGAAGGTCGCCTGGCCGACGGAGTCGTAGGCCACCTCGACCCCCCGGCCTCCGGTCAGCTCGCGCGCGCGCTCGGCCCACGGCTCGCTCTGGTAGAGGAGCGGGTGATCGCAGCCGTGCCGCCGCGCGAGCTGCGCCTTCTCCTCGCTGCCGACGGTGCCGATCACGGTGGCGCCGAGGTGCTTGGCCCACTGGCACAGGAGCAATCCCACGCCGCCGGCGGCGGCGTGCACCAGGACGTGGTCGCCGGGGTGGACCCGGAAGCTCTCGTGCACCAGGTACCAGGTGGTCAAGCCCTTGAGCAGAATCGCCGCCACCGTCTCGTCGTCGAGGTCGCGCGGCAGGGGGATCAGACGTTCCGCCGGCACGTGACGGGCGCCGGCGTAGGCCCCCAAGGGGCCGACGTAGGCGACGCGCTCCCCCGCCGCGACCTCGCTCACCCCGTCCCCCACCGCTTCGACCACGCCGACCCCCTCGACGCCGGGGATGAAGGGGGGATCGGGGCCGGGGTACAGGCCGCTGCGGTGGTAGCAGTCGATGAAGTTCAGTCCGACGGCGCTCTGGCGCAGGCGGGCCTCGCCGGCGCCGGGATCGCCGACCTCGATCTTCTCCGCGGTCAGGACCTCGGGGCCGCCCAGGCGCGGGATGAAGATCGCTTCGGTCATGGAGCGAGATCGACGTCGCCGAGCGCGTCGAGGAAGCTCTCTGCGGACTGGTAGCGCTCCCGGCGCTCGGCCCTGAGCCCGGTGGCGATCACCGCTTCCAGGGCCGCGTTCACCTCGACCCCCGGGGCGCGCATGGACATCTGCGGAGGACTCGCCTGCATCTTGGACTGGAAGACCTCGATGTAGCCCTTGCCCGACCAGGGCAGCACGCCGCTGAGCAGCTCGTACATCACCGTGGCCAAGTTGTAGAGGTCGGAGAGCTCGTCGGGCGAGTCCCCCGTGAACTGCTCCAGCGGCGCGTAGAAGGGCGTTCCGATCAGCGCCGTGCGGGTCCCCAGGTGCTTGGCGGACCACAGGGCCGGAGTCAGGCCCCCGTCCACCAACGTGCCGACCCCCTCCTCCCCCTGGTAGAAGATCGCCGCGGGCTTGATGTCCCCGTGCACCAGGCCGGCGTGGTGCACCTCCCTCAGCGCGGCCAGGAGCCCGCTGGCCAGGGTGACCACCCCCTCTTCCCCCATGCGCGTGTTCTCGTTCATCCAGCCGCGCAGGGAATGCCCCTCTGGAAAATCGGTGATGAGCAGCACGGCGCCGTCGTCGAGCACCTCGACCCGGCGCACGGCCTGTACGCCGTCCACGCGCAGGGTGTGCCAGGCCGTCAGGCGGTCGGCGAACTCCGCCGCCTGGGCGTGTCCCTCGAAGAGCCCGCCGGGGAAGGCCAAGAGCTCCAGCCGCGAGCCGTCCTCGGCGTCCTCCGCCGCGAAGGTGGCGGCGATCCCGCTGTCGCGGTGCGGGCCCAGCAGGTGATAGCGGTCGAGGAGGACCTTGCCGGCCCGCAGATCGAAGAGGTTCAGACTGGTCGACATGGTCGCTACTCGTGGTCCGCGGGGTTCGGGAGCGGACCTCAGGTGTGCTGTGCCGCGGCGCTGAACCGGCCGCGCAGATCCTCGGGGAGCTCCACGCCCAGACCGTCCAGGGCCGGCATGGCGAGCCCGCACTGGACGCGCAGCGTCTCCACGTCGTCGAGGAAGCCGCGCACGACGTCGGCGGCGTGCAGGTTGCGCAGCCCGAGCTGCACCGCACGCCGGTCGCGCGCGGTTCCCGGGCGCCCCAGGGCCAAGAGCGAGATCACCAACCAGCGGTTCCAGTACTGCTGGGCCGCGGGGCGGTGGGTGGAACGCGCGCAGTACTCGACGAAGAGCTCCTCCTCGTGCCGGTCCCCGGTGCGATCCGCCTCCAGCAGGGTGTGGGCGATCGCGGCCTGACCCTTGTGAACGCACTCGAGATAGCTCTTGGCCGCGGCCAACTCCGCCCGCCCGGTCAGGGCCAGGCAGCAGGCCAGCTCGAGCCGCGACTCGGGGAAGGGCAGGCGCGCGATGCGCGTGCGCACCATCGCCGAGAGCGCGCCGCCGTCGAGCTCGGCGTAGAGCCGCTCGACCTCGCGCACGACGCGCAGGCTGAAGGAGAGGTC
>CAZDQL010000092.1:0-25512 GCA_964507325.1 uncultured Planctomycetaceae bacterium | reverse complement strand
CTCGGGGCCGCAGCCACTGCAGCATAGGCACTCGAGAATGCAACATCAGGGTGTTGTCGGGGCCTACAAGAAGCAGAAGCATAGGCAGTATGTCCTGGTCAAGACCACGGTGACCATGGATGCTGCTGCGGCAGCGGGCGCATTCCTGAATGCAGAGGTTCTTCGGTATGGCCTGGAAGAGGTTCTGGACTGGAGGCGGCAGGGAGCTACTGACGATCCAGCGTGAACGGCGCAGCGGACGGCGGTGTTAAGGTCCGTGTAGTGCTGCCCCGGAATCTAGCCACCAAGTTGGGCTGTTGAGTTCGGAACTTAGACGGGGCTAGGCAATCCAGCACCTGAATGGGTCGCTCGTGGTTTTGCCGACGGTCGATCCGACCGTCCCTCTCGACCCCTTGCTCGTGGCTGCCCGCGATCCCGGACCCGCCTGGACTGGAACAACTTGGCTGAAATGCCGGTGGCCTTGACGGCCCGAGCTGCAACAGCCGCCGCCCGGGCCACAGTCGGAGACGAGGTCGGGCCTCCCGTCGTGCCGAGGGGCCTGCTCGCGCGGGTCCGCGGCGAGGGAGGCTGGCTCCTGCGGCCTGCGACCGGACCTTCCGCCCGCTGGTGTATTGCGGCAAGGACCCGCTGCGCACCCCCTACGGTGGCACCGATCTGGAAGAACCGGCGAGCCACCCGCTACACGCGACGGATCTGGAGGTGGCCTAGTCCCCCACGCTTGGGGGATCGTGCGGGTCACCGCAGTAGTGGCGGAGCCGGGCAAACCGACCCCGAACTGCGCCACGGCTGTAGGATCTACCTCGTGCCGGCGCCCGACCTCCCCTGCGACTACCGCTCTGACCGCGACGTCTGGCTGCACGTTTTCGGCGAATCGGGCGACGAGGAGTTGCGGTGGTGCGCGCCCGACCCCGGAGGAGCGGGCCCCCGCTGGTCCGACCCCGTACCCCTGCGCTGGAGGGAGTGTCGCGAGCTCCTCGAGGACGCGATTCGGGAGGACATGGGCGACGATTGGGCACCGTCGACCTCCGGTGATCCCGGCTCTGTCATCGACATCCTGAAGAGGCTGCGCACGACCACCGAGTACTCCGGTCTTCCGAAGGTCCACGACGCCTTGGGCCCAGCGGTTGCCGCGCTCCTGCCCCAGGACACCCGGAGCGCGATCGAATGCCACTGCGAGGGCAGCCGCTGGGTCCTCGAGGTAGATCCGGGCTGCGGGGCTGCGCTGATTCCCTGGGAGGCGTGGAGCGGGATGCAGGCGCCGGTGACAACCGGGCGCCTCGCCCTGGTCCGGTACTGCCGCGGCGAGGGGCGGCACGTCCCGCTCCGCGCCCCGACGGCTGTCCGGGTGCTGATCCTGATCGGCAACACCGAACAGGACCGCGCGGCCGGTGGAGCAGGGGCCGCCTTGAAGACCGAGTTGGAGCGGCTCAGCGGCCATCTCGGTTGCACCGTGTCGGTCACCCTCGCCTCGGCTGCCGGCAAGGTCCCCCTGTTCGACGAGGGACACCTCGAGACCGAGCCTCTGCGTGAGCCAGGCGATCTCTTCCGCCTGTTGGGGAAACGCCTCGAGGACGATCGGGGGCCCGTCCGTCGCCCCCACGTGGTGCACTACGTCGGCCATTCGGGCGGGGAGCTGCACGCCGCCGACAGCCTCGACTTTGGTGGGCAGCTCGGGAAGGTGCGGCTCAAGAGCATCGCCGACGCCCTGATGGGCGGCCCCACGCGCCTCCTGGTCCTGCACGCCTGTGCGGTCCCCGATCCTGTGGCGCGCGAGCTCACCGAAGTGGTGGAGCACGTCGTCGCCCTGGGAGCGCGGGTCGCCCCCCAGTTCACCGCTCTGACGGTCGGGCCCCTGTACGAGGCGCTCTTCCCCGAGTCCCTCTCCGTCTCCTCCGGCGTCGCCGCCGCGCGCCGCGCAGTACTCGACTCCCGAAAGTCCTGGGCCGAGAATCGCGGCTGGGTGATTGGCCACTGGACGCGCCACCTCGAGGATCGCACCCTCCGCGATCCCCACGCCGCGGCTCTGCGCGACCACGCCGCGAGCCAACTCGCCGACCTGCGCAAGTTCGAGGGTTTCTTCGACAAGAACGCGCCGGGACACGACGCCCTCGAGCAGTTGACGGTGTACCTCAAGCTGAAAGGCACCGAGCGGCCCCGGGACGCTCCCCCGGGGGCGACATGGACTCTCGGGGGCTCGAAGTCCGCAGGCGCATTGACGTTGAAGGGCCTGATCGACGACTTCCCGCGCCTCTTCCCCAACCGGCGTCGGTTCATTCTGCTGCGGGCGGATCCCGGCGCCGGCAAGACCACCTGCCTGCGGATGACGGCGCGGCTTCTGGAGCAGTCAGAACGGCCCTTCATCTACGCCCGACTGCGGGACTGGAAGCGGGGCACACAAGGCGACCTCCTCCACCTGGAGACTGCGTATCCCGCTCTCGCACAGGCCGCCGGCGACGGCGAGCCGGTGGTGCTGCTCGACGGTTGGGACGAGTGCGAGGAGAAGAAGGATATCGAGAAGCTTCTGGCTACGGAGGCCTTCCGGGGCGACCTCACGGTGGTGGTCGCCTCGCGTACGATCCACATCGATACGCAGTTGCCCCAGGGGGACTGGCTGCACTGCTCCTTAGAGCCTCTCTCGCCCGGTCAGCGGGAGAAGGTCTTGGCGGCCTGGTTCCGCGCTGCCGGTGCCACGAACGCCGAGGAGAGGGCACGCGAGTGTCTGGAGCAACTCCCCACCCGAGTTCATGATCTGTGCGCGATCCCACTCTACCTCGCCCTGACTGCGTTCCTGGTGGTACGGGGAGGGGCCCAGTTGGACGAGGGGTCTGAGACGCACGACCTCTTCGAGCGCTTCTTCGACATGGTGCTGAAGCAGAAGCACCGCGGCGCGAGTCTCCCTGCCGGGCTCGGGGAGTTCCTGGAACCGAAGAGCGGAGAGAAGCCCGTCCTCGACCTCCTCAGTGTCCTGGCGCTCGAGTACGTCGCCAAGGGGGAGCGCGACCTCACGGCGCTGGAGATCAAGCGCCTGCCCGAGGGTTCGAGCGGCAATCCGGACTACCGGGCGGCTACCGCCAGGGTATTCGAGGACCTGCCCCGGGGCGACCCGCGCGTAGATCTGGTCGAGAAGATCGCCGAGAGCTCCGAGCTCCTCGACGGGAACCCCGCCCGCTTCGGCTTCGATCGCACCCACAAGACCTTCCGTGAAGCACTCGCCGCCCGCGCGCTGGGGCACATCGCCTACCCGGTCGGCCACCTGGAAGGACTCCAGGAGATCGTCACCTCCTTCATCTCGGACCAGCTCGACGACCGGCTTCTCTCCGTCTGGGCGGAGATCCTGGCCATGACCACCGACTGGATCGACGCAGAAGAGAAGGAGGCCTGGGTGGAGTGGCTCCTCGAACAGCACCCTCGCCTCGGCTACCGCGCGCTCCGCTTCGGGGCCAGCATCGGCGATGACCTCCTGATTCGCGTCCTCGGGCTCGGGGCCGAGCGGGCCGAGCGCTGGGAGGAGTACGACCGCCGTTTGGAGATCGGCCCCCTTCCGGCGGCTGAAAGCGTCGTTAGGGGTGAGGCGTTGGCGGAGTCGTTGCGCAGGGTGCGACCCGACGGGCTGGTCCCCGACCTGGCCGTGCTCGACGACCGCCTCGCCCATCTGGAGCTGGAGGCCGTCGACGAGGGGACCCGCAAACGTATCGCAGACGCGCGCGAGAGCATCCTGGACATCGTCGGCCTCCGGGACTGGGAGGAGCTGTCCCGGTTGACCGGCTCCGTTGCCGCAGAGGGGCCCGAACGGCGGTGGTCTCGAGTACCGGCGGGTCCCTTTCAGATGGGGAGCTCGAAAGGGGAGGACGGGCAGTTCGACGGGAAGAGGGTCACGAACGTCTATGTGCGAGAATTCTGGATCGCCCGTACGACCGTCACCCTGGAGCAGTACCGGCTCTTCGATCGGGACAAGCGGCACCAATGGGGCCCGAAAGGGCGGCTGCCCGCCACGGAGGTGACCTGGTACGAAGCCGTGCTCTTCTGCCGCTGGCTGAATCGGTTTGGCGCGGGACTGAAGCCCGAGGGGGCCGACGACCTGGTCTTCCAGCTCCCGAGCGAGGCGATGTGGGAGTACGCGGCCCGTGACGCTGGGGTCAGCACGGCGCGCTTCGTGAATGGTGACGATGAGGCGAATCTGGCCCTCATCGGCTGGTACGGAAGGAACTCGGGAAACAGGCCGCACCCAGTGGCAACCGCCTCCGAATGCTCCCCCGAACTCGACCTGTGGGATATGCACGGCAACGTTTGGGAGTGGTGTCAGGACGATTTCGTCGTGCAGCCGCGCGAGGGCAGCGACGTGTGGAGGTGGCCTGGAGGGCCCGGCCGTGTGGCCTGGCGCGTCCTGCGCGGTGGCTCGTACTGGAACGTGGCGCAATACTGCCGCTCGGTCTACCGCAACAGAAAGCACCCGGCCCACGCGCTCATCGATGGCGGGTTCCGCGTCGTCCTCGCGCACCCGCTCCCCTAGCGCTCCGCTGAGGTCCCGGTCGTGCGCACTCGCGGGGGGCATGACGAGCGGCGGGGCGTATCCTGTCCCCCATGCCCGACACGGACCTGAGACTCACCCGACTCCTCCACCCCGAGAGCCCCGAGCGCGCCGTCCTGGTGCGGATCGAGCGCTCTCCCGACGCCGGAGACGGGCCCCTCCCCGTCGTGCTCGTGATGCACGGCTTCAAGGGATTCATGCACTGGGGCTTCTTCCCGGAGCTCTCGCGGCGCATCGCGGCGGCGGGGATGGTCTGCGTCAGTCTGAACGCCAGTGGGTCGGGGATCGGGGAGGAGCTCGAGGAGTTCACCGAGGAGGAGGCCTTCGCCAAGAACACCTTCAGCCGTGAGCTGGAAGACCTGGACCTGGTGCGCGCCTTCGTCGACGAGGAGCTCGAGGGCCTGGACCGCGAGCGGCGGGCGATCTTCGGTCACAGTCGCGGCGGCGGGATGGTGCTTCTGCACGCCGCGCGGCGGGGGGACTACCGGGCGGTGGTGACCTGGTCGGCGATCGACTCGGTGGATCGCTTCGACGACGAGGTCAAGCGCCAGTGGCGCGAGCAGGGGCACATCCTGGTCCACAACGCGCGCACGGGGCAGGATCACCGCATCGACCTCGACCTGCTGCAGGACGTCGAGGCGAACCGCGAGGCGCTCGACATCCTCGCCGCTTGCGGGCGGCTCCAGACCGCCACCCTGGTGGTGCACGGCAGTGCCGATCCGGGGGTCCCCGTGGCGGCCTCGGAGCGCATCGCGGCCGCGCTGCCGAACGCCCGGCACCTGGCGATCGAGGGCGCGGGGCACACCTTCGGGGCGACCCACCCCTTCGCCGGCTCGCCCCCGGAGCTGGAGCGCGCCTTCGCGGCCACCCTCGATCACCTCACGTCGCGCCTGCAGTGAGCGGTGCCCCTCTCCCTCTCGACACGGCTGGCGCGGCTGGCGCAGTTCTCGATCGTCGCGGCCCTGGTCGGGTTGGGGGTCTGGTCCGCGGCGGAGGCGCGGGGGTCCTGGCGCGGGACGCTGGCGGTCGCCGCGGGGTTGGCGACGCTCGTCGCGCTGCTCCTGATCTGGGCCGGTTGGCGGCGCCTGATCGCCTTCCCCGCCGATGAGTACGGGCCCCTGCCCGACGACCGGGAGCGCTACGGGCGCTACCTGCGCCGCATTCGCGCCGTCGATCGCGAACGCGTCGAACGCTGGAAGGTGCAGCGCCGGCTGCGGGACGCGATCGGGCGCGCCCTGGAGGCCACCGACCTCGAGCGCGCCCAGAAGCACCTCGATCGGGCGCGGGAGATCCACCGGCAGTGGGGGGAGGGGTTCCGGCCGCCGCGGTCGGAGCGGCTCGCCCTCGAACGGCGCTTTGCGCGGGACGTGGAGATGGCGCGCTCCTCGAAGCACCTGAACACCATCCGCGCCAAGCTGGAGCACGCCGCGGGCCTGAAGAGCGAGGCGGGGCGCCGGCGGGCCCGGGCGCAGGCGCGCGAGCTCCTCGAGCGGGCGCTCGAGGACCCCGAGAGCGATCACGAGCGCCTGCGGGAGTGGGGGCGGGGGGCGGGGCTCCTCACGGATCTGGCCTGGATCCCCCCCGGCCGCTCGGCGACCGTGGGGGGGCGAGAGGTCCCGGGTCCCCTCTGGGTGGGAGGCGACGAGGAGAGCGCCCTGGATCCTGGGCAGCGCGAGGCGTTTCTGGACTGGCTCGCCTCCGATCGCGAGGGCGAGGCGCCGATCGCCTTCCCGCGCCGGATCCTCGGCGGCATCGAGCGGCGGATCCTGGGTGAGGGGGGCCCCGGGGGAGGGGAGATCCCCCGGCTCCTGGTCGAGCTCGAACGGATCGCCGCGCGCCATCGTCCCCTGCGCGCCAAGGCCCGCGAGCTGATACTCTTCACCAGCCTGCGCCACGCCGACGACGCCGCGGCGGAGGGTCCCGGACCCCTCGGCGCAGCGGATGGGATCCTCCCCGCACGCATTCGGCTCGGCCTCGCGCGTCTGCTGGCCGCCCGCGCGCCCCTGCCCGCGGCCTGGGCCCGCGCCTGGCTGCACCACGCCCGCGCCGGCGAGCTGCGCGCTCCCGCGCGGCGCTGTCCCGAGGACTTCGAACGCCTCTTCGGCCTGCGCTACCGCGAGCGCTTTGGCGCGGGGCTGGTCGTGCCCCCGAAGCCCGGAGTCCTACAGGCGACGTACCGCCCCCTCTCCCCGACCCTCGAAGGGCAGTCCTTCGACGCCCGCCTCGACCTGCCCGATCCGGAGGAGCACCCCGAGGCGGTGGAGGAGCTGGAAGCCCTGGCGGAGCGCTGCTGCGAGGAGCTGGGCGGCCTCTCGCGCTACCTTGGTCGCAGCGAGGGGCGCCCCCCCGACCTGCGGGCACTGGCGACCCTGCCGGCGGAGCTCCTCGCCTGGCACGACGAGCCGGTGCTCGAGGAGCTGCGCACCCTGGTGCGCGACGCGCAGGAGAAGGGCTGGCCGGCGCTCTTCGACACCGCCCGGCTCGCGGCCCTGTGGCCCAAGATGGGCCCCCTGGCCCGCGGCGACTGCACGCGCTACGCGACCCTGCTCGGCAAGCTCGGGGTGGGGGTGGAGCCGGATCCGCGCTTCGGCGCTCCCCCCTGGCCCACCGGGGGGCAGTTGGCCCTCTTCGCCCTGGCTTCCGACGCGCCGCGCACCCCCTCCCGCGCCTACACCGCGGCGGCCCTGGTGGTGCACGTGGCGGTGGCCCTCGCGGCGGCGGAGGAGGAGCCCCTGCTCGGGGACGGCGAGGAGGAGGGGCTGCGCGGACACCTCGAAGCGAGCCTCGACCTCCCCGCGGCGGAGCGGCGGCGGCTCGAGGTGCACCTCACCTGGCTGCGCCGCCATCCGCCGCCCCTGGGGGGCTTGCGCCGCCGCGTGGAGCGCCTCGACGAGCGCGGTCGCGAGCGGCTGGCGGACTTCCTCCTGCGCATCGCCTGCGCCGACGGGGTGGTCTCGCCGGGGGAGGTGAAGGTCCTGGAGCGCCTCTACGCCCTCCTCGGTCGCGACCCGGAACGCCTGCACCGCGACCTGCACGGACGGCACACCGGCTCGACCCCCGCCGCGACGGGGAGCGGCCTGGCCCTCGATCCGGCCAGGCTGGCGCAGAAGCTGGCGGAGACGCGGCGCGTCTCCGCGCTGCTGGGGGACATCTTCCAGGAGGAGGAACCGGAGGCCCCCGCGAGCGAGACCCCCGAGATCCCCGCCGTCACCTACGCCGGCCTCGATCCCGCCCACAGCGCCTTCCTGGAGCGGCTGGCGGAGAGGGCCACCTGGCCCCGCGAGGCGGTCGAAGACCTCGCGGGCGAGCTCGGCCTCCTGACGGACGGAGCCCTCGACACCCTGAACGACGAGGCCTTCGCCGAGCTGGGGGAGCCCCTCTGGGAAGGGGACGACCCCCTGGACCTCTTCCCGGAGGTCGCGCGGGAGCTGATGGGATCGGCGTGAGCTCGGGAGGCCTCCCGCTCGGCCTCCCGGTGAACCGTCCTGGTGCGGCGCGGCCTACCCCGCCGGGGCCATGCAGCCGCGCGACCGGGACGGTATCGTCTGGGTCGACGGAGGCGCCGGCAGCGGATGCATGGCGTGCCTCATCGCCTGCGCCGGGGACGTTCCGCAGTGGGACTCCCGCGCCGACCTGCATCGAGGGCCTTCCACCATGGGCGTCATCACCATCTCCCGCGGGACCAAGACCGGCGGGACCCTACTGGCCGAGAAGGTCGCTGAGCGACTGGGCGCCAAGGTCATCAGCCGCGAGGAGCTCGTCGCCGTCGACCCCGTCCTCAAGGCCACCGAGAGCGAGCTGCGGCAGGAGCTGAAGGACCGCCCCCCCTACCTCTACGACACCCTGGATTCGCTGCGTCTGGCCTACACCTGCACGCTGCGGGCCAGCCTGGTGGAGCACGCGGCGCAGGGGCCGATCGTGGTCCACGGGAATGGAGCCCAGTTCCTGCTGCAGGACCTGCCCGGGCTCCTGCGGGTGCGCGTGGTGGCGCCGATGCACCTGCGCCTCGAGATGGTGAGGGAGGCCCGCGGGGGCTCCAAGCTCGACGCCTCCCGCTACATCTACGACAAGGACCAGGGGCGACTGACGTTGACCCGCTTCCTGTACGGAGTCGAGTCCCTCGCCGATCCCCTCTACTTCGACCTGGTCGTCAACCTGGAGTCGATGAGCATCGACCAGGCCGCCGACCTGGTCCAGGCCGCCGCGGAGATGGAGCCCTTCAAGTGGGACGACACGCACCCCGTGGAGCTGGCCAACATGAGGGTGGCCACGCGCGTCAAGGCGGTCCTCCTGCAGAACCCCAATCTGCGCATGGCTCTGCCGGAGGTCAGCGCAGCCGACGGGGCGGTATTCATCTACACCGATCCCGAGACCGACATCCTGGCCGAGGAGTTGACGCGGGTGGCGTCCTCCGTTCCCGGAGTCAACCAGGTCGAAGTGGTCTTCGACTCTCCCCCCGATTCCGACACCCCCAGGTTCTGAGCCGTCATACCACAGGCCGAGACCACGCGCACGATCTGGGCAGCGCATGAGCTCGCTGCTCTGCGCCAGGTAGGTCTGCTTCTACGTTGGCGCGCTGCGCGTGGGCACCGGTACGCTGTTCGCCCGCAGGGACGGTGGACCTCGCCGTACCTCACTCCGGAAGACAGCGGTCATCATCATGGACTGGAAGCTCCTCGCCTCGACTTTCGGGATCGTGTTCCTCGCCGAGCTAGGCGACAAGACCCAGTTGGCGACTCTCTCCCTGGCAGCAGGGTCCTCGTCACGCTGGGCGGTCTTCCTGGGCTCGAGCCTGGCACTCCTGACCACGACTGCCGTGGCGGTGCTGCTGGGAGATGCAGTCGGGCGAGTCGTGCCGGAGATCTGGCTGAAGCGGGCCGCCGGGGCGGCCTTCATTTTGATGGGCCTGATGTTCCTGCTGCGCAACGGCTCTCCCGCTGCGGGCTGAGCTCGTTGGGGGGGAGGTGCTGCGGCAAGCCGGGCCCACCGGCACGCCTGTGTGCGGAACTGCCCCCCTTCAGTGTGCACCTTGACCGGGGCACCGCCCTAACTCGAGTTCTTCCAAAGGGTTAGAGCGCCATCCCCTTGGCTCAGGCCCCTGTCGGGGGGAGCCCATCGCTCTGGGGCGGCGGTGTGGCGCGGGGCGGTCGGAATGAGGGCTCGAACACGGGTTCCAGGACGTCGAGGCCCAGATGCCCACGGAAGGGAGGCAGTTCACTAACGTAGCTGGCCCGCGAAGCCCGCCCACGACTCCATGCCCGATCCCCAGCCCACTCCCATCCGTCCCCGTACCCGCGACGCCATCCTGCAGTCCCTGCGCGCGGGGGTGGTCCCCAAGCGCGGTCTGGAGCACATCCAAGTGGGGCGCGCGCGGGAGGTCGAGGCGCTGGTCGGAGACGTGGAGCGCATCGCCGACGGCGGGGCGGCGCTGCGCTTCGTGATCGGGGAGTACGGCTCGGGCAAGACCTTCTTCCTGCACCTGGTGCGCTCGATCGCGCTGGAACGCCGGCTGGTGACCGCCCACGCCGACCTGACCCCCGACCGCCGGCTGCAGGCGAGCGGCGGGCAGGCGCGGGCGCTCTACAGCCAGTTGATGCGCAACCTGGCGACGCGCTCCAAGCCCGACGGCGGGGCGCTGCCGGGGCTGGTGGAGCGCTTCATCACCGGCGCCCTGAAGGAGGCGGACGAGCGGGGGATCTCCCCCGGGGAGGCGATCGAGGAGCGCTTGGCCAAGCTCTCCGAAATGGTCGGCGGGTACGACTTCGCCCAAGTTATCGATGCCTACTGGCGCGGCCACGACACCGGCAACGAGGAGCTGAAGTCGGACGCCGTGCGCTGGCTGCGCGGGGAGTACGGCACCAAGACGGAGGCGCGCTTGGCCCTCGGCGTGCGCGTCATCGTCGACGACGGGACCGTCTACGAGCACCTCAAGCTGATGGCGTGCTTCTGCCGCCTGGCTGGCTACGAGGGCTTGCTCGTGGGCGTCGACGAGATGGTCAACCTCTACAAGCTCGCCAACGGCCGGGCGCGCAAGGCGAACTACGAGCGCCTGCTGGCGATCCTGAACGACTCCCTGCAGGGGCAGACCGAGGGGCTGGGCTTCCTCTTCGCCGGTACCCCGGAGTTCCTGACCGACACGCGGCGCGGTCTCTTCAGCTACCCGGCACTGGAATCGCGCCTGGGCGAGAACACCTTCGCCCACGGCGACCTGGTGGATTTCTCCGGGCCCGTCCTGCGGCTGGCCAACCTGACCCCCGAGGAGCTCTTCGTCCTGCTGCGCAACGTCCGCCACGTCCACGCCGGTGGCGACGAAGAGCTGTACGCGCTCCCCGACGAGGGCCTCGAGGCCTTCATGGAGCACTGCAACGAGGTGATCGGCGCGGCCTACTTCCGCACTCCGCGCAGCACGGTGCGCAGCTTCGTGAACCTCTTGGCCGTTCTGGAGCAGAACCCCGGAGCGGACTGGCGGGCCCTGGTGAGCGAGACGGACCTGGCCGAGGAGCGCAACCCGGACCTGGCCCCCCTCGAAGAAGACGCGCAGGAGGGCGCCGAGGACGAGGGCGACGACCTCACGAGCTTCTCCCTGTGAGCACCTCGCCGGGCTACGAGCGCCTGCACCCCCGCGTCCAACGCTGGTGCTTCGCCCAGGGCTGGCGCGCCCTGCGGGACGTGCAGGAGCGCGCCGTGGGGCCGATCCTGGCCGCGAAGGGGGACTTGATCCTGGCCGCCGCCACCGCGGCGGGGAAGACCGAGGCCGCCTTCCTGCCGATCACCACGCACCTCTTGAACGAGCCCGCCGAGGGCCTGCGGGTCCTGTGCGTGTCGCCCCTCAAGGCGCTGATCAACGACCAGCACCGGCGCCTCGAGGAGCTCTGCGGCGCGGCGGGGATCGACGTGCACCGCTGGCACGGGGACGTGGGCGAGAGCGCCAAGTGCGAGGTCCTCGAACAGCCGCGGGGAGTGCTCCTGATCACCCCCGAGTCGCTGGAGGCGCTCTTCGTGCTGCGCGGCACGCGCGTCCCGGAGCTCTTCGGTTCCCTGGCCTACGTCGTCGTCGACGAGCTGCACGCCTTCCTCGGCACCGACCGGGGCCGGCAGCTGCAGTCCCTCCTGCACCGCCTGGAGCTCGTGGCGCGCCGCCGGCTGCCCCGCGTGGGGCTCTCGGCGACCCTGGGGGATCGTTCCCTCGCCGCCGGCTTCCTCAGGCCGGAGGAGCCGAGTCGCGTGGAGGTGATCGAAGGGGACGCGGGGGAGCAGCGCTTGAAGCTGCGCCTCTACGCCCGCGATGGCCCGGACGCGGAGCGCTCGATCGCGGAACACCTCCTCGACGAGCTGCGCGGGGCCGACCACCTGGTCTTCGCCAACTCGCGCCGCGAGGTGGAGCTCTTCGCCGCCCACCTGCGCGGCATGTGCGAGGCGCGCCGCGTGCCGAACGAGTTCTTCCCTCACCACGGCAGCCTCTCCAGGTCCCTGCGCGAGGAGGCGGAGAGCGCCCTGCGGGACGATTCCGCCCCGCGCACGGTGATCTGCACCAGCACCCTGGAGCTGGGGATCGACCTGGGGCAGGTGACGAGCGTCGCCCAGCTCGGAGCCCCCCCCTCGGTCGCCTCCCTGCGCCAGCGCTTGGGCCGCTCGGGGCGTCGCGGGGGCCCGGCGATCCTGCGTTTCTACCTGCGCCTGCGGGAGCCCGCCGGGGAGGCCCCCCTGCAGGACCGCCTCTGCGAGGAGCTGGTGGCCAGCGCGGCGATGGTGGAGCTCCTGCTCGAGGGGTGGTGCGAGTCGCCGGCGGAAAACGCCCTGGCCCTCTCCACCCTCCTGCAGCAGGTGCTCTCGGTCGTCGCGCAGCACTCCGGGGCGACCGCCGACGAGCTCTACGGCGCCCTCTGCCATCGCGGCCCCTTCGCCGCCGTGGACGCCTCGACCTTCGCCGCGCTGCTGCGCGCGATGGGGGAGCGCGACCTCCTGGTGCAGGAGTCGAGCGGCGCCCTGCTCCCGGGGCTCGCGGGGGAGCGCCTGATCGACGACTATCACTTCTTCGCCGTCTTCGACACTCCCGAGGAGTACCGCGTGCTGCACGGGGGCCGGGAGCTCGGCAGCGTTCCCCTGCACGGAGCGGTGGTGATCGGCTCCGGGCTGATCTTCGGCGGCAGCTACTGGCGGGTGACCGGGGCGGACGAGGCTCGCCGGGAGCTCTTCGTGACGGAGGGGCAGGCGGGGGATCCGCCCCTCTTCAGCGGGGGGCGCGGCGAGGTGGCCGGCGGCGTGCGGCAGCGCATGCGCGGCGTCCTCGAGGAGGACGGTCCCCGGGATTGGCTCGACGCCAGCGCCAACCGGCTCCTGGGCGAGGCGCGCCGCGTCTACCGCGAGCTGGAGCTCGACCGCCGCGCGGTGGTGGGGGATGGGGGCGACGCCCTCTTCCTGCCCTGGGCCGGCGACCGCGCCCTGCGCACCCTGGCGGTGGCCCTCGGTGCGCGCGGGGCTCGAGTCTCCCAGGAGGGAATGGCCTTGCGCGTCGAGCGCAGCCAGGAGGCCGAGCTCTGGGCGCTCCTCGGCGACCTGGAGTCCGACGGCCTCGGGGAGCCCCACGAACTGGCCGCCACCGTGGCCCTGCGCCGCCAAGCCAAGTACGACGAGCTCCTCGACGAGGAGCTCTCGATCCGGGACTACGCCTCCCGCGCCCTCGACGTTCCCGGAGCCCTGCGCGCGCTGCGGGCGGCGCTCGAGGGGGCCTCTTCGTGATAGGGTCGCACAGCCCCACCATGCGCCTACCTCGGAACCTCAAAAGGAAGTTCGCCCTCTCCCTCGTCGCCCTCGTGGTGTTCTTCGTCGTGGGCGAGGTGATCACCCGAGCGATCGAACCCGGGCCCTTCAGCCTCTGGGACCGCAACCCCTACGTGCACTTCGAGGATGGGCGCGGCTGGCGGCACAAGCCGGACTTCGAAGGGCGTTGGGACGGCACCTGGTACGAGACGAACTCCCTGGGGCTGCGCGGTGCTGCCCTGGACGTCTCCCTGGCCCCCGAGGAGTTCCGCGTCGCCTGCCTGGGGGACTCGTGCACCTTCGGCAAGGGGGTGGTCGAAGACCACTGCTGGCCCCGGCAGCTCGAGCACATGCTGCAGGCGGAGATGGGGAAGGAGAGGCGCGCGTTGGTGGCCAACCTGGGCGTCAACGGCTACTCGGGCGCCGACTACCGGCGCTTCTTCGAGGAGCTCGCCCCCATGGTGCGCCCCCACGTCGTGGTCGTGGGCTACAACCTGAACGACTTCCCCAACACCATCCGCGCGGTGGACGAGAGGGTCTTCAAGCAGCGCGGCCTCAGGCGGCTGATCTCCAAGGACCTGCGCAACTTCCTGGGGCGCTTCGCGAGCTACCGCTGGCTGCGACAGAGCTACTACGCCTGGAACCGCAAGCGCGACTGGCATCAAGCCGAGTCCTTGGCCAGCGGAGCCAGTCAGGATCCCGCCGACTCTGAGCGCTGGCAGGAGCAGAAGGAGCACCTGGCCGCGATTCGCGACCTGGCGCGCGAGTACGGCGCCCAGACGGCGGTCTTCCTCTTTCCCTACGAGAGCCAGGTCTACCTGGAGACCTACGACAACACGCCGATCGAACGCCTGGGCCAAGTCTGCGCGGAGCTCGAGCTGCCCTTCGTCGACCTGGCCGACGAGTTCCGCCGCCACGCGCGCCAGAGCAACCCTCCGCGTCAGCTGTTCCTCAAGGGTGACCGCTATCACCCGACGCCCGAAGGCTATTTCCTCGTCGCCACCACCGTGCTCGGGCTGATCCGCGAGCAGGGGTGGCTGGAGGAGACCGCGGGAGAGGACTGACGCCGCCCGCAGCCGGGGATGTCCGTCCACCCGCGGCGGTCGATACACTCCCCACCCGCATGACCTTCGTCCGCGACGCCACGCGCACCCTCCCCCTGGGTCTCTACTGCGCCGGGCTGCTGGCGAGCCTGCGGCATTGGCTCCTTCTGCGGGAAGCGCCCAACCCGGAGCTCGCCGCCTGGATCCTCTCGGCGCGCTTTCCCGAGCACCTGATCGAAGCCCTCATCCTGGGGGTCTTGGGAAGCGCCCTGGCGCACCGGTCGCGCGAGCTCCTGCCGTTGGGATTCACCGCCTTCGTGTTGGCGTGGGGGGTCGCGGGGATCCCGCGCCCGGACGTGACCGACGGGCTGCCCCTGGCGGTAGGGGGTGGAGTGCTCCTGGCGCTGGGCGTCTTCGCGTTGGCGGGGCGTCCTTCGCGGGCCTGGGAGGGGCCGGTGGCGACCGGCGTGGCGCTCGTCCTGGGCCTCGGTGCCCCGCTGGTGGCCTTCGGGCGCCAGTCCGTCCCCCGGGTGGTCGCCTACACGCCGGTGGAGGCCTTCCCCGCGGCGACACCGATGACCGCGCTCGAGCTCGACGTCCCCACCACCGGCGGACCCTACGCCCTCAGGGGCGCGGGACGCTTGCCCCGCGAAGCGGGGGAGCGCCTCCCCGCCGGGGTCGCGAGCGCCGCGGTCGAGCTCGAAGTGCGCGCCGATGGCGTGCCGCTGGCGGGAGCCCGAGGAGTCCTGCGCCGCGAGGCGCAGGCCGACGAGCGCCTGCCCCTCGACCGTCCGCCCCCCGCGCTCGAAGCGGGGGCCCACCTGACCTTCTCGGTGCGTGCGCGCCACGGCGGCGAGGACCTGGATCCCGCGCTGCTCGGAGTCGGCTTCGAGGGAGTCGCCGTGGTGCGGGTGCAGGAGGTCCCCTGCGTCCTCGCCACCCCCAGTGCCCCCAATCTGATCCTGGTCCTCGTCGACGGACTCGGGGCCGAGGTCACGGGCCGGGTGCGCACCCCGATGCTCGACGGCTTCGCCCGCCGCGGTGTCGTCTTCGAGCGGGCCCTGGCCGCCTCCGGCGAGCGGTCGGCGGCCCTCGCTTCCCTCTTCGGTGGTGAGCTGGCGGAGCCCCCCTCACCCGAGCCCGGCGCCCCCGTCCTGGCGGAAGCGGCCGCGGGCGCGGGGCTGCTCACGGGGTTCTTCGGCGACGGAGAGCACCTGCTGCGGCCCAGCCGGGGCGCGGCCGGTTTCCACGCCGTGCGCCTGGACCTGCGTGACCCGGACGCGATCGTCGGCGCCGCGGCGGAGTGGGTGTACGGCGTCGCCGGCGCGCGCTTCCTGCTGGTCGTGGTGCTGCCCAGCGATGCCCCCGACGAGCGGGACCTGGAGCTCTCCGGAGGTGACGCCGCGGTGGCGGGTGTGCGGCGTGTCGACCGCTCCTTGGGGGTCCTGCTCTCCCACCTGGAGGTGCTCGAGCTCGAGGGGAGCACCCTGCTGGCGATCGCCGGCACCCACGGCACCGCCGACGAGTCACGCCCCCCCCTGCACCAGGAGCGCCTGCACGTGCCCCTCGTCTTCGTCGGCCCCGGGATCACCTCGGGGCGCAGGATCGAGGCCGCGGTCCAGACGCGCCACCTGGCCGCCACCCTGACGCGCTGGGCGGGGGCCGACTTCCCGCGCGGGCGGGACCTCCTCGCGGGGCCCCCGGCGGAGGGTGCGCGCTTTCGAGGTCGCGACGGCACGCGCGGAGTGCGCGTCGGGGACTGGGTCCTGGAGCTCACTCGCGACGGAGTTCCGGCCCTCTACCAGGTGTCGAGCGACCGCGACCAGCGGGTGGATCTGGCGGCGGAGCGCCCCGAGGAGGTCGAACGCCTGCACACCGCCCTGGAAGGGCGCTCCGGGGCGAATACTGACGCCCCTGGCGAGTAGGTGAGGGGTCCCACCTCGCTGCCATGCCCCCAATGAACACCCCGCGACGGCCGACCCTGCTCTCCGTCGGCATCGTTCTCCAAGCCCTGCACGCCGTCTTCGCCGGCTTCCTGTACCTCCTCGGCGGAGGCCTGGCGGCCGGTCTCTTCGGGGCGTCGTTGGCCGCCCTGCCGATCTTCGGCGTCTTCCCCCTGAACCTCCTGGCGGCCTTCGGCGCGCTCTTCCTGTTGACGGTGGCCGCCTTCTACGGCTTCGTGCTCTTCGTCTGCTGGCGCGCTTGGGAGGGGGAACGCCCCTGGCTCTGGACCCTGATCGTGCTCTCGATCATCGGCCTGGTGAACACGGGCCCGATCAGCGTCCTCGTGGGCGTGATGACGATCGTCGGGGCGTGGCAGTTCCTGCAGGAGCTCGACGAAGTCGGAGCCCCCGCCGCCTGATCACCCCGCGGCGACCGCCCCGGTCAGGTGCACGACCAGGTCCATCTTGGTCAGGAGGCCGAGCAGCCGGTCGTCGTCGTCCACCACCAGTCCCACCAGTCCATTCGCGAAGCAGTCGAGCAGGGCGCGAGCGTCGCTCGAGGCGTTGACCGTGACCACGTCGCGGAACATCACCTCGGCCACCGTGGCGGTGGGGGAGGTTTGCCCTTCGACGAGGGTGGTCAAGAGGTCGGCCTCGGTGACGATGCCCACCACGCGGCCGTCGTCGAGGACGGGGAGCTGGCTGATCCGGCGCTCCTTCATCAGTCCCACCGCGTCCCCGACCGTATCTGCCTCGGCCACCGTCACCACCTCGCGGGCGGGCATGCGGCGCAGGATGTCGCCGATGGAGCCCTGCTCCCAGGCCTGCTCGGTGAAGCCGTTCTCCCGCATCCAGCGGTCGTCCAGGAACTTGGTCATGTAGTTGCGCACCGAGTCGGGCAGGATCACGACGATGCGCTTGCCGGGGCCCTCGCGCTTGGCGACCTCGAGGGCGGCCCACACCACGCTGCCGGAGGATCCGCCGCAGAGGAGGCCCTCCTTGCGGATCAGGCGCCGGGCGACCAGGAAGGAGGGGCGGTCCTCGGTCTTGACCCACTCGTCGACCAGGCCCCGATCGAGCACGTCGGGGATGAAGTCGTAGCCGATCCCCTCGACCTTGTAGGTGCCGATCTCCCCCGGCCCGGCCAGGATCGAGCCCACCGGGTCCACGCCGACGATCTTCACGTGCGGCGCCTCCTCCTTGAGGCGCTGCGCGACCCCCGTGATCGTGCCGCCCGTACCGGCGGAGCAGACGAAGATGTCGAAACACCCGCCGTCGGTCTGTTCCAGGATCTCCGCCGCAGTGGTGTGGTAGTGGGCGTCCGGGTTGTCGGCGTTGCTGTACTGGTCGAGGATGTGCGAGTTCGGAATGATCTCGTTCAGCTGCTTGGCGACGCCGATGTGGCTCTCCGGGGCGTCCCAGGCCGCCTCGGTCGGCGTGCGGATGATCTCGGAGCCCAGAGCCTCGAGCACCACCTGCTTCTCGCGGCTCATCTTCTCGGGCATGGTGATGATCATGCGGTAGCCCTTGACCGCCGCCGCCAGCGCCATGCCGATGCCGGTGTTGCCGCTGGTGGGCTCGATCAGGGTGTCACCGGGCTTGATGCGCCCCGAGGCCTCCGCCTCCTCGACCATGCGCCGGCCGATGCGGTCCTTGACCGAGCCGCCGGCGTTGAAGAACTCGCACTTGGCGAGGATCTCGCAGCCGGTCTCCTTCCCGACGTGGTTCAGGCGAACCATGGGGGTGTTGCCGATCGCGTAGAGGATGTTGTCGAAGGTGGGCATTGGGGCTCCAGGAGCAGGGGGGGTCGAATTCTACTGTGCCGCCCGTGGGACGAGGACCGTCACGAGCCCGCGACAGCGTCCGGCCGGGTCGATAGCCTGTGGCGAGTCGCCCGATGACCCAGAAGACCCTCGTCCGCACCGTTCCGCCCGCGGAGCGCTCCGCCCTGGAGGCGCGCCTCCAGGGCGGCGACTTCGAGTGGCGCAGCGTGCCCCACTCCCTCTTCAGCGTGAAGGGGGAGGGGGTGGTGGCCACCCTCTACGCCTCGGGCAAGTTCGTGGTGCAGGGGGCCGACCCCGAGCTCTTCCTCTCCCGCTGGACCGACCTCGAAGCGACGTCGAGCCCCGGGGCGTCCGCGGGGGAGGCGGACCCCGTCGCCCTCGTCTCCGAGCCGACCTGTGGCTCCGACGAGGCGGGCAAGGGGGACTACTTCGGACCCCTGGTGGTGGCCGCGGTACGGCTGGTGCCGGAGGAGGCGCAGGAGCTCGGCGCGCTCGGGGTGACCGACAGCAAGCGCCTGAGCGACCCGCGCGCCCTGCGCCTGGCGGCCCACCTCCGGGAGCGCGTCCCCCACGCGATCCGGCGCCTGGATCCCAGCGAGTACAACCGGATCTACCCCGAATACCGCGGTCTGAACCCCCTGCTCGCGGAGCTGCACGCCGACGTTCTGCGCCGCGTCGCTCGACCGGGCGACCGCGCCCTGGTGGACCAGTTCGCCGCCGCCGACGTGATGCAGCGCGCGGCGGGGGAGCTCGACGTGCGCCTCGTCCAGGCGCCCCGGGCGGAGCGCAACGCCGCCGTGGCGGCCGCCAGCGTGCTGGCGCGGGCGGAATTCCTGCTGGCCCTCGCCGAGCTCTCCTCCCAGTGGGAGGTCGAGCTGCGCAAGGGCGCCGGAGCGCCCACCGACGCCGCCGGGGTCGCCTTCAGTCGCCGGCACGGGGTGGAGTCCTTGGGGCAGGTGGCCAAGCTGCACTTCAAGAACACCGCCAAGATCGAGAGGCGCCTGTGAAGGGGACCTCGGTGGGGGCCTTCCTGGCCGGCACGGGGAACCGCTTCCTCCTGGTCGACGGAATCCTCGGCCCTTCTCCCGACGACCCCGCCGCACTGGCACGGGAGAGCGCTGCCCGGGATCCGCGCCACCCCGACGGAGTGCTGCTGCTCGACCGCGAGGGAGGGGGCCGCCTGCGCATGACGGTCTTCAATCGCGACGGGAGCCGGCCGGAGGCCTGCGGCAACGGACTGCGCTGCGCGGCCCACTACGCCGTCGGCGCGGGACACGCGAGCGGCCCCGAGCTGGAGCTGGTCACCGACGCCGGGCCGCGCCGCGCAAGGGTGCTCGGCTCGCAGCGGGTCGAGGTGTCGATGGGCGCCGCGCGCGTCGGACCGCGCTTGGGGCTGCGCCTCGACGGCGAGGCGCTGGAGGGCGCGGTGGTCGACCTCGGCAACCCGCACCTGGTGCTCGCGCGCGAGGCCCTGCGCGATCGGGAAGTCCTGGACTGGGGCCCGCGCCTGGAGCGCGACCCGCGTTTCCCCCACGGCACCAACGTGGAGTTCGTCGTCGCGCACCCCGATCACCTGCGCCTCCGCGTCTGGGAGCGGGGCGTCGGCGAGACCGCCGCTTGCGGCAGCGGCGCCTGCGCGGCGGCGGCGGTCCTGGCCCCCGGAGGGCGCTGGCCGGTGCGCGTGGTGCTGCCCGGGGGCGAGCTCGAAGTCGACCTGCGCGACGGCGAGCTCTGGCTCACCGGCGGGGTGGAGCGCCTGGGGCCCGCCTGGCCGACGCGCTGTTAAGCTCGCCGCTACGAACCCGTGGGCTACCTCCTGCACATCCTGCTCGCGATCGGGGCCGAGGCGACCGCGGAGGCGGGCTTCGGCTGGGGCGACGTGAGTCCCCTCTGGGGCCTGGTGCTCCTGCCCCTGCCGCAGCTGCTCGCGTGGCTGGCGCGCTACAGCGGAGAGCGGGGCCGCTTCCGGGCGGCGCGCCTCTCCAGCCGCCTGCTCTCCCTCTCGGCGCCCCTGGGGTTCGCCTGCCTGGCCCTCGGCACCGCCTGGCTTCCCGCCGTGCGCGAGTGGAGCGGCGCGCGCCTGACCGCCACGACCTGGCCCGAGTGGGCGCTCTTCGTCGTCTTCGCCCCCTACCTGGTCCTGCAGGTGCTCGCGATCCGCGCCGAGGTGGGGGTGCACGCCCCGCGGGGGCCGCTGCGGCGACGGCTGCTCGCCTTCCAGCTGCGCATGTTCGGGTCGGCTCTCGTGCCGCTGGGGATCTACGTCGGCGTGAGCGCCGCCCTCGGCCTGGTCCCCGGTTGGACCGAGAAGATCCAGCACATCGGGCTCCTGCACGCGAGCTTCGTGACGGGCGTCCTGGGGCTTCTGGCCCTCGCTCTGCCCGTGCTCCTGACCAACACCTGGGACACCATCCCCCTCCCCTCCGGACCGCAGCGCAGTCTGCTGGAGGCCGTGGCTCGTCGCGCGGACTTCCACCCGCGCGAGCTGCGCGTCTGGCGCACGGGCCACCTGCTCGCCAACGCCGCCATCGTCGGGGTCGGCGGTCGCCGGCGGGTGGTGCTCTTCTCCGACTCCCTGCTGGCGGCGCTCTCCCCGCGCGAGCTGGCCGCCGTCTATGCCCACGAGATCGGACACGCCAAGCTGCGCCACGTGACCGTCTTCCTCGCCTGGGCCCTGGGTGCCTTCTTCGCGGCGGACCTGGCGACGGGTTGGCTGGCGCCCGAGAGCGAGTGGCTGGCGGCGTTGATCCTGGTCGCCACCCTGGGCCTGTGGGCCCTGGGCTTCGGTTGGCTCTCGCGCCGCTGCGAGTTGGAGGCGGACCTCTTCAGCCTGCAGCTCCTGGGAGACCCGTCGGCCATGGTGCGCGCCCTCGAGCGGGTCGGCGGTCGCCTGCGCGACGTCGCCGGCTGGCGCCACTTCTCCACCGGGGCGCGGGTGGCCTTCCTCGAACGCGCCTGGATCGACCCGGCTTTCGCGCGTCGCTTCCGCCGCCGGCTGCGCCTGGCCGCGGCGGCGGGGGCGCTCTTCTTCCTGCTCACCGCGGGGGGAGAGGTCTGGACCCTCGTGCAGGCCTACCCCCTCGATCGGGTGCGCGCCGAGTTGGCCCTGGGCCGCTGGGACCGGGCGCTGGAGTGCGCCCGCGACGTCGAGGGAATCGACCCCGATCTCCTAGCGGCCCTGCACGCCGGAGCGGCTCGCCAGGGGGACCGGGAGAGCCTGGGCGCGGAGGAGCTCGCCGGCGGTCTGGAAGCCTGCCTGACCCTCGACGCGAGCTGGGTGCAGCGCGGGGAGTACGCCACCCTCCTGGGGGTCCTGGGGCGGCCGGGACTCGACGTCGTGGCGCTCTTCTGCGAGCGGATGGGAGAGGGGGATCGGGAGGCCGCGGCCGCCCTGCTGGGGGGGTGCCCGGAGCGCTGGCGCGGGCTCCTGGAGAGCGCTTCCGACGCCTCCAAGAAGTAGCCCGAAAACGGGGGTTGACCGGGCCCATAAATGGCCCTCGACCCGTGGATCCCCAGCCGTTTCGGGCGACAATAGACCCTCGCCTGGAGCCCGGCGAAACCCGATGTCGACCTCACGCCACCGCTTCGTCTGGACCCCCGGTCAAGGGACGGCGACCGCAGCCGAGATGCCCCTGCTCGAGCGCCTGCAGCCCCTGCTGCGCGACCGCGCGTCGAGCGCCGAGACGGTCGTCCGCGAGGCTTCCCGGGAGCTCGTCGAGGGGCTCGCCCGCGGCGACGAACCGCGCGACTGGGAGGGAGCTCAGGAGTTGGTGCACTCGGGCCTCACCCCCCTCGACGAAGCCCACGGATGGCGCGGACCCGTGGCGGGTTGGCTGGCCGCTCTGCGCGAGCTGATGGCCCGCGGCCGCGCTGGGCACTACGGGTTCGCAGGCTCCCCGCGGGAGGCGCTGGCGGAGGAGCTCGGACTCTGGCTCGGGGGCGAGGGCGCGGGGGAAGAGGCCTGGAGCGGCGAGCCCCTGGCCGCCGGGCGCCGGCTGCCCGATCGACGCGCCTGCGCCGCCACGCTCATCGGCGAGCTGGTGCGCGGCGAAGTGATCCTCGTGCAAGGGTGGTCGGACACGGTCGCGCTCGCGATCGAGGAGGCTCAGGGACGCGGCCTCGCCCCCGAGGTGGTGCTCTCCGAGGGCAGCCCCGATCTGTCCGGCCGTCGCATGGCCCGGCGCCTGATCGACGCGGGGGTGCGGGTGCGCATGGTCTACGACGCGGCCCTCGCCGATCAGGTCGCACGCGCGGACCGCGTCTGGTTCGGCACGGAGGCGATCGGCGCCGGCGTGCTCCTGGCGCGCGTCGGCGGCCGCGTCCTCTTGACCGAGGCGCGTCGGCTGGAGGTGCCCAGCGCCGTACTGGCCACCAGCGACAAGCTCGTTCCGCGGGGGGAGCTCTCCCCTCCGCGCTGGTGCGCCGACGCCTCTTGGCTGCTCTGGGAGCGGGCTCCCCAGGGCGTGCGCCTCGAGAGCCAAGCCTTCGAGAGCGTGCCCACCGACCTGCCGGACCTCTTCGCTACCGAACACGGGCGCCTGAGCGCCGCGGAGCTCTCCGTGCGCGCGCTGCGGACGACCTGAGGCCCCGCGACCGGCGCCGGGACTGCCGCCGGTCGCCATGCCTTCCCCTTCGATGACCGACACCGACACACCGACTCCCTCCGCCGCCCCGTTCCCTGCGACGAATCCGCCGACCCCGCGCTCCATCACGCGCGAGATGCGCGAGTCGTACCTGACCTACGCGCTGTCGGTCATCCACTCGCGCGCCCTGCCCGACGTGCGCGACGGCCTGAAGCCCTCCCAGCGGCGGATCCTGGTGGCGATGAACGACCTGAACCTGGGTCCGCGGGGACGCTACCGCAAGTGCGCCAAGATCGCCGGCGACACCTCGGGCAACTACCACCCGCACGGCGAGTCGGTGGTCTACCCGACGCTGGTGCGCATGGCCCAGGGTTTCTCCCTGCGCTACCCCCTGGTGGACGGCCAGGGCAACTTCGGCTCGATCGACGCGGACCCGCCGGCGGCCATGCGCTACACGGAGGCGCGCATGACCGGGGTCTCGACCGAGATGATGGGCGATCTCGACAAGGACACGGTCGACTTCGAGCCCAACTACGACGACACGCGCAACCAGCCGACGGTGCTGCCGAGTCGCTTCCCCAACCTGCTCTGCAACGGCACCGACGGCATTGCGGTGGGCATGGCGACCTCGATGCCGCCGCACAACCTGCGCGAGATCTGCGCCGCACTGCGCGCCATCCTCGACGACCCGGAGGTCTCGACCCAGCGTCTGATCGAGATCGTGCCCGGCCCCGACTTCCCGACCGGTGGGATCGTCATGGGTCGGCGCGGCATCCTGCAGGCCTACACCACCGGGCGCGGCCTGATCCGCGTGCGCGCGCGGCATCACATCGAAGAGAAGGGCACGAAGCAGCTCCTGGTCTTCACCGAGATCCCCTACCAGACGCGCAAGGCGGCCGAGAAGACGGGGATCATCGCCAAGATGGTCGACATCGTGAAGGACGGCCGCATCACCGGCATCTACAACGTCGAGGACCAGTCGAGCAAGCAGGGGATGCGCCTGGTGGTCGAGCTGAAGCGCGGCGAGGACCCCACGGTCGTCGCCAACCAGCTCTTCAAGTACACACCGCTGCAGACCACCTACAGCATCATCAACCTGGCAATCTCCGAGCGCCAACCGAGGACGCTGGGGCTGCGTCAGCTCTTGGACGCCTACCTGGAGCACCGGCGCGAGGTGATCCGCCGCAGGACCGAGTACCTGCTGCGCAAGGCGGAGGAGCGCAAGCACATCGTCGACGGCCTGCTCGTGGCGGTCGATCACATCGACCGCGTGATCGAGTTGGTGCGCGGCGCCGCGGATCGCGACGAGGCCAAGCGGCTCCTGCAGGCCGAGTTCCAGCTCAGCGAGCGGCAGGCGCAAGCGATCGTCGACATGCGCCTCGGCAGCCTGACTGGGCTCGAGCGCGAGAAACTGCAGCAGGAGCACGCCAGCCTGCTGGAGACGATCGCGGACTTGAACGACATCTTGGCGCGCGAGGAGCGCGTGACCGACATCATCCGCGCCGACCTCGACGAGCTCGAGAAGCGCTACGGAGACGAGCGGCGCACCGAGATCTGCGACGAGGAGATAGACAACTCCTTCGACATCGGCGACCTGATCACCGAGGACCTGATGGTGGTCACCTTCAGCCGCGACGGCTACGTCAAGCGGCTGCCGGTCGACACCTACCGCGCCCAGGGGCGCGGCGGTCGCGGGATCCGCGGCTCGGACTCCAAGGAGGGGGACGTGCTGGAGGCGCTCTTCGTGGCCTCGACCCACGACTACCTGCTGTCCTTCACCAACCTCGGGCAGGTCTTCTGGCTCAAGGTCTACAACCTCCCCGAGGCGGGTCGCACCGCCAAGGGACGCGCCATCGCCAACCTGCTCAACCTGCGCGAGGGGGAGAGGGTCAACTCGATCCTGCGCGTCCCCGAGTTCGACAACGAGAGCTCGGTCGTCTTCGCCACCAAGCGTGGGATCGTCAAGAAGACCCGGTTGGAGGCCTACTCGCGCCCCAAGAAGGGGGGCATTCGCGCCATCGTCCTGGAAGAGGGCGACGAAGTGGTCGGAGTCTCCCTGGCCCAGCCGGGGGACACGATCATGCTGGCCTCCCGGCGCGGGCAGGCGATCCGTTTCGACGAAAAGAGCGCGCGCGCCATGGGCCGCACGACCCGGGGCGTGCGCGGCATCAAGCTCAAGGGTGGGGACGCGGTGGTGGGCATGATCGTGGCCGTCGAGGGGGCCTACCTCTTGACCGCCTGCGAGCGAGGCCACGGCAAGCGCACGCCGCTGGGGGACTACCCCATCCAGGGGCGCGGCGGCCAGGGGGTGATCAACATCCGCACCGCCGGGCGCAACGGCCCGGTGGTCGCCGTGCGCCTCTGCCGCGACGGAGACGACGTGCTGTTCATCACCCAGGGGGGGATGATCGTGCGTTCCCACGTCAGCGACCTCTCACAGATGGGCCGCAACACGCAGGGCGTGCGGTTGGTGAATCTGAGGGCCGACGACCGTCTGGTCGCGGCGGCGGTGGTCGACGCCGACGACCTGGAACGCTTCGGCGCCAACGGCGACAACGGCGACAACGGCGGCCAGGGCAGCGGTGGACGGAGCTGAAGATGTCACTCACCGAACGACTCACCGAAGACCTGAAGGACGCCATGCGCGCCGGCGAAACGGTGCGGCGCGACACGCTGCGGCTCCTGCTCGCAGCGCTGAAGAACAAGCGCATCGAGCGCGGGGACGAGCTCAGCGCCGCAGAAGAGCTGGCCGTGCTGGCCACGGCGGTCAAGACGCGCACCGACAGCGCCGAGCAATTCGAGAACGCCGGTCGACAGGAGCGCGCCGACACGGAGCGGGCCGAGATCGAGGTCATCAAGGGCTACCTGCCC
>CAZDQL010000091.1:19764-25642 GCA_964507325.1 uncultured Planctomycetaceae bacterium | reverse complement strand
CCCCGAGGAGCTACACTCAGGCCATGAAGACGCCCCACTCCAACGCCCCCCTCCTGGCTCTCCTGTCCCTGCTGTCCGTCCTCGCCTGCGGCTGCGGCTCCGGGGATTCCTCCGGCGGGACCGGGAAGACCGGCAAGCGCCAGGAGATCGACTACTGGGACGAAGCGGAGACCCTCAAGAAGCGCGAGGCGACCCTGCACTACGGCAAGTACGTCGGCGACTACACGGAGTGGCACAAGAACGGCCAGAAGAAGATCGTCGGCCGCTACGACGAGGCGGGCCTCAAAGAGGGAGCCTGGGAGGAGTTCTTCCCCACCGGGGCGATCGAGCGACGCGAGACCTGGCAGGCCGGCAAGCGCGAGGGGGAGTCCCTGGCCTACTTCCCCAGCGGGCAGTTGGCACAGAAGAGCCTCTACGCCGCCGACCAGTTCGTCGGCACGTGGGAGACCTACTGGGAGCAGGAGGGCACCGTCAAGGAGCGAGTGGTCCACGAGAACGGGATGCGCGTCTCCTTCGAGAGCTTCCACCCGGGTGGCGAGCTGCTCACCCGCCTGCCCCTGGTCGACGGCTATGTCGAAGGACCCGTGGTGGAGTACTACCCGGGTGGCGAGGTCAAGCGCGAGGCCCAGTTCATCGCCGACCAGCTCAACGGCGTCGAGAGGCGCTACCACGAGATCGGAACCCTGCTGGCGGAGGAGACCTGGGAGAAGGGGGTCAAGGTCGGCACCACCAAGAGCTGGTACCCCAACGAGGTGCTCGGTCTCCAAGGGCAGCACGAGAACGGTCTCATGGTGGGGGAGTGGCTCCAGTGGCACGCCAACGGTCAGAAGCACCGCGTGGGGACCTACGATGCCGGCAAGCGCGTCGGCGAGTGGCGGCGCTGGCACGACAGCGGAAAGCTGAACGAGATCGCGACCTTCGCGGAAAACCTCCAGCAGGGAGTCGGCCAGCGCTGGTACGCGAACGGCGCGCGCATGGTGGTGGGCACCTGGGTCGATGGGAGGCTGGACGGGAGTTTCTTCGCCTGGAAGGAGGACGGTACCCTCGACGTGGAGAGTTCCGGCCTCTACAAAGACGCCGCGCGGGTCGCTCCACTGGACGAGGCCGAGCTCCAGCGGGCCGAGGAGCTGGCGGCCGACCCGAGCGCGGAGAGCGCTTCCCTGCCCCCTCCCCCGGGGGACGGCTGAGCTGCCTCCCATCCCGATGATCCGAACCGCGAAGCGATGACCGAATCCGCCGCCATGACGACCACCACCCCCACGCCGCGCAGCGACGACGAGATCTGGGCCGCGATCGACCTGGAGGCCGCCCGCCAGGAGGCCCAGCTGGAGCTGATCGCCTCCGAGAACCACGCCTCCCGCGAGGTGATCGCCGCCATGGGCACGGTGCTCACCAACAAGTACGCGGAGGGCTATCCGGGGCGCCGCTACTACGGCGGGTGCGAGCACGTCGACAGCGCCGAGAACCTGGCGCGCGCCCGCGCCAAGGAGGTCTTCCAGGCGGGCTACGCCAACGTGCAGCCCCACAGCGGTACCCAGGCCAACGTGGCGGCGCTGATGACCCTCTGCGAGCCGGGCGATCGGGTCCTGGCGATGAACCTGGACCACGGGGGCCACCTCTCCCACGGACACCCGAAGAACTTCTCCGGCGTCTTCTACGACTTCCACGGCTACGGGCTCGACCGCGAGACGGAGCTGATCGACATGCAGGCGGTGGCGGCCCAGGCGCGGGAGCTGCGCCCCAAGCTGATCCTGGCCGGTGCCTCCGCCTACTCGCGCACCATCGACTTCGCCGCCTTCCGCACGGTGGCGGACGAGGTGGGGGCGCACCTCCTGGTCGACATGGCACACATCGCCGGCCTGGTGGCCGCCGGCGTGCACCCCTCACCCGTGCCCCACTCCGACATCGTGACGATGACCACCCACAAGACCCTGCGCGGGCCGCGCGGGGGCCTGGTGGTCACCAACGACCTGGAGTGGTTGAAGAAGGTCAACAGCGCCGTCTTCCCCGGCGGCCAAGGGGGGCCGCTGATGCACGTCATCGCCGCCAAGGCGATCGCCCTCAAGGAAGCGGCGCAACCGGACTTCGTCGACTACCAGCGGCAGGTGGTGGCCAACGCGCGCACGCTGGCGGAGGGGCTCGCCGAGCGGGGCCTGCGCATCGTCTCGGGGGGCACCGACAACCACCTTATGCTGGTCGACGTGGGGGCGAGCGGGATCACCGGCGCCCGGGCGGAGGACGCCCTGCACTCGGTGGACCTGACCTGCAACAAGAACCTGATCCCCTACGACCAGCGGCCGCCGATGGAGGCCTCGGGGATCCGGCTCGGCACAGCGGCGATCACCACCCGCGGGCTGGTCGAGGAGCACATGCAGCGGCTGGCGGGGTGGATCGTCGAGCGCCTCGAGCACCTCGACGACGAGACCGTCGCCACCCGCATCCGGGCCGAGGTCGCGGACACCGCGCGCGAGTTCCCGATCTACGTCTGAGGGGCAGGGACTCCGCGACCCTAGCCCACCTTGCGGTAGCCGAGCTCCATGACGATCGTCAGGATCTCGCTCCAGGTGGGGAAGGGGCGCTGCTGATTGCGCTTGTACTCGTCGATGGCCTGGATGAACTCCAAGAGCTCGGCGGACATCTGATCGGGCTTCGCCACGCCGGGCTTGGCGGAGGTGCCGGACTTGGCCGGCTGGGACTTGCGCTTGCCGCTCATGGGGGTCGACGATCGTGGGCGTCCCGCGGGGGGGGGAACACCCGTATCTTCGGCCACAGGAGCCCCGTCGCTGAAAACCGGGTTCCTAGAAGGGCGCGAATTCAAGCCCCTTTTCCGTCCCTTTGCGGGACGGCGCTGTCGCCGCTCAACCCGCTCCGGCCGCCAGGGCAGCTTCCATGCGCTCGGTGTTCGGCTGCGAGACGAGACCCACCTCGGTCACGATCCCCGCCACCAGCGCCGCCGGGGTCACGTCGAACGCGGGGTTGTAGACCGCCACCCCCGCGGGGGCCGTGCGCGCGCCGAATCCCTCGGTGACCTCCTCGGCGGGACGCTCCTCGATCGGGATCGCCGCACCGCAGTCCAAGGAGGGATCGACCGTGGAGAGGGGGGCCACCACGTAGAAGGGGACGTCGTGGGCCCGGGCCGCCAGGGCGACCGAGTAGGTGCCGATCTTGTTGCACACGTCTCCGTTGCGCGCGATGCGGTCGGAGCCGACGAAGACCGCGTCGACCTTCCCGCTGCGCATCAAGCTGGCGGCCACGTTGTCGGCGATCAGGGTGACCTCGATGCCGGCCCGCCCCAGCTCCCAGGCGGTGATGCGCGCCCCCTGCAGGAGGGGGCGCGTCTCGTCGGCGTAGACGTGGATGCGCTTGCCCTGCTCGGCCGCCACGTACATCGGCGCCAGCGCCGTGCCCATCCCGGCCGTGGCCAAGGCGCCGGCGTTGCAGTGGGTCAAGAGGGCGTGGCCGTCCTCGATCAGCTCGGCGCCGATCTCGCCCATGCGACGGCAGGTGGCGCGGTCCCCCTCGAAGATGGCGTGGGCCTCCTCGAAGAGCGCGGCGACGATCCCCTCGCCATCCGCGCCGGCGGCGTGCTCCCGCTCCGCGCGGGCGCCCATGCGCGCCAGGGCCCAGAAGAGGTTGACCGCGGTCGGCCGCGCCCCGGCCAGGGTGTCGGCGGTGCGCTGGGTGCGGGCCAGGATCTCATCCGGCGCGTCGCCGGCGTGATCCTGGATCCCGAGCAGGAGGCCGTAGGCGGCCGCCACGCCGATCGCCGGCGCGCCGCGTACCGCCAGGCGGTAGATCGCGTCCACCATCTCGGGGACGGTGCGGACGTGCAGGCGCTCCTCCCGCGTGGGGAGCAGGGTCTGCTCGAGCATCACGACGTGGCCGTCGCGGCCACCTTCCCAGCGCAGGGTCTCTACGTGCATGACAATGGGGGGGGGCTCGGGAGGAGAGGGGAGCTCAGGCTTCGAGCTCCGCCTGCAGGCGCGCGTCCTTGGCGCGCACCTGGCTCGCCTGGGTCGCGCGGAACTCCGCCAGGCGCCGCGCCAGGGCCTCGTCGCCGAGGGCCAGGATGCGGGCCGCGTGCAGGGCGGCGTTCTTGGGTCCACCGGAGCCCGCGCCCAGGGTGGCCACGGGGACCCCGCCGGGCATCTGCACGGTGGCGAGCAGGGCGTCCAGTCCGCCGAGGGGCGGGTTGTCCATCGGGATCCCCAGCACCGGCAGGTCGGTGTGGGCGGCCACCACTCCCGCCAGGTGGGCGGCCCCGCCCGCGGCGCAGATGAAGACCCTCACCCCCGCTCCGGGGGCCTGCTCCTCGACGAAGCGCACCAGGTCCTCGGGGGTGCGGTGGGCGGAGAGGACCCGCGCCAGGAAGGGGATCTCCAGGGAGCGCAGCGTCTCGAGGCAGGGGCGCAGGCGCGGGAGATCGGAGTCCGATCCCATCAAGAGAGCGACTTTCACGGGGTGGCCTCCACGGGAGCAGAGCCGGTGATCTTGGCGCAGATCTCGAGGTAGCGCTGGGAGACGCGCTCGAGGACGGCGGGATCCAGGGCAGGCGGCGGGTACTCCTTGTCCCAGTCGAGCGTCTCCAGGTGATCGCGCAGGATCTGCTTGTCGAAGCTGGGCGGGCTGATCCCCACCCGGTAGCCCTCGGCGTCCCAGAAGCGCGAGGAGTCGGGGGTGAGGGCCTCGTCGATCAGGAGCAGCTCGCCGTCCTTGGTGCCGAGCTCGAACTTGGTGTCCGCCAGCACGATCCCGATCTGCGCCAGCTCCTCGGTGCCGCGGCGGAAGAGCTCCAGCACCAGGCGCTCTCCTGCACGGTAGTGCTCGACGCCGACCATCTCGGCCGCCTCCTCGGGGGAGAGGGGGCGATCGTGGGCCTCGAACTTGGTGGTGGGGGTCAGGATCGGCTCGGGCAGCACCTGGGCCTGGTCGAGACCGGGGGGCAGGAGAATGCCGCAGACGGTGCCGCTCTTGCCGTACTCCTTCCAACCGGAGCCCGCCAGGTACCCGCGCACCACCCACTCGATCGGGTCCGGCTGCGCTCGGCGCACCAGCATCGAGCGGCCGGCGAGGCGGTCGCGCCAGGTGTCGTCCAGTCCCGGGATCCCGTCCACGGAGGTGGAGACGAGGTGGTTCGGCACCAGGTCCGTGGTGCGCTCGAACCAGTGGGCGGCGATGGCGGTCAGGACGGCTCCCTTGCGCGGCACGCCCGCGTCCATCACGACGTCGAAGGCGGAGACGCGGTCGGTGGTGACGAAGAGCAGGTGCTCGGCATCCACTGCGTAGATGTCGCGCACCTTGCCGGAGGCGATCTGATTGAGGCCGGGGGGGCGGTCCTCGCGGCCGAGGTAGACGGTTTCTTGGCTCATGGCACTTGCGGGGGGAAAAGGGGGAGTATGGCAGCGAGCCCGGGCCACTACAATCGCGCCCCGATGGCGCCCACGCCCGACAGCCAGGGGCTCTCTCCGGAGAGTCGGATCGGTGGGCGCGTGCGAGTTCCCCGCTCGAAGTCGATCGCCCAGCGCGCCCTGGTGGCTGCCGCCCTCGCCGAGGGCACGACCGCGATGCAGGCGGTCGGGGATTCCGCGGACGTGGTCGCCCTCTGGGGAGCCCTGGCTGGCCTCGGGGTGCCCGTCGCCGCCGGCAGCGGGGGGGGCCTCCTCGTCACCGGTCGCCCTCCGGCTCCCGGCAGGAGCTGGTGCGCCGCCGACCCCGAGGGGCGCGGCTGGCCGAACGTGGGGGAGTCGGGCACCGCCGCCCGACTGCTCACCGCGTCGATCGCCCTGGGAGGCCTCTCCCCGGGTGCCCTGCGCCTGGAGGCCACGGGGTCTCTCCGCCGGCGCTCGAGCCCCCCGCTGCTCGCGACCCTGCGGCGAGC
>CAZDQL010000091.1:0-19664 GCA_964507325.1 uncultured Planctomycetaceae bacterium | reverse complement strand
ACGAGCTCCCCTGGAGGGGAGTTCCGGGTGACCGGGACCCTGCGCGCCCCGGACGCGCCCCTGGCGATCGAGCCGGACGCGTCGGGAGCCGCGGTGGCGCTCGCCGCGGGCTGCCTCAGCGGGGGCAGGGTGGAGATCGACGGGCTGACCCTCGACTCCCCCCAGGGGGACACCCGCGTCGTGGAGCACCTGCGCGCCTTCGGCTGCGCCGCCGGGCAGGCGGGGGAAGCCCTCTACGCCGAGGGACGACCGACGCGCGGCGCCCTCTTGGACCTCAGCGGCGAGCCGGACCTCGCCCCGCCCCTGGCGGCGGTCGCCGCGGGAGCCGCCCAGGGGGTGGGTGCGCGCAGCCGGCTCGAGGGGCTCGGCACCCTGCCGGGGAAGGAGAGCTCCCGCATCGAGGTGCTGGCGGAGGGATTGGCGCGCCTGGGGTTCGCGGTGCGCGCCGACGACGAGAGCCTGGAGGTGGGGCCCGGGGAGCCCTCCGACGAGGCGGCACTCCTCGACCCGCGGGGCGATCACCGCATGGCCTTCGCCTTCGCCCTCCTGGGACTCCTGCGCGCCGGGGTCGAGGTGGGGGACGCGGGCTGCGTGGCGAAGTCCTGGCCCACCTTCTGGAGCGACCTGGCCGCCGCCGGTGCGCGCCTGGCCCGTTGACGGGCGCGAACTCGCAATAGGCGGAGACTACACTGCGCGGCATGCAACTCCCCGACACTCCCCAGGGTCCCGTCCTCGTCGCCGGTGGCGCCGGCTACATCGGCAGCCACACCGTCAAGGAGCTCCAGCGCCGTGAGGTGGAGGTGGTGGTCCTCGACAACCTCTCCGCGGGACACCGCGCCGCGACCGACGCGCCGCTCGTGGTGGCGGACCTCGGGGACCGGGACGCCGTGCGCGCCGCGCTCGCCGAGCACCGGCCGCGGGCGGTGGTGCACTTCGCGGCCAAGTGCTACGTGGGGGAGTCGGTGGAGCAGCCGGCGATCTACTACGAGACCAACGTGCACCACACCTGGTGCCTGCTCGAGGAGCTGCGCGCGGCGGGGGTGCGCGACATCGTCTTCTCCTCCACCTGCGCCACCTACGGCGAGCCGGAGGTGGTCCCGATCCCCGACGACCACCCGCAGAACCCGATCAACCCCTACGGGCGCACCAAGCTCCACATGGAGCACATGATGGCGGACTACGCCCACGCCTACGGGATGCGCTACGCTGCCCTGCGCTACTTCAACGCGGCCGGCGCCGCCCCCGATGGGACGATCGGCGAGGACCACGCCCCGGAGACGCACCTGATCCCGCTCGTGCTCGAGGTCGCCCTGGGGCAGCGGGAAGCGATCAAGATCTTCGGGAACGACTACCCCACCCCCGACGGCACCTGCATCCGCGACTACATCCACGTCGACGACCTGGCGGACGCCCACCTGAGGGCCTTGGCGCGCCTGCAGACGGTGGGGGAGTCCTTCGCCCTCAACCTGGGCACCGGCAGCGGCTTCTCCGTCAAGGAGATCATCGCCACCGCCCGCGAGGTCACCGGCCACGGGATCTCCGCCGAGGTGGCGCCGCGGCGCGCGGGGGACCCGGCGGTGCTCGTCTCCGGCGGCACCCTGGCGGGCTCGATGCTGGGCTGGCAGCCGGCTCGAGCCGACGTGGGGACGGTGATCGAGGACGCCTGGCGCTTCCACAGCGCCCACCCCCAGGGCTACGGCGATTGATCCAGCGCGCCGGATCCTCCGGTCGATAGGACGAGCGATGCGACGCCGCTCCCGGTGGATCCCCACGTGCCTCTGCCTGGCCCTCGGCCTGGCCGCCCCCGGGGCCGGCCAGGGGATCGAGACGCGTCCCTGGCCCCACGAGCACTCCGACCTGCCGCCGCGACCGTCGGTGCGCTACGGCGCGCTCGAGAACGGGCTGCGCTACGCCTGGGCCCCCTGCGACCAGCCGGCGCAGGCGGTGCGCATCTGGCTGCACGTGGCGGTCGGCAGCCTGATGGAGGGCCCCGGCGAGGAGGGCCTGGCGCACTTCGTCGAGCATCTGGTCTTCCGGGGAACGGAGGGTTGGCCCGAGGGGGCGCTGGATCGTTGGGCCGCCGAGAACGGCATCGCCTCGGGTCCCGACCTCAACGCCTTCACCGGGCCCACCTCGACGACCTACCTGATCGACCTGCCCTCGAACGAGCCCGCCCTGGTGGGGGAGGCGCTGGAGGTCCTGCGGGAGCTCGCCACGCGCCCGCTCTTCGAGCCGCAGGCGATCGAGGCGGAGCTCCCCGTGGTCGACGCCGAGGAGCGGGAGCGCAGGAGCGCGGGGGGCGGGATCGGATGGGAGCTCGACCGCTGGGCTCACCAGGGGCTGGCCTTCGTCGAGCACCCCGTGATCGGGTTGGCCGCGAGCCGCGTGCGCTTCGACCGCGAGCTCGTGCGCGCCTTCCACCGCCGCTGGTACCGGCCCGAGCGGATGACCCTGCTCCTGGCGGGGGACCTCGCGGGAGATCCGCTGCCGCTGCTGCGAGCCGCCTTCGGCGACCTCGCGCATCCGGCGCAGCCCCCGCCCGGCGAGCCGGACCCGGGGGCGCTGGAGGTCTCGGAGCCGCTGCTGGTCCTACCCGAGAGCGAGCTCACGGGGGTGGGGATCACGCTGCGCAGCGTGCGGCAGGTCGCGCACCGTCCTCCCACCCGCGAGCGCCTGAAGGAAGCGCTGGCCCGCGCCGTCGGCGCGACCCTGGTCGGACGTCGGCTGACCCGCCTCAGGGAGGAGCACCCCGAGCTCCTCGAAGGGGTGGCGGTGGAGCTCGTCGGCTCGGTCCCCTGGGCGCCCTTGGTGGGCTTCGACGTCGAGATCCACCCCTGCCCCGGGCGCTGGCGCGAGGCCCTGGCCCGGGTCGAGCAGGAGCTGCGCCGCGTCAGGCTGCACGGGTTCGGCGCAGGAGAGCTGGCGCGGACGGTGGAAGAGCACCGTCGGGAGATCGAGCAGACGATCGCCTCCGAAAAGCTACGGAACGCCTTCGAAGAGGCGGACTGGCTCTTGATCGCCGCGGAGGACGCGGCTCTCGACTACGACACCGCCGCCCTGCAAGAGGAGTTGGAGGAGCTCATCGACGGGCTCGATCCCGAGCGGGTGCAGCGCTCCTGGAACTCCCTCTGGTGCGATCTGCCGCTCCTGGCCCTGGTCGGCGACCTGGAGCCGGAACGGGACACCCGCCAGGCGCTGGCGGAGGTCTGGCGCGAGAGCTGCGAGAGCGAGGTGGCCGAGCGCGCCTTCGCGCCGCCGCGCACCTTCGCCTACCACACCGCTGACCAACGTCCCGGAGCGATCCTGGAGGAGCAGGACTACCCGGAGCTCGAGCTGCGCTACGTGCACTTCGAGAACGACGTGCACCTCTACCTGGCGCCGGCGGAGGGGGACCGGGCGGAGGTGCGCCTCTTCCTGCGCGGCGGTCAGATGAGTCTCCCGCCGGGGCGCTGGGACTTCGCCTGGGTGGCCGAGGACCTGGCGGTCGCGATGGGGCTCGAGGCCCACCCCCAGGCGCAGCTGGAGCGCATCCTGGAGGGGCACGACCTGAGCCTCCTCCTGACCGTCGAGGAGGACGCCATCGTCCTGGGCGGGGAGATCGCGCTGACCGAGCTCGACCTGGAGCTGGAGCTCTGCGCCGCCTACCTGACCCACCTGGCCTGGCGTCCCGAGCTGCTGGAGGCCTGGGCGCGCCGCTACCCCGAGCAGCACGCCGATCTCCTGGCCGATCCCTGGTCGGCGGTGGGGGCGCGCTTCTTCCCGGAGGTCTTCGCCGAGGACGAGCCGCGCTGGATACCCGACCCGCAGGCGCTGGCGGACTTCCCCTTCGACGAGTTGCAGCGCTGGCTGACGGGGGAGCTGCGTAGCGCCCCCCTCTCGGTCGTGATCTGGGGCGGTTCGGATCCCGACCGCATCGTCGAGTCGGTGGCTCGCACCCTGGGGAACCTGCCCGCGCGCCGCGACCCGCGACCCTACGTCGGCCCCCTGATGACCCACGCTCCCGCCCAAGGGCTGCGGCGCGAGTACTCCCTGCCGGCGGAGGCGGAGGGCGCCCTCGTCTTCCTGCTCCTGCCCACCACGGACGGGCGGGTCGACAGCCGCGCCTGGGGACTCTCCCTGCTCGCCGACGTCCTGGCCCAGCGCCTGGAGCGGCGCGTGCGGGAGGAGTTGGGGCTCGCCTACGCCCCCCAGGTGCACTCCTACGCCAGCCAGGTCTTCGCCCGGCACGGCTACCTCTCCCTGGCGGTGGTGGCGGGGCCCGCCGACGTGGAGCGGGTGGAGGAGGTCTCCCTGGCGGTGCTGGAGGAGCTGGGAGAGCGGGGGCTCGGCGCCGAGGAGCTGGAGCGCATCCGTCGACCGCGCCTGGCGGAGCACGCCGGGCGCTACTGGCTGGACGTTCTCTCCGACTACTCCCGCCACCCCGACGCCATCGGCCGCTGGTGGGAGGAGGGGGAGTTCTACCGCACCGTCCAGCCCGCACGCCTGAACCGCTACGCGCGGCGCTTCCTGCGCCGGGGGCGCGCGTCGATCGCGGTGCTCGAGCCGGGTGAGTGAGCGCAGCAGGTCCGGTGGATCAGTCCTCGTGCTTCCAAGCGGATTGGCTCGACCAGCGCAGGCGATCGAGGGTGACCCCGGAGGCATCGAGCGAGAAGTCGAGTACGCCGTCCTGATCTTCGTCCACCAGGATGACACCGTACACCACGCCCTCCCAGGCCGGGTCCCAATCACCCGTGGAGCTGTATCCAAGTGAATCGAGGTGCTCCGACCAGGACTCGGCGACGAAGCTCGCGTAGTAGTCTGCCCCGGAGACGTGACTCCCACCCTTCTGGTCGAAGCGGTACTGGGCCAGACCGGGCTCGTGAAATGCCCCGGTGGCGGCCGCGTCCGCTGCGCTGGCGGTCGCCCAAAGCGCGAACCGGTCGCGCTGGGTGAGCGAAAGCGTGTACAGGCTCCCCGTTTCCTCGAACTGCACGACGACGGAGTCCGGATCCGGAGGGAACTCGTGGAAGCCCGACGCGATCGCCATGTCGCGATCGTCCGTGGACAACAGCCTCCTCGTCGAGGCCACGCGGGGCGGCACGACGCCTTCCGGCTCGTCCGACGTGGCGCCGCGGACGATCCTCGGCGGGGTGAAGTCGATGCGGTCGACGACGGTCGTGCCATCGCCGAGCAGACCCGCGACGAGCAGCGTGTCCGGGCTGGGTGTGCCCGAGATCGCGGAGGGCTCGCAGCTCAGCGGGACCTCACCGAAGGTCACGCACAGTGGATCCCCGTAGAGATCGTCCTCGGGCCAGACAAGGCACTCCTGCCGCAGGCAGGGCTTCTCCGGCTCCAAACCCAGGGTGTGGTGGGTGATGACTACGAGCGGGGGATCGGGGTGATCGGTCCTCAGGGAGATGTGGGTGAGCCTGTTCCAGAGTGAACTGGGTACCCCAACCCTCGCCGCCTGCGCGGACGAGGTGTCGGTCGATGCCCCACCCGTCTCCGGCTCCCCCAACCCACCGCACGAGGAGATCGCCATCCAGGCGAACGCACCCACGACGCCGACGTCCAGGAGCCGCCGCGGACGCACCCGGCGGACCGCACGCATCGCTCCCGGCGCGCGCCGGGGTCCGCTCTCGGTCACCAGGCCACTCCGACCCCGCCTCAGAACGCCCGCGTCTGCCCCGGGACCGGGATCGGGTAGCGACCCGACTCGTCGGGCAGGGTGGGGGGATCGGCCTTCCAGTCGTAGGCGGCGGGGACCAGGGCCAGCTCCGAGTTGAGGGCGTCCTCCCAGGTGACGGTCTTGCCGGAGTAGGTGGCCATGCGCCCCATGACCGCGGTCATGGTGGCGTAGGCACCGTTGGCGCCCTCGTTGTGGGGCAGGCCCTCGCGGATGGCGTGGAAGAGGACGTCGTGCTCCACCTGGTAGGCGTCGGTGTTCTGGCCGTCGAAGCGCCAGTTGAGCCCTCCGCGACCCTCGATCGAGCCACGGCCGACGTGGGCGCTGCCGATGGTGCCGTGGGCGAACTCGTCCACCCGGTTCCAGCAGCCGGGGATGTGGCGGCACTGGGAGAGGAGCTTCGTTCCGCTGGGATAGGTGTACTCGACGGTGTGGTGGTCGAAGATCTCGCCGTGGTCGATCCCGGTGCGCACTTCCCGGCCCCCCGCTCCCTGGGCCCGGGCGGGCAGCTCGCCGGTCAGCCAGTTGGACACGTCCAGGTTGTGGATGTGCTGCTCGACGATGTGGTCGCCGCAGAGCCAGTTGAAGTAGTACCAGTTGCGCATCTGGTACTCCATCTCGGTCTGCCCCTGCTTCCTGGGGTTGACCCACACGCCCGCACCGTTCCAGTAGGCGCGCACGAGGACCAGGTCCCCGATGGCGCCCTCGTGGATGCGGCGCACCGTCTCCTGGTAGCGGGCGGAGTGGTGGCGCTGCAGCCCCACGCCGACCTTGAGGTCGAGCTCGTCCGCCCGGGCGGCGGCCGCCAGGACCTGCCGCACGCCGGGACCGTCGACCGCCACCGGCTTCTCCATGAAGACGTGGCACCCCTGCTCGATGGCGTACTCGAAGTGCTGGGGTCGGAATCCCGGCGGAGTGGTCAGGACCACCACGTCCGGCTTCAGATCGATCGCCTTGCGGTAGGCGTCGAAGCCCACGAAGCGGTGCTCCTCCGGCACCGCCACCCGCTCGGGGTGGGACTTGGCGATAGCCCCCAAGGAGGACTCCAGGCGGTCGGAGAAGGCGTCCGCCATGGCGATCAGCTTCACCTCCCCCGCTCCGGATCTGGCCGTGGCCAGCGCCTGCGCCGCCGCACCCGTCCCGCGGCCACCGCAGCCGACGAGCGCTACGGTCAGCGTCTCTCTTCCCCGGGCGCGCGCCCTGGGAGTCGCCGCGCGGGCCAGTGAAGCCGCCCCCGCGAGGGCGACGGAACGTCCGAGGAGTGAACGGCGAGTGAGGCCGTGGCTGGATTCGGTCATGGCGCTGGGGGGTTGGGGCGCGCCGTCGCGCCGCCCCTCAGCGGCCGCCGCGGCGTTGCCTCTCCTGGATCTCGCGGATGCTTTCCAGGTCGGCTTCCCAGTAGCGCAGGCGCTCCTCGAGGTCCGGTTCGGCCAAGGGGCGCACGACGCGGAAGCCGACGAAACTGGCGTCGGTATGGTACCAGATGCTCTTGGGCATCTGCGGGTCCTGGATCTGCCACCCGATGTTCGAGGCACGTCGAGCAGCGCTGCGCAGCCGCTTCGCATCGTCGTCCCAGGATCCGCCGCGAACGACCCGCGGGAAGAGCTTCTCCGGCCAGTGGAGCGGGTCCACCAGCCCCGCCTCGAGGGTGGCGTAGTGGCCCTTGTCGTAGGCGTCGTGCACCCACTCGGCCACGTTGCCGTGCATGTCGTGGAGCCCCCAGGGGTTCGGCTCCTTGGTGCCCACCTTCTGGTACGCGTTGCGTGAGTTGTCCCTGAACCAGGCGTGGTTCTCGAGCTCCGCCACGTCGTCGCCGAAGGAGTAGCGACCGGTCGTCCCTGCGCGACAGGCGTACTCCCACTCCGCCTCGGTGGGCAGGCGGTAGAAGCGACCCGTCTTCATCGAGAGCCACTTGCAGTACTGGCGCGCGGCGAACTGGGTCATGCACACCGCCGGGAATCCCTCGGTGCCCATGTTGAAGTCCATCGGCACGTAGGGGGGGGTGGGACGGCTGACCGCGTCCGCCCAGGAGTCGCAGGGCAGGGTCTCGAGCGCCCCGCGCTTGCGCAGCTCCTGGTCGGTACGCATCTGGTAGATCTCGTACTCGTCCCAAGTCACCTCGCAGCGCCCCATCCAGAAGGGGCTGACCTTCACGCTCACCTGGGGGCCTTCGCTCGACTTGCGACCCGCCTCGTCGGCGGGGCTGCCGAGGAGGAACTCGCCGCCGGGGATCGGCACCAGGTCGAAGGCGGCGTCGGTGCCGGGGACCACCTCGCGGTAGGGCTTCATCGCCTGCTCGTCGGCCGCCTCCGCGTCGGGGACGGCGTGGACCGGGGGCGAGCCCTCGGGGAGGTCGGGGTAGAGGCTGGCTGCGGGCACGTCCTGGGGGACGGCGGCCAGGGTGGCGGTGCTGGCGCAGCCAGCGAGGAGGAGCAGGGCGGGGACTCGACCGCGCCGGGGAAGAGGGAGTAGCGTCTGCATGGGCGGAGGTGCCGGCGCGGGGAGCGCGCCGGGGAGACAGAATGTAGCCCCGACCCCAGCTGGACACCGCCCCCATGCACGCAATCCGAACCGCCCTCTTGACCGCGCTCCCCCTCGCCGGCTGCGCCAGCCCGGCTCCTCCCGTGGAGGAGCCCCCCCTGGCGCGCTTCCAGTTCGAGTGTCCCGCGATGGGAACCCGCTTCGGGGTGGTGCTCTACGCGCCGGACGCGGCGCGCGCCGAGGCCGCGGCGGCCGCGGCCTTCGAGCGCATCGCCGAGATCGACGCACGCCTCTCCGACTACGACCCCGACAGCGAGCTCTCGCGGCTCTCCGCCCAGAGCCACCACGAGGGGGGGGACGCCCCGGTCCCCGCCTCGCAGGACCTGTTGGCGGTCCTCGAGGCCGCGGGCGAGATCTCCGCCGCCAGCGACGGGGCCTTCGACGTCACCGTCGGCCCCCTGGTGCGCCTCTGGCGCGAGGCGCGGCGCATGGGGCGGCTCCCCGATCCCGTGCGCCTGGCGCGGGCGCGCAGGGCGGTCGACTGGCGGCGGGTGCTCGTCGACCGTGCCGCTGGAACGGTGCGGGTGACCGGCAGGGAGATGTCCCTGGACCTGGGGGGGATCGCCAAGGGGTACGCCCTCGACGAGGCGCTGCAGGCGCTCGCTTCCCAGGGCGTGACCCGCGCCCTGGTGGACGGGGGAGGGGACGTGGCGGTGGGGGAGGCGCCCCCGGGCCGGGCGGGGTGGCGCGTGGCCCTGGTCACGACCCGCGCAGCGGGACGGGCCCCCGCCGATTACGTCCTGCTCACGAACGCCGCCTGCGCCACCTCCGGCGACCTCTACGCCCAGGTCGAGGTGGACGGGGTGGTCTACTCCCACGTCGTCGACCCGCGCACGGGGTTGGGCGTGACCGCCCGGCGCGCCGCGACCGTGATCGCCCCCAGCGGGATGGAGGCGGACGCCCTGGCCTCGGCCCTGTGCGTCCTCGATCCGGAGCAGGGGGTGGCCCTGCTCGAGGAGCGCCCCGGGGTGGAGGGGCGCGTCTGGCCCCCGCCGGAGGCGGCGGGTCAGGGGCCGTGGGACTCCTCCGGCTTCCGACTCGGCGCCGGGGATCGCTGATCGGCGGCGCTCGGGAACGCCGGTCGGAGGTAGGCTGTCCCCCAACCCCTCCGGAGCACACCGATGATCGACCCCTCCCTCCCCCTCACCACCCGCCGCGACGTCCTCCAGCTCGGAGCCTGCCTGGGCGGTGCGGCCCTGCTCTCCCCTTGGGCCCTGGCTGGGGCCACGTCCCGCCAGGACCACCCCGTCCTGCGCGTCGGCCTCGTCGGCTGTGGGGGGCGGGGGACCGGCGCGGCGGTGCAGGCGCTGCGGGCCGATCCCCACTGCGAGCTGGTGGCGATGGGGGACGCCTTTTCCGACCGGGTCGAGGCGTCGCTCGCCTCCGTCCTCAGGAACGGCGACGTCGCCCCGCGGGTGAAGGTCGATCCCGCCCACTGCTTCAGCGGCTTCGACGCCTTCCGCGAGGTGACCGACCGGGTGGACGTGGTGCTGCTCGCCAGCCCACCCCACTTCCGACCGGAGCACGTCGAGTACGCCGTCGAAAAGGGCAAGCACCTCTTCGTGGAGAAGCCGGTGGCCACCGACCCGGCGGGCGTGCGGCGCATCTGGGCGGCCTGCGAGGCGGCGCGCGCCAAGGACCTCTCCCTCGTCTCGGGCCTCTGCTACCGCTACCAGTTCGCCAAGCGCGCCACCGTGCGCCTGATCCACGAGGGGCTGATCGGTCGCGTGCGCACCCTGCAGTGCAGCTACAACACTGGCGGCCTGTGGCACCGCGGGCGCGGCGAGGACTGGTCGGAGATGGAGTACCAGGTGCGCAACTGGCTCTACTTCACCTGGCTCTCGGGCGACTTCATCACCGAACAGCACATCCACTCCCTCGACAAGCTGGCCTGGGCGATGGGGGACCGCTACCCGGTCAAGGCCACCGCGTCCGGCGGGCGCATCCAGCGCACCGGGGAGCAGTACGGCGACGCCTACGACCACTTCAACACCGTCTACGAGTGGGAGGACGGGGCGGTCGGCTTCAGCTCCTGCCGCCAGTGGAGCGGCTGCGCCGCGGACGTGTCGGATCACGTCTACGGCACGGAGGGAGTGGCCCACCTGCAGACCCACGCCATCGAGCTCGACAACGGCGACAGCTGGCGCTATCGCCCCGACGAGGGCAGTCGGGCGCACCTCAAGCGCGGTGGGGCGGACGACATGTACCAGAACGAGCACGACGCCCTCTTCTGGTCGATCCGCAACGAGGAGCCGATCAACGACGGGGAGTACATGTGCAAGTCGACCCTGATGGCGATCATGGCGCGACTCTCCGCCTACACGGGGACCACGGTGACGTGGCAGCAGGCCTGGGATTCGGAGCTCGACCTCTCGCCCCGCGCGTACGCCTGGGGGGGCGCGCCCCAGTGCCAGGTCGCGGTCCCGGGTGTGACCAAGTTCGTCTGAGCGTCCGCGCGCCCCGACTCAGGGCGTCAAGAGCACCTTCGTGCAGCCGTCCGCCCGGCGGTCGAAGAGGTCGTAGGCCTGCACCCCCTCCTCCAACGGCAGGCGGTGGGAGACGATGGCGGCCAGGTCGAGTCGCCGCTCGGCGACCAGGGGCAGGGTGCGCTCCATCAGGCTGCGGGCGGGACAGCGTCCGGCGCGGTAGGTGAGGTTGCGGTCGTAGAGCTCGCCGGGGGAGAGGGCCAGGTGGGGCTCGGTGTGCACCCCGGCCGCCACGATCGTCCCGCCCAGGCGCACCAAGGAGCAAGCCAGGCGCGTGGCCCCGGGGGCACCGACGCACTCGAGGGCGGCGTCCACCCCGCGCCCTCCGGTCTCGTCGAAGATGCGCTCCCGCGTCGCGGGGGAGGTGTGGTCGAGGGGGATGGCGCCGTAGCGGCGCGCCAGGGCTAGGCGCTCGGGGACCACGTCGAGGGCGTAGACCCGCTCCGCGCCCAGCTCGAAGGCCGCCACCGCAGCCATCAGCCCCACGGGGCCGGCGCCCAGGACCGCCACCGAGCTCCCCGGCACCAGGCGCGCCCCCTCGGCGCAGAAGAAGCCGGTGGAGAGCACGTCGCCGGCGAGCAGGGCCTCCTCCTCCCGCGCCCCGGCGGGCACGGGAACCAGGGTCGTGTCCGCGAGCGGGACCCGCACCAGCTCCGCCTGACCGCCGTGGAGCCCGTGACCCCCCTCGACCCAGCCGAAGAGCTCTCCCAGCTCGCAGCGCGCCGACAACCCGCTCCGGCACCAGTGGCAGTGACCGCAGGAGGTGGTGAAGGGGCTCACGACGAGGGTGCCCACGGCCAGCCCTCGCACCTGGTCCCCGACGGCGATCACCTCCCCCAGGAACTCGTGCCCCATCACGGTCCCCCGGTCGAGGCCGCGCTCGTCGCCGCGGTAGGGGTGCAGGTCCGAGCCGCAGATGGCGCACAGCCTCACGCGCACCAGCGCGTCCTGGGGGTCGATCAGTCGCGGGTCGGGGACCTCCTCGAGGGCCAGGTCGCGGACGCCGCGGAAAGTGATCGCGCGCATGGCGAGATCAGTTGGCGCGCCCCTGGAACTCCCCGGAGTCGGTGCTGATCTTGATCCGCTCGCCCACCGTGATGTGCATCGGCACCCTGACCTTGAGGCCGGTCTCCACCACGGCGTCCTTCTTGACGTTGCTGGCGGTGTTGCCCTTGACCGCCATCTCCGCCTCGGTCACCTCCAGGACCACCGTGGCGGGCAGCTCGATCCCGATCGGGTTGGCGCCGTGGAAGGTGACCTCGACCTCGTCCGACTCCTTGACGAACTCCATCTTGCCGGCGCCCAGCTCCGTCGAGATGTGGAACTGGTCGTAGGTCTCCTGGTCCATGAAGACGTAGTCGCCGTTGCCCTCCTGGTAGAGGTACTGGACCTTCTTGCGGTCCAGGTAGGCGGTCTCGAAGACGTCCCCCGACGCCGGGCGGAAGGCGCCGGTCTGGCCCGTCTCCAGGTTCTTGGTCTTGACGTGGATCACGGCGCGCCAGTTGCCCGGGGTGGCGTGGCTGTAGTCGGTGATCAGGAGCAGGGCCCCGTCCTTCTGGAGCACCATTCCCTTGCGCAATTCCGTCGCCTTGACCTGCATCGTCGCTTCCGCCTGCTTCGTCTCGTCTCGCTGGAGCGCGCCAAGCCTACCAACAGGGGCAGGGGGCGCCAGCTCCGACCCGCCGCGCGGCGCGGGCTCAGTAGGCCCGACGCTGGGCCGAGGAGGGGATCGACAGCATCTTGCGGTACTTGGAGATCGTGCGCCGGGCGATCTGGATGCCGTCCTGCTCGCCCAGGCGGGCGGCGATCTGGTCGTCGGAGAGGGGCTGGGTGGGTTCCTCGGCGGCCACGATCTCCTTCACCCGCTCGAGGATGCTGACCTGGCTGGTCACCTCGCCGGTGGCCTTGGCGGTGCCCCCGGTGAAGAAGAACTTGAGCGGGTGGATGCCCCGCGGGGTCTGCACGTACTTGCCGGACACCCCCCTCGAGACGGTCGAGATGTGCACGCCGATCTCGTCGGCGACCTCCTGCATGCGCAGCGGCACCAGGCCTGAGAGGCCGCGCTCGAGGAAGCCGCGCTGGCGCTTGAAGATCGACTCGGCGATGCGCTGCAGGGTGCTCTGGCGCTGGTGGAGGGCCTCGATGAACCAGCGCGCCGACTCGAGGCGCTGCTTGACCCAGTCGCGTACCCCGTCCCCGCGTTGCGCCTGCTGCAGGAGCTTGCGGTAGATGGGGCTGATCGCGAGCTCGGGAGTGCGCTCCCGCTCCAGGCGCACCGTGTACTGCCCCTCCAGCTCCTCGACGACCACGTCCGGGGTGATCACCTCCGCGGAGGCCTCGCCGAAGCCGGCGGCGGGCACGGGATCGAGGTGCCGCAGGGCCTCGATCGCCTGCTTGACCTCCTCCAGGGAGTGCCCGGTGACCTTGGAGATGCGCGGCAGGCGGTTGGCCTCGATGTCGTGCAGGTGGTCGCTCACGATCGCGCGCACGAGCGGATCGACCTCCTCCTGCTGCGCGAGCTGCAGGAGCAGGCAGTCGCGCAGGTCCTTTGCGCCCATCGCGGGGTGCGTCGCCTGGCGCAGGCGGGCGAGGGCGACCTCCACGTCGGCCTGCTCCACCTCCCGGCCGTGCTGGGCGCTGATCTCGGCGGCGATCTCCTCGGGCGTCTCGCCCAGGTAGCCGTGCTCGTCGAGGGACCACACCAGGTACTCGAGCACCTCCCGTTCCTCCTCCGAGATGCGCAGGAAGGCCAGCTCGTCGAGCAGCGCACGCGGCAGGGACTTGGGGTGGGCGGGGGCGTTCTGCATCGCCTCGTAGCGCCGATCGGAGTCCTCGCTGGTGGGTGCGCGCCCGCGGCTGCCGTCCCCGAAGTCCCGCTCGTAGCGCTCCAGGATCTCGAGCATCCCGTCGATGCCCTCGCGATCGGCTCCCTCCCGGTCGGAGGAGGCCTCGCTGGCCGGCTCCGCCGCGGCGGGCTGGGGGCCCTCCCCCTCGCCAGGGGTCTCCTGCACCACCTCCAGGAAGGGGTTCTCGATCAGTTCCTGCTGGATGCGCTCCGCGAGATCCAGGGTAGGCAGCTGCAGGATCTGCATCGCCTGGATCATCTGCGGCGACTGGATCAGTCGCTGCTCCAGGCGAACCGATTGGTGAAGTCCGAGCTTCAAGCGTCCGTGGGTGGCTCCGGTCGGTGGGTTGCGGGGCCCCGTCCAGCGGACGGTTCGACCTCGCACACAAGTATAGTGCCACCGAATCGCGAAGCTGCGTAAAAACTACCAAGAGGGGGAGTCGCGCGGCACGGATCCCCCGCCAGGGGTGCACGGGAGGGGCGTTCCGGGTAGAAGTCCACCCGTGATCGAGCACTGGTTGGAGGTCACGGTGGGAGGCCAGCGGCGCCGCTACGCGCTCGCCGAGGGTCTCAACCGCATCGGCGGGCCGGGTTGCGACGTCGTCCTGCCCGACGTCGCCGGCGACGAGCTGCACCTGTGGAGCGACCCGCCGAAGATCCTCACGACGGGGGGAGCGACCACTCCCCTGCTCAACGGACGCGCCTTCGAGGAGAGCGAGCTGGCGAGCGGGGACACCGTCCAGTGGGGGACCGCCGTCCTCGTCTACGGTCGCGAGGCGAGCGCCCTGGTGGAGGAGCTGGTGGAAGAGGCCCCCCCCGCCGCGACCACTGCGACGGGCACCACTCAGGGAGCCGTGCCGGAGCGCCTGCGCGCCGGACTCCTGGCCGACCTCAAGCTCTGCAAAGGCGGCGTGGTCCGCCGCTGGCAGGACGCGGTCCTGCGTGGGGAATTCGACCCCGACGCCTGCGCCCGGGACCTCCTGGCCTCCTCCGACGTGCCGCCGGACGATCCACGCCTCCTGGAGCGGGCCGCGCGCCTGCAGCGCGATCTCGTGATGGCGCCCCTGCAGCGGGGTCTGGCGGGTGCGGGTCGTCGGGCGCGGGGAGCCGCGCGCCAGGGGACCGCCTACCTGTTGGCCAACCTGATCGCCATCTCCGTCTACACCCTCGTCCTGGTGGCCATTCTGGTCTTGGTGCGCCTAAACTACGGCTTCAGCGTCGACGGAATGATCGATGGGATCCTGCAAGTGTTCGACTCAGGGGAATGAGCGCCCGCATGCCACGCGATGAGTGAGCTAAGCCCTGCCTACCGCAGTCTCTTCTCGCTGGCCCAGATCCAGCATCTGATGCGCGTGGAGTTCAACCGGGCCCAGCGCTACGGCTACTCGATCGTGTGCATGATGTTGGCGGTCGACCGCCTGGGCCACCTGCGCGATCTCTACGGCTACGAGGCCAAGGAGGAGATCCTCGAGGGGGTCGTCGGACTCCTGAAGACGGCGACCAGGAGCTCGGACTTCCTGGGGCGCATGGCGGACGACCGCCTGTTGGCGGTGGTGCCGCACACCAACCCCGAAGCGGCCGAGCTGATGGCGCGGCGTCTGCTCGAGGGGGTGCGCGCCCTCAACTTCCAGAGCGATGGGCGAGCGATCCAGGTCACCCTGGCGATCGGCGCCTCCCACAACTCGGGTGGGACGGCCCTCTTCTTCGACGCCATGCTGGGGGCCGCCCAGGACGCCCTGGACGATGCCGCGCGGCAAGGGGGCGATCGCTACATGTCCTACGACCCCGAGGCCCCCCCGATCTGATGCGCGTCCTCCTCGCCGAGGACGAGGTCACGATCTTCGTCACCCTGCGCGACGCGCTCGAGGAGGCTGGGCACGTCGTGCTCGGCGCGACCGATACGCGCGCCGCCCTCGAAGCCCTCGAGGGGGAGGACCCGCCGGAGGTGGTGGTCACCGACGTGCGCATGCCCGGGGACGGGGGCATGGCGGTGCTGGCGCGCTCGATCGAGCTCGCCCCGGCGCGTCCGGTGGTGCTGATGACCGGTTTCGCCACCGTCGACGCCGCCGTGGAGGCGATGCGCCAAGGTGCCGTGGACTACGTCCAGAAGCCCTTCCGCAACGAGGCGATCGTGCGGCGCATCGAGACCTACGCGCACATGCGGAAGCTCGAGGCGGAGAACGCCGCCCTGAAGGTCGAGCTCGATCAGTCGCGGGGTTTCGAGCACGTGGTCGGCTCCTCCGAGGCGATGCTGGCGGTCTTCGAGCGCGTGCGCACCGTAGCGCCCACCCAGGCCACGGTCTTGATCCAGGGGGAGAGCGGTACCGGCAAGGAGCGCATCGCGCGCGCCGTCCACGAGCTCTCGCCGCGCGGCGCGGGTCCCTTCGTCGCCATCTCCTGCGCGGCTCTGCCGGAGAGCCTTCTGGAGGCGGAGCTCTTCGGCCACGAGAAGGGGGCCTTCACCGACGCCAAGCGCGCGCGGCGGGGGCGCTTCGAGCTGGCCTCCGGCGGCACCCTCTTCCTGGACGACATCGACGACATGCCGCTCGCGGTGCAGGTCAAGCTCCTGCGCGTGCTCCAGGAGCGGGAGTTCGAGCGTCTGGGGGGGGAAGAGACCCTCGAGGCGGACATCCGCGTGGTGGTGGCCACCAAGGTGGCCCTGCGCGAGTTGGTGGCAGCGGGGAGCTTTCGCGAGGACCTCTTCTACCGGGTCAACGTGGTCCCGATCCAGCTCCCCCCGCTGCGCGAGCGGGGGGGAGACGTGCCGCTGCTCGTGAAGCACATGATCGACCGGCACGGCGCGGGGCGCCGCTACGAGGTCTCCCGCTCCACCATGGCGATGCTGGAGCGCTACCCCTGGCCGGGGAACGTGCGCGAGCTGGAGAACGCCCTGCAGCGCGCGATCGCCCTGGCGGGGGAGGGCCACGAGCTGGCCGCCGAGGACCTCCTGGCCCAGGACGCCCGCTGGCGGGGCGCGACCGAGGTCAGCGAGGAGGTCCGGCCGCTGAGGGCGGTGCTGAAGGAGGCGGAGCGCGATCACCTGGAGAAGGTGCTGCGGCTGACCGGCGGCCATCGCTCCCAGTCGGCGGAGCTCCTGGGGATCTCGCGCAAGGTCCTGTGGGAGAAGCTGCGCGACCACGGCATCGAGTCCCCGGGGGACTGATGTCCAGCGTCGACTGCCCCCCCGGGACCCTGGTGGTGGGGGACCTGCACATGGATCTCTTCGAGGGGGAGGCCGCCCAGCGCTTCGCGCGCTGGTGCGCTGCCCTCGAGGGCGTTCCGCGCCTGGTGGTGTTGGGGGACCTCTTCGAGTTCTGGGTGGGTCGCAAGCAGCAGACGCTCTCCGGGACGCGGGAGGTGCTCGCCGCCTTGCGACGCCTGGTGGAGCGGGGCACGGCGCTGGACGTCCTGCCGGGGAACCGGGACTTCCTGCTCGACCGGCACTTCGAGCGCGCCTCGGGCGCGCGCATCCACCCGGCGGGGCTGATCGGAGAGCACGCCGACGGCGAGCGGACCCTCTTCCTGCACGGCGACGAGCTCTGCACCGCCGACCGCGCCTACCAGCGCTTCCGGCGCCTGGTCCGCTCGCGGAGCGTGCGAGCGCTGACCGGGGCGCTCCCCTTCTGGTTCCAGCGCGGTCTGGCGCGCGGGCTGCGCCGCGCGTCGAGGGGGAGTCGACCGCTGAAGGACGCTCCCCACCGAGCGATGCAGGCGGAGGCCGCTCTCCAGTGCGCCCGTGGGCGCGACGCGCAGCACTTGATCTGCGGCCACGGACACCGCTTTCAGGAGCAGCCGCTTCCGGGGCGCGGGCGCTGGATCGTGATCGACGCCTGGGGGGGGGAGCGCGACGCCCTGCGGCTCGGGGATTCGGGGTGGCAATCCCTGGCGGCGGCGTCCCTGACTGGAAGTTGAACGCCGCCGGGCAGCACGTATCCTGTTTCCCCGCTCGGGCGACCCCCTGACCCCATGATCATCGCCATAGACGGACCCGCTGCCTCGGGCAAGAGCACCGTCGCCCGCGAGTTGGCAGCTCGTTTGGGGCTGACCTACCTGGACACCGGCGCCATGTACCGCGCCGTGACCCTGGCGGCCCTGGAAGCCGGAGTCGATCCAGAGGACGCGCAGGGGTGCGGTCGGGTGGCCATGGGCCTGGATCTGGCCTTCGATCTGCAGGGGTGCATCCTGATCGACGGCCACTCGCGGGAGCGCGAGATCCGCGGGCGCGAGGTGACCCGCGCCGTGCCCACCGTCGCCAGCCACCCGCAGGTGCGCCGGGCGATCGTCCCCCTGCAGCGGCGCATCGCCGAGCGCCAGGGGGTCGTCGCCGAGGGGCGCGACACGACCACCGTGGTCTTCCCCGACGCGGACCACAAGTTCTTCCTGGTGGCCAGTCCCGCGGAGCGCGCCCGCCGGCGCGCCCTGGAGGAGGGCTGCGTCGAGCGCGCCGCGGATTACGAGCGGGAGCTGGAGCACCGCGACCGCCTGGACGCCACGCGCGCCGTCTCGCCCCTGCGCCAGGCGCCGGATGCCGTCAGGGTCGACACCGACGGGCACGACGTGGAGGAGGTGCTCCAGCTGCTCCTGACCGAGGTCGGCCCGCCTTCCAGCGGGTGATTCGGGGGTCCCCATGAAGGAAGTTCCGCCCCTCACCCGCCGCACCTTGGGGTACCACCTGATCATGGTCTTCGTGCACCTGGCGTACACCCTGATCTGGCCCACGCGGATCAGGGGGCGGGAGCACGTGCCCGACTCGGGGCGCGTCCTGGTCGCGGCCAATCATCAGTCCTTCCTCGACATACCCCTGGTTTCGAAGGGCCTCGCCGGGCGGCACGCCTCCTTCGTGGCGCGCGACTCCCTGGCGCGCTCCCGCTTCCTGCGCTGGGTCCTGAGCCAGACGGGCGCGATCCTGATCGACCGCACCAAGGGGGACAGGGCAGCCCTGCGCAGCATGGTGGCCCACCTCGAGGGGGAGGACGCGGTGGTGGTGTTTCCGGAGGGAACCCGCTCGAAGGACGGGAGTCTGGGCCGGCCCAAGAAGGGCTTCCTGCTCGCCGCCAGGCAATCCGGGGCGCCGATCGTGCCCTGTGCCGTCTCCGGCTCCCACCGGGCCTGGCCCCGCTCCCGGCGGCTGCCGCGCCCCGGGCGCGTAAACATCACCTTCGGGCCCGCGGTGGATGCGGCTCGTCCGGATGCGCTGGAGGCGACCTGGGGGGCGATCGCCGCGCTGCTCGACGACACTTCGGCCGCGAGCAATTGACCCGCGGGCGTCGCTCCCTACACTGGGCGCCTCGAAATCCCGGTCCCATCCCCACGGACCGACGGCCGCGCACCGGGGCGCGGCCCACCCCCGGCCCCGCCGCAGCGTGCGGCGGGGTATCAGGAGAACTCGTTTCCCCGTATCGAGATCCAAACATGGCACTGTCCTCTAGGCGAGTCCGTCAGTACGAGCTGGACCCCGAAGAGCTCGAATCGCAACTGGACTCCCTGCTCGCCGGCATGACTCCCGACGAGCTCGACAAGACCCTGCGCGAGGCGGTGACCGACGTCCAACCGGGCCGCATCGTCGAAGCCAAGGTGGACTCGGTCGACGAACGCACCGGACTGGTGGTGATGGACGTCGGCGGCAAGGCCGAGGGGACCATCCCGCTGGGAGAGTTTGGCGAGGACCTGCCCACCCCCGGTCAGGTGTTCGAGGTCTTCTTCGAGGGGCTCGACGAGAACGACATGTCGGCCCTGTCGAAGCGCCGCGCCGACCGTCTGCGGGCCTGGGATCGCGTCTCCCAGTCCTACTCCGAGGGGGACGAGGTGCAGGGTGTCTGCCAGCGCAAGATCAAGGGCGGGCTCCTGGTGGACGTCGAGGGAGTCAACGTCTTCCTCCCCGCCAGTCAGGTCAATCTGCGCCGCACCCACGACATCTCCGACTTCATCGGCGAGCCGGTGCGGGCGCGCATCATCAAGATCGATCCGGAGCGGATGAACATCGTCATCTCGCGCCGCAAGCTCCTGGAGGAGGAGCGCCAGAAGCAGAAGGAGCACCTGCTGGCCGACATCGCCGAGGGGCAACTGCGCATGGGCGTGGTCAAGAACATCGCCGACTTCGGGGTCTTCGTGGACCTGGGCGGCATCG
>CAZDQL010000090.1:0-27012 GCA_964507325.1 uncultured Planctomycetaceae bacterium | reverse complement strand
CCCTAGCCCCCCAGGATCTCCCGCGCCGCCCCTTCCAAACGCTCCACCTCCTCGGGCCCCCCATCCAGGTGCGTCACGAACCTGAGCACCCGCTCCCCCATCGGGAACACCGCCACCCCACGCTCGTCCAGCGCCGCCGACAGAGAAGCCGCGTCGTGCTCCGCGCTCTCCACCACCACGTTGGCGATGTTCGTCTGCACGCGCTCCAGGTCCACCGAGAGCCCCTCCAGCGCCCCCAGTCTGCGCGCCAGGTCCAGCGCCAGCGCGTGGTCCTCCGCCAGCCGCTCGACGTTCCGCTCCAACGCGATCCGCCCCGCCGCGGCCAGGTGCCCCGCTTGACGCATCCACCCACCGAGGCGCTTGCGCACCAGCAGCGCACGCTCTCGGAAGGCCTCGTCCCCCGCCACCAGCGATCCCACCGGCGCGCCGAGTCCCTTCGAGAGACAGATCGACACCGAGTCGGCGTGCTCCGTCCAGCGCCGCGGCTCGATGCCGCTCGCCACCGCCGCGTTCGCCAGCCGCGCTCCGTCCATGTGCACCGGGATCCCGTGCTCGCGGGCCACCCCCGCCACCGCGGCCACCTCCTCCATGGGCAGCACCCGACCCCCCGCCACGTTGTGGGTCTGCTCCAGGCAGACCAGCGCCGTGCGCGGGCAGTGCAGGAAGTCCGGGCGCACCGCCGCCCGCACCTCGTCGGGATCCATGCGCCCCTCGAGTCCGCCGATCGACTGGGACTGCAACCCGTGTAGGAAGCCGGCAGCCCCCGACTCGAAGGTCACCACGTGGGCGTAGCGCTGCACGATGATCTCGTCCCCCGGCCGGGTCCAGGCGCCCAGGGCCACCTGGTTGGCCATCGTCCCGGAGGGGACGAAGAGCGCCCGCCCCTTCCCCAGCCACTGCGCGGCGAAATCCTCCAGCGCGCGCACCGTCGGATCGCCGTCGAGGACGTCGTCTCCCACCTCGGCCGCCGCCATCGCCTCGCGCATCGCCAGCGAGGGGCGGGTGACGGTGTCGCTGCGGAAGTCCGCGTGGTTCATGCGGGCTGCAGGCTCTCACGCACGCGGCGCAGGCCCTCGCGGATGTTCTCCACGCTGTTGGCATAGCTGAAGCGCATGTAGCCCTCGCCGTACTCTCCGAAGCTGGTGCCCGAGAGACAGGCCACGCCCGCTTTCTGCAGGAAGCGCTCCTCGAGCTCACGCGACGACACACCCGTGCCGCTCGTGTTCGGGAAGGCGTAGAAGGCTCCCTTCGGCAGCACGCAGGTGAAGCCGGGGATGTCGTTCAGCTCCTGGTGGATGATCTTGCGCCGCTCGTCGAAGGCGCGCAGCATCTCGTCCACCGCGTCCTGGGGTCCGCGCAGCGCCTCGATAGCGGCGACCTGGGTCGCGGCGTTGGCGCAGGAGACGGTGTTGATCTGCAGGCGCTCCGCCTGGTCGACGATCGACTCCGGCCAGATCCCGTAGCCGAGTCGCCAACCGGTCATGGCGTAGGTCTTGCTCCAGCCGTCGAGCATGATCACGCGATCCGCCAGCTCGGGGTAGGCGAGCATGGTGGCGTGCTCTTCACCGTCGTAGAGCAGGCGCGAGTAGATCTCGTCGCACAAGACCACCACCTGCGGATGCTCCGCCAGTCCCGCCGCCAGCTTGTCGAGCTCGCTCTTGGGCACCACTCCGCCGGTGGGGTTCGCCGGAGTGTTGAGGATCAGGAGCCGTGTGGCGGGCGTGATCTTGGCCAGCACCGCCTCGGCGTCGAAGGAGAAGCCGTTCTCCTCCAGGAGCTCGATCGGAATCGCCTTCGCTCCCGAGAAGCGGATCATCGACTCGTAGATCGGGAAGCCCGGGTTGGGGTAGAGGATCTCGGTCTCCGGCTGACCGAACATCAGGATGGCGTAGGCCATCGTCGGCTTGCCCCCGGGCACGATCAGCACCCGGTCGGGGTGCACCGTGACACCGCGGTAGGTCTGGATGTCCTCGCACACCGCCTCGCGCAGCTCCGGCAGCCCCTTGGCGGGGGTGTACTTGTGCCAACCGTCGCGTAGCGCTTTGCGCCCCGCCTCGACGATGTTCTCCGGGGTTTCGAAGTCCGGAGCACCGATGTGCAGGTGCATGATGCTGCGCCCCTGGGCCTCGAGGGCCTTGGCCTTGGCGAGCACCTCGAAGGCGGTCTCCGTTCCGAGCAAGGACATGCGGTCGCTGAGTTGCATGGCGAATGGGTAGAGATGGGTTACGGCGTGGGAACGCCACAGGCTACGTAGGGTCCGCTGAGGCCGTCAAGCCGCCCTGGGCCGTTGGCGCGCCTCTTGCTAGGCTCCCGTTCATCCGCGCCACGGCCCCAGCACCCCCCCCCGACCAGAGGCTCCCATGAACCCCCGCCACCTCCTCCTGCCCCTCGGCCTCTCGCTCGCCCTCGGCGCCTGCGCGCCGGAGCCCGATCTGGTGGTCTACGTCTCCCTGGACGAGGTCTTCTCCTCGGAGATGATCGACGACTTCGAGCGCGAGACGGGACTGAACGTACGCGCCGAGTACGACACCGAGGCCTCCAAGACGGTGGGGCTGGTGCGGCGCATCATCGAGGAGAAGGACCACACCCGCTGCGACGTGTACTGGAACAACGAGGTCGCGCAGACGGTCCGCCTCGCCAAGCTGGGTCTCCTGCAGCCCTACGACTCGCCCTCGGCGCAGGGGATCCCCGAACAATTCCGCGATCCCGACCGGCGCTGGACCGGCTTCGCGGCGCGCGCTCGTTGTCTGATCGTCAACACCGACCTGGTGGAGGACCCGAGCCAAATCCGGGGGATGGACGACCTCCTCGACCCGCGCTGGGCGGGGGAGGCGGGGATCGCCCGCCCGCTGACCGGCACCACCTTGACCCACGCCACCGCCCTCTACGACGTGCTCGGGGAGGCGGAGGCGGAGGCGTTCCTGTCGACGATCGCCAGCGGCCAGCACGCCGACCCGCCGCCGGTGAACGTGGTCTCCTCCAACGGCCAGGTGATGCGACTGGTCTCCTCCGGGGAGCTCGCCTGGGGCTGGACCGACACCGACGACTACAACGTGGCGCGGTTGAAGGGCTCGCCGGTGACCTGCGTCTTCCCCGACCAGACCCCCACCGAGACGCGCCAGGAGCCCCTCGGCACCCTCCTGATCCCCAACACGGTGGCGATGACCAAGGACGCCCCCCACCCCGAGGCGGCCAAGCGCTTCATCGACTGGGTCCTCTCGAAGGAGGTCGAGGAGCGCTTGGCCCACGCGCGCTCCGCCCAGATCCCCGTGCGCGCCGACGTCCCGCGCCCCGATCACGTGGTGAGCGACTTGGTCTGGATGAAGGTCAGCTACGTCGCGATCGGGCAGCAGATCCAGAAGCGGACGGAGCACCTGAAGGAGCTCTTCCTCACCGCGGAGTGAGCGCCATTTGAGCCGCCCCCTGTTCTTCATCTGCCTGGCGGTCTTCGCCGTCGCGGGCCTCGCCCCCCTGGGCGCCATGTCCCTGCGGCTGGGGGCGGAGGGGGAGGCGCTCTCCGGCCTGCTCGATTCCCGCACCCTGGGGCTGCTCGGACGAACCGCGCGCCTGGGGGTGGGCGCCGCCGGGATCGCCCTCCTCTTGGGGGTGCCCTTCGGCTACCTGACCGGCCGCACCGACGTCCCGGGCGCGGCCCTGTGGCGACCGCTGGGACTGGTGCCCCTGATCCTGCCGCCGCTCTTGCTGGCGGTGACCTGGACGGTGCTCGTCGACCTGCGGGGCGCGACCATGACCACCCTGCTGATGGGGCTCTCCACCTTCCCGATCGTGGCCCTCTTCACCGCCAAGGCGGCGGGGCGCATCGACGCGCGGCGGGAGGAGGCGGCGCTCCTGGCGGGAGGTCTGCGCGCCGTCATCCGCATGGAGCTGCCCCTGCTCCTGCCCCCCGCCCTCTGCGGAGCGTGCTTCGCCTTCATCTTCGCGATCAACGACTTCGCGGTGCCCGACTACGTCACCTCGGTGGGGCCCAAGTTCAACGTCTACGCCGACGAGGTCTACCTCTCCTGGCAGGTCGACCAGCGGGACGCCAGGGCGGTGGCCACCGCCCTGCCGCTGATCGCCCTGACCCTGATCTCCCTCCTGCCGGCCCTCGCCCTGCGGCGGCGGGGGGCGATGGCGACGGTGGACTCCGACTTCCAGGCGCCCCTGCCGCTCAGGCTCGGTCGCTGGCGCCTGCCGGCACTCCTCTTCTGCCTGGCCCTGGTCACCCTCGGCGCCTTCGTGCCGATCGGCCGGCTGCTCTACGAGGCGGGGGGCGGGCGCGTGGCCTGGTCGCTGGAGAAGCTGCAGGCGGCCTTCGGCGAGGCCCTCTCCCGCTGCGGCGACAACCTGGCGGCGAGCCTCGTCTTCAGCCTGGCGGCGGCGACCCTCGCCATGCCGGTGGCCTTCGTGCTCGGGCACGCCATCGCCCGCGCGCGCTGGGGGCGGCTCCTGGAGGTCCTGGTGGTGCTGCCGATCGCCGTGCCCGCGATCCTCTTCGGCATCGGCAACATCGCCCTCTGGAACAATCCCACCACCTACGAGTTCTACGTCGGGGGGGGGCTGGTGGTGGTGATGCTCGCCGGCCGCTTCCTCGCCTTCCCCACCCTGGTGGGTGCGGGGGCGGTGAACTCCCTCGACCCGCGCCTGGAGGAGGCGGCCGAGCTCGCTGGGGCCTCCCCCGCGACCCGCCTGCGGCGCGTGACCGCCCCCGCCCTGGCGCCCTCCCTGGTCGGGGGGTGGGTGATGGTCTTCGTGCTCGCCATGCGCGAGCTCGACGCCGCCATCCTGGTGCCCGCCGCCGGCCGCACCGCCATGTTCAAGATGTTCAACGCCGTGCACTTCGGGCGCGACGACTTCGTCGCCGCCCTGGCGCTCCTGATCGTCTTCGTGACGGTCGTCCCGGGGCTCCTCTGGACCCTGCTCCTCGGTCGCCGTCTGGAGGTCTTGCCGTGAGCACGCCCGCCCTCGCCATCTCCCCCGCCATCGCCCTCTCCGACGTGGAAGTGCGCGCCGGCCGTCAGCCGATCCTGGGACCCGTCGACCTGACGGTGACCCCCGGGGAGCACGTCCTGATCGTCGGTCCCTCGGGATGCGGCAAGACGACCCTCTTGCGCACGATCGCAGGCCTCGCGCGGCCGCGGATGGGGCGCGTGGCGCTCTTCGGGGAGCTCGCCAGCCACGGCCCGCGCCTGCTGCTCACGCCCGCGCGGCGGCGGTTGGGGTTCCTCTTCCAGAACGGGGCGCTTTGGCCCCACATGTCGGTGCGCAAGACCCTCGACTTCGTCATGCGCCAGGCTGGGCTGCCGCGCGCCGAGCGCAAGCTGCGCGGCGCCGAGCTGATCGATCTGGTGGAGCTGACCGGCCTCGAGCGACGCAAGCCCGCCACCCTGTCGGGGGGCGAGGCGCAGCGCTTGGCGCTGGCGCGCGCCCTGGCGGTGGGGGCGCGCATCATGCTCCTGGACGAGCCCCTGGGTCCCCTCGACGCCGAGCTGCGCCAGGGGCTCCTGGAGCGCCTGCAACGACTGCAGGCCGAGTTCGAGTTGACGATCCTGCACGTGACCCACGATCCCGAGGAGGCGCGGGCGGTGTCGGGGCGCACGCTGCACATGGCCGGGGGTCAGCTGGTGAGCGAGGAGCTCCATGGCTAGCATCGCGTTGCGCGTCCTGCTCGGGTTGGTCGTCCTTGCCGGTGCGGCCTGGCTGGTGACCGAGCTCTTCTCCCCCCCCGAAGCCCCCGCCGAGCGCCGCCGCTGGGTGAGCTCCCGCCAGTGCCGCGAGTGCCACCCCGAGGTGTATGCCGAGTGGGACGGCTCCTGGCACTCCAAGTCCTTCGTCGATCCGGACGTGCGCGACCTCTCCAAGGAGTTCACCAACACCGACTGCATCGACTGCCACGCGCCGCGTCCGGTCTTCGAGACCGGTGTCGGCAAGCGCGTCCTGCCCCGCTCCGACCGCCGCGCCGAGGGGGTGGACTGCATCGCCTGCCACCTGCTCCCCTCCGGCGACGTGGCGGGCACGATCGACGATCCGCGCGCCGCCTGCCGTCCGGTGGCGAAGCTCGAGCTGCAGCGCGTGGACTACTGCGGGGTGTGCCACAACCAGCACAAGACCGTGGACCAGTGGCGCGACACCCCCTACGCCGAGCAGGGCATCGGCTGCCTCGAGTGCCACATGCCCTTCCGCGACGGGGATCCCAACCGGGGCCGCGACCACACGATGGCGGCGGCCCACGACCTGGACCTCATCCGGGGCGCGATCGTCCTCGAGGCGCGCCGCGAGGGGGAGCGGGTGGTGGTCGAGGTGGAGAACGTGGGCGCCGGGCACAGCTACCCCACCGACGAGCGCTCGCGCGCCTCCGACCTCTGGTGGCGTCCGGTCCCCTCGGCGGAGGAGGAGGCCGAAGCGCCCTGGTTCCACCTGCACCGCATCCGGGATCCCTACCGCTACGAGACCGACCTGCCGCGCAACCTCCTCGAGCACGGGGAGCGGCGCCGGCTCGACCTGGAGGACCCGCGGGCGGCGGGAGCGGTGGAGGTCTTGCTCGTCTACAAGCTGACCCCCTACTACCGCGACCCGGCGACGGGGGAGGCGGTGGCGATCGAGGAGGTGACCGATCCCCTGACCGACAGCCTCGAGGTCCACCGGGTGAGGGTCGATTGATGCGCACCGGCGGCGCGCTGCTCTTGCTGGGCCTCGCCTCGTGTGGGGCGGACGACGCGGGACGGGAGCCGCGCGGCTTCGAGCTCTCCCCCGTGGTCCAGCAACGCCTGGGGGCGCTGCGAGCGGAAGCGGGCCCCAGTCCCCCGGTGGACGCCTTGGCGCAGGAGCTCGAGGAGGAGGTTTTCGGCCTGGTCGAGATGCTCGCCTACTCCGACGGGCGCATGCGCGAGATCCCGCTGGAGTCGATCGCCGACGAGTTCGGCGCGCCGGCGATCCCCACCCTGGTCCTGGCACTGACCGACGAGGCGCGCGACGCGCGCGAGCGCGTGGCGGCGATCGAGCTCTTGGCGAACCTCGACCACCCCTCGGCGGTGGAGGCGCTCTTGACGGAGCTGGAGCGCTCCCGCGAGGCCTACCTGCGGCGCCACTGCGCCTGGCACCTGGGCGAGATGGGGGCCGACTGGGTCGTCCCGCGCCTCTGCCTGCGCCTCAAGTACGAGCAGGACCACGAGGCCTTCCTGTGGTTGGCGGGCGCCCTGGCGCGCTTCAGGAACCACGCCGGGCAGGAGGCGCTGCTCGACCTGGTGGAGCGGGGAGTGACCGAGGAGCTGCGCGCCCAGGCCGCCGCCCAGGTCGCCTCGATCGCCGAGATCGCGGGACTCGAGCCGACCGGAGGCCGCGAGCTCGCGCGCCTGTGGTCCTCGGTCGACGCCACGCTGCTGCCGCAGCCGGACCCCTCACCCGAGCTGCGGCTGGAGCTCTGGCGGCTGGTGAGCGAGTTGGGCGTGGAGCACTTCCAGCTGCGCGGGGTCGACGACTCGCGCTACGCCCTCTCGCGCCTCGGACCGTGGGCCGCCCCGGAGCTGGCCCTGGCCCTGGCGGACGAGGACTTCCACGTGCGCCTGCACGTGGCCCAGGTGCTCGAGCGCATGGGCCCGCGCGCCACCGCCGCCGGCGCCGCCCTGCTCGAAGCCCTGGCGGAGCCGGCCCTGGCCCCCACCGCGGCGGAGGCCCTCGGTCGGGTCGGCCACCCCCCGGCCCGAGCCGCCCTGGAGACGCGTACCACCCCGGAGCATCCCCACGCCCTGCGGGTGGCGGCGGTGCGCGCCCTGGGTCGCATCGGGATGTCGGAGTCGGTGGCGGTGCTGGTCGCCCTCTTCGAGGAGGAAGAGGAGCCGCGCGACCTGCGCAACGCGGCCGCGACCGCCCTGGTGCTGGTCGACGAGGGTCCCCGGGTGGCGCCCTGGCTCCTCGGCGAGCTGACCCACCCCGACGCCGACCGTCCCGCCGCGGAGCTGGCCCTCGAGACCTGGCTCGTGCGCGGCGCTGAGGCGGGGCGGGAGGGCTACTCCGCGGCACTCGAGGCCTGGCGCACCGACGCCGGACCGCCGGGGATCACGCCCCCCCTGGAGAAGCTCGACGAGCGCCGGAGCAGGCGAGCGCAGAGCCTCTCCGAGCGGATCGAGGGTCTGCGTTGAGCTCACGCTCGAACTCGCACGCTCCATCTGCTCGACTGTCCCCATGGACACCGCTCGACTCGACGACTGCGTCGACGCCGCCTTGGCCGCCATCGGCGAGGAGCTCTCCAAGCCGGAGGCGCTCTTCCTGCTCGGCACCGGGCTCGGCACCCTCCCCGGGGCGCTGACCGGTGAGCAGCGCCTCCTGCTGCACGACCTCCCGGGGATCCCGCCCGCCTGGCGCGACGTGGAGGTGGTGGCGGGGAAGCTCGCGGGGCTCGACGTGTGGCTGGTCGAGGACGACCCAGGCGACCTGGAGTTCGGCGAGGGGGGCGGGCCGGCGAGCCCGCGCTGGGAGCGCGCCTTCCCCGTCTGGCTGGCGGCCGCCAGCGGAGCGCACCTCTGCGTCCTGACCGCGGCCGGGGGCGGGCTCGTGGACGATCTCGTGCCCCCCGCCCTGTGCGTGCTCTCCGACCACCTGAACCTCTCCGGCTCCACGCCCCTCGAGGGGCTGGGGGGGACGCGGCTGGGGCCCCTCTTCCCCGACCAGTCCCTGCTCCTGCACCAGGGGCTCTCGGCGCGGGCGATCGAGCTCGCGGCCCAACGGGGCATCCCCCTCACGTCGCGGGTGGCGGCGGGGGTGGCGGGCCCGGCCCTGTCGACGCCGGCGGAGCGGCGCTGGTTCCGGAGCGCGGGTGCGGAGTGCTTCGCCCAGGGGCTCTCCGCGCCGCTGCACGCCTGCGCCCACGCGGGCCTGGCCACCCTGGCCCTGCTGGCGGTCACCGACGCGGGGGACGAGCCGGTGCGCATGGCCGAGCTGGTGGCGCGGGCGGAGGCGTGCGCCCCCGCCCTGGAGGACCTGCTCCTGGCGCTGCGCGAGGACCTGGCCGCGGTCGCGCGGGAGCTGGAGGAGGAGTACTCGTGAGCCAGCGCCCGCTTGCAGCGTGAGACGCCCGCTCCTCTCGGCCCTGCTCGTCCTCCTGCCCCTGGCCGTCGTGGTGCTGCTCGCGATTGCCCCGTGGGCTCGAAACCCCGTTTCCAGACGAGGAGTCGATCCAGTCGCGACCAGCGGCTATCTGGAGGAGCTCCGGCTCGAGCCCTTCTTGCTCCGTGGCTGCAACTACGCCAGTCCCGACCTGGATCCCGCCCGCGTGGCTCTTCAGCTCGGGCGCTCACCCGTGGAGCTCGAGCCTGACCGGGACTTCGACTTCGAGCGACTCGCGAGGGTCGAGGAGCGCCTCGACGGGATCGACCGTCACCAGGCCCTGGAGGCCCTGTTCGCGCTCATCACGGAGGGCGCGACCACCGCTTCCGAGCGCCACCTGAGAGTGGCCGACTTCGTCTCGGGCGCCCTCTGCCACACCAACCTCAATCCGGTCTACCCCGACGGCACGTCCGTCTACGACCCGCTGGTCCTCTTGGAGCTCGGCCAGGGTCGCTGCGAGGAGGCCGCGCGCGTCGCCGTCGACCTGTGGGAGGCTGGAGGACTGGATGCCAGGCTCGTGCTGCTCGGCGAGCACATCGTGGCGGAGCTCTTCTACGACGGCGGTTGGCACTTCATCGATCCGGACGTGTTCGGCAAGGGCCAGTCCCTCCTGCTGGATGGAGCCGTGCCCTCCCTCGCCCGACTCAGCCAGAGCCCGCTCCTGATCGACGAGCCAGCGGCGTTCCTCGAGCCGAAGCACGGAGGCCGCCTTCCCGAGCACTCCCCCAACTACCCCTCGCGCAAGTACTTCGGGGCGACGGAGCACACCAAGCGCTATCGGGAGAAGGGTCCCGTGTCCGATCCGGCTCGCGACGTCTGGTTCGGCTGGAAGGACAGCCGGCGCAACGACACCCTCGCCCGCGACATCCTCACCTCGGAGCTGCCCCCCCGCTTCCAGCCCGGAGCCCCCCGCATCCGGTCGGTCGCGATTCGACCGCAGGGAGACGAGGAGGCACACCTGGTCGAGGTCACCTGGAGCCCTTCGATCGACAGGGATGACGATCTGGTTGGCTATCGGGTGTACGTGGCGACCCGCTCCCGTGGCTGGTCCTATTCCCGGGACGGAATGGACGAGGAGCTCCTGCCCTACCTGAGCCATCCCGGCGGCTGGGAGCCGGCCATGAACGACCGGCTGTACGAGCTGCCTCCGAGTGACGTGGAGCGGATCACGACGCCCGCCGAGCGCATTCCCCTCGTGCTCTCGAATGGGCGCAACTACTTCCTTACGATCATGCCCTTCGATGAGCACGGCGAGCGAGTCGGCAAGGTCCTCTACCGGTGTTCCCACGAGTTGGTGATTCAGCTGTGACCGACCTGTTCCTGACCAGCGCCCTGATCGTGAGCCTCGCCCTGGCGGCTGCGGTGGAGTGGCGCCGTCGCCAGCGTCTGCTCGAGGGGGCGCGCAAGGAGGGCTCGGCCCTGGTCGCCGTGCTCGACCGCCGCAGCGCGACGCTGGAGAGCCTGACCGCCTGCCTGCCGCGCAGCCTGCCCACCTCCCACTCCGCGCTGGCGCTGATGGAGCGCGCTCTGCGGGCGTGCGGGGAGGCGGCGGGGAGGCTGGCCGCCGACCCCCTCGATCGCGGCGCCGCCGAGGGCCTCTCTCGCAACCGAGAGCGTTTCGAGGAGCTCCTGACGGGGTTGCGCGAGGAGGCCGAGGTCGAGGAGGACAGCCCCGTCGCGCGCCTCTTGCACGGTCTGGTGTCCCTCGGGGAGCGCGCCCAGCATGGGGAGGAGACCCTACGGGCGGGGATCGCGGCCAAGTCGGCGCGCAGACGCTGGGGCTTCTGATTAACCTCCGGCGGAGCGCCGCAGCCGCTCCCGGCGGTGGACGAGATCCGTCACCAGGCGCTTCTTCGGGGGGTGGCGTTCGGCGCTCTCCAGGGCGCGCTCGCACACGCGCAGCGCCTCCTCGCAGTCGTCCAGGTCGTGCTCCAGGAGCTTGGCCAAACCGATCGCGGCGGGGCAGGTGTGTCGGTCCTCCCCCCCCTCGAGCAGCGCCGCGAAGCCGGCGCGCGCACCCGGGGCGTCCCCGAGCCGGCGCAGCGCCTCGGCGCGGGCGAGCTCCAGGTCGCGCACCTCGAGCTCCGCGACGCGGCCGCGCTCGATGGCGCGCTCGAACCAGGGCAGCGCCTCGTGGCGGCGGCCGGCATCGGAGAGGGCCCGCGCCAGGGCCCGCGCCCGCGTGGCGGCGCAGCCCCGAAGCGGCGTCCCGTCCGCCCGCTCCTCCCGCTCGACCCGTCCCAGGTAGGCCGCCAAGGTCACCAGCGAGCGCACGTCGTCGAGGTTGTGGCGGAAGACCCCCTCCAGACGGTGGGGGCGCTCGGCCAGGTAGTCGAGCCAGGCTGCCGGGGCGCAGGAGCCGGGGAGGTCGTCCAGGCGCTCGACGCCGGTGAGCTCGCGCTCCAGGGTCGCCAAGCGGCCGTCGGGGTAGCGCCCCAGGGTCAGGCGCCGCAGGGGGTGGTAGAGGTCCAGGTGGTCCCGGTCGGCGAAGGGGGGCGTGACGCCGACGATGCGCATCTTGTCCTCGAGCCGGTGGCGGTCGAAGGACTTGCCGAAGAAGGAGATCACCGCCGATGCGCTGGCGATGCGCTCGGCCACCTCCGCCAGCAGGGCGCGCTCCCCCTCGGGCGAGGAGAGGAATCCCTGCCAGACGCGGAAGCGCTCCCCCTCGAAGGTGCCCAGCCCGACCATGTAGACCCAGGTCCCCGCTCCCCCCGCCAGGCCGGTGGTCTCGGTGTCGAGGTAGACGGCGGTCGTGGGGTCGAGCTCCCCCAGGGCGGCGTCGGCGGTGAGCAGGGCGAAGGAGGCGGGATCGACGCGGCGCACCTCCTCCAGGGCGAAGTCGCCGTGGTGCTCCTCCAGCGCGTCCTCGGTCTCGCGCGCCAGGTACTCGCCGTGGTCGTTCGACCCGCGCAGGAGGTCGACCGGCTCCCCCTCGGTGGTCGGACAGAGCGCGGCTTCCGCGGCGGGCTCCGGCGCCCCCGCAGCCGCCCGGCCGAGGCGCCCGCGCAGGCGCTCCTTCAGCCGCGAGGAGGCCTTGGAGTCGGAGGACTCGGCCCCTTCACCCCCCTCGCGCCGCAGACGCCGCAGGCGATCCTGGATCCCGTCTCCCATCGCCCTCAGACCCTAGCGGGTCAGGCCTCCTCGCAGGAGGCCTCCGGCGCCGAGGCGGACTCCTCGGGCCCCGCCGGCGCCGACTCCGGCCCTGGCCCCGCCGCGAGGTGGCGCAGGAGGGTGAGGGCGGTCTGCTTGCCGATCGGCCCCACCTCCGCCATCGGTCCCACGCAGCCCGGACAGCCCCGTTCGCAGTCGCAGCGCTCCACCACCTCGAGGGCCGCGGCCAGGAGCGAGCGGTGCTCGGCGAAGACCAGCTCCCCGAGCCCCACTCCCCCCTGCACCCGGTCGTAGAGGTAGATCGCCGGCCGGCCGAAGTGCGGCGAGCGCACCTGGGTGGAGATCCCCAGGTCGCTCGGCGCGCAGCGCACGTAGAGGGGGGTCAGGCGCCGCAGCAGGTTGCCGAGCGCCCGCCAGGCCGCGCCCCGATCGCCCCCCGCGAGCCCCAGCTCGGCGGCGGTGGCGTCGGAGACGGTCAGCACGAAAGCCTCGGTGTCGAGCTCCTCGGGGGGCAGGTGGATGTCGCCGGCGCCCACGTTCTCGCGCGAGTAGAAGCGGATCTTCTTGAACTGCGTGGCGACGGTGGTGACGTGCACCTCGCCGCGCCAGACGGAGTAGTCCTCGTCGTCGGGGGCGTCGAAGGGCAGCGCGGAGGGGGGCAGCTCGGGCTGCGCCACGGGCCAGCTCGCGCGCAGTCGCAGGCCCCGCTCCTCGAGGCGCAGGACGCGCACCTCGGTGTCGGTCTGGGCGTCGGTGAAGTAGTCGGAGTCCACCGGCCGGGCGTAGGCGCGGCGGTTGGCGTGGTCGAAGCGCTCGATGCGCCAGGTGACCCCCTGCACCTGGTAGATCGCCCCCTCGTGCACCTGGGTCAGGGAGCTCTCCCGGTCCACCTCGCCGATCGCCTTGCCGCTGTCGAGGTCGAGGATCAGGACGTTGTCCGGCTCGCCGCCGTCGAGGGAGACGTCCTGGGCCGGGTAGGCGTCCGCCATCCAGTACCAGGTCCCCCCCGAGGCGTGCAGGAAGCCGGACTCCTCCGCCAGGTAGTCGAGGATCTCCGGGGCGTGCTGGGCCGCGTCGAACTCGGAATCCCCCGCCAAGCCCGACCCCGCGTCGTCCGCGCGGAAGGGGAGCTCGAAGGCCGCGCACTTGAGCTGCTCGGAGAGGATCACCAGGTTGTCGGGATCGGCGGAGAGGCGCTCCCGCGGCGCCTCGAAGAGCCAGCCGGGGTGGTGCACGAGGAACTGGTCCACCGGCTCCGAGCGCGCCACCTGGATCACCAGGCTGGGCGCCCCGCGCCGCCCCACCCGCCCCGCGCGCTGCCAGAAGGAGGCCTGGCTGCCGGGGTAGCCCACCAGCACCGCCACGTCGAGGGCGCCGATGTCGATCCCGAGCTCGAGGGCGTTGGTGGAGACCACCACCTGCACCGAGCCGTCCTTCAGCCCCGCCTCGATCTCACGCCGCATGTCGGGCAGGTACCCGCCGCGGTAGCCGCGCACCTGGCTCGGCGTGAGGCCGAGATCCCCCGCGCTCTCCTTCAGGTAGCGCGTGAGGACCTCCACCGCCGTGCGCCGCCCACAGAAGAAGATCGTCTGGTGGTGCGGTCCACAGACGACCCGCGCCAGCTCGCGCGCCTCCTCGAGGGCGTTGGCGCGCAACCCCGCCACCGGGTTGACGATCGGCGGATTGAGGACACCGAAGTTGCGCGCGCCCGCGGGGGAGGCGTCGCTCTGGACCACCTCCACGGGACGCCCGAAGAGGGTCGCCGCGTGGGCCGCGGGGTCGCGCATGGTGGCGGAGGAGGCGAGGAAGCGCGGCTCGCTCCCGTAGTGCCGCGCGATGCGCAAGAGGCGCCGCAGCACGTTGGCCACGCTGGAGCCCAGCACGCCGGAGAGGGTGTGCACCTCGTCGACCACCACGTAGCGCAGGTCGCGGAAGAGCTCCGCCCACTTGGCGTGGTTGGGCAGGATCCCCTGGTGCAGCATGTAGGGGTTGGTCAGGATCAGGTGCCCCCGATCCCGCAACCCGCGCCGCACTGCGGGGGGCGTGTCGCCGTCGTAGGTGAAGGCCTTCCAGTCGTGGCCGAGCTCCTCGACCAGCGAGGTGAGCCCCACCGTCTGGTCCTGGGAGAGGGCCTTGGTCGGGTAGAGGAAGAGGGCCCGCGCGGCGCCGTCGCTGGTGAGCAGCTCGTTCAGGACGGGGGCGGTGAAGCAGAGGGTCTTGCCGGAGGCGGTGGGGGTCGCCACCAGGACGTCGCGCCCCGCGAGCGCCAGCTCGATCGCCTCGGTCTGGTGCTCCCACGGTTCCTCGATCCCGCGCGCCCGCAGGGTCGCCACCAGCTCCGCCGCCAGCCCCTGCGGCCAGGGCCGCGTGCGTCCCGGTCGCGGGGGCAGGTGGTGCCAGTGGACGATGCGGTCGCTCCACACCGGATCGCGGCGCAGGAGGTCGACGATCGCCTCCACGCCACGCGCCCGAGAGCGCCGAGCGCCACCGGTCTGGGGTCGGGGTTCCTGGCTGTTCATCACCGCGCCGTCTCCGTTCGGGAGTTGTTAGGGTAAGATGGCCCGACCTGGGGATCAACGACCCGTAGTGGCGGCGTTTCGGGGGGAGTCGCTGCGGATTTCCGGTCCGTACCCTCAATCCGGGTCGCCCGCGAGCACCCAGCCGGCCCAGATACGGGGGGGCTGGCCTGCGCGGCGCAAGGAGCACTTGGCGGCCCACAGCGCCTCGGCCTTGCCCATTCCGCGGCCCCAGAGGTTCTCGTAGAAGCGCTTCATCAGCGACTGGGTGGGCCAGTCCTGCACGCTCCACAGGGAGGTGATCGAGGTGCGGGCGCCGGCCATGTGCAGGGCGGTTTGGAGGGACTGGATCCCCTGGCCACCGCGACGAATGCCGACGCCGACGTTGGTGTCGCAGGCGGAGAGGACGGCGAGGTCGCAGGCGGAGAGGTCGAAGGCGCTGAGCTCCTGGGCGGTGAGTAGGCGGGCGGAGCGTGCAAGTTCGTCGTCAGCGGCGTTGGCGCCCGAGAGCACCAGCCCGCAGAGGGTGAGCGGCGCGAAGCCGGTGACGGTGCGCTCGTTACCGAGCAGCTCACGGCCACCTCCCGGCTCGTCATCGAGCATCGACTTCACGCTCTCCGGCAGGTACCAGCCGTGGGTCGCCAGGTGCACGTAGCATTTGCCCGCCACGGCCGCGGTCAGGGCCGTCTCGGTGACCTGATCGCCCCGCAGCAGCTCGGCTTCGGTGTCGAGGAGCTCTTGGGCCTGGGCGGCCAGCTCCTGGAGTTCGGCGGCAGTGCCGCGCAACGGGTCCCACTCTCCCCAGAGCGACAGGCGCGCGCTGCTCGCCGTGGCTCTGGCCGGCAGCGGGCGGGCGTCGGTGAGTCGGTCCTCGAACTCCGCGTCGAAGTCCACAGCGCCCACCGCGAGGAGCGAGGAGGCACCTTGGGCTTCACTCTCCGGCCGCATCAAGCGCGCCATCGAGAGCTCGTAGCGCACCTGGTGGAGATCGCCGAGGCGCGGGACATCACTCTCGTTCGGCTTGGCCACACCGGTCCCCTCGTCCAGGGGCAAGGCCTCGATCGGCACCGTGAAGAGTGCGTCGTCGAGACACAGGTGCAGGGTAGAGCCGGACGCCGACTCTCCCGCGGCGTCGAGCAGGGGGTCGATCACCGCGGCGCGCAGAGCCCGGCCCGCGGTGAGCTCGGTGGCCACGGTGCTTCTCCCCGGCTGCACGCCTCGCTCGACCGGAGCGCCGATCGCGGCACGCCACTCGCTCGCAAGAACCTCGATCCGTGCAGCCGGACCGAGGTCCACCTCATGGGGGGAGCCATCGGGCAGCAGGACGTAGGCCAGGTAGTGGGAGCCGTCGTTGACTCGGGATCCTCTTTCCTCGTCCCACCGCCAGTGAGCGAGCTTGGTGATGCCAACGGCGAGGTGGCCCGGCTCGAGGGAAGAGGCGACCTCGGACGCGGTGACCCGCGTCAGGGGGTCACCGGGGAGTAGAGCGAGGAGGTCCTTCAGGGCTTGGTCCCGCCGTAGAGCTTCGCCCTGGATCTCGGCGCGCCAGCGGGCCTGGAGTTCCTCGCGGAGGATCTCCGGGTCTTCATTCGGAAACTGCTCATCGTCATCCTCGGGTCCCTCGGCAATCAGCCGGTCGAGCTCCGCGTTGGCCCGGGCTAGACGCCGACGTGCATCGCCGGCCTTCTCCCCGACCAAGTGGTGGAGGGCGGCGTGCAGAGGAGCCTGGACGATGTGCCTTGCGGTCTCGAGCACTTCGAAGGTGGCGTCCTCCAGGTCGGAGGCACCCGATTCGCTCAGGGATCTCGCCTCCGCGAGCCTGTGAAGGGCTTTCCGAGCCGTCGCTCGCGCTTCGCGCGGCGCAGCGGTGACCGCGCCCTCGAGGGCGGAAGGCAGAGCGCGGACGATGGATAGACTGAGTGCGAGCGCACCCTCGAGGTCACCGAGCTGGTAGCGCGTCGCGGCGAGGTTGCCGTTGGCAGTGAGCAGGTCGGGGTGATCGGGCGGCAGGAGGCGCTCCCAGGCCGCCTGCACCGCCTCCTCGAGCGCGAGCGCAACCTCGAGATCGCCGAGCTGCCTGCGCGTCCCGGCGAGGTTGCCCTTGGCGCTGAGCAGATCGGGGTGATCGGGCGGCAGGAGGCGCTCGCGGGCCGCGTGCACTGTCTCCTCGAGCGCGAGCGCGCCTTCGAGATCGCCGAGCTGGTAGCGCGTCACGGCGAGGTTCTGCTGGGCCCAGAGCAGGTCGGGGTGATCGGGGGGCAGGTGGCGCTCGCGGGCCGCGTGCACCGCCTCCTCGAGCGCGAGCGCACCCTGGAGGTCACCGAGCTGCTTGCGCGTCAGGGCGAGGTGCAGCTTGGCGTTGAGCAGGTCGGGGTGATCAGGGGGCAGGAGGCGCTCGCGGGCCGCATGCACCGCCTCGTGGAGTACATGGGCACCCTCGAGGTCACCGAGCTGCTTGCGTGTTGCGGCGAGGTTCAGCTTGGCACTGAGCAGGTCGCTGTGATCGGGAGGCAGGAGCCGCCCCCGGGCCGCGTGCACCGCCTCCTCGAGCGCGAGTGCACCTTCGAGGTCGCCGAGCTTCCCGCGCGCCACGGCGAGGTTCAGCTTGGCGCTGAGCAGGTCGGGGTGATCGGGGGGCAGGAGGCGCTCCCAGGCCGCGTGCACCGCCTCGAAGAGTGCATGGGCACCCTCGAGGTCGCCGAGCTGGTAGCGCGTCACGGCGAGGTTCAGCTTGGCGCTGAGCAGGTCGGGGTGATCGGGCGGCAGGAGGCGCTCGCGGGCCGCGTGCACTGTCTCCTCGAGCGCGAGCGCACCCTGGAGGTCACCGAGCTGCTTGCGCGTTGCGGCGAGGTTGCCCTGGGCGCTGAGCAGGTCGGGGTGACCGGGGGGCACGAGGCGTTCCCAGGCGGCGTGCACTGCCTCGAAGAGTGCATGGGCGCCCTCGAGATCGCCTAGCTGGTAGCGCGTCACGGCGAGGTTGCCCTTGGCGCTGAGCAGGTCGGGGTGATCGGGGGGCAGGAGCCGCTCCCAGGCCGCGTGCACTGTCTCCTTGAGCGCGAGCGCGCCTTCGAGGTCGCCGAGTTGCCCGCGCGTCGCGGCGAGATTCAGCTTGGCGCTGAGCAGGTCGGGGTGATCGGGGAGCAGGCGGCGCTCGCGGGCCGCGTGCACCGCCTCGAAGAGTGCATGGGCACCCTCGAGGTCGCCCAGCTGGTAGCGCGTCCCGGCCAGGTTCTGCTTGGCCCTGAGCAGGTCGGGGTGATCGGGGGGCAGGAGGCGCTCGCGGGCCGCGTGCACCGCCTCGCGCACCACGAGTTGCTCCCGCAGTGCGCCGAGCTCCTGACACACTCCATCCAGCTCCCCGAGCCGTCCCTCCGCCGCCTCCTCGCTCAACCCCTCCAGGCAATCCTCTACGCCGACCGCGAGCAGTCCCTCCAGGTAGCCTCGCGCCCCCTCGCGATCCCCCTCCGCGATCCGCGCGCGGATCTCCCTCAGTGCCTCGAACTCGGGTGCGTCCTGAGCCGCTCCCGTCCGATCCGAACTCGCCAATGCGACTCCAGCCCCCTCCTGCCGCACCGCTGAGGCGGGAGTCGCGAGTGAGCACGCGAGCAGCAGGCAGCACCACCTCTGACGCATAGTCGAGTCCTCCTGGTTTCGCCGGGGCTCTCGCAGGCGCCGAACAAGAGCCCTCGGGCTTCGCAAGGCTACCACGCCCGCCGATGCGGTGTGCGGCGCCGCAGCAGCCTCGTCAGCGCTTCTTGCGCGCGATCACCAGCAGATCCTCGTGCAGCGGCGCGTGCGCCAGGATCGACTGCCGTTCCCCCACCCGGGCGCGCACCTCGCCCTCGGCGGTGCGCCCCACGTCGAAGCGGTGCCAGGTCCGGTCGCGCGCTTCGATCCCCACGGAGACCACGTCCAGGAGCTCTGCCTCCTCCCCCTCCGGGACGTGACTCTCGGCGACCAGATGGAAGAGGTGGTCGAGGACGCTGAAGATCTCGGCGGTCGCCTCCATCTCCACGTCGGCGTAGGTCCACGTGGTCTGCACGGTGCGCTCGAAGGAGCGCATCGGCCCCCCCGCCAGGCCGATCTCGAGCGTGCGCAGGGTGGACTCCTCGTGCTGCTGGATCAGGAGGCTGACGAAGTCTTCGAGGGGGATCTCGAGCAGCTCACCGACCGCCAGGGGCACCTGGGCGACGCGGTTCTCGCGCTCGCGCCAGAAGGGCCGGATCTCGGTCCCCTCGGAGGTGGTGGCCACCGGACCCAGGCGGCCGCCGTAGCGCCGGCCGCCCGCCTCGAGCCAGACGCCGTGATGCGCAGAGCCCTCGGGGAAGTGCTCCGAGACGGGGTCCTCCCAAAAGTAGTCGACGATCATCTCCCGCTGCTCGAGGGTGCCGAGGACGCGCTCGACGGTGGACCCCTCGGCGGGCAGCTCCGGGGTCCACGCCTCCTCTCCCGGGCGCCGCCAGCTCACCCTCCAAGCCTCCCCGCCGAGCTCGCGGCGTACGCGCACCTCCCCCTGCGGACCGCTCAACGACACCTGCTCCACCTCGCTGCGCAGGACGCGCGCCAGGACCGGGTCGTGGAAGTCTCGGGGTTCGACGAAGAGCTCGGAGAAGTCCCTCTCCTCCAAGGTCCACACGTGGTGGGAGCCACTGCGCCGGAAGAAGTAGCTGCCGATCGTGGGCACCCCCGCCTCGAGGGTCTGCTCCCGTCCATGGCGGTCGGTCAAGGTCATCGTGAAGGCGGGCTGATCCAGGCCGAAGCGCGCCATGTCCGCCTCGGGTATGTCGGAGACGAAACGATCCACCTGCGCCACCGCCATGACCTCCGACCAGATCCCCAAGAGGGCCGGCTCCCCCATCAGTCGCACGGGCCGCTCGATCCACCACCCCGTCCCCTCGCGGCGAGCTTGGAAGTCGAGCACCCGCGCCGTCGACTGCTGGGGATCGATGCCGGTGCGCCGCACCTCCACGATCCCCTTCGGCTCGAGGTCGAAGACGGCCCGTGAGCGCCAGTCGTTGAGGGAGATCTGGAGCACGCCCTCCAGGCTGCGCCAAGCGCGCAGGGGCTGGTCGTCGACCCGCACGTGGACCAGCAGGCCGTCCACGTCGATCCCCCCCAGCTCGATGCGGCGCACGCGTCGATCCCCGTCCTCCAGCGTCTCGGTGACCTCGAGGAAGGCGCGCGGCTTCTCCAGCCGTGCGCGCGCCAGCTCCTCTTCCCCCTCGGGGATCCGGTAGGCGGAGCCCGACAGGGCCTGCAGCAACTGGGAGACCATCGAGGTGCGGGCCGGGTAGGCGATCGGGTCGACGATGACCCAGCGCCCTCTCGGATCCCGTTCCATGCCGAGCTGCACCACCCGCTCGATGCTGTCGATCCGGATCGCGGTCACCTGCCGCGGCTGGAAGTCCTCGAGCAGCGGGATCTCGACCACCCCCAGCTCGGGGTCCTCGGTCTCGGTCTGGCGCCAGATGACGAACGCCAGCACGCACACCAACGCCAGGAGCCCCAGGGTGGTGAGGCGGCTCACGAACTCCTCCGCTTCGGAGCGCCGCGGGCGCGCCAGAGGGCGGTCAAGAGGCCCAGCAGCAAGCACACGCCGGGCATCCAGCCCCAGACGAACTGGTTGAAGCGCGGCAGGTTCTCCGCTTTGGCGGTGGGCCACAGCCTGAGGTCCGGATCGCGCGGGGAGACGACGAGCCGGTACTCCCGCGCCAGGGCCCAGTTGTAGGCGTTGCGCAGGAAGTCGTAGTTGCGATCGAAGGTGACGTTGACGAACAGGAAGGCGGAGCCGACGAGCAGGACGCGCGCCTCGGGGATCTCCTCGAGCCCGGCGGGCGGATCGCCCTCCAGGCGGAAGGACTGGGCGATCGCCAGGTCGATCTTCTCCCCCCCCGGCTCCCCTTGGTCGGGGGTCCAGTTCTGGGGATAGGCGTCGACCCAGGCGATCCCCGGACGGCTGGTGAAGACCGGCGCCGAGACCCCGAGCCGCGGTTGGGCGGTGAAGCGCACCGGGTGGGAGCCGGAGACGGCGAAGGTGCGCCCCTCGCGACTCAGGGGATCGATCAGCGGGTGGACGCACATGTCGTCGGGGTGCACCATGAATAGCCCCACCGAGGGGTGTCCGCGCGCCTCGATGCCGGTGTTGGGGTCGACGCGGCGCTGACAGACGAGACCCGCCTCGACCTCCAGCTCGAAGCGCGCCAGGAGCTCGTTCAGGCGCGAACGGACCAGCTCCCTATCGTCGCTGGAGGGAGCCACCACCAGCCTGCCGCCTGCGCGCACGTAGGCCTCGATGGCGTCGATGGCGCCGTCGTCGAGGGGATCGGTCGGGCGCAGGATCGAGAGGCAGGCGCAGTCCTCCGGGACCTCGCCGTCCTCCACCGGACTCCAGCGGTTGACCACCAGGCCCTCGTCGGCGAGCAGGCTCTGCAGCTCGCCCATGCCGTACTCGTCCTCCTCGAAGATCTGCAGCTCCCCGTGCCCGATGGAGAAGTAGACGGAGAGCTTCTCGCCGCGGGTGACCGCCAGGATCGCCTGGGCGATCGCCTCCTCGGCCAGGAACTGCACGAGCTGGGGGGGGCGGTAGTCCGGCGGCGGCGACCCGGGGTCGATCACGGCCAGGTCGCCGATCAGGCGCACCACCTCGCGCTGGCCCTCGTAGGAGACGATCAGGCAGTTCTCGAGGCCGCGCAGCCTGAGCTCGCGCTTCCTGCCCTCGATCGCCTCCAGGTCGGTGAGGTCGTTGCGACGCACGATGAGGCGCTCCCCACCCAGGTCGTCGAAGAGGGCCAGGAGGCGCATCGTGCGCTGCTGGGCCACGTCCGCCACCCTGGCGAGCAGCCCCGCCTCCGGGCGGAAGAAGACGTCGATCGTCACCTCCCCCGGCAGACGATCGAGGACACCTGAGGTGGCCGTGGAGAGCGTGTTCTGGCGCGCCGCGGTCAGGTCGAAGCGTTGGCGGATGCCGGGACGCGCGGCGAGCCAGTTGATCATCAGGACCGCCGCCAGGGCGAGCAGGACGGTCAGGAGGACCTGGATTCCGATCCCCAGCCGCGCCAGGGTTCCCTGGCGTGTCGCTAGCCGCGCCATCGACGAGCCTCCAGGGTGCGGGTGGTCAGGAAGAGGAAGAAGGCGATCCAGGTCAGGAAGAAGCAGAGCTCCGCCGAGTCGACCACGCCCCGGTAGTAGGAGCGCCCGAAGTGATGGAAGACCGACATGCGGTCGACCATCTGCGTGACGAATCCCCCGGCGGCCTCGGCGTCACCCAGGATCTGGGCCAGGAGCACGCGCATCTGGTTCACGAGCTGGGCGCCGATCAGCGGCAGGAGCAGCCATCCCAGGCAGGCCATGAAGGAGAGGAAGGCGGCCAGGAGCGGCTCCTGGGAGTAGGCGCTCACCATCAGGCTGAGGGCGACGAAGACCCCCGAGGCGAGCACGGCGCCGATCCAGATCGCCATCACCTGCCCCCAGTCGGGGGGCGCGCCCCAGGAGGCGATGGCGGCCGCGTAGAAGAAGATCGACGACCACAGGATCGCCATGAAGGAGAGCCCCGCCAGGAACTTCCCCAGCACCACGGCGGCATCGGTGACCGGTGCCGTGCGCAGGTACTCCAGCGTGCCCGTGGCGGCCTCTTGGGCCAGGAGCCGCATCGCCAGGAGCGAGGGCAGGATCAGGATCAGGGCCCAGAAGAAGAAGGTGCCTCCGAAGACCGCCTCGAGGGAGCCGGTGATGTCTCCGGTCCCGTTCAGGAAGCTCGCCAGCAGGTACCCGTCGAGGAGCAGGGTGACGAAGAGCAGGACCCACGCCAGCGGCGACAGGAAGAGGGCCACCAGCTCGCGCCGCAGGATGGTCACGGTGCCGCGCATCAGGCCGGTTCCTCCTCTCCACCGAGCATCAGTCGCGCGAAGAGGTCCTCGAGGCTCGCCTCGCGGTACGAGAGCTCGCGCAACCTCCACCCCCGCTCCGCCGCCAGGGCGCCGACCGCGCCCCGCAGATCCCCGGACCCCGAGAGGGCGAAAGCGTGGCAGGCCCCCTCGACTGCGCGCTCCTCGATCCGCTCGACACCGGAGAGGGCGGCCAGGGCCTGCATGGCCTGCGCGCCGTCGCCGACCTCCGCCTCCACGAAGACCTGCTCCCCTCCGCCGAGCTGGGCGGTGAGCTCTCCGCGGGTGCCGTCCGCCACCAGCCGCCCATCGTTGAGGACGATCACCCGCGGGCAGATGCTCTCCACCTCCGCCAGGATGTGGGAGGAGACCAGCACCGTGTGGTCGTGCGCCAGGCCGCGGATCAGGGCGCGCACCTGGGCGCGCTGCAGGGGATCGAGCCCGCTGGTGGGCTCGTCGAAGATCAGGACCTCGGGGTCGGGGAGCAACGCCACCGCCAGCCCCACCCGCTGGCGCAGCCCGCGGGAGAGCTTGGAGACGAGCTGCCCCGAGCGGTCCGCCACCCCCACCCGCTCGAGCACCTCGGGAACCCGCCGGCGCAAGCCCGCGCGGTCGATCCCGTGCAAGCGCCCCTGGAAGCGCATCATCTCCCGCACCCGCATCTCCCCGTAGAGGGGCACCGCCTCGGGCAGGTACCCGATGCGCCGGCGCACCTCGAGGGAGCGCCGCAGGACGTCGAACCCCGCCACCGAGACCTCCTGCGCGCTGGTGGCGGGGAGGTACCCGGTCAGGATGCGCATGGTGGTGGTCTTGCCCGCCCCGTTGGGGCCGAGAAAGCCCACCACCTCGCCCTGCTCCAACCGGAAGGAGAGGTCGTCCACGGCGACCAAGGCTCCGAAGCGGCGGGTCAGGTGTGCGACTTCGATCATGGGGCGAGAAGACTACTGAACTGCCCCCCTACGATGTGCTTCTTGGCGGGAGGCTCGCCGTAACCCTTTTGCTAGAAGAGACTTGGTACGCCCGCCCCTTGGCACAGGCCCCGCGGAACGACGACGAAGTCGGCGCTGCGCGGGAGTGCGTCGTGGGGTGACCTGGGGGAGGGCTGGAACACGGGGACCGGAACGTCGACGCCTGAGAAGCACACTGAAGGGTGGCAGTTCGGAAGGGTACAGTCGGCGGGGCTCGAAGGCTCGGGCGGGGGGGAAGACGGGGTCGAAAACGGTCGATCCCCCGCGGGGTTCGCGGAGATGAGCGCGGAGGAGGCGGCCGCGGGGGACGCCTCCTCCGGTGGAACGAAACCCAGGCACCCGCCGGAAAGCCCGGACCTGGCTACTACGAAAAGAACTCGCCAGCGGGGCCTGCGCTTCTGTGAGCCCTGTGTTCAAACCGCGTGCCAGCCCCGGAGAGGGCGTCGGGAGGGCGTCGTGCGGCCTCCCGGGGCCTTCCTGTGCGCCCCGGACACCGGGGTGAGCGCTTCCGCACGCTCGCCGCGGCAGCGCGCGGTCCGCTAGCCAGCGGCCTTCTTCTTGGACCCCTTCTTGGCCACCTTCTTCTTGGTGGTCTTCTTCTTCGCCGCCTTCTTCTTGGTCCCCTTCTTGGCGGCCTTCTTCTTGGTCGCCTTCTTCTTGGCGGCCTTCTTCTTCGCCTTCTTCTTCCCCTGGCGCGCCCGGCGCGCTTCGAGCAGCTCCAGCGCCTGCACCAGGGTGAGCGCCTCGGGGTCGGAGAAGTTCTTCGGCAGGGAGGCGTTGACCTCACCGTCGGTGACGTAGGGCCCGTAGCGCCCCGAGAGGACGCGCAGCGCACGCCCCTCCAGCTCGGCGACCTCCTCGAAGACCTTGATCGGCTTGGCGGCCTGGCGGAAGCCGCGTCCCTTGCGCTCCTGGGCGAGCAGCTCCAGGGCCCGCTCGAGGGTCAGGGTGAGGAGATCGTCCTCGGGCGCCAGGCTGCGGGTGTCGTCGCCGCGCTTGACGTAGGGCCCGTAGCGGCCGTGGAAGGCCTGGACGTCGACCCCGTCGGCGTCCTGTCCCAGGACCTTGGGCAGGGCCAGCAGCTCGAGCGCGATCTCGAGGGTCACGTCCCCGGGGACCATCCCCTTGAGGAGCGAGGCCCGCTTGGGCTTCTTCTTGGTGTCCTCGGGATCGGGCTCCCCCAACTGCACGTAGGGACCGAAGCGCCCCGTCTTGACGAAGATCGGCTGGCCGTCGTCGGGGTGCGTCCCCAGGGGCTCGTCCCCCTTGGCCGCGGTGGCGATCAGGGCCAGGGCGGCCTCGACGGTGAGCTCGTCGGGACAGGTCTGGGCGGGGATCGGGGAGGTGGTCTCCCCCTGCTGCAGGAACGGACCGTAGCGCCCGACGCGCACCACCACCGGCTGCCCCTCGTCGTCCTCGCCGAGGGGGATCGTGCACACCGACCGCGGATCGATGTCGCCGGCCTTGGCCTCGAGCAAGGGCTTCAGACCGTGGGCTCCGTTGCCCTGATAGAACTGCTCCAGGTAGCGCAGGCGGTCGTCCTCTCCGCGGGAGATGGCGTCCAGCCGATCCTCCATCCTGGCGGTGAAGCCCAGGTCGATCAGATCGGTCAGGTGCTCCTCCATCAAGCGCACCACGGCGAAGGCGGTGAAGCTCGGCACCAGGGCGTTGCCGCGCTTGAAGGTGTACTCGCGCCGCTGGATGGTGTCGATGATCGAGGCGTAGGTGCTGGGGCGGCCGATCCCCGACTCCTCCAGCGCCTTGACCAGGGTGGCCTCGGTCAGGCGCGCGGGGGGAGAGGTGTGGTGCTCGGCGGCCTTCAACGTCTTGGGGTCGACCTCGTCCCCGGCGGCCAGCGGCGGCAGGATCGTCTCGCGGTCCGCCAGGGCCGCGAGCGGGTCGTCGGCGCCCTCGACGTAGGCGCGCAGGAAGCCGGGGAAGTCGATCACGTTGCCGCTGGCCTGGAAGAGCGCCTCGGTGCCGTCCCGCTCGGCGCCCACCCGCACCACCATGCGGCGCCCGCGGGCGTCCTTCATCTGACAGGCGATGGTGCGCTTGCGGATCAGCTCGTAGACGCGCGCCTCGTCCTCCCCCAGGGCGGAGCGGATCTGGCCCACGCCGGCGATGCGCTCGCCGGCGGGGCGGATCGCCTCGTGGGCCTCCTGGGCGTTCTTGACCTTGTTCCTGTAGAAGCGCGGCTGGTCGGGCAGGTAGTCGGCGCCGTAGGTGCCGGCGATCTCGGAGCGGGTCATCTCCAGCGCCGCCGCGCTGAGCACCACCGAGTCGGTGCGCATGTAGGTGATGAAGCCGCTCTCGTAGAGGCGCTGGGCGGCGCGCATGGTGCGCTTGGCGTCGAAGCGCAGCTTGCGGTTCCCCTCCTGCTGGAGGGTGGAGGTGGTGAAGGGGGGGGCCGGGGTGCGCGTGAAGGGCTTCTCCTCGGCGGAGACGACCCGGAAGGGGGCGTCCTCCAGGAGCTTGCCCAGCTCCTGGGCCCGCGCCCCGTCGAGCAGGAGCGCCTCCTCCCCCGCCAGCGCCCCCGTCTCCGGATCGAAGTCCCTGCCCAGCGCGATGCGGCGGCCGTCGAGGCGGATCAGGGTGGCGTCGAACTGCTCGTCGGCGCGGGTGCGGAAGGTGGCGGTCAGGTCCCAGTAGCAGGCGGACCGGAAGCGCATGCGGGCGCGCTCGCGCTCCACCAGCATGCGCACCGCCACGCTCTGGACGCGCCCGGCGGAGAGCCGGGGGCCCACCTTGCGCCACAGGATCGGCGAGACCTCGTAGCCGTAGAGACGGTCGATGATGCGCCGCGCCTCCTGGGCGTTGACCAGGTCCAGGTCGATCTCGCGCGTCTCGGCCAGGGAGGCCAGGATGGCGGACTTGGTGATCTCGTGGAAGACCATGCGCCGCACCGGCACCTTGGGCTTCAGGACCTCCACCAGGTGCCAGGAGATCGCCTCCCCCTCCCGGTCCTCATCGGTCGCGAGCAGCAGCTGGTCGACCTCCTTGAGGAGGCGTCTCAGCTCGGTGATCTTCTTGCGCTTGCCCTGCTGGACGACGTAGAGGGGCGCGAAGCCCTCCTCCACGTTCACCCCGAGAGTGGCCCAGGGGCGCCCCTTGTGGGAGGCGGGGATCTCGGCGGCGTTGGCGGGCAGATCGCGGATGTGGCCCACGCTCGACTCCACCAGGTAGTCCGCTCCCAGGAACTTGCGCAGGGTCTTGGCCTTGGTGGGCGACTCGACGATGACGAGGGACTTGCTCATGACGGGGGACCGGCGGGCCGGCGGGGCAGGGTTCTAGCACGACGCCGCGGGGGATCCAACGGCCCCCCTTGGTAGCCCGGAGGATTCACGAGCGTCCGCCCCAGGGCGCGCCCAATCCGCCGTGGTGCACGAGTTGGCGCCGATCGGCGCGCAGGCGGGGCCTCTGCGCCCC
>CAZDQL010000089.1:0-27242 GCA_964507325.1 uncultured Planctomycetaceae bacterium | reverse complement strand
AGCCCGATCTCGTGGGTCCGCTCGCCGACGGAGATCCACATCATCGTCAGGATCCCCACCGCCCCGACCACCAGCGACACCGCTCCGATCCCCGCCACCGCCAGGCTCACCACCCCGAGCACCGAGTCCAGGACGCCGATCATCTGCTCCTGGGTGGTGATGGTGAAGTCCTCGTGGCCGCCGTGGCGCGCGGTCAGGATGCGGCGCGTCTCCTCCACGATCGGGTCGGCGGGGCGGCCTTCGGCGTAGGAGACGTCGATCTCCATCAGCTCGTCCAGGTTGAAGAGCCGCATGGCGGTCGACACCGGGATGAACGCCAGGTCGTCCATGTCGAAACCCAGCACGCGCCCCTTGGGAGCCATCACGCCCACCACCCTGAGGCGCGCCCCCGCCACCCGCACGTTACGCCCCACCGCGGGCTCGGAGCCGAAGAGCTCCCGCGCCAGCTTGGCCCCCAGGACCGCTTCCTGCCCACCCCGGGAGAGATCCCCCGGAGAGAGGTTGCGGCCGTGGCGCATGCGCATGCGCCACAGGTCCAGGGCGTCCTCGGTGACCCCGAAGACGTAGACGCTGCGGCCGAGTCCTCCCCCCTCGACCCGTCCCTGCCCCATCACGGTGGGCAGGACCACGTCCACCCCGTGGATCCGCTCCAGGGCCTCGGCGTCCGCCAGACTCAGCTTGCGGGTCGTGCCCCCGAAGACCCCCGGCAGCCCGGCGGTCTCCACCTTGCCCTGGTTGATGGCGAAGACGTTGGTGCCGAACTGGGTGAACTCCGCCATCACGAAGCGCCGCGTCCCCTCGCCGATGGAGGTGAGCAGCACCACCGAAGTGATCCCGATGGCGATCGAGAGCGCCGAGAGGATCGTGCGCAGGCGGTGCTCCGCCAGTGCACCCCGCGCCAGGGCGAAGGCGTCCCGGGCCCTCATCGCGCGCTCCCCGCCAAGGCCTGGATCGGGTCGAGCCGCACCGCCTTCTGGGCCGGCCACCAGCCGAAGGCGATGCCGGTCACCAGCGAGAGCCCCACCGAAGCACCCACCGCCCAGAGGGGTGGGGAGGCGGGGAAGGCGGGCGCCATGACCACCAGGCCGCGCACCACCACCCAGCCCACCGCCAACCCCAGCGCCGCTCCCGCCAGCGACAGGGCGGCCGCCTCCGCCAGGAAGACCGCCAGCACCTGGCGGCGGGTCGCGCCGATGGCGGCCAAGAGGCCGATCTCCCCCCGGCGCTCGGAGACGGTGACCAGCATCACGTTCATGATCCCGATCCCCGCCACGATCAGGGAGATGGCGGCGATCCCCGCCAGGGCCAGGGTCAGCGCCGTCAGGATCCCCCCCAGGGTGTCGACCACCGCGTTCGGCGTCGTGATCGTGAAGTCCTCCTCCCCGTGGCGCTCCACGAGGATCGTGCGCACGCGCTTGGAGGCCAGGTCCATGTCGCTACCCGGCCGCAGCTGGGTCGGGATGCGGAAGAGGGAGGAGCGGTTGAACATCGCCATGCTGGTGGAGACCGGGATCAGCGCCACCTCGTCCATGTCGAAGCCGAAGGTCATCCCCTGGGGCGCCAGCACTCCGATCACACGCAGGCGCCAGCCGCCGGCGCGCACCAGGGAGCCCAGGGCGTCCCCCGCGGGGAAGAGCTCGGTCGCCAGCTTGGTGCCCAGCACCGCCACCGGTGCTCCCGCCTCCCAGGGGCCCTCGGGGAGGAAGCGCCCGTGACGCACCGAGAGTCCGCGCACCTCGCGGAACTCGGCGTTCGTGCCGAGGATCGCCACCTGGCGGCTGCGACCTCCGGCCTCGACGGTGTCGTTGCCCACCACCACCGGCGAGACGCGCAGGACTCCGGGCACGCGCTCCCGCACCGCCCGGGCGTCCGCCAGGGTCAGGTCGTTGGGCACGCCGCCGAAGCCGGGGAGGGCGCCGGTGGTCTCCACCTTGCCGGGGAGCACCACCAGGGTGTGGCTGCCGAGGACCTCGAACTGGCTCTCGACGTAGCCGCGCGCGCCTTCGCCCACCGCCGTCAGGACGATCACCGCCGACACGCCGATCGCCAGGCCCACCAGGCACAGGAGCGAGCGCCTGCGCTGGCGCGTCAGGGCTCCGGTGGACATGCGCGCCAGGTCCAGGGGTCTCACGACCCGCCCTCCGCCTGCGCGCCGTGCAGCGCCGCCGCCAGGCTGGAGAGGTCCTTGCCCGCCAGGCGCCGCACGATGCGACCGTCCTCCAGGACCAGGACGCGCCGCGCGCGGCGCGCCACCTCGATGTCGTGGGTGACGACCACCAGGGTCAGGCCCTCGCCGTTCAGCCGCTCGAGCAGGGCGAGCACCTGTTCCCCCGAGGCGCGGTCCAGGTTCCCCGTCGGCTCGTCCGCCAGGAGCACCCGCGGCCGCAGGATCGTGGCGCGGGCGATCGCCACCCGCTGGCGCTGGCCGCCGGAGAGCTCCGAGGGGCGGTGATCCGCGCGATCCTCGAGCCCCACCGCTTCCAGGGCGGCCTGGACGCGCTTGCGCCGCTGACCTCGCGGCAGGCCGGCGAAGACCATCGGCAGCTCGACGTTGCCGGCGGCGTCGAGCCGCTCCACCAGGTGGTAGGACTGGAAGACGTACCCGATGCTGTCGCGCCGCGCGCCGGCCAGCTCGTCGTCGTCGAGCGCCCCCACCTCCCGTCCGTCGAGGTGGTAGGAGCCGCGGGTGGGGCGGTCGAGCAGCCCCACCAGGTTCAGGAGGGTCGACTTGCCCGAGCCGGAGGGACCCATGATGGCGACGTGCTCCCCCGCCTCGATCGTCTCGTCCACTCCCGCCAGGGCGTGCAGCTCGCCGGAGCCCACGCGGTAGGTGCGCCAGACGTCCTCGAGCTCGATCACGACTCCGGCTCCCCGGCGGAGCTGTCCTCTGCTGCGGATGCACCTTCCAGCTCCACCTCGGCTCCCGGCTCGAGGTCCTCCGCCTCGAAGCGCACGATCACCTCCTCCCCCTCCTCCAGTCCGGAGAGGATCTCCACCTCGGTCCAGCTCGCGAGCCCCGTCTCGACCTGGCGCTCGACCGCCTGGCCCTCCTCGATCACGAAGACGCGGTCACCGTCCAGGAGCGCGAAGGCGGGTACGTGCAGGGCGTCCTGCTTGACCTCGAGCACCAGCTCCACGTCGGCCGAGGTCCCGGGCAGCAAGGTCGCCGCCAGCGCTTCGTCCTCCAGCTCCACCTCGACCTCGACGGTGCGGTTCTGCTGCTCCAGGTCGAGCACGTAGGGGGCCACCTCCACCACGCGTCCCTCGAAGCTCTGACCCGGGTGCGAGTCGATCGTCACCCGCGCGCGCTGTCCCGGAGCGAGCCGTCCCGCGTCGACCTCGTCGATCGGCGCGCTGATGTAGAGGGAGCGCGGGTCGATGGCGTCGATCAGGTCGGGGGCGGCGAGCAGCGCCACCGACGGGGTGACCCACTCGCCGAGCTCGACCGAGACCTCGGCGATGATCGCGTCGAAGGGGGCGCGCAGCACCGTCTTGTCCAGCTCCGCGCGCGCCGCCTCGACCGCGGCGCGGGCCTCACCCACCCGTGCAGCCGCCACCGCCTCGTCGGCCACCGCCAGGGCGTGGACGCTCTCCAGTTGGTCGAAGCGGTCGACGGAGACGATCTCCCGCTGCGCCAGCTCGCGGTGGCGCTTCAACTCGCGCGCGGCGCGCTGCACCGCCAGCGCGTAGCGGGCGTGGCTCGCCTCGGCGACCTCGAGCGCCCGCTCCGTCAAGGCGTGGTTGGCGCTCTGGGTGGCGTCGTCGAGGCGCAGGAGGACCGCCTGGGCGTCGACCCGCTCGCCGCGCTTGACCGCCAGCTCGGTGACCACCCCGCTGGTTCCGGGGGAGAGCTTGGCGCGGCGCCGGGCGCGCACCGTGCCCGCCTTGGTGTTGGCCACGGTGGCCTCGACGAGGCCGCGCTCCACCGCCGTCACCTCGACGACGATGGGCTGCGTGGCCCAGACGGTGGATCTCAGGAAGTACCCGGCCGCCACCAGGAGGGCCAGGACGAGGATGCGGACGAGCCACTTGCGCATGATCGCGGGGGGGTGGGAATGGGGCGGGGCGTAGCGTAGCTCCATCCGGGGGCGTCCCAACCCCCGGAGATCGGGATGTAGTGGTGGAATCGGGTTCCATTCACCCTTTTCATGGCTGCGATGCCTCCGAGCGCCGAACCGCTGCGTCTCGCCCTCTTGAGCGACGTCCACCACGCCGAGAAGGAGGCGCACGAAGAGCGCGTCTACCTGCGCGCCCTCGACCATCTCGAGGAGGTCCTCTCGCGGCTGAAGGTCCTGCGGCCGGCGCTCCTCCTGCAGCTAGGGGACCTGATCGACGGTCGCGAGGAGCTCGTCGACTCACGCGCCGATCTGGAGCGCGCGCTGGAGGTCCTCTCCACGGCGCCCTGTCCCGTGCACCACCTCATCGGCAACCACTGCTTGGCCGTGCCGCGCGCCGAGCTCGAGACGCGACTCGGTCTGCGCCACTCCCGCTACACCCTGGTGCACGAGCCCTGGCGACTCGTCGTCCTCGACACCATGGCGATCTCGGCCTGTGGAGCGGACCTCGACGATCCCGGTCGTGCTCGAGCAGAGCGCTGGCTGGCGGAGCACTCACCCGGCGAACACGCCAACGCCGAGACCTGGAACGGAGCGCTGGGGGAGGAGCAGGTGCGCTGGCTGCAGGCGGAGCTCCTGGCCGCCGGACGCGCGGGGCAACGGGCAATCGTCTTTGGACACAATCCGGTCAAAGTGGAAGCCAGCTCGCCCGAGTATCTGGCGTGGGATGCCGAGCCAGTGGCTGCGATGCTCGGCGATTCCCGTGCGGCGGTCGCCTACTGCGCCGGACACGACCACGACGGCGGCTACGCGTGCAGCGGAGGGGTGCACCACCTGACCCTCCCGGCAGTGCTCGAGGAACCGCGCGCGGCGCTCTTGGAGCTCCACCCAGACCGTCTCCTGCTCTTCGGCATCGGCGCCGTCTCCGATCGGGAACTGATCTTGTCCTGACGCTCTCCTGACACGCGCTCCGACCGCCGCGAGGCCTGATACACTGACAGCGGCGGGCCACCGAGACGGACCGATCCGGTCCCGGTGCCCGCCGGCGACCTCCCCAGCGTTCCACCGAGACTCTCCCATGCTCTTCTCCCAGCGAGTCGCGCGCGCGTCCCTCTTTTCGGCCCTCCTCGCCCTGACCGCTGCCGGCGTCGCCGCCCAGCAGCGTCAGATGCCACCCGGAATCGAGGACCTCCCGATCGGCTTGAGCCCCGCCGAGGCGGCTCTGGTGGGCACGATCGGCACCAACTCCTTCGCCACCTCACCTCCGACCGGCCCGGTGTGGGCCGCCCCCGAGTGGGAGGAGAGCGAGGCGGTCTTCTGCCTGTGGAACAACGCCAACCTGATGCTCAAGCTGCAGGAGAACGGCAACCAGGTGATCATCATCAGCCAGAACCCGAGCTGGTGGACGAACTGGCTGAGCAGCAACGGGATCCCGACCGGCAACTTCTCCTTCCTCTCCGAGCCCACCAACACCTGGTGGGTGCGTGACTACGGTCCCTGGTTTATCTGGGACGGCAACGGCGACTTCGGGCTGGTCGACAACGTCTACAACCGGCCGCGCCCGCTGGACGACGTCATTCCGGGGGCGATCGCCAGCACCTACGGCGTGCCGTACTACTCGATGGACGTGATCCACACCGGCGGCAACTACTACACCGACGGTTACGGGACCGCCTTCTCCTCGCGCTTGGTCTACAAGGAGAACCCCTCGATGACGGAGGCCGAAGTCGACCAGGACATGGCCGACTACCTGGGCATCTGGCGCTACGCCACCCAGGAGCTCGACTACGACATCGAGCACTTCGACACCTTCGGCAAGCCGGTCGCTCCCGACACGCTGGTGTGGGGGGAGTTCCCCGACCAGACCACCCCCTGGGCCTACTCCGAGGCGGCGCTCAAGCGCTACCAGAAGCTGCAGAGCCCCTACGGCTGGCCCTACAAGGTGCACCGCCTGCCGCTGTGGAGCTACGGCGGCTCCTGGACCGCCTACGTCAACTCGCTGCAGACCAACAACCGCTTCATCGTTCCGAAGTACAACACCGGGAACGACAGCACCGCCCAGGGGATCTTCGAGGCGGCCGCCCCCGGTTACGAAGTCGTGCTGGCGAGCGCCGGCGGCACCAGTTGGGGCGACTCGATCCACTGCCGCACGCGCAACTTCGTGCGCGGTGACACGATTCGCATCTACCCCGCGCCCCACTGGGAGCGGACCGACGACACGGTCAATCCCTACGAGGTGAGCGCCCAGATCTTCCCCGACAACTCCACCTCCCTCTCGGGCAGCCCGACCCTCTACTGGTCGACCACCGGCGGGGCGCCCTTCAACTCCGAAGCGATGCTGCCCACCGGCAACCCGGACGAGTACTCCGCCGGGATCCCGGCCCACGCTTGGGGCACCGTGGTCTCCTACTACATCCACGCCGAGGACCTGCTCGGGACCACCAAGGACTTCCCCTTCACGGCCCCGGATGGCCTCTTCACGATCACCGTGGCCGAGGACACGGACGGTCCCGACCTGGACCACGACGTGATCCACGGCCTGACCCTCGCCGACTGGCCGGTCACGGTGGAGGCGGTGGCGATCGACGACACCGGCATCCCCGAGCTCCTCTTGGAGTACGAGATCGACGGCAACCCGCAGCCCCCGGTCCCGATGGTCAAGGAGACGGGAACCTTCCGCTTCAGCGGCCAGATGACCGGCAGCGTGAGTCTGGGGGACGTGATCACCTACCGCGTCACCGCCACCGACGGCGCCACGCCCGCCAACACCTCCTCCAGCCCCGGCAGCGGCTGGAACTTCTTCACCATCGACGCCGCCAACCGCGTCCTGGTGGTGGAGCTCGACGAGTCCCACGACTCCGGCGATCTGCTGGTGGACGTGTGCGACGACCTGGGGCTCAACGTGCAGTACACCGACGCGTGGCCCTCCTCCCTCGGCGGGTACGAGACCTTGATGATCTGCCTGGGGATGACGCCCACCAAGACGGGTCTCACCACCGCCCAGGCGAACCAACTGGTGAACTTCCTCTCCTCCGGCGGGACCGCCTACATGGAAGGGGGCAACACCTGGGCGCAGGATTCCGCACGCACCATCTACAACCCCTATTTCGGGGTCAACTCCGCCTCCAACGGCACCAACATCACGACCAACGTCGTCGGGGTCACGGGGCAGTTCACCGCGGGGATGACCTTCGGCTACGAGGGTGAGGCCAAGAACGCCGACCACCTCACGCCGAGCGGCTCCGCCACCGGCGTGCTGCGGGTCAGCTCCCAGAACAAGGCGCTCACCAACTCCACGGGGACCTACAGCACCGTCGCCTCCTCCTTCCAGGTGGGGTGCTTGGTGGACAGCACCTCCCCCAGCCACACCAAGCTCCTGGTGGGTGAGTATTTGAAGCACCTCGACCTGGGGATCAGCTTCATCGCCCACCCCGTCCAGGGGGATCCGACCCAGGTCTACCTGGAGATCGAGGGGGATCCGGGAGCGCGTTACCGCTCCTTCTACTCCCCGTCTCCGGGACTGATGAACGTGGGCATCTACGGGGTGCTCCTGATCGACCGGGCGACCCTGGGTGGACTGGCCACCGGCACGCTGGACGGCAACGGACAGGCGACCCACCTGGTCGGCTTGCCCCCCGGCGCCATGGTCAACGGTGAGGACGTCTACCTGCAGGTCTTCCTCGAGGACACCGGCACCGGCCTGTGGCACCTCACCAACCGCGACCGCATCCAGTTCGACTAGTGCTCTGGACAGGCCGACTCCTGGTCGGGCTCGCCCTCGTGGCGACGCCGACCCTGGCCCAGGAGCGCGGCCTCGGCCCCACCGGCAGGCGGCTCTTCGCGAGCCGCCTGGAGCCCGCCCTGGGCTTCGCCGGCGAAGTCGGCTACGGCAACCTCGCCTTCGGCTGGCGCGATCCCCTGCGCCTGGAGTTGCGCGAGAGTGGGGAGGAGGTCCTCCTCGAGCGCGAGCGCGTGGAGGATCACCCCAGCCACCGCATGGTGACCTGGCGCGGGTGCGGGCTCACGGTCGAGGAACGCCAATTCATCACCGCCGACGACGAGCTGATCGACGAGCTGGCGATCGTGAACGGATCGAGCTCCGCGCGCGACCTCGAGCTCCGGCTCTGGGGGGAGGTCACGCCGCTCCTCGAGCGACTGCACTCGCAGAGCGTGCCCGTTCGCCTCGCGCGATCGGCCAATCTCCCCCACGAACTCGACCGCGGGTTGGGGGTGCTCGCCGAGGGGATCCGCACCATCACCTACGACGGGATGTCCTTCGGCGTGGCGCGCCCGGAGGTGGAGGAGGGGCCGCGCATCGTCGCCGTCAGGGGGGGGCGCTCCGGGGAGGCTCTCTCGGAGCTGCCAGAGCGGATCGCCGTCGACTTGCCCGACGTGGCCCCCGCCATCGCCACCCTGCACCTGCTCGTCGCGGCGGGGGCCCCGGCGGGGCGCGACCAGCTCGGTGCGCCGGCGAGCTTCCTCTTCCACTTCGACGACGGCACCACCGAGGAGCTTCCCTGGCCCAGCATCGCCGCACGGGTCGCGGGGACGCCCCCGGGGCAGGAGCACTTCTCGCCCCGCTTCGACTGGCGCTTCCTCGTGCTGCCCGTCACCCGGGAGCCGGCGTTGAGGCTCGCCTACAATCCGCCGCCGGGCCGTTTCCTGCGGCGACTCGAGCTGGTCAAGGGTCAGGGCGCCGAGGTGCCGCTCCTGCTCGCCGCCACCTTCGAAATCCCCCCGACGACCGGGCGCTTGCCCGCGCTCCTGGGGGAGCGAACCTTCGCCGGCCAAGCGCTGTACCTGACCCTGACCGGCGAGGACTTCGTGCCCGGCGCGGGGCCGGAGGGGCAGCGCCTGCTCCAGCGCTCGTTGCATCTGCCGCCGGGGGCCGAGGAGCGGGTGCGCGTCGTGCTCTGCAGCGGCGCCCGTCGCCTGATGACCCTGCTCATCGCCCTCGATCGCGCCGGCGAGGCCGAGGTCTTCTCCCGGCACCTCGAGACCTTCGAGGGGTGGTTCGACCTGCACGTACCCGAGCTCACCTGCTCCGACGAGGGTCTGGTGCGCGCCTGGCATGGGCAGTGGTTCACGACCCGCCGGTCGATGCGGCGCCTCGACCTCCCCGAGTTCTCCCTGCCCGTCTTCTACCGCGGGCTGGAGACCCCCGGCGAGGACCGGCTCGACCTCGAGAGCGCGCCCCTGGTCCTGAACGAGGTGCGTTGGCTGGGGGAGCTCTCCTTCGCCCAGGGGCATCTGCGCGCCCTGCTCATGGCGAAGCTCCCCGGGGAGGTCCTCACCGACCTGACCCCCGGGGCTCGGGGCGCGGCGCGACGCCACTGGATCGCCGCCGCGGCTCTCGGGGTGCACGACGTCTGGGGTTCGCGCCAGTACCTGGCCGAAGTCCTGCCGTCCCTGGTCGACGACTTCGAGGTGGCCTGGGACGAGGAGAGCTCGCCAGGAGAGGAGGACCTGGAAGCCCTCGCGTTCCGCCACGCCGCGGCCCGCGCCCTGGCCCGGGGTCTGCGCCGGCTGGGGGACGCAGCGGCGGCGGAGCGCTTCGAAGTCGTGGCCGCGCGCGCCCTGGCGGCCGCCCGCGAGAAGGGATGGGGCCAGAGGGGCGAGGCGGGGAGGGAGTGGCTCCACCTCGGAGCACTGCTTCCCCTCGAGCCTAGCCACCTGGACCTGCTGGCGGATCTGGAGAGCGACGATCTGCCGAGGGATGCATCCCAGGCCACCCTCTTGATCGACGCCCTCGGCCACGCGCTCAGGAGCGAACACGCGAGCGCTCTGGATCCCGCTCACTTCGCTGAGCTCCTGCGCGCGTTCGCCGAGCGGCGCCTCGGCGCCGAAGGTGCTCCTCCCGAACGATTCGACTGCGCCCTCGCCGATCTCCTGATTCGCTACGTCGCGGGCGTCGTACCTTCCGCCGCAGAGGAGATCGAGCTGTCGCCCTTGGTGCGGGACCTGGATCACTTCCGCTTCTCGGGGATCCCTTATCACGGATACCGTCTGGACATAACTTGGGATCGACCCGACGGTGATCGCATCTACGACGCACGTCCGGAGGGGTACTCCCTTTGGGTGGACGGACGTCCGCTCTTCCACGTAGAGAAGCTGCAGCGCGTCCGCGGTATCTCCCTGGTTCGCTGAGGACGCAGGCCCGACACAATCCCGCGCTATCTTTCGACGGAGCTCTTCTGTAGGCTCCATCCGCGCGATGAACTCACGCGCTCTCCCGGTTCTCCCCGTTTCCAGACCTTCCTTCCGCCTCTCACTACTGCTTCTTACCCTCGCCGCCGTACTCGGTTGTGGTAGAGGGGAATCGCACGCAGACGGGCGGGGGGTGAGTAACGTCGTGCTCATCGCGATCGACGGACTGCGCGCGGACCGGGTCGGGTGCTACGGACACCCGCGGCCGACGACGCCGCACCTCGACGCCCTGGCTGGGCGCGGGCTGCGCTACGCGGACGTGGTCGCCCCCTCCACGCGACGCGCGGCCTCCCTCGAGGCCCTGCTCTCCGGGCGCCACCCGGGGAATGCCGCTCCCGAGCTCCTGCCGCCCCAGGCGACTCGCTTGCCCGAGCGGCTCGCGGCCACCGGCTTCCAGACCTGTGCCGTGGGGGGGCCGACCCTGGCGGGCCTCGGCGCGCGCTTCCAGGAGTCCTTGACGGCCCCCGGCGCCGGCGCGCGGGTGGTCACCGAGGCCGCCCTGGAGTTCCTCGACCGGAGCGGTGAGCAGCCCTTCTTCCTCCTGGTGCACTACGAGGACCCCCTGCCTCCCTTCGAGGTGGAGATCGGCGCGCTCGAGGTTCCCTACGGCGGCCCGATCCGACCCGGCCTCTCCGCCGAGCAGCTCGAGCGGCTGTGCCCGACCCTCACCCGCGAGGACCGCACCCACCTGGGTCGACTCTACGACGCCCAGATCGCCGCGGTCGACCGCCAGCTCGGCCGCTTGGTGGAGCGCCTGGAGCGGGACGAGCAGACCCTGATCGCAGTGGTGGGCACGGGGGGTCTCGAGCTCTTCGAGCGAGGAGGAATCGGCGAGACCCGGGGGCTCGGACAGGAGCTCCTGAGCGTGCCCTGGGTCCTGGCGGGCCCGCGGGTCGGCCACGCCACCTTCCGCGGGGGGGTCAGCCTGGTCGACGTGGCGCCGACCCTGCTCGTGCTGGTGGAGCGGAGCGCGGACGGCGCCACCGACGGCACCCCGGTCCTGCCCGGCCTCGATCCGCGGCCTCCGGCGCGCGTCGTGCAGGGGGTGGGGGGACTGGCGGTGATCGGTCTTCCCTGGAAGCTCGTCCAGGACCGCGAGGGAGGCACCCGGGCTCTCTACGACCTCCTGGCGGACCCCGGCGAGAGTCGCGATCGGTCGGCGGACTCCCCGGAGAAGCTCGAGGAATTGGAGACGGCGCTCGCGGCCTGGGAGGCGCAGCGCAAGCTGTAGTCGGCTGGCCGCCGCCACGGCCTGGTGGCGCGATTCGTCCCCGTCGGGCAATCTGATCCTCGACCCCATGCCATCTGTCGGAGGAGAAGATGTTGCACTTCGTTCCGAGTCTCGTCTTAGCACTGGTCGGGAGTCAGACCACCACTCAACAGGTCGACGCTGGGATTCGAGGGAGGATCCTCCTTCCCAACGGCGCGCCCGCCGGCGGCGTCCACCTGGTGGTGGACGGATTCGGCAGCAACGACGAGGCCATCGCCGAGCACGGGCTCCCCTGGAAGTGGAAGCCCCTCGAGGCCACGACCGGTCCCGATGGCAGCTTCGAGTTCCCCTTCCATCCCCCCCAGGCGATGCAGATGGACATGTGGGCCGAGTTGCCCGGCTACGTCTCGCTCTACTGGAATTGGTTCGACCTGCCGTACGACAGGTGGACGGACGTGGGTGACGTGCACCTGGAGAAGGGGGAAGTCCTCACGCTCGAGATCGTGTCACCGGAGGGCTTCAACACGGACGGTCAGTGGCAGTGGCTGATCAGGACCAGCCGCATCGACCTAGGCCACGAAGCGGATCCGGTCCCGCTCATGGGGGAGGGAACCTGCACCGACGGCGTGTTGCGGATCCCCGACCTTCCGCCGGGGGAGCTGGAGCTCACCCTGTTCCCGGCCAGTCCGGGGGGACAGCCGATCGCAGAAACGGTGCGTCTGGAGGCGGGCGGGGGGCACCAGGCCGTGAGCTACGAGGGCCCAGCCCTCTCCGGTCACGCGGAGACTCCCCCGGACTGGATCGCGGTCTACACGCAGGGGATCGAGCCGCTCGAGGAGCTGGTGTTGATCTCCGCCGCGGGAGAGTCGATACCACCCGCGGAAGCGCGCTTCGGTGGATTCGTCTTCCGCGGTCTCGCCGCGGGCGAGTACGCGTTCGAGATCACCGACGAGCGCTTCCTGCCCGTGTCGCGGAGCGGTATTCGACTCGGAGAGAGGGTCGGGATCGAGCTCGTCGGCAGCTCCGCCCTCCAGGTCCTGGCGCTGGACGCCTCCAGTGGGGAGCAGATCGACGGAGAGCGCTTGCTCTTCAAGTGGGCGGGCTGCGAGGACACCTACTGCGCTTGGAGACCTGGGGAGCGCCCCTCCGATTCCACCCTCAGGGGGCTCGTCGCGGGGAACTTCACCCTCTGGGTCTCGGCGCCCGGCTACGTGTCCGAGCGACTCGAGGTCGAAAGCCTCGCACCTCGAGAGGTGCGGACAATTCGAGTTGCGCTCAAACGGACTCCGACCATCCTGGGTCGCCTTCGTGACGCGTCCGGCACCGGGCTGGCGGGGATCCAGGTCGGCCTGCGGGGAACGGATCGCGCGGTCCGCACGCGCGCCGATGGCAGTTTCACCCTCGACGCACTGCCCGAGGGTGACCACGTGCTCGAAGCAGTAGTGGCGGGTGCTCCGGTCGCGGAGCTACCGGTCACTGTCGGATCCGTGGAGCACATCACGGTCGACCTGCGCTGCGCTGGGGTCGCTTGGATCGAAGGCCGACTCGCCGGAGTCGATCGGTCGCATACGCGCCTGCTCGAAGTCCTGGTGGCTCACCCCGGCACCTCGCCAGCCCCTTGGGGTCAGTGGATCGCCGCGCGCTCCAAAGTCGATGCCGAAGGCGGCTTCCGACTGGGGCCCTTGCCCTGCACACCGACGGCGCTCTACTTGGCCGTCAAGCACGGGCAAGCGGAGAGTGAGGACGAGCGCGAGTTCTCTCAGGTGATGCTCCTGGTGGAGCTGGCCGACCTCCTCCCGGGGACGACGGTCCTTCCAGACAACCTGACGACGCGCACCCCCGGCTCATTGCAGGTGAGGGCGCATGTGAACGGGAAGCCCGACCCCGATCTCGCCCTCGTTCTCCAGGCTGATTTCGATCCGCCGCTCCCCGAGTACCTCGACATGGCCATCGCCCTCCGCGGTCGCGTCGGCGTCTTCCAGTTCCCCACACTGCTCTCGGGCGACTGGAAGCTGACCGTCATGGCGATGTGGTCCGGATGGACCTACGAGCATCCAGGGCGAATCACGATCGAGCCCGGGGCGGAGGCGCGCTGCGATGTCGATATCGCGCTCCACCGCGGGCGACTGCTCGTCCTCGGTGCCGGAACCGGAGAACCCCTCGCCGACCACTGGATCGGATTCTCGGTGGGAGGCAAGACCGACTTCGGCCACGGCAGGGCGCGGGTCGGACGGGACGGCCACATCGAGCTCGAGCTCCCCCCCGGTGAGTGGACGATCTGGGATCTGGGCGTGGACGGGGAACGCCGCTCCCGCAGCCCGATTCGCGATGGCACGGTGTTCGAGTGGCCGGCAGACGGCCCCCAGCCTCCGGAGGTGCGGGTCCAGTACCACGATTGGCGCTGAGGGGATCCCGACTCCGTACCCCCCCGATGCCATGGTGGATCGCCCCCCCCGCGAATCCTAAGCTCCACCGCGGGATGGCCCGTCTGCTCCCCTACACCTGTCTCCTCCTCTGCTTCGCCTGCGGGGCCGGCGACGGCGTGCGCGCCGGGGAGAAGCTTCGGCCGCCGAGCGTGCTCCTGGTGGCGGTCGACGGGCTGCGGGCCGATCGCGTGGGGTGCTACGGCCATCCGCAGTCCGCCACCCCGACCCTCGACCGGCTCGCCGAGCGCGGGGTGCGCTACGCGGACGCCGTGACCCCGACCCCCTGGACCGCTCCCGCGCTGGCGGCCCTCCTGACGGGGCGCTACCCGAGTGGACTGGGGTGGACCGACCTCTCCAAGCGGCTCTCCCACGACGCCGAGCTGATCTCCGAGGCGCTCGAGCGGCGCGACTACTTCACGGCGGCGGTGGTGAGCCACCCCTTCGCCGCCGCGCGCTTCGGTCTCGACCAGGGTTTCGAGACCTACGTCGAGGTCGGTTCCAGTGCGGCGGAGGTTTGCGAAGCGAGCCTCTCCCTGCTCGACAGCGCGGGGCAGCGCCCCTTCGCCATGCTGGCGCACTTCGCCGATCCCCTGCCGCCTTGGGACTCGCGCGAGCCCCTGGTCGAAAGAGACTACGCCGGACCGGTGAGGGACGCGCGCACCCTGGGGGAGCTGATGGAGCTCGTCCCGCACCTGACCGAGGCGGACCGGGTGGCCCTCGAAGTGCTGCACGACGACGCCATCGCCGCGGTCGATCGCCAGCTGGGGCGACTCCTGGAGGCGCTCGCCGCACGCGGCAGGCTGGAGGACACCTACGTCGTGGTGGTGGGGATCTCGGGCACCGAGCTCGGCGAACACGGTGAGCTCGGTTCCGCCAAACGCCTCTACGACGAGGTGGTGCACGTCCCCTGGATCCTCGCCGGGCCGCGCCTCTCCCCAGGAGTGGTGCGGGGGGCGGTCAGCCTGATCGACGTGTCGCCCACCCTGCTCGCCCTGCTGCGCGTCGGCGACGCGGGTCCCTTCGACGGCGCGGTGGCCCTGCCCGACCTGCCCGTTCCCGCGCGGCTCCTGGTCTGCGAGACCGACCGCGCGCGCAGCCTGCGGGCGATCACCGACGAGCGCTGGAAGTTGATCCGCGACCAGGAGACGGGGAGCTGCGAACTCTACGACCTGTTGGCCGATCCGGAGGAGCGCACCGACCTCTCCGCGCGACACGCCGCACGGGTCGAGGCGCTGGAGGCCGCCCTCGAGGGGTGGCGACGGGGACTCGCAGAGGGACACTGACCCGCTCCCCGGGTCACTTCACGTACCCCATCCCCTTCAGCAGCCTCATCAGATCCTCGTCGATCTCGACGTTCGAGCGCGCCGAGTTCGCCTTCCCCTCCCGCTCGATGTGCTCCTCGAGGATCTCCAGGAGCCGTTCGCAACGCTTGGGCTCCTCGGGGGCCAGGTCGCGGGTCTCGCGGCGATCCGTGTGGAGGTCGTAGAGCTCGACGCTCTCACCGTCGGGGGAGAGGATCAGCTTCCAGCGGCCCAGGATCACGCCCCACAGGTGCTGCCCCTCCTCGAAGCGGTGCAGGATGAGGGGGCGCTGGTTCAGGTCCTGGCGCTCGCGGTCGTGGCCCGTCTGCTTGTCGTCCATGCGGCACAGGCTCGCCAGGGAGCGGCCGTCGACATCACGGGGGGGATCGATGCCGAGCAGGTCGATGAGCGTGGGGACGACGTCCACCAAGCAGACGTTCTCCTCGACTCGGCCGGGGCGCACCCCCAAGCCGGGGCCGAAGACCAGAAAGGGAACCTGGCTCAGCTCGTTGTAGAGGGTGAACTGATGCGAGAACTGGCCGTGATCGCCGAACTCCTCGCCGTGATCGGCGATCACCACGAGCAGGGTGTCGTGGTTCCACTCCATCTCGGCGTGCAGGCGCCCCAGGAAGGCGTCCATGTAGCCGAGCTCGCTCTGGTAGCGGGCGTAGTAGAACTGCGCCAGGTCTTCGGGGTCGTCCGCCTTGGTGAAGAAGCGCGGGCGCAGCTCGTAGGGCTCGTGGACGTCGTTGAAGTGCAGGTAGAGGAAGACCGGGCGCCCCTCGGCCTCCATCTGTTCGCGCCTGGCGAGCAGCGCTTGACGGATGATGTTGGCCGGCGCCTGGCTGAGTCGCTCGAAGTGGTCGAACCCGCGCTCGAAGCCCATCTCCGGGCCGATGTTGACGTTGGCCACGATGGCGTGGGTGGCGAAGCCGAGGTCGCGGAAGCGCTCCGCCACGGTGGACACACCGTCGGCGATCGCCAGCAGCTCGATCGACTCCACGTCCTGCTCCGCGACCTCCACCTCCTCCTCGCTGAAGTGCGCCAGGAAGCCGCGCGTCACGCCGTGCCGGTCGGGGTACAGCCCCGTCAGGACCGAGGCACTGGAGGGCGCGGTCCAGGTCGAGGGCGCGTAGGCGCGGTGGAAGAGCGTCGAGCGGCTGGCCAGTTGCGCCAGGTAGGGAGCCGCCACCTCGGGGTGCCCGTAGCAGGAGAGGGCGTCGGCGCGCAGCGTGTCCAGGAGGACCAGCACCACGTCCGGGGGGCGGACTCCACTCCAGTCGTGGACCGCCGCCTCGCCGTCGTCCCGCGCGGGGCCGCAGGCGGTCAGGGCCAGGAGCAGGAGGAGTGCGCGGGAGTGCATGGAGCGCTCCATTCTATCCCGCTGCACCCTCGCTACTTCACCTGTTGGACTTGCACTCCCTTGCGGTCGCGCGAGATCTCGTTCTGGAGCTCCAGGCCCCGCTGCGCCTGGGCCCGGGTGTTGAAGTCGATCACGTTCTTGAAGTACGACTCCTGCTCCAGGTCTCGGCTCAGGTCCTCCTGCCGCACGTCCTCGCCGGCCTGGGCCAGGAGAGCCTCGCCGCGGTGGAAGGCGTAGTGGCGTTCGTCGTGACGGGCGACGACGGTGGCAGCCCCCGACACCCCATCCGCCAGGAATAGACCGCGCGGGTCGGTCTCGCCGGTGACGAAGGTCCCGCTCGCGGAGCCGATCACACGCACGTCCACGTCCCTGACGTAGGTTCCGCTCCCCGCGTCGATCGCCTGCACCCGCACCCGGGAGGAGCGCGGGTCCTCGGCCACCTCGAGCTCCAGGTCGCTGACGAGCACCAGCCCCGAGGCGTGCAGAGCGCCCGAGCGGGCCATCACCAGGTACGCGCCGGGCTCGTTCAGCGCCAGGTCGGCACTGCTCTCGCGCTCGCGCAGGTCGGGGCCCGCGCCCAGCTCCACGGTGGTGGTCAAGGTGGGGGCGATCCCCGCCAGGTTGACCGCCGTGATGCTAGAGAGGTCCTTCTCGCGCAGGTAGAGGGTCATCAGGTCCACGGCGTAGACCGCCAGCTCCGCCCGCTCGACGTTGCGGTGGGTGAGCTCGAGCTCGATCGCCTCCCCGGGACGGGCGGTGGTGACCTCCTCCAGGACCAGGGTCTGGCGCTTGAAGTCCACCAGCGCCTCGCGGGCGTCGGCGAAGAGGTCCTCGACGCGCCGGTAGTACTCCGAGGCGGTCTCGGCGTCCTGACGGGCGTGGTGGATCTGCCCCAGGATGTAGAGCGCCAGATCGCGGTTCTCGCTAGGGTGCTTGCGCCCCTGCTCGTCCGGGTACTCCGCCGCGGCGATCCGCTGCAGCGCCTCCAGCGCCTCCTCCTCGCGGCCGAGGTGCCAGCGCGCGACGGCGCGCGTGTAGAGGAAGGCGTCGGCGAAGCGCGGCTCGGTGTAGAGCTCCGCCATCTCGCCGGCCAGTTCCGCCGCGGTCTCGTAGTCCGGGAGCCCCAGGTAGGCGCTGACCAGGTTGAGCCCCGCGTCGGGCGCCAGGGGCGAGGTGGGGTGCATCGCCAGGAAGCGCTTCAAGAGCTCCACACCCCGCGCCGTGAGCGCCGCCCGGTCGTAGCCCGCCTTGCGCAGGCTCTCGTGACGGTGCGCCTCCGGCGCCAGGATCAGGAGCTGGTCCGCCAGGGCCAGCCGCGCGCTGGTGACCGCGGGCAGGTCCGGGTAGGCGCGCGTCAGGGCGTCCAGGGTGTCGAGGGCACCGGCGAGCTCCCCCTCTTCGCGCAGGGTGCCGGCGACCTCCAGGTCGTTGCCGAAGGTCTCGCGGGCGGTGGCGCGGAAGATCAGGAAGGCGCGCTCGAACTCACCGAGCTGGCGGTAGGCCTCGCCCACCGCCACGATCTCCTCGAAGGGCACGGTGTACTCCGGGTCCTTCTCGCGCAGCACCTCGAAGAAGCGCACCGCCGCCCGCGGATCGCGATCCGCCAGCGCCACGGTCAGCCGCATGCGCGCCAGGGCCTTCAGCGGCTCGTCGCGCAGGTTCCCCTGGTGGGCGGCGTAGAGGGCGTCGAGCTTCTCCTTGGCCCCCGCCAGGTCCTCTGCCTCGAAGAGCCGCTCGCCGTGGTGGTAGAGCTCGTCGGGGCTGGGTCGGTACTGATCGGGAGAGGGGACGCCGCGCTCGAGCACCACCAGGTCCTCGGGCTTGCCGAGCGCGACGCGCTCCGGCTGGTAGACGCTGAAGAGGACCGGCGGCGCCATGCGGTAGGAGCCGGGGTCGACCCCCAAGAGGGTGTAGCGCACCCGCTTCGTGCCGCGCACGGTGCCCAGGGGCACGACCAGCAGGCCGTCGCGCTGCTCGAAGTGCCCCAGTCCTCCCTCGACGCTCCCCTCCAGCACCCGGGCGCCCCCGGGCAGGGGGATCTCGAGCACCAGGTAGTCGAGCTGGTCGTCCCGCACCTGACCGTCCCGATGCAGGGAGAGCACCACCGTCGTGGACGCCCCCAGGGGCAGGTGGTCGACGGTGTTGTTCCAGGTGCGGCTACGCTCCCTGAGGACCGAGAAGCCCACCGGCAGCGCCCGGCCGCGGAAGCGCGGGGGAAGCGCCTCGTAGAGGGTGCGCGTGATGCGGAAGCCGTGGTCCACCCTCGGCGGCGTGACGTCGCTGGAGAAGCCCGTCAGCCGCGCCGCGAAGTGCGGCTGCGCGCGCCCCTCGAGCTCGAAGCGCAGGGGCACCCTGCGCCCGGCACCCTCGAGCGGGATGCGCAGGTGCCGGCCCGCCCCGTCGCGCTCGATCTCGAGCACCAGCGGTTCCGCGTCCCCGACGGTCAGCGTCAGGCGCGCGAGGTCGTCCCAGCGCTCCGTCTCGCGCTGGTAGCGCGCCGCCGCCGCCAGCGCCATCCCCCGGCCGCGCGTCGCCCCCCAGGGGCGCTGGGCGAGCAGGTACTCGACCCCCTGGGAGATGCGTGGCGAGGCGGGCAGGGCCCGCTCGAGGGCGATCACCGCCAGGGCGGTCATGTCGAGGGTGGAGCCGTTCCAAGCCCCGTTGCCCGCCACGCTGCAGAACGCGCGGGAGACCCCCTGCGGGGCGTCCCCGGCGAGCTCCATGCGGTCCTCGAGCAGGCGCGCCAGCTCCGTCGCCATCGGCGCGCGCTTCATCTCCACCAGCGCCAGGACGGTGTGGGCCAGGGCGGCGGGGGAGAGGTTGTTGCGTTCGCGGTAGAGACGGTTGGCGGCGGCGAAGTCCCCCTTGTCCAAGGCCGCCAGGGCGTGGGTCAGGGTCGCCTTGCGCTCGTTCGCCTGCTCCGGCGCGCGGCGGAAGGAATTGCTCAGGAAGCCCGTCAGGCGCACCAGCGTGTCCTCGGGCGGCGCGAGGCCCGCCCCGGAAGCGGCGGCCAGGGCCAGGGCGACCCGGGCGCTCGGCTCGGGCGCGCTCTGGCCCTGCTCGAGCCAGGTCCAGCCCCCGTCCCGGTGGTTCTGGGCCGCGACCAAGGCGGCGAGCAGTCCCTGGGCGTGGGCTCGCAGGTGCCCGTACTCGGGATTCGTGGCGCGTCCCGAGCGCTGCATCGCCTCCAGCACCGCGCAGGCGCCGACCAGGTCGCTCGCCACCGCGGCGTGGGAGACCGCACCCAGGGTGCGGTAGACCCGCGGCCCACGGCCGAGGGCCTCGTCGATCAGGACGCGGTCGAGGCTCGGGCCCACGTAGAGCTCGACGAGGCGGTCCTCGTACTCGCGGCCGCGGGGCAGCTCGAGCCAGGCGGTCTGCAGGTCGCGCACCACGCCGCTGGCGGAGGCGACTCGCTCCAGGCCGTAGGGACGCACCGGGACCTCTTCGGTCGCCGCCACGCTCTGCGCCTGGCCCGCGATGTCGGCGGCGACGGAGAGCTCGAGGCGCAGATCGTCGGCGATCACCGGTTCGAGGGCCTCGAAGAGGTGCTCGACCACCGCTGCGTCCCCGAGCTCGACGCGGGCGGTGAGGACTTCGGTCTCCTCCCCGGCGGCGACGGTCAGGGTGAGCTCGGCCGTGCCTCGCTTCCCGGTGAGGTTGTGGATGCGCGCCGCGAGACGCGGGGTGTCCCCCTCCACCAGGGTGCGTGGCGCGCGCAGCTCGGCGAAGAGCTCCGAGCGGGTGACGAGCTCGCCGCGCGCCTCGCCCAGCAGGGTGCCGGGGCCGACGCCGCGCACGGTCAGACGCCAGCGGGTGGCCTTGTCGGGGAGCTCGAAGCTGAGGGTCGCCTGGCCCGCCTCGTCGGTGACCACCGAGGGGGTCCAGAAGGCGGTGTGGGCGTCGAAGGCCATCGCCGGCGGCTCGCCGGCGCGGCCGGCGAGGCCGGCGTCGATCCGCTTGGAGAAGGTGCCGTAGGCGCGTTGGGTGCGGTGCTGGTTCTCCCCCCGGCCGAGGAAGAAGTCGTCACTACCTGTAGCGAGCCCGCCTCGAGCGACCTCCTTCTCCTCCACCGCCATGGTCTGCGCGTAGCGCAGGGCCAAGACTCCCGCCTCATCCACTCCGAGCTGGTCTTGGAAGGCCAAGGTGGGGAAGTCCCCAGATTGGACAGCATCGCCGCCGGCGCCTCCCCCCGCTCCGTAGCCGAGGGCCGCGAGCTGACCCATCAGCTCCTCCCGCTGCTCCGCCCAGGCGTGCAGCGCCCGCACCCGCCGGCCCTCCTCGAGGATCGTCTGGTCGATGCTCGTCGTGATCCCGTGGTAGGCGAAACCGCAGGAGGAGGTCGTGCGCAACCCCACCACGCGCAGCGCGGCCGAGTCGAAGAAGTCCGGCAGGGCCGCCGTCCCGTCCGGGTAGAGGTCGAAGAGACTGGCGTCGACCACGGCCAAGGCCAGCTCCGCTTCCACCGGCTCGCCGAGCTGGTCGGTCACCGTGAGCTTCACCTGCGCCTCTGCGCCGGGGGCGACCACCTCCGCGCCGGGGGTCACCTTCACCACCAGGGCGCGCTTGACGGCGAAGTCGCTCGTGGCCTCGTAGAGCTTCTGCCCCTCCATCATCGCCGCGGCCACGCGGAAGTTGGGGAAGTGCTCACCGGTCACCGGGAGCTCGAGCTCGCTGCGTCCCGCAGGCAGCTCGACCAGGCGGTAGCCGAGGATCGTCTCCCCCTCGAAGGTCACCAGGGCCAGGCCCTCGCCGGCGCGGTTGACCAGCTCCAGTCGCAGGGTGCGCCCCACCTCGGTGCGCTGGGAGTCGGCCAGGAGGCGCAGCTTGACCGCGTCGTCGTCCCCCGACACCTCGAGGGAGGAGCTCGCCAGCACGGGGTTCCCGAAGCGGTCGATCCCCTCCGCGCGCAGCACGTATTGGCCCCCTTCCAAGAGGGTCAGGGAGGTGTGCGCTCGGCCGTTCTCCTCGTCGGTGGTGAGCTGGCGCTCCTCCACGGGAACCTCGCGCAGGGTGCCCCGGGGGCCGGGCTCGTAGCGCAGGACCTCCAGGGTCATCTCCCGCGCCAGACCCTCGCCGGAGGGGGACTTCGTCTCGAGCTCCACCTCGACCGCGTCCCCGGCGATCACCACCGGGTGGCGCGTGGTCAGGCTCGCGCTGTAGCCGTGGGTCGCGAGCCAGACCGTCCCCTGACCGCTCACTCCCTCCTCGGTCAGGGTGGCGGCGAGGAACAGGGGCTGCTCGTGCAGGAAGTCCCGCGTCCCGAAGCGCAGCTCCACGCGTCCCTCGGCGTCGGTGCGCTCCTCCACCATGCGACCGTCGGGGAGCAGGCACTGCAAGGGGCTGCCCACCACCGGCTCGCCGTAGTAGTAGGTCGCCCGGGCGATCACCACCACCTCCTCGCCGCGGTAGTAGACCTCGCGCTCCGGCTCCAGCGTGACCTCCACCTTGCGCAGCTGGTACTGCGCCACCTGGAAGCCCCCCGCCACGTCGGGCAGGTCGGGTCCGGAGAGCTGGATGGCGTAGTCGCCGAGCGCCGCCTGGGGGGGCAGGTCGAACTCGCCGTGCACCGTGCCGAACTCGGAGAGGGCCAGCTCCTCGCGGTGCAGCGGGCGGCCGTGGGAATCGCGCACCAGGGCGTCCACCCGCGCGCCGGGGGTGAAGTGGTAGGCGCCCTCCTGCACCGCGCGCACGATCGCGCGCCAGCGCACCCGGTCGCCGGGGCGGTAGGCGCTGCGGTCGGTCGAGACGTGCCCCCTGGGGGTGAGACCCTGGGCGACCGAAAGGCCGGAGAGGCTCATGCCGTCGGAGGCGTAGTGCCCGTCGCGCACCGCCAGCACGCTGAGCTCGGACCCTTCCGCCAGCTCCTCGAAGCGGCCGCGGGCGATCCCGTCCTCGCCGGTCTCGAGCTCCAGGAGCAGGGGCGGCTCCTCTGGGCGCGGCAGGGCGAGCAGCACGCGCACGTCCTCTGCGGGAACGCCCCGCGGGACGTCCTGGGCGAAGACCAGCACCTCGCGCCGCGAGCTCTTCAGGATCACGTCGACGTCGCTGCGGATCACCAGGGTGGTCGCCCGCAGCTCGTCCGCGGTGACCGCCACCGCCCAGACCCCGGGGCCCTCCACCGGCAGCTCCACCTCCCGCTCGAGGGGGGCGTACTCGCGGTAGTCGTCGATCTCCACCTCGAGCCGCTGATCGGGCGCGATCAGGTCCAGGTCGAGCTCCTCCACCCGCTGGTGGGTGAGGTGCTTCTTGAAGTAGGACTCGAGATCGAGGGCGTAGAGCGTCACCTCCACCGACTCCACGTTGCGCAGGTGCAGTTTCACCTGCGCCGCCTCCTGGCTGCGCCAGGTGCGCTCGGTGAGGAGCATCAGGCTCGGCTCCGTCATGCGCGCCAACCGCGCCCGCGCCCGGTCCGCCCAGCCGCCCCCCGTCTCGGCGCAGCGGCGGTAGGTCTCGATCGCGGCCTCGAGCTCGTCCAGCTCCGTCTCCTGCATCAGCGCGGTGCGGAAGAGGGAGCGGGAGGCCTCCTCGCTGCCAGGGTAGCGGCGGATGACCCGCGCCCACTGGTCGATCGCCTGGCGCAAGAGCGGAGCCACCTCCGCCTCGGGATCCTCGCGACGCTGCGCCTGGGCCTCTTCGAAGTAGAGCCCTCCGAGGTTCTCTTCGAGCCCGGGGGCGCGCCCGTCGAGGGGGAAGAGCTCGAGGAAATCGCGCCAGGCCTGGCGCGCCTCTTCGAAGCGCTCCTCCTGGGCGTGCTCGGCGCCGATCAGGAAGCGCGAGTCGACGATCCCCCGCTGGGCGGCCGCCCACTCAGGACCGCTGGGGTAGCGGCTGACGTAGGTCTCGAAGGTGGCGATCGCCTCCTGGTAGTGGCCCCGGTTCTGCTGGGCGGAGCCCTTGTGGTAGAGGGCCTCGCGCACCATCCGCTCGTGCTCCTCGAGCACCTCGCGCTCCTCCGTCGCCGGAGCGGCGCGCTGGGTGACCGCCTGGAAGGAGGTCACCGCGTCGTCGAGCAGCCCCAGGTCGCGCTCGATGACCGCGATGGCGAAGGCCGCCGGCGTGCCCTTCTCGTGGTCGGGGAACTCCTCCAGGAAGCGGCGGTAGGCCGCGATCGCCAGCTTGCCGGCATCGCCACCGCCCCCCCAGCTGCGCGCCAGGTCGTAGCGCGCATCACCGACCTCTTCGCGCAGCTCCTCCGCAGCCTCCCCCGAGGCGATCGCCGCCGTCAGGTCGGCGGCCAGATCCTCGAAGGTGCGCCGGGCCTGAACGGCCTGGCCGGCGGCCAGCTCCGCGCGGCCCAGGAGCGCGCGCGCCTCCCAGAGCCGCTGCGGCTCCTCGAGGTCGTCCAGGTAGGTCTGGAAGTGGACGGCGGCCGCTCCGTGGTCCCCCTTCTCCCGCATGCAGATCGCCATGCGGAAGAGCGCGCGATCGCGCAGGGTGGTGGGGGCGTCGAGCCCGAGCACCTTGGCGTAGAGGGAGTAGGCGCGGTCCAGGTCCAGGGAGCTCTGGGGATCGGGCGCGTCGGGGGGAGTGGAGGCCTCGTCCGCGAAGCGCAGGTAGATCTGCGCCAGCTCCCCCTGGCGCTCGGGGGAGCGCAGCCGACCCACCGCCTGCTCGTAGAGCGCCTCCGCCTGCTGGATCTCCCCCCGCGAGCGGTGGATCTCCGCCCTGAGGAAGCGCGCTTTGTCGACCCAGGCGCTCTCGGGGAACCCCCGCTCGAGCTGCATCAGCGCCGCCAGGGCGTCTTCCCCACGTCCCGCCTGGTCGTGGGCGACGCCGGCCAGGTAGAGCCAGAGGTCGCGCTCCTCACTGCGCGTGCCCGCCAGCTCGTCGAGCAGAGCCAGGGCTTCGTCCCAGCGCGCGTGCATCAGGGCCTCGCGCACGGGGTTGGGCACGGATGCCAGGTCCTGCGCATCGCCCTCCCCGGCGTCCACCGGGAGGCTGGAGAGGAGCAGGAAGACGACGGTCGTGAGCAGGGCTATCGCGCGCATGGGTTCATGGGGGCTGAAGGAGCGGGAACCGGCAGAATAGGCCAGAGAGCGAAACGGAGCGGCTCCTAATCCCGTTGGCACCCCGACGGTAATCTCACTGAACTGCCCCCTTTTAGTGTGCATCCCTCCGGGCGCTTCGCCGTAACCCCATTGTCACTAGGGTCTTGGAGCGCTCACCCCTCAACTCGGGCCCTGCGGAGGCGGTGGCGAGCCGGCGCGACGCGGCAGAACGCTCTGGGGCAGCCTGCAGGAGGGCTGGAAGGTGGGATCCGGAACGCGGGCGCCCAGGAAGCACATTGAAGGGAGGCAGTTCCTACACTCACGACGTGCTGAGAATCACCCCCCTGCTGGCCCTCTTCCCGCTCCTCGCCGCCGGCGCCTGCGCCCCCGCCCAGCCCGCGGCGCGGGGCCCCGCCGATCTGGCAGCCAACCTGGCGGCCGCCCCCGTCGAGTACCTGGTCGCGGGCGAGGCCCGCGGCCAGACCGGGGGGGCCCGGGTCGTGGCGGGCTTCCCCGAGGACCCCGCCGTGGCCGGCCTCCTGGGGCACTTGGAGGTCGGGCTCGAGGAGGGGGACCGGGGCCCCACCCTCCAAGGGCGCCCCCTCGACTGGCGGACCACCTCCCTGGTGGCGGTTTGGCGGGATCCCGAACGCCCCGCCCTGCCGTTGACCCTGCTCGTCGCAGGAGATCGGGCCCGCCTGGAGCTCGAGCTGGAGACGCTGGTGCCCGGCTGGCGACCGGGTCTCGAGCTGCGGCGTGCGGGGGAGCCCTGGCTCCGCGCGCGCCTGACGATCGACGGCCGCCTGCAGAGCTCCACCCTGGTCGAGGAGACGCCCGCGTACCAGAGGGACCCCGGGCGCTTCCGGCGCATGGGCTTCGCCGACGGCGTGATCACGACCCGCAGCGACCCCACCCAGATCTCCCGGGCCCATCTGGAGCAGTACGTCCTCGCCCTGGAGGAGGCGATCGCGCGCGCCGCCTGGTGCGAGCTGGCTCTCCCCAAGCGCTTGGAGCTGATCGCCGAGGCGCGCGTCGAAGGCCCCTTCCCCCAAGGGGCGCCCCGCTCCCTGGCGACCTACGACCCGCTCGCCCGACGGCTGCGCGCCCTGTTGGTGGCCGCGCCGGGGGGAGGTCGGGGGCTCGACGACGGGGGGCGGGCCCTGGCGGCGGGGCTCCTGCGCGCCGAGCTCGGGGATCCCGCCCAGGGGTGGATGCTCGACGCGGCGGCGCTCGATGCGGCGGACCGACTGGGCGGCGTTCCCCTCGAACGCTGGTGCGCGCACCTGGCGCTGGAGCGCGAGTGGAGCCTGGAGGAAATCCTCGCCGAGGACGTCCTCGAGCGCGAGTCGCCGTGGGCGGTGCTGCCCCTGCGGGCGCTCCTCTTCCGTGCCCTGCGGGAGAGCCTGTCACCAGCGGAGCTCCTCGAGCGCTGGTCGACGGAAGGGGACCGCGCGCTGGACGGAGTCGACTTCGGCGCACGCCTCCAACGCCTGCGCGACGAGAGGGGTGGGACCCTCGCCGAGGAACAGGCGGCGCGTCGGGCAGGGGCCCTCGAGGGACCGTGGCGCGGGGCGATCCTGCTCGCTCCCCCGGCCTCGGGCGAGCACGGTCTCGGCTCACCCGGCTGCGCCGAGGCCTTCGAGGATCTGAGCGAGCTGGGCGCCTCCGCCGTGACCCTGCGCTGCCACTCGGTGGCGGACCGGGGGGCGGGCAGCGGCCGACCCTCTTCCCCGCCCCCCGCCTCGTGCGTGCTCGAAGGGGACGCGGCCCTCTTGGTGGCCCTCGCCCAAGCGCGCGCCCAGGGATTGCGCACCGCCTTGCAGCCCGCGCTGCTCAGCAGCCTGTCCGGGGGGCTCGACGGGGATCGCCTGACCACCGGCGTCGAGATGTGGCGCGCCCACTTGGAGGCGCGGCGGGCCACTCTGCTCCACGCCGGGCTGCTCGCCGAGCTGGGGGGGGCCGAGCTCCTCTTCCTCGGCTCCGGCACGCCCCAGGCGGCCGCCACCGCGCCCGCCCCCGGCTCGGAGGGGGACGAGGGGGGCGGAATCGGGGCCTGGCGGGAGGCGCGCATCCGCGGCTGGGATCGGATCCTGACCGGCGTGCGGCCGGTCTTCACCGGCGCGCTCTCCTACGCCGCCGACTACCCGGGGCGCGCGGACGAGATCGGCTTCTGGGAGCGCCTGGACCTGGTCGCCCTGAACCTGCGCCCCGATCTGACTCCACTCGACACCCCGGCCCTGCCCCAGGACAAGCTGCTCGGGCGGCGTCTGGGGCGCCTCCTCGACCAGGCTCGGGAGTTCGCCGCAGAGCGCGGAGGTCCGCTCCTGATCTCCGAGGTTGGCTTCCGCTCCGTCCATCTCGCCGGCCAGAGGCGCACCGAACGGGGAGGAGCCGCGTCGGAGGTCGGCCAGGCGCGGGTCCTCGACGCCTGGATCGCCGTCCTCGAGGAGCTCGAGGAGGACGCGCTCTTGGGAGTCCTGATCGCCGGTTGGCCGACCGACCCCAGCGGGGAGCGGCGGTCGCGAGGCCCTTCGTTGGCGGGCAAACGCGCGGCGAGGAGCTTGCGAACCCTCTTCGAATCGCGCGCGGACTAGCCCGCATCCCTCACCACCGGCGGCGAGAATCGCCCCAGTTGGCCCCCAGCGAACGACTTGCGACCGATCCGTCCTCGACGACCTGCAGAGAGGTC
>CAZDQL010000088.1:0-27254 GCA_964507325.1 uncultured Planctomycetaceae bacterium | reverse complement strand
CCGCGGCGCGCGCCGCTCCCACCACGCCTCCAGCCGGACCGCTGAAGAGCACGCGTACCGGTTCCTGGGCGGCGCGCTCGGCGGAGAGGGTCCCGCCGGAGCTCTGCAGGATCGAGAGGCGGCCGTCGGGGAGCTTCTGCGCCAACCCCGACAGGTACTGCGCCAGGACCGGGACCAGGGACGCGTTGGCGGTGGCGGTGGAGAAGCGCTCCACCTCGCGGTAGGCGGGCAGGATCTCCGCCGAGCAGGTGATCGGCAGCCCCAGGGAAGCCAGCGCCTGCGCCAGGTGGCGTTCGATCGAGGGGTCCGCGTAGCTGTGCAAGAGGCAGATCGCGACGCTGCGCGCGCCGCTCCTGCGAATCGAGCGTCGCAGCCGCTCCAGGTCCGCCTCCTCGGGTCGCGCGACCTCGATCAGCTCCCCATCCGGTCCCGGCCAACTGCGTTGGGGGACCTCGAAGCGGCGCCGTCGCGGCACCAGTGGGCGCGGCTTCTCCGGGTGCAGGGCGTAGATCTCGGGGCGGTCCTGGCGGCCGATCTCGCACAGGTCGCGGAAGCCGGTGTTGGTGACGAGCGCCGTGGGCGCGGTCCTGCCGGTGAGCAGGGCGTTGAGGGCCACCGTCGTCCCGTGCACGCACTCCGCGGCGCGCGCCGCCTCCCCGAGGTTCGCCACCCCTTCGAGCACCGCGCGCCCCGGGTCGTCGGGGGTGGAGGGGACCTTGCCGGTGCGCACTCCTCCCTCCCGATCCAAGAGGGCCAGGTCGGTGAAGGTCCCGCCGGTGTCGACCCCCAGGGTGGTGCGTGCCGTGGATCGCTGGGGGTCGGATGCAGCCAAGGCCCGGATGCGGTCGAGAGGTGGGGGGGAATCGGGGTGGGGCGGGATGGGCCCCGGGGACGCGGGAGGGTACCCTCTTCCTCCCGAGGTGCCCATGCCCCCCGACTTCCTGCCGCAGTCGCCCGCCGTGTGGATCGCGGTCCTGGCCGGCTACCTGCTCGGGTCGGTGCCGTGCGGGTTGCTCTTGGCGCGCTTCCTGCGCGGGATCGACCTGAGGTCGGTCGGCAGCGGCAACATCGGCGCCACGAACACCATGCGCGCCCTGGGACGGGGTTGGGGCCTCTTGGCGTTCGCCTGCGACTTCGGCAAGGGGTGGCTGCCGGTGGGGGGCTTCGCAGTCTGGGCCGCCGGACCGGAGGAGCTCCAGGTGGCGCGGCTGCTGTGCGGCACGGCGGCGGTCCTGGGGCACTGCTTCCCCCTCTACCTGCGCTTCCGCGGGGGGAAGGGGGTGGCCACGGGCTGCGGAGGGATCGTGGCGGTGGATCCCCTGGTCTTCATCGCGGCGGGTCTGGTCTGGCTCGGGGCGCTGGCCGTCTTTCGTTACGTGAGTCTCTCCTCGATGCTGATGGGGCTCGCCTTTCCCCTGGGAGCCTGGTGGCGCCAGCCGGAGGATCGCCCCTTCCTCCTGGGCTGCGCCCTGTTGGCGGTCCTGATCCTGGCGCGCCACCGCACCAACGTCACCCGCCTTCTGGCGGGCGACGAGCCGAAGGTGGGGCGCAAGGGTGGCACCACCAACGAGGCCCCACGGAGCACCTCCCATGGCTGAATCAGAGATCGCGAAGGCGCTGGTGATCGGTGACGGGAGCTGGGGTACGACCCTGGCGATCCTTCTGGCGCGGCGCGGGATCGCGACGACCCTCTGGAGCGTCTTTCCCGAGCATGCGGAGGAGATGGCGCAGGTCCGGGCGAACCAGCGCTTCCTCCCCGGGGTCGAGTTTCCCGGAGGCTTGACCGTCTCCGCCGATCCCTTCGCCGCGGCGGACGGGGCCCAGCTTGCGATCAGCGCGGTCCCGACCCAGTTCCTGCGGCTGGTCGCGATGCGCTTCGAGGACGCCTTGCCCGGCACCCTGCCGCTCGTCACCGCCAGCAAGGGGCTCGAGATCGAGACCTTCCGCTCGCCGAGCCAGATCCTGAGGGAGGTCCTGGGGGAGCGGGCGATCTGCGTCCTGACCGGGCCCAGCCACGCCGAGGAGGTGGCGCGGGGATTGCCCGCCTCCGTGGTCGCCGCTTCGACCGACGCCGAGTTCGCCGCCACCGTGCAGGCCGCCTTCTCCGGGGACTCGTTCCGCGTCTACACCCACACCGACCCCGTCGGCGCGGAGCTGGCGGCCGCCTTGAAGAACGTGATCGCGATCGCCGCCGGGATCTGCGACGGCCTCGAGCTGGGGGACAACGCCAAGAGCGCCCTGCTCACCCGTGGCATCGTCGAGATGGCGCGCTTCGGCCGCGCCCACGGCGCGGAGGCGGAGACCTTCTTCGGCCTGGCGGGGGTGGGGGACCTGATCACGACCTGCACCTCGCCCCACTCGCGCAACCGCGGGGTGGGGGAAGCGGTGGGGCGCGGCCAGTCCCTGCAGGAGGTCTTGAGCGAGATGAGCATGGTGGCGGAGGGAGTCTGGACCACCAAGGCCCTCTTCGGTCCCGAGACCGACCTGGACCAGGTGTCGATGCCGATCGCCCAGCAGGTGCACGACGTGCTCTTCAACGGCAAGAACCCCCTCGACGCGGTACTGGACCTGATGCGGCGCGAGGTCGCCGGCGAGATGGAGGGGCTCTTCGGTTGAGCGCCCCTACTCGAGGGCCGCGACCACCTCTTCGTCCACCACCAGGGGCAGCAGCAGCAGGGTCCCGTTGGCGAACACCGGCACGCCCGCCAGCAGCACCCAGATCAGCCGCGCCCGGATGGTGAACACCGCGAGCACCAGCCCGATCAGTGCGATCACTCCGGTGATCGCCCAGACCCAGGTGAGCCCCGGGAAGAACCCCGGCAGCCACCTGCGCACCCCCAGGGCGATCCACCACAGCCCCCAGCCCAGGGTCGCCAAACTCATCGAGGCGATCCAGGTCCGATGCCGGCGCCGCACGACCGTCCGCACGCGCCACTGGGCCCGAAGGGGACGCACCATGCCACTATTCTCCCCGCCCCGGCCGAGAGGTCCAGCGGTCACGGGGATTGACCCCGGGCTGGGCCGGCCCTAGGATCCTCTCCCCCCCGGTCGGGGCGTGGCGCAGCCTGGTAGCGCGCTGCAATGGGGTTGCAGAGGTCGGAAGTTCAAATCTTCTCGCCCCGACCATCACCCGCCTTGGGCCTGCAGAGCCCCATCACTGCTTTCCGGGCCAATCCCAGGTCTGCAGGTCGTCGCTCCAGGCCAAGCCGATCGAGCAGTTCGCATAGGCATTGGCCTGGGTTCTGGTCTTTCCCGGCCCTCCACCGTGGAAGAACATCAGGTATCGCCCGATCGTCGGTTCGTGGCGCAGGTCCAACACGCAGCCCGCGGTGAGCCTCATCTCCGCCCAGCTCCAGTCCTTCTGCCCGAGAGTGATCAACCCGCCCACGTTCCGCCAGTGCTCGAGATCGGGGGAGCGCTTCATGCCGATCCCGTTGGCGGGAGAGTGGAAGAGCAAGTACTCGCCGCGATCGTGAAGCACGCAGACGTTCTCGCCACAGTCCGTCCGTCCCCCGTAGGTCCAGCTCACCAGATCATGGGACCAGGAGTAGCTCACCCCCTGCTGCTTGTAGAAGCACCACCACTTGCCCGGGTCATCCTTGTCCTGGATGAGGTACGGATCGATCATGCGACCCATCTCCTCCCGGGGTACCTGCGGTCCTTTGACTCGCAGCAGTTCAGGATCGCCCCAGTCCGACAGGTCCTTGCTGCGCATGATCCAGATGCGAGCCTCCTGACTACCCCAGCGAAGGTCATCCCCTCGCTCGTAGCCCGGGATCGGGTAGGTCTGCAGGCATAGCACCCACTCGTCACCGAAGCGCACCACGTTCCCAGGACTGGAGTAGTTCAAGCGCTGATCCCGGGGCGTGATGAGCCTCGGTTCCGACCAGGTCTTCAGATCGCGGGAGGTACTGACTCCGGTGTAGAGGAAGATCCTCCCATTCGGCTCCGTGTGGATGATGGTCGGGAAGAGATAGAAGGTCTTCTCGTGGTAGAGCACCGCCGGATCGCGGTAGGCGATGGTGTCCGTCCCATGCAGCAGAATGGGGGAATCCAGTTGCTCCAGGAGGAGGGGATCCGTCTGAGCCAAGACGAGCTGGTCGACTTCGCCGCCCGGCTCCCTCCCGGCAGGCTGCAAGACCACGGCAACGCTGCGCACCCCTGGGAAGAGCTTCAGCTCGAGATCGAGCACGACCGGCTTCAAGGGCGTCGCGTTCGTGTCGAGGACGCTGGTCTCCAACGCCTCGGCGTTCTCGTCGCGCAGCTCGAGCACCAGGCGGCCCTGGTGGAAGACGCCGAAGCGTCCACCCAAGCGCAGGCGGTCGCCCTCCCGGCGGCACGTGAGCGGCTCGGAGACGACCCCCACATCGCTGCAGTCCACGACGGGATGGTCCCCGCCGATGCGACAGGCGTACCAGTCGTACGTCCAGGTGTAGCTCTCTCCAGGTCGCAGCCGGGCGAAGGGGCTGAGGATCTCGCTCTCGAAGACGTAGGGGTTCGCCCCGCGGTCGTCCGGCATGTCGAGCCACTGGTCGTAGGCGAAGATCCTGCCCAGACCGTTGTGCCAGAATTCGACGCTGGAGCCGTCGGGATAGGGCAGCTCGGGATCGAACTCGAAGCGCTGGACGAAGACGTCCCCCTGGCGCCCATCCACCGTGGCCACCCAGCCCGCGTGGCTGTCCAGGCCGATCTTGCCGACCTGGTAGCGGTAGCCGACCTGCATGAGGCCGCGCTCGGCGTCGACCTCGAACGACGGGTTGTCCTCCTCGCCGAAGATGACGTCGTAGCCCCGATCGAAGTGGCTGTGCGGGTTGATGGGACACCAGGCGCGCATGAGTCGGTTGTAGTCGTCGCCGTCCGGCAGGCCCACATCGAGCTGGGTGTGCGCCCAGATTCCCCAGCGGCGCGGCTCGTCGTCGACGTTCGTCATCGTCGCCTCGAAGGAGACGCGGGTCGACCCGGGGTGGACGCGGATGCGGCGGTCGAAGCGGATGCCGCTCTGAGGATCGTCTCCGCTGGTCAGCCGGATGCCCGCCGGCTCGAGGTCCGTCACGGCGCGATGGGGCTGGCCATCGAGCACGGCGTCCGGCGGGCCGGGCCATTGCTCGTCACCGTCCCAGCCCTGGGGAGCCGGCCAGAGCTTGTCCCCGCCGTAGTTCAGCCACCCTCCATCGGTATCCAGGCCGGTCGCGGGTGACGTTCGGCCGACGAGCGCGGGATTGACCCACAGGAACTCCTTGTCGCCGAGCGCGTACTGGATCACGCGACCGCCGATCTGCGGCACGACCTGCAGGCGCACGAGGTCGTTCTCCAGCAGGAGGGACTTCCAGCCTCGGTAGCTCGACGATCGCGGGGTCACGGTGTCGGGCCGCTGCGCTCGACCTCGCTTCGTGATCGAGCGGAGGAAGGCTGCCTCCTCCTCGTCGAAGGGGGTCCCGTCCCTACGGAGGACGTCGTGGAACCAGACCTCGGGCTCCTCCGTGACGGGCTTCTCCCAGCTGCCCCAACCCCAGATCGTGTTGGTCTTGCCGGCCACCAGCCCCCAGTTGATGGCTCCGATGCCGTGCTCGAGGAACACCGGAAGGTGGGTCTGGAAGCGGCTGTCGCCCTGGCGGAAGAGGTACTCGGTGCAGACCAGCGGACGATCCGGCGCGCTCTCACGCAGTTCGGCGATCAGCCCCTCGACTCCCGACACATCCCCGTAGTGGTGGAAGGTCACGACGTCCGCCCACCGCAGGGCGGCCTCGACCTCGAAGGCCCCCCGGTTCCAGCAGCTCGTCAGCGGCTGGGAGGGATCCACCTGGCGCGCCCAGCGGTAGACGTCCCGCAGCAGGGGAGAGCAGAGGTCGTTCGTGAGGCCCTTCTCGAAGGAGCCCGGCGCTTCCCCGCGCCGGTACCACCAACCCCCGGGCTCGTTGTACAGATCCCACATCAGCACCCGCGGGTCGTCGTGGAAGCGCGAGAGCACCGCCTTCACGTACTCCTCCAGGCGCTGGCGCAGGGCAGCATCAGCGGGATAGCGCTCGAGCTGGGGCAGGCCCGGGCTCTCCAGCCAGCCGGAGTTGTGCACGCCCGGCCAAGACTCCGGCTGCTTCCCGGCCCGCGGCTCGGCCAACCAGCAATCGTCGAAGATCACGAACATCGTCGCGATGCCGTGGGAATCCGCGCTGCCCAGGAAGTACTCGATGCGCTCGAGGAACCCGTCCGGATCCTGCTCGTAGGCCAGATCGTGCAGGTAGACGCGCACGACGTTCATCCCAAGGCCGGCAGCCCAGCCCAGCTCGCGGTCGATCGTCTCGGGATCGAAGGTGTCCGCCTGCCACATCTCCAGCTGGTTGATCGCGGTGCTGGGGATGAAGTTGCAGCCGACCATCCAGGGATGCTTGGCGTACCACGCGGTCGCACGCTCGGCCGTCCAGCGGCCCGTCCTGATGGTGACCAGGCCCACGTCCACGTACTGCCCGCCGTAGGTTTGCCGGCAGTGGACGGCGATGGTGTTCTCGCCCGGTTGCAGGGTCGCGGCCGCCGCCTCCGCGACCGGAATCCGGGAATGGCCGGTGTTGTACCCCGTGACGGAGGCCGCCTCGACGCCGTTCAGGTAGACGACCGTGTCTTCGTCGTGGTGGAGCTCCAGGTAGACCTCACCCGCCACCGGCTCCTCGATGGAGAAGGAGCGACGCAGCCAGATCTGCGGGGTGTCCCAGAGGGTGCCTACCGCGGTGTTGGGGGTCTCATGCGTGCCGAATCCAGCTCTCCCCGACGTCCAGCGCGAGTCGTCGAAGCCGGTCTCGAACCACCCGTCGGACGGCGGCTGTACGGTGTAACGCCAGGTGCCTGGGCGCTGCTTCGCGTGGGGGAGAAGCTCCGTGGTGTCCCTCTCCGCCTGCTTGGTTTCCGCGTGCTCCGTGCGCTCCTCGAACTCGAAGCTCCGGATCAGATCGAGCTCCCGGGCGTCGTACGGCGTACCGTCCGGACGGAGCACGTCGTGGTGCCAGAGGGTCGGCCGCGGATCGCCCTCCCTGGACGAGTAGGCGCGGTTGGTCTGCGTACGGCCGGCGACGAGACCCCAGTTGTACCAGCCGACGTTGTACTCGGCGAAGAGGGGCAGCATGGTGTCGAAGCCGAACGCGGGGCGAGCGAGGCACTCGGTGACGAGCAGCGGGCGCCCGAATGTCCCCTGAGCGTCGCGCAGGAAGGCCTCGAGTCCATTGCCGCTGTAGGTGTGTAGCGACAGCACATCGGAAAGGGCCAGGAACTCCCGTGACGACGGGTTGCCCCACACCGCGACGGTCACCGGCTGGATCGGATCGAGCTCGCGAATCCAGCCCATGGCGACCTTGGCGAGAGGGAAGCTCAGCGTGCGATCGAAGTAGGGACCCGGCTCGTTGTACGCGTCCCACACGATCACGCGCCGATCCTGACCGTGTCGCTGGACGACGTCGCGGACGAAATCCCGCAGCCCAATCCACTGCCGGGGGTCCTGCACCATCGAGTAGCCGGGACTCGGCACCCAGCCGCTGTTGTGGATGCCGAACACGGGTTCGTCCTGCGGGCCGAGGATCGGCTCGAGCTTCATCGCGAAGCAGACGTCACAGAAGAAGACCGGCATGGTCGTGATGCCGTGGCTGTCGGCGATGCGCAGGAAGGTCTCGAAGCGGGCCGCGAACCCCTCCGGATCGTCGGCCCAGACGACGTACTGCAGGAAGACCCGCACGCTGTTGAAACCCGCGGCCGCGGCCCAGCCGAGCTCCTCGTCGATCGTCTTGGGATCGAAGGTCTCCTTGCGCCACATCTGGACAGAGTTGATCGCGGTGCGCGGCAGGAAGTTGCAGCCGCGGATCGGCGGCTGCGCCGCGTACCACGCGCGAGCCCGTTCAGCCGGCCACGGAGTGCCCGCACTCACAGGTGCCGTGGGTGGGGACGCCTCGGGCATGGCGAGCCCGTCGCCCTCGCCGCAGCCGAGGACCTCGACCAGCCCGACGTCGACGAACTGGTCGCCAGTGGTCTGATGACCGTGAACGGAGATCACGTTCGTGCCCGGGCGCAGTCCCGTGCGGGAGGGGCGGCTGAGCGGGACTTGCTGGTAGCCTGCACTGCGTCCGGAGAGCTTCGCAACCAGGTGGCCGTTGACGTAGACCTCCGCATGCTCGTCGTGGCGGATGCGCAGGTGTGGACGGCGGAGGTCCGCGCTCTCCAGCTCGAACGTCCTTCGCAACCAGATATTCTGCGTGTCCCAGGCTGTACCGACGACGGCGCCGGGTGTCTCAGCGTTGCCGAACCCTCCCGGACCCTCTCCCCACACGACGTCCCGCCAGGGCTGCGAGGGGTCGAAGTCGGGCAGGTGCCAGCCGTAGTTCGGAATCTCGGTGGTGTAGCGCCACGTCTGTGGCCCCTCCTCCGAGGTCGGCACGACCTGCCGGAGGTTGCACCCGGAGAGGAGGAAGTCGTCGATCAGCGCGATCTCCTTGGGATCGTAGGGCGTCCCGTTGTCCCGGAAGGTGTCGTGATGCCAGAGCTCCGGCATCGGATCGCCCTCCTTCGAGCCCCACGGCATGTAGGTCTGCGTCCGACCGGCCACCAGGCCCCAGTGGTAGCCGCCGACTCGCTCCTGGGCGAAGAGGGGCAGGATCGTCTCGAAGCGGTTGTTGCGGCCTCGAACGAGCCACTCGGTACAGAGGATCGGGCGGCCGTACTGCTGACAGATGGTGATCTTCCGGTCGACGCCCTCGGGGGCGTCGTAGCCGTGGAACGTGACGACGTCGGAGAGACCCATCAGCGTCTTCGACATCGAGTCCTCCAGGTTCGTGTAAGCGCCGATCGTCAGGGGCTGGGTCGGCTGCGACTCGCGCGCCCACTGGAAGGCGGCGACGGCGAGGGGCAGGCTCCTCACGCCCTGTCCGGACATGCCGGGCTCGTTGTAGAGGTCCCAGACCAGGACGCGGCGGTCGTCGCGGAAGTGACCGACGAGGTCCTTGATGTAGCGCTCCAGGTCCGGCCACGTCGAGGGATCGTTCACGAGCCGGTGTCCCGGGCTGGGCACCCAGCCGCTGTTGTGAACGCCGGGCACCGGCTCGTTCTGCCGGCCCGGATACGGACCGCGGCCGGCGAAGGCGCAGTCGCAGAACGGCACCAACATGACGTGCAGGCCGTGCTCGTCGGCGATCGCGAGCAGCCGTTCCATGCGCTGCTTCAGCCCCTCGGGATCGTGCTTCCAGACGAGGTACTGCACGAACACCCGCAGGCTGTTGTAGCCCGCCTGCGCGGCCCACCGGAGCTCCTCGTCGATCGTCTGTGGATCGAAGGTCTCCTCCTGCCACATCTCGGACGTGTTGACCGCTGTCCGAGGAAGGTAGTTGCAGCCGAAGACCGGCCCGACCTCGCCGTACCATTCCCAAGCCTTCTCCGCCGACCAGCGCGCGTTGCGGAGCTCTTGCTGCGAGGCGGGCTGCACCAGACTCGCTCCGACGTGCGGCTCGCCAACAGCCGGGGGGGCGAGCCCTACGAACAGCAACACAGGTACTGAGAGGGCAACGCTCATGGGATGCTCTTGAGGAGGAATCGACGGGGACCGCACCACCGAACCTGGATCTCTTGCGGGCGGTACTCGAGTCGCAAGCATAGCGACCAGGGGTGCTCGAGCTGGCAACGCGTTGCGCCTCCGCCGCCCATCGACCTCGGTCGTTCGTCGGGGTGGCCTCGTACGCAGCGGCGAAGCCCCCCTGCTGCACGCCTGGTGGTACCCTGCGCACCAAGATCCCGAGCTGCTCGGAGAACCTGGAAGGACTCGTACATGAACCTGCTACCGGCACTGCTGCTTTTGGTCCAGACCTCCGGCCCCGACGTCGAAGTCGGCTTCGACGACTTGCTGGCGGAGATGGCCGACCTCTCCGCCCTGGCACGGCTGCCCGATCCGGACCAGCGGACGATTCAGTTCTCGAGCACGGATCGTCGCTCCACGAGCCCGGACGCAGCGGGCTGGTACGAGAACTCGGACGGCTTCGGCAAGGAGCCGCAGCCGGGTTTCCAGGCGGTCCTCGCGGAGCCGGACGAGGAGGGCGTGGGCGAGTACCTGCTGGTCGACATCCCGGGTCCGGGCGTGATCGTCCGCGGCTGGTCGGCGGCGATGGGCGGAACGCTGCGCGTGGTTCTCGACGGCGCGGAGGTGGCGCTCTACGAGGGGCCGGCCTACGACTTCCTCGCGGACAAGACGCGCATCTTCCTCGAGCGGGCCGGGCTCGAGGTCGACGTCGGCGACGCTTTCCATCAGCAGGACGCCGACTACCTGCCGCTTCCCTTCGCGCAATCGCTGCGCATCACCTGGAAAGGGAAGCTCGACGAGCTGCACTTCTATCACCTCGAGGTGAGGAAGTACGGCTCGGGAGTCTCGGTCGAGACCTTCGATCCGCAGCGCGACCTCGGAGACGGCGCCCGCCTGGCGCAGGTCGCGCGGGCCTTGACGCAGCCCCGAGCGCCGCAGGCGATCGAGTCGCACGAGCTCACCACCAGTCTCGAGCAGGATGCCACCTGGGAGTGGACGACCGAATCCGCGCAGGGGGCGCGCGCGATCGTCGAGCTCGCGGTGAGCCTGAAGGCAGACGACCTGGAAGCCGCACTGCGCGGCACGCTGCTGCGCGTCTCCTTCGACGGCGCCGCTCGGCCGCAGGTCGAGAGCCCCGTCGGAGACCTCTCCGGCACGGGGCCGGGGGTGCATCCCTTCGACAGCCTGCCGATGAGCCTGGCTCCCGACGGCACGGTCACCTGCCGCTTCGTGATGCCCTTCCAGCGCCAGGCGAACGTGCAGCTCTGGAACACGAGCGCGCAGTTGGTCGACGCGGTCGTCGAGGTCGGGCTGGTCCCCTGGGAGTGGGACGAGCGCTCCCTCTACTTCCGCGCCAAGTGGCGCGTCGACCCCGACCTCGACGCGCGTTTCGGCGGCTACGACCTGCCCTTCGTCGTGCTCGTGGGCGCGGGTCGCCTGGTCGGGGCGGCGAGCCTCGTGGTCAACCCCGCCGCGGTGCCCCACCCCTACGGGAGTTGGTGGGGCGAGGGGGACGAGAAGATCCACGTCGACGGCGAGGTGTACCCTTCCTTCCTCGGGACGGGCTCCGAGGACTACTACAACTACTCCTGGAGCCGCCCCGATCTCTTCGACCATCCCTACTGCGGCCAGCCGCAGAACACCGGCCCCGGCAATCAGGGCGTCTGCACGAACCACCGCTGGCACGTGCTCGACAGCGTGCCCTTCGCGAGCAGCCTGAGCTTCCACATGGAGATGTGGCACCACCGGCCCCAGCCCGGGCTGGGCTACGCGCGACTGGCGTACGTCTACGCGCGGCCCGGCGCGGTCGACGACCACCGGCGCGTGCAGCGCTCCGAGCTCGTCGTCCACGAGCTGGCGCAGTGTGAGCCCGAGGCGGTCTACGGCGCTCACGGGGCGACCTTCCACCACGTGTCACGCGCCGAGCTGTCGCTCGAGGGGGGCGAGGTCGCGGATGAGACCGATTGGCCGACCGCCGCCCACGGGGCGCTCGTCGGCTGGAACGCCGGGCCCGGTGACCGGCTGACGATCCCCTTCGAGGTCGCTGAGGAGGGCGAGCGTCGGCTGAACCTCGTCGCCACACACCGGCCCGATGGTGGCGTGGTCGCGGTGAGTCTGGACGGGGAGCCGCTCACGGTCCAGGACCTCGGTGGCGCCGAGCTGGGGTCGACGGGCAGCAACGAGCTGAACCTCAGGAGCTACCACGCCCGTCGCCTGCTCAGCACCGGCTTCACGCCGCTCGAGCTGAGCGCCGGAGAGCACGTCCTGACGCTCGAGTGCAGCGAGGCGGGACGCTTCGGATTCGACTACGTGTGGCTGCGCTAGCCTGTTCCCCTACCTCTCCCAGCCGCGGCTCTTGAGCTCGAACTGCGAGCCTGAGAGACCCGGATGCCTCCTGCGCAGGGCGTCGTACTCGGGATTCGTCGCGTGGTCGCCCCAGATGCCCAGCATGAGCAGCAGGCCGGCGTCGCCCTCGGGCTTCTGCCCTCGATCCCCGGTGCGCTGGATCCAGGCGTCGAGGATGGCCGCGTGGCGGGCCCTCTCCCGCTCGTGGCGTTCCGTTCCAGCGAGGTTGACCAACTCGAACGGATCGTTCTCCAGGTCGTAGAACTCCTCCCTCGGGCGGTCGTGGGCGAAGAACTGGGCCTGGGCCGCGTTCAGACGACCCTGTGCGTGCAGCTCGCGCATCACCTCGACGAACTCGACGCCGTTCACGTCCATGTACGTCGGCTGCGCCCGCGGTCGGTCGGTCATGCCATTGCGGATGTACTTGAAGCGCGACGTGCGAATGGCGCGAATCCGATCGATGGTGAAGTCGCAGCGGTCGCGGGTCGCCACGATGAACTCGCGCCCCCGGAACGACGGGGAGAGCAGGTCGAGGCCCTCCATCCACTCCGGGATCGGAAGGTCGGCCAGCGCCAGGGAGCTCGTCCCGATGTCGATGCCGCTGACCAGGGCGTCCACGCGGGACGCCGGCGCCACACAGGGTCGCTCCCTGTAGTCGGCGATGATGAGCGGGATGTGGATCCCACCGTCGTAGAGGAACTGCTTGTGGCGGGTGAGGCGCATGCCGTGGTCGGAGAAGAAGAACACCACCGTGTTCTCCAGCAGACCATGAGCCCGCAGCTCGTCGAGGATGCGACCCAACCTGCGGTCGGTGACCTGGATGGCATCGAGGTGGCGGGCGTACTCCTCGACGATCGCGGGGTGGTCGGGCAGGTGGGGGGGAAGCTGCACGAGAGCGCGGTCCACGGGAGAGGCCACCCGCTCCTCGAACGCTGACGAGAAGATCCCCTTGCCTCCGGCGAGCTGGATCTGACCGAAGAAGGGCTGCTGGTCCACCAGTGTGCCGAGATCGACGTGGTCGCCCCGCTTCCCGTACAGCGCGTGGCGGGAATAACCCCCCTCGTATAGAGCGCGCCGATCGTAGTCGAAGTTGTAGTCGTCCTTCCCGTCGTTGAAGGTGAAGTACCCGGCCTCGCGGAAGAGCTCCGGAATCGTCAGGTATCCGCAAGGCAGGTGGATCGCCGAGTCCTCCGTGCGTGAGCTGTGGTGGTTGTGGAGCCCGAGGGTGGTCGCCATGGTGCCGGTGATCACGGCGGAGCGGCTGGGCGAACAGACGGGGGCCGGGGCGAAGGCGCGCAGGAAGACCGCTCCCGACGCGGCCAGGGCATCGATGTGGGGTGTGGCGATGGTCGTGGTGCCGTAGGCCCCCATCAGCGGCGACGTGTCCTCCAGGTAGATCCAGAGGAGGTTGGGTCGTCGGTCAGCGGGCCGGTGAGGGACCGACGCACAGGCCAGCCCCAGGCAGAGGGCGAGTGAGAGCAGGAGGATTCCCTTTGGCAGGGGGGCCGCCGTCGGCGTCGATTTCATCGTCAGCTCGCTACGGGTCGAGGAGGAGGGGGGACTAGTAGGGGTTCGACGGCATCATCTCCCACGCGGTGACGCTCGAGGCCCTCGCGCTGCCGCCGGTGGCGAACAGCACGACGCCGAGGCTGTCCCGGCGCTCGGGGAAGACGCGACGGCAGATCGCCTGGCGGTCGTTGGCGTAGACCTCCACGACCGACTTGTCCACAAAGATCCGCAGCTTCAGTGGTTCGCCGTCGCGCAACTGGAAGGGCGCCTGCTCGAGCACCGGGCGCCCCTCGCTACCGCAGCGGGTCGAGTCGAAGCAGAGGCGCTGCGCGGCTGAATCGTAGTACAGCGCCACCCTCGTGGAGAGGTCCGCCGACGCCCGCACCAGCACGCCGACCTTCGTCGCCGTCGTCTGGTCGACGACGATCTCCAGCTCGCAGGAGTCGCCCCGGATCCCCTCGAGGGCCTGCCAGGTCTCGTCCGCCAGGGCGATGTCTCTCCAGCTCTGCTCCGCACAGCGCAGCGTGGTGAGCTCCTCCACCGGCGCCATCCGCAGCGTGCCGTCGTCACCGAGCCAGAGCGAGCGCGGCAGGCCGTAGACCCCCGACCAGCCCCGCGCGGCCTCGTTCCCGGGGTTGTCGGTCAACCAGGCCCACATGATCTGGCGGCCGCGGTCGTCGACCAGCGCCTCGGGTGCGAAGTAGGTGTTGTCGACCCAGGTCATGCGCCCGTGGTGATCCGGCAGGAAGCGCTGGTTCCGCGTGTCGTAGTCGCCGATGTAGTACTGGCAGCCCAGGTTGTGGCTGATGAAGAGCAGCAGGTACTTGCCACTCGGCTCCCCGCCATCGGGACGGCGCGGCAGGGGCAGGAAGCTGGGACACATGTTGTCCTCGCTCTCCTCCGTCCACTCGGGGTTGCGCTCGTAGAAGACCCCGCGGTACCTCCAGCTCGCGAGGTCATCCGACTCCAGGAGGTAGAGACGATCCCCGCGCATCTCCGCCGGCGAATCCGGCCCTCGTCCGTACTTGTTCAGCACCAGCAGGTTGCCGGTGCAGATGTAGTACCGCCCGTCCTGCTTCCAGATGTTCGTCGGATCCGCGGAGCCGTAGATCAGCGGCTGCCCCGCCTCGTCGAGCACCTCCGTGAGGCCCCACTCGGTCGACTTGATGACGGGGTTCGCAGCGAGCTTCTCCCAGCGGTCGTAGTGCCGGTCGCGGCTCCTGGCGAGGCCGATCCCCTTGTCGCCCCACAGCATCCAGTAGGAGAGGTACGCCGTGCCGTCGTCGTCGACGAATGCGCCGCCGCTGAAGCACCCCTCGTCGCCGTCGCCGGGCCCGATCGCGTCGGGGTGGTGACGCCAGTGGACGAGGTCCTTGCTGGAGAGATGCCCCCAGGAGAAACCGACGCCGCTGCGGTTGTAGAGGTACATCAGGTGGTAGCGGCCGTTGGCGAAGAAGCAGCCGTTGGCGTCCCCCGGCATCCCGTTGTCCTCGGGGATGCAGAAGTGGTAGCCGGGACGGTAGGGGTCGGCGAGCAGCTTCTCGCGCAGGAGGCGCGTCGACTGGACGACCGCGGCCGGCACCGGGTCGTGTTGGCTCCAGCGGCTCGGCGCCTCGATCGAGCCGGGCTCCTCCCGGTCCATCGAGGCGAGCATGAGCGGCTGCTTTCCCTCCAGTACGAGGTGTCCCCCCTCGAGCTTGGCGCCCCCGGAGAGCTCGATCCGGTTGAAGCGCCCGGCTCGCTCGTAGATCCCCGTGTCGCCAAAATCCCACCAGGCCCACGGAGCGGCCCCTTCGAGCGCCTCGCCTGGCCGCAGCGCAGCGATCGTCTCCTGGTCGAGGGGCTTGGCGTACACCCGCGCGTCGCGAATGCGACCGTGGAAGCAATCCACTCCCGTTCTGAGGTGTCGCTGCCCGAACAAGATCGCGGTATTCGCGCCATACGCGTAGGGCTCGCCCTCGGTGCGGTACGCGGCGTACAGCTCGCCGTTGCGGTAGAGCGTGATCTCCGCGGCGCGATAGACGATCGCCACCTGCACGAGCTCGTCTGCCGTGGCGCTCTCCCGGGGCCAGTCGTCCTGCTCCCGCTCGGTGCGACTGAAGTTGTTGCTGCCGGGCATCCAAACCCCGGGGACGATCTCCCCGAGCACGATCCCGTCGAACCGATCCCGGGTGGTGTCGTTGACGGTCAGCGCCGATCCGCCCGTCTGCGTCAGATTGGTCGGGGAGGCCCAGACGACCAGCGTCTTGTCGAGCAGGGGCGGATCCTCGAGAGCGGCGTGTGCGACCGGAAGCGCGATGAACGTCGCCCAGGCGACCAGCGTGCAGTGAATCAGCTTCATGGATCGACTCGGAGCTTCGTTCGTCGAGAGCTCGAGCGAGGAGCATAGGCGATCCAAAGAGAGGGGCCAATCCACAGCGGGAGCGACGGCTCGGGGGGATCGCGTATCGCACGGCTACCAGCGTGCTACCCTCAGCACCCGGCGACACACCGTTGAGGCAGGACAGCGAGGGCAGGCGAGTGCCATGAGATTCAGCTTCTTCTTCGCATTGGTGCCATTCCTGGTCACCCCAGCACGGGCTGACGAGGAGCAAAGGCACCTGAACGTGCTCATTCTGTACGCCGACGATCTCGGGTACGGGGACCTGCGAGTCAACAACCCGCAGTCGAAGATCCCCACACCGAATCTCGAGCGCCTGGCGCGCGAGGGGATGCGCTTCACGGACGGGCATTCGTCGTCGGGGATCTGCACGCCGAGCCGCTACGCGCTCTTGACGGGGCGGCACCACTGGCGCGACTTCCACGGCATCGTCAACGCCCTCGGTCAATCGATCTTCGACGACCAGCGGCTCACGCTGCCGGAGATGATGCGACAGCGCGGGTACACGACCGCCTGCATCGGGAAGTGGCACCTGGGTTGGGACTGGGACGCCATCCGCAAGCCGGGGGCGGCCCAGCGCGAGATGGGCGCTGGGAAGAGGAAGGTGTGGGGGCCGGAGGCCTTCGATTGGAACAAGGCGATTCCGGACGGACCCTTGGCGCACGGATTCGACCACTACTTCGGCGACACGGTCATCAACTTCCCGCCCTACTGCTGGATCGAGGACGATCGGGTCGTGCAGGCGCCGGATACGCTGCAGGACGCGAGCAAGTGGAAGAAGATCAAGGAGGGCAATTGGGAGTGCCGGCCCGGTCCGATGGCGTCCGACTGGGATCCGTACGAGAACGTCCCGACCCTGACGAAGCGCGGCGTCGATTTCATCCGGGCACAGGCGGAGTCCGACGAGCCCTTCTTCCTCTACTTCGCCTTCCCCTCTCCCCACGCGCCGATCATCCCCAACGATCAGTTCGACGGCCGATCAGAGGCCGGCCCCTACGGGGACTTCGTCTTCGAGACGGATGACGCCGCCGGTCAGCTGCTCGAAGCGCTCGAAGAGGCGGGGTTGAGCGAGCGGACGATCGTCATCTTCTCCGCCGACAACGGCCCCGAGAAGTACGCCTACAAGCGGGACCAGGTCTACGACCACTGGTCGGCGGCGCCCTTCCGCGGCCTCAAGCGCGACATCTACGAGGGCGGCCACCACGTCCCCTTCCTCATCAAATGGCCGGGGCTCACCGAGCCGAATTCGACCTCCGGCGCCCTGGTCTCGCAGATCGACATCATGGCCACCCTGGCGGCGATGCTCGGCCACGAGCTGCCCGCCGACGCCGCGGAGGACTCCCACGACCTGCTGCCGCTGCTCGAGGGCAAGGTCGACTCCGTGCGCACCACCCACGTGCACAACACGAAGAAGGGGCAGTACGCCATCCGTCACGGCGATTGGCTGCTGGTCGACGCGCCCAACGGCTACGTCAGCGGCCGCAACAAGGCTTGGGAGGCCAAGCACGGGTATCCGGCGGACGACGACCAGCCGGCGGAGCTCTACGACCTGGCGAACGACCCGGGGCAGCGCGAGAACGTCGCCGGTGAGCACCCGGAGAAGGTGACGGAGCTCCGGGAGCTCCTGGCGAGGATTCGCGCCCAGGGGCACTCGGCTCCACGCCTGGCGAACCAGGAGCGCTGACTCCGCGCTCGCACCCGAACGTCCGCCGACCCCACGACTCGGGGGTGTGACCTCCTCCCGGCCTCCGACTACAGCGCGCAGGAGGCCGCTGATGATTCACCTCGCCGTCCTGGTGCTCACTGCAGGTACCCAGGCCCCGCAGCACGTGGGTCCTCCGCTGGACCCGACCGAGTACCTCTCCCCTTCGGGCACCTGCCTCCTGCAGGTCCTTCCCTCCGACCGCGATGGGGCGGGCCACTCCCGGTGTCGTCTGCTTCGGGACGGGGAGCAGAAGTGGGAAGTGGAGATTCCCTGGACCCTATGGGAGGCGGTGGTCACCGACGAAGGGTGGTGTGCGGGGTACGCCTATGCCGGCGGATATGGGGGCTACCGCGAGGCGCAGTTGGTGCTCGGGGTCATCGATCCCTTTGGAACCGCTCGTCAAGTCACGCGGATCGAGCGCCAGGTGAGGGCCATGCACGCGCCCTCCCATCCCCGCGGGGCTGGGGTCTTCCTCGGTCCGGGTGAGAGCCAGGCCGCGATACGAGTTGACGTGTGGAAGGGAGAGGACGAGTGGTGGACCCTCGACTTCGCCCAGGGCGGGAGTAGGGTCGGGGTGCCGGTGGTGGAGCCCGCACTGCGAGCGGTGAAGAGGCGCCCGCTATTGACCGGTTACACCACGCCCCTTCCTCCCGAGATCCCCGAGGTCGCGCTGGAGCCGAAGGGGACCATCGCTCTCGACGCCGAGCCGCCCGCTCCCGACCCGTGGCGCTTGAAAGGGTGGGCGATCACCGAAGGAGGGCGACCGGAGCGGGTCCTGATCGGTGATGGCGGGCAGTACCGCGTCGAGGAGCTGGACCTCGGGGGGGGTGTCGTCGCCTCCCAGCAGGGAACCCTGAAGGGGTGGATCAGACGCTGCGCAAGGCTCCCCGACGGAAGCTGGCTCGGCGTCGTGCGGCACTCCGAGAAGACCCGCTGCGCGGTTTGGATCCTCGGAGGGGGACTCGAGGAGCCGCGGCATCTCTTCGACACCCTCAGCCGCGTCGAGGAATTGACAGTCCTCCCCGACGGGACTGCGGTCATTCTGACGAAGGGGAGTCTGCGGGCCTACGGACGAACCGTGAGGGCTCTCTGGCGGGTCGGCAGTAGCCTCCGTGATCGCACCAAGCTGTTCAATCCAAAGGACGTCACCGCGACCTCCGACGGGCGGGTGGCCGTGGTCGATCCCTCGACAGGCCGGATCCAGCTCTTCACGAGCGATGGCGCGTTCGACGAGGCCATCGAGCTGGAGTCCCTCCTGCCCGGCAAGTACCACTATCTCTGTCGCATCGCGCCGGCCCCCGGTGGAGAGCTCCTGGTCTACGACTCCCACGAACCGGGGAGCCTGTGGAGGGTCGACCCCGCTTCATGCCAGGTGGTGCAAGTCGACTTGCGCCTCTCCGACGGCCGGGAGTCCACCCAGTTGCTCAAGACGGCGCGTTACGGCCCTGACGCCCGCCTCTGGGCGTGCCTCGACGAGCGCTTCATCCGCTTCGACGACTCCGGAGTCGCCGACCTGGAGGTCGGGGCGGCTCCCGCGCAGCTGAGACTCCACGATCCGGGGGCGATCGCGGTGGCTCCCTCCGGTTCGATCTTCGTCTTCGACGAGAAGACCGCCGTCGTGCACGCCTTCGACCCACGGGGTGCGACAACGGACTGGCTCGAGCCTGGGCCCACCGACTTCCGCGCGCTCCCGAGCCTGCCACACCTGTCGATCGCCTCCGACGGTCGGGTGTTCGCCTATGTCGACGACAGGCTGTTCCACAGCGTCTACGTCGAATTCGACCCGCGGGGCAATCGGATCGGCGCCGTCCAGCGGCCCGGCCGTCGGCTGGTCTTCCACCCACAGAAGGCGGAAGCCTGGAGCTTGGTCTTCGAGGAGGCCGTGCGGCTCGGTGGTGGAGGGGAGGAGCTGAGTCGCGTCGAGCGACGGATCGATGGACGCTGGCTGGGAAAGGTCTGGGGCATGGGGGTCTCACCCGACGGTCGTTTTGCGATCGTCGATTCGCGCAAAGAAGGCCTAGCGGTCACCCTCTTCGGCTCAGACGGAACCCCCTTGGCCACCCACGCCATTCCTAGGGGCGTGTACTACCACCGCATCGCCTACGGCTCGGGCTGGATCGCCCTCTACGGGTTCGGGCCGCGGTCGCTCCTCGTCCGCGAGTCCGACGGCGCCCAGAGGTACTTTCGTACCCGACCCGATGACGCCGGGATCGTGGACCTCCTGTGCTCACCGGACGGGAGCGAGCTCTGGATCTTCGACCGCCGAGAGCGGGTCATCCACCGCTACCCCTGGCCCGACGAGGGCTGATCGCCCAACCCGGCCCCCTACTTCCGCTTGCGGACCTCTTCCCGCCACTCCGGCGGCATCTCCGAGTCGTCGGTGTCGTCCCCGTACTGCACGCGCAGCTCCCCCAGACGCACCGCCAGGTCGGCGATCACGTCGCGGTAGGCGGGGTCGCCGTAGACGTTGTGCAGCTCCTCGGGGTCCTGCTCCAGGTCGTAGAGCTCCCACTCGCCGAAGCGGTAGAAGCGCATCAGCTTGTAGCGCGCCGTGCGGATGCCGTAGTGGCGCGCCACCATGTGGACCGCGGGATACTCGTGGTAGTGGTAGTAGACCGCGTCCCGCCAGTCGTCGGGGGTCTCGCCGCGCAGGAGCGGCACCAGGGAGCGACCCTGCATGTCGTCGGGCACCTCGGCCCCGGCCAGGTCGAGGAAGGTCTCGGCGTAGTCCAGGTTCTGCACCAGATCGGTGTTGACCGACCCCGGCTCGGTCACCCCCGGCCAGCGCACGATCAGCGGCATCCCGAGGGACTCCTCGTACATCCAGCGCTTGTCGTACCAGCCGTGGTCCCCCAGGTAGAAGCCCTGGTCCGAGGAGTAGATGACGATCGTGTTCTGCGCCAGCCCCTTCTCCTCCAGGTAGCGCATCAGCCGCCCCACGCTCTCGTCCACGCCGCGCACGGTGCGCAGGTAGTTCTTGACGTAGCGCTGGTACTTCCAGCGCACGAGGGCCTCGCCTTCGAGCCCCGCCTTCTGGAAGGCGGCGTTCTCCTCCGCGAAGGCGTCCACCCACGCCTGGCGCTGTTCGGGTGTCATCCTCTTCAGGGTCAGGGCGCCGGAGGTGTCCCCCGAGCGGCCCGCGTCACCCACCTTCTCCGGTGGGTCGACGAAGAGGTCGTAGGCCATGAACATGTGCCGGTCGATCTCCATCTCCTGGTGCCGCGCCGGGCTGGCGTTGTCCTCCCAGCGGTCGAAGAGGGTCGGCGCCTCCGGCAGCTCCACGTCCCGGTAGAGCGGCAGGTGGCGCGGCGCAGGCATCCAGGTGCGGTGCGGCGCCTTGTGCTGGCACATCAGCATCCACGGCTGCTTCCCGTCCCCCTGCTCCTCCAGCCACTCGATCGCCAGGTCGGTCACCACGTCGGTGCAGTGCCCCTCGATCTGGCGCTTGCCCGCCGGGCTGTTGAAGGTCGGGTTGTAGTAGGCCCCCTGCCCCGGCAGCACCTCCCAGTGGTCGAAGCCCTGGGGATCCGTCCCCAGGTGCCACTTTCCGATCATCGCCGTCTGGTAGCCGGACGCCTGCAGGAGCTTGGGGAAGGTGCGCTGCGAACCGTCGAAGCGGTTGCCGTTGCGCAGGAACCCGTTCAGGTGGCTGTGCAGACCGGTCTGGATCACCGCCCGGCTCGGCCCGCAGATCGAGTTGGTGCAGAAGCTGTTGCGGAAGAGCATCCCCTGGGCCGCCAGGCGGTCGATCTCGGGGGTGGGATCCACCCCCGCCAGCCAGCCGCCGTAGGCCCCGATCGCGTGCTGGGCGTGGTCGTCGCTGAAGATGAAGAGGATGTTCGGGCGCTCCGTGGCCGCCGCCTCCTCCGCCAGGCGGGGCTCGCCCGCGCCCGCCCCCAGGAACATCGCCGCCGCCACCGCTCCGATCCAACGCGCTCCGTACCGCATGGCACCACCTTTCGTTGCCCCGGATCCTAGCATCGAAGCCCCTGACCCACCCGTCGCGTACCATGAGCCCATGTCCCGCGTCCTCCTCTGCACCAGCGCCTCGGTCGCGATCCACAAGGCCTGCGACCTGGCCAGCAAGCTGTCCCAGGCCGGTCACGAGCTGCGCACCCTCCTGACCCCGACCGCCGCCGAGCTGGTGGCCCCCCAGCTCTTCGAGGCCCTCAGCGGGGGTCCCGCCCTGTCGGACGAGTTCAGCGACGAGCGCAACACGGCGATCGATCACATCGACTGCGCCCGCTGGGCGGAGCTGGTGGTGGTCGCCCCCTGCACCGCCGACCTGGCGGCCCGCCTCGCGGTCGGCATGGCGGACGACCTGGTCACCACCACCGTGCTGGCCCTCGAACCCGGGATCCCGCGGCTCCTGTGCCCCGCGATGAACCCCACGATGCTCACCCACCCCACCGTGCAGCGCAACCTCGCCACCCTGCGCGGGGACGGCTGGCAGGTGATGGAGTCGGAGAGCGGGCTGACCGCCTGCGGCGAGTCGGGGGTGGGTCGCCTCCCCGAACCGACCGCCATCCTGGCGCGCGTCGAGGAGCTCCTCGGAGGATGAGCGCCGAGGGGGACGCCCCGCGGATCGTCGTCACCGCCGGTCCCACCCGCGAGCACGTCGACCCGGTGCGCTACCTCTCCAACGAGTCGAGCGGGCGGATGGGCTTCGCCCTCGCCGCCGCCGCCGCGCAGGCGGGCTACCGGGTGACCCTGATCGCCGGGCCGGTGAATCTGGAGACCCCCCCCGGGGTCGAGCGCGTCGATGTCGTCAGCGCCGCGGAGATGCTGGAGGCCCTGCGGGCCAGCTTCCCCGGGGCGGCGGCGCTCTTCATGGCCGCCGCCGTGGCGGACTACCGGCCGGCGCGGCGCTGGCCGGAGAAGTGGAAGCCGAAGGAGGAGGAGGGGGGGGCCTGCACGCGCCTCGAGCTGGTGGCCAACCCCGATCTGGTGGCGACGGTGGCCCGCGAGAAGGGCGACCGCCGGGTGATCGCCTTCGCCCTGGAGACGGAGGACGGCCCGCGGCGGGCGCTGGCCAAGCTCAGGGCCAAGAACGCGGACTACGTGGTGCTGAACGACGCTTCGGCGCTCAACGCGGCCCGCTCCAGCGTGGTGGTCCTGGGGCCGGAGGGGGAGGTTCTGCGCCTCGACGACCGCCCCAAGGCGGAGATCGCGCGGGCGCTGGTCGGGCTCCTGGACGGGAGCGACGCGCCACGGGGGTGAGGCGCGGGGGGGGCGCGGGAGCTCCCCTGTTGAACCCCTCGCTCCCAATTGCGACCCTGGCCAGGCGAGCTGGACCCACCCGCAGGGCCCCGCCGTCAACTTCGATCGACCACCGCCAAGAGGGGACCGTTGGCCGCCAGCCGGAAGAAGGGGGGCCGCAAGAAGGCACCGCAGAAGGCCCGCAAGAAGGGGCGCTTGGGGAAGCTTCTTTCGAGCTTCCTCTTCGGGGAACCCCTCGACGACGCCACCGCCGCGCGGGTGCGAGAGCTCTGCGGGCTGGCGCTGATCGGGCTTTCCCTGTGGCTCTTCATCTCCCTGCTGACCTGCTACGTCCCGCGGGAGGAGGCCTCCGAGGGGCACAACCTCGGCGGGGTGCTCGGCGTCTACCTGGCCGAGGGGGCCTTCACGGTGCTGGGGCTCTCCGGCTACCTGCTGGCGGTCCTGGGGGTCTGCTGGGGCTGCATCATCGTCGCCCGCAAGCGGGTGGGGCTGGCCTTCATCCGCGGGCTGGGGGCCGCCTGCTTCGTGGTGAGCGTGGCCTTCGTCCTCGACCTCGCCTTCGGGTCGGAGGCCTCGAACGAGCTCCCCTACGGCCCCGGCGGCTACCTCGCCAGCACCCAGAACCCGGTCCTGGTGGAGCGCTTCGGCAGCCTCGGCCTGTGGGTGCTCCTGATCACCGTGGCCACGATCTCCTTCATGCTGGCCACCGAGATGGCGTTCTACCCCGCCATCAAGGCCTTCGGGGCCTGGGCGGACGAGCGCCGGGAGCGGCGCGACGAGAGCCTGCTGCGGGCGCTCCTCGGTTGGATCGCCCAGCTCGGTCGGGGGCTGTGGGACTTCCTGCGCGGCGCCGAGCTGCCGGGCCAGGGGGCGGCGCAGTCGCGCAAGCGTTCCACCAAGCGGGGGCCCGAGCTCGAGGAGGAGGAGGACGAGCTCGAGGAGGAGTGGGACGAGGAGGAGGACGAGGACTACGACTACGACGAGGAAGAGGAAGAAGACGAGGACTACCTCGACGAGGAGGAAGAGGAGGAAGACGACGAGATCGTCCCCCCCGCCGCCTCCGGCAAGAAGGGCAAGCTGCGCGGCAAGGCGGCCGAGATCGCCGCGGCGGCCGCGGCCAAGATGCGCCAGGCGACGATCGTCGAGCCGCGCTACGACCCGCCCACTCCGCCCCCCGGCCCCTGGAAGCTGCCCCCCCTGGACCTCTTGCAGGCCCCCGCCGGCGCCGGGGCCCTGGACCGGGGCTTCCTCGAGAGGTCCGCCCGCAACCTGGAGCACGCCCTGAAGAGCTTCCGCGTCGACGCCGAGGTGGTCGGCGCCCAGGTCGGTCCGGCGGTCACCATGTTCGAGCTGACCGTCGCCCAGGGCACGCGCATGAACAAGGTGACCCAGCTCAGCCAGGAGATCGCCGCCACCCTGCGCGCCCGCTCGGTGCGCATCATCGCTCCCATCCCCGGCAAGTCGACGATCGGCATCGAGGTGCCCAACTCGAAGCGCCGCACGGTGCGCATCAGCGAGCTGGTCAGCCAGAAGGCCTACGACAAGGGCTTCATGGCCCTGCCGCTCTTCCTCGGCATGGACGCCGAGGGGCGCGCCATCATCGAGGACCTGGCGCGCATGCCGCACCTCTTGATCGCCGGCACCACCGGGTCGGGCAAGTCGGTCTGCATCAACACCATCATCGCCAGCTTGATGCTGACGCGCTCGCCCCACGACGTGCGGCTGATCCTGATCGACCCCAAGATGGTCGAGCTGCAGCTCTTCCAGACCCTGCCCCATCTGGAGCTGCCCGTCGTGAGCGACATGCAGCAGGCCACCAACGTCCTCATGTGGGCGGTGGAGAAGATGGAGGGGCGCTACGAGCTGTTCCGCGCCGCTGGGGTCAAGAACATCAAGTCCTTCAACGCGCTGGGCGAGAAGCAGCTGCGCGAGCGCATGGGAGACGGCTTCCACGAGGAGCGCACGCCGCGCCACGTGCCCTACATCGTGTGCGTCATCGACGAGATGGCGGACCTGATGATGCAGTCCAAGAAAGAGGCCGAGCAGGCGATCACGCGGCTGGCCCAGAAGTCGCGGGCCGTGGGCGTGCACGTGATCGTGGCCACCCAGCGGCCGTCGACGGACGTCATCACCGGCGTGATCAAGGGCAACCTGCCAACGCGCATCGCCTTCCAGGTCTCCTCGCGCATCGACAGCCGGGTGATCCTCGACGCCCAGGGGGCCGAGAAGCTCCTGGGCCAGGGGGACATGCTCTACACCCCGCCCCAGACCTCCCAGCTCCTGCGGGTGCAGGGCGCGCTGGTCGAGGACAGCGAGCTGCAGGCGATGGTGGAGTACATCTGCAAGGAGTCCGCCCAGACCTTCAACCAGGAGCTCCTGCAGGTCGCCACCGGCAGCGCTCCCGCGGGTGAGCTGACCCAGGGCGGGGAGAAGGTCGACGAGCTCTTCAACGACGCGGTCACCGTGGTCCTCAAGTCCAAGCGCGGCTCCGCGAGCCTCCTGCAGCGGGCCCTGGGGATCGGCTACACGCGCGCCTCGCGGCTGATCGACCAGATGACCGACGCCGGCATCCTCGGATCGCACCGCGGCTCCAAGTCGCGCGAGATCCTGATGAGCCTCGAAGACTGGGAAGAGAACCTGGCCAACATCGCCGAATCGGAGGGTTCCTGATGGCCGAGCAGTCCAAATCACTCCCCGCCTCCCGGGAGCTCCTCGGGATGGCGCTCTTCGCCCTGTCGATCTTCCCAGTGGTGTTGATCGTCATGGCCCTGGTCAAGGGCGGCACCTCCGACGGCGGGGGATCGGCGGCGATCGCGCGCGGCATCATCGAGGGGATCGGGTACCTGCCGGCCCTGATCTGCGCCGGCGGCTTCGCGGGAGTCGGGATCGGCATGGCCCTGGTCGGCCGTGACGTGGACGTCGGGCGGCACCTCTCGGGGTTCCTCTTCGCCGCCATCGGGCTGGCGGTGGCCCTCGGGGCCCTGCAGGAGGAGCCCTACGGGCTCTTCCAGGGGGGCAGCTTCGGCGCCGCCACCGGCGGAGCCCTGCGCGTCATCGGTCCCTGGGTGGGGGTGGTCGTCGGCGGGTCGGTGGCCTTCGTGTCGGTCTGGATGGCGTGGCTGGGGGGCAAGGTCGAGCTCCCGCGCCGGGGTGAGCGCCGGCCGACGATCTCCGATGCCCTCTCGGAACGGGACGCGGATGGGGTTTCCGAGGCGGAAGCAAATGCGTTGGTACCCGACGAGGCCACTCTGACCTATATAGAAGAGCTGTGGGAGCCTCCCTCAGAGGACGCCCAACAGCCGGTGCCCATACCGCCCTCCCCATATCCGGAAGATGTCCGGTTGAAGGGCGAGGTGCCCGAGGGTGCCCAGCCCCTGGTCACTGACCATGACCCGACCGACCAAGAGAGCTCAACCGGTCACCAAGGTCCGGATCACTTTGAGCCAACACTGCGGCGCAGCGCCGAAGCCGAGGAGCTTTCCGAACACTCCCCTGGCGCGGATCTGGCTGAACCGCAGTTGCCCGAAGCCTCCGAGAGTGGATCGACTGGAGACTCCGAAGACCGTTTCCCGACTGTCGTTCCCCTGTCGATAGGCGGGCTTCAGCCCAGCCACGACATCGAGATCGACGAGGGGACGCCGGGGAGTCGTCCACCGCGTCCCGCATGGGAACAGGCGGAGCTCTTCGTGGAGCCGATCGAGGCGGAGCAGGAGGTTTCGCCCGAGGAGTACGACGAGGCGGAGGGCGAAGCCGCTGAGCTCGAGGAGGAGGAGGACGCCGAGCTCGAGGAAGAGCTCGAAGACGAGCTCGAGGAGGAAGAACTCGAGGAGGAAGAAGAGGAAGAGGAGGAGGACGAAGAGGAAGACGACGACGCGTACGACTACGACGAGGACGTCGTCGCCGAAGACGAAGACGAAGACGAAGAAGACGAACAAGAAGACGAACAAGAAGACGAGCAGGACGAGGAGGAGGACTACCTCGAGGAAGAAGAGGAGGACGAGGACGAGGAGGACGAGGACGAGGAGGACGAGGAGGAGTACGACACCGAAGAGGAAGCCGCCGAGCTCGACGACGAGGAGGGCGACACCGAAGAGGAAGCCGCCGAGCTCGACGACGAGGAGGGCGACGCCGAGGAGGAAGCCGCCGAACTCGAAGAGGAGCCCCAGTCGGAGGTCGTCCTACAACCCCAGGTCCCCCCCGCCCCCCCCCGAGCTCGGGACCTGCCCCACGACGAGCTCGTCCATCAGTCGGGGCTGCTCTTCATCGACCAGGCTCGCGTGGCCGTCTCCCTCCTCCAGCGGCGCTTCAGCCTCGAATTCGACGAAGCCTGCGAGGTCCTCGACGAGCTCCAGGAGCTGGGGCTCATCGGCCCGTACATGGGGGGTCAGAAGCGTGCTATCTTGATGACCACCGACGAGTGGCAGGGGCGGCTGGCGGGTTCTTAGTGGTGTGATTCTCCCTGTTGGGGCATTCTGGCCGACCCCTGCGCGCACGCTGCGGCGTTGCCGCTCCTCTGAGACTCACAGCGGAGTCGCATCGTCGCGGCGCCTTGCATC
>CAZDQL010000087.1:0-27825 GCA_964507325.1 uncultured Planctomycetaceae bacterium | reverse complement strand
TGCGCGTGCCGCCCAGGGCTTCCAGATGCGTGCAGCGCGCCGAGAGGGTTCTTCAGCGGGCTGCCAGCCGCGCGGGAGAAGGGCCACTCAGTCCAGCGGCACCACCGTGCGCAGGGAGATGCGGAACTGCTTGGGATTGAGCTGCAGGAGCATGAGGGCCGCCGAGACCCCTTCGCCCCAGCCGATGCGGCGCTCCCGGGCGGCCAGGAGCTGGGGCGCGAGCTCGTCCAGGATGTCGTCACGCCGGCGGTCCATCTCGCTCAGGAAGAGGGTGTCGAACTGGTCCCGCTCCTCGCCGTCGAGGCTGGCTTGGCTGCGGCTGGGGAAGGACTCGGCCATGATCTCGCTCTCGACCTCGCGTCGAATCGGGCGCCAGAAGTTCTCGTCGAGGCCCGACGTAGCGTCCATGCGGGCCCCGTGGGCCGCCTGCTTGCTCAGGGTGGGCGCCAGCTCGCGCGGGTTGATCCACACCAGCACGTTGGCGCTCTCCAGGCTGCGCTCGAGCAGCGCCCGGAAGGGGGGGTAGTCCGCCAGGCTGGGGGATCCCTCCCGCGCCCCCTGGGTCAAGGTCAGCCGCAGGTGCGCCAGGGCGTGGTGATTGTTGGCGACGTAGAAGTGCCCCTCGCGGGTGTTGGTGGTGGCGATCACCCCGGAGCCCGGCACGAAGGGGTTGTGGAACTCGTGGATCGAAATCCCCTGGACCGTGTTCGTGTAGTAGCCGCGACCCTCCATCCCCGGCGCGGCCTGCAGACCGAAGATCTCGGGGTTGCTGCCGATCAGGTCGCGCAGGCCCACCAGACGCTCCTCGTCGGAGTACCAGCCCACCAGCGCGGCGAGGAAGACCGGGGTGTCGTCGTGCTGCGGGCCGCCCACCTCCTCGGGGTAGTCGTACTTGCGCACGATCAGGGCCAGCCGATCGTGCAGGGCCGCGGAGACGTGGTCGACGAGTTGGTCGAGGCTGTCGTACTCCCCCGTCTGGCGGAAGGCGGTCTCGAGGTTGTCGCGCATCGCGGGCTCCATCGACGCGAAGAGCTCCTTCAGGAGCACGTCCACGGGGCCGTGCAGGTAGACGAAGAGCCCCGTGTCCGCGGGAGCCAGCTTGGCGACCTTCTCCAACACGTGCTCGTGACCGAAGCCCTTCTTGCCGTAGATCGCCCGGCAGGCGTCGCTGATCTTCTCCGAGGCGAAGCCCCCGAAGAGGTCCATCTGCAGTCCCCCGTGGAAGCCGGCCACCCCCATCACCTTCTTGCAGGAGGGGGCCTGGAAGATCCGCCCCGCGAAGGCGGTCACGAAGCGGTGGGAGTCGGGGTCCGGCCAGGGCCCCTCGTGCTCCAGGTTGGGCAGGAGGTCGCGCATGTCGACGATCAGCTCGATCTCGTTGCGCTCGTCGCTGCGCGGCACGGTGGCGATGTTGTCGTTGTAGTCGGCGCTGGCGAGCAGGGAGCCTTGGCCGCGCACTTGGTCGAGCTCCCGGGCGGAGCTGGTGAGCTCTGGGTCGGTGGAGACCACGATCACGTCCCGGATGCGCGTCACCCACAGCGGCCGCTCGAGCTCGCCGCCCGAGACCCGGTAGACCCCGCGCTCCTCCTCGACGCTGAGCCCCTGGTCCTCGAGACCGATCATCCCCGGGTACCCGAGCGCCGCGTAGGCGAGCTTCCCAGCCCAGTTGACCCGGCCGTAGGCGGCCCAATTCGCGTTGGCGAAGGCCGCCCCACGGAAGTAGCCCGCCAGGGCCAGGTCGCGACCCCCGATCACGTCCAGGAGACCGAGGCCCAGGGGTAGGGCCTTCAGCTCGGTCTCGATCTGCTCCACGGCCGTGTCCAGGTCGTCGGCGTCCGGATCGTCGCCCGCCTTCCGCGGGGGAAGCTCGAGCTTCCTCGCCATCCAACCCCTGGCGGTCCACCAATCGGGGGAGACCAGGAACGAGCCCCAGATGGGGTGCTCTCCCAAATCGTCGGCGACCGCCAGCTCGGGGAAGCGGTTGAAATCCCCCCGCAGGTCCGCCTTGGCGACGAAGAAATCCACGTCCCGCGGGATCAGGGCGGAGACGTCGTGCTCGAAGTCCCCCTCGTGGGGAGGGAAGACGAAAGTGGAGAAGGCGAAGTACCCCACGAAGAGGACCACGGCGAGCACGATCGTGAGGACGCGAAACCAGCGGCGCTTGAAGAACATGGCGAAGGGTGGAGCGGGACGCGGGGCATTCGACCCGATCGGAGGGGCGCCGTCACCGGAAAAGGGCGCACATCCGCGCCGCTGACGACGGGCGGCGGAGGATCTTCCCCGGGGAGTACAATCCCGCCGTGCAACCCAATCGCAAGACCGCCGCCCTGACCGCCTCCCCCACCCTGGCCCTCGCCGCCCGCGCCACCGAGATGCTGGCAAGGGGCGTGGACGTGGTGAACATGGCGGTGGGCGAGCCCGACTTCGACGCCCCCGCCGCTGTCCAAGCCGCCGCCGTGGCCCACGTGGGCAGCGGCGAGGTGCGCTACTGCGCCGCCGCCGGTCGTCCCGCCCTGCGCGCCACCATCGCTCGCCACCTGAGCGCCACCCGGGGAGTCGACTTCACCCCGGCAGAGGTGATCGTCACCCACAGCACCAAGCACGCCCTATCGAGCACCCTCTTGGCGCTGGTGGAGCCGGGGGACGAGGTGCTGCTCCCCGCCCCCGCCTGGGGCAGCTACGAGGAGGAGGTGCGCTTCGCCGGCGGGATCCCGCGCCTCGCGCCTCCGCGCCCCGACCTGGGCCCCGACTTCGAGGCGATCGCCGCCGCGATCACCCCCGCCACCCGCGGGGTGATGGTGAACGACCCCTGCAATCCCTCGGGGTACGTGTGGGGAGCGGACGAGGTGGCGCGCATGGGCGAGCTCCTGGTGGAGCACGACCTGTGGATCATCTCCGACGAGATCTACCGCCGGCTCGTCTACGACGGCGTGACCTGCACCAGCCCCGTGTCGTTGAGCCCGGAGGTGCGGGCGCGCACCGTGATCGCGGACGGAGCGAGCAAGGCCTACGCCATGACCGGCTACCGCATCGGCTTCATCGCCGCCCCGGAGCCGGTGGCGGCGGCGGTGGGTCGCCTGCAGAGCCAGCTCAACGGTTGCCCGAACGCGATCTCCCAGGCCGCCTTCCAGGCCGCCCTGGAGGAGGAGCCCGCCGAGGTGGAAGCGATGCGGCTCGCCTTCGACGAGCGCCGCGGGGTCTTGGTGGAGGGGCTGCGCGCCGCCGGTCTGGAGACCGCCGAGCCGCGGGGCGCCTTCTACGCCTACCCCCGGGTGAGCCCCTTCCTGGACGAGCGCGGCTCGGCGGGATTCTGCGAGGACCTCCTGGAGGAGGAGGCCCTGGTGATCGTCCCCGGCAGCGTCTTCGGCACCGACGAGTACGTGCGCTTCTCCTACGCCACCTCGTTGGAGAACGTGCAGCGCGCCCTGGAGCGGGTCGGCCGCTTCCTCGCCAAACGGCGCTGAGGAGTGGGATCGGTCCGCGCACGGCGCGGAACGGGGTGGCCCGGGACGAACCGCTCGGCCGCTCTCCCCAGGGCTTCCACGCGCTCGGAGACCCGGGCCACCCGAGGGAGAGACGAACGGGGGTGGGCGGGGTTACGGGGGAGGGGAGAATTCGGTGCCGTCGTCGGGGGAGGGTCGCCTCATCCGAGCGCCGACGGATCGTAGGCGTCGATCGCCCCCTCGAACTCCTGCTGGGCCACCTCCCTGACCTTGGCGAGCACCACCGGGTCGGGGGTGTCGGCCAGGACGTAGAACTTCCACAGGTTGCGGTAGCTCGCCTCCAAGTCACCCAGCCGCGGCACGCGGTCGGCCCAGGCCGCCAGCGGCGCGATCTCCGGCTCGCCGGGCCAGCGCACGTGGATGCGGGCCTCCTTGAGCTGCATGCGCTGGGCGGGGCAGTAGACGATCAGGCGCACCTGGCGGCCGGTGGCGAAGCGCACCAGGTCGGCGATGCGCGCTTCGGCGTCGGCGCGCGCCTGGCGACCACCGGCGGCGAAGAAGCGCTCGACGAGCTGGGCCTGGACCGCCTCGTTCTCGTAGCGCGGGAAGACGGCGGCGCGCTTGTAGAGGCGCCGCTGACGCAGGCGCTCGGTCAGCTCGCGCACCTCGCGCCCCAGGGCCTCTCCCGCCCCGGAAGCTGCGCGGTCCAGGGTGTCCAGGATCGAGGTGTCGGTGCAGTCGTAGAGGTCCCCTTCGGCGAGCACTCCGGCGTGCGCGCACAGCTCCACGGCGCGCGCCACCAACGCTCCGGCGGCGACCTTGGCGTGGTGGTAGTAGACGCGCTCCGAGAAGTAGTAGCGCGCCTCCAGGAGGCGCACGATCTCGCTCAGGATGTCCTCCCGCAGGAGCTCGCGCTTCGCCAGGTCGATGAAGAGGTTCCCACTCGCGCGGTCGATCTTGAAGTAGCTCGTGACCCGCGGGTCGACGCGCAGCTCCAGCCCCGTGAAGTAGGCGTCCCGCGCCAGGTAGTCGAGGATGTCGGCCGCGATCGTGCCGCAGACGATCTGACCCCAGTAGGCGGGCACCTCGCTCGCCCCCTCCGTCCCGGGCCCCGCCAGGACACCCAGCACCGCCTCCCGCACCCCCAGCTCCTCGAGCTCGCGGCCCAGGGGCCGGGAGCGGTCGAAGGCGTGCCGGAAGCGGCGCGCCGTGTCGTGGCGTTCGAAGAGGCCGTCCTGGTCCTCCACATTGTGACCGAAGGGGATGTGGGTCACGTCGTGCAGGAGCGCCGCGATGCGGATGAGGCGCGTCTCCTCCGAGCTGATGGCCAGCCCCGCGGCGGGGTCGAGCTCGAAGGCCAGGTTGATGGCGTCGATCATGCGCTGCGACACGTGCACCGTGCCGAGCGAGTGCTCGAAGCGGGTGTGCAGGGCGCCCGGGTAGACCAGGTGGGTCGTGCCGAGCTGCTTGACGCCGCGCAGCCGCTGGAACTGGGGCGTGTCGACGAGGCGCAGCTCCTCGTGGGTCAGGTACACGTCCCCGTGCACGGGGTCGCGCACGACGCTGAAACGCTTGCGGCGGGCCATGGCAAGGGGCGTGAGTGTACCCCCGATGCGTCCCCCCCGCCTCGACCGCTACGCGCGCGTGCGAACGCTCTCCAGGCGCGCCACGTAGCTCGCCACGCCGTCCTCCAGGCTGGTGAAGGGGCGCTCGTACCCCTGGGCGCGCAGCTTGTCCATCTCGGCCTGGGTGAAGTACTGGTAGCGCTCGCGCAGATCCTCGGGGGTGGGGATGTACTCGATGTCGACCGGGCGGCCCAGGGCGGCGAAGGTGGCGCGCACCAGGTCGGCGAAGCTGCGCGCGCGGCCAGTGCCCAGGTTGTAGATCCCGCGCGGGATCGGTCGTTCGAGGGCGTAGCGCAGGACGTCGATCACGTCCCCCACGTACACGAAGTCGCGCATCTGCCCACCGTCCTCGTAGTCGGGGTGGTGGCTCTCGAAGAGGCGCACGCGCCCGCGGGCGAGGATCTGGTCGTAGGCCTGCAGGACCACGCTCGACATGCGCTGTTTGTGGCGCTCGCCGAAGCCGTAGACGTTGAAGAACTTCCACCCCGACCAGCTCGGGGGGGTGCTTCCCTGGCTCTCGCGTTCGAGGGCCCACAGGTCGAAGTCGAGCTTGGATTGACCGTAGGGGTTCAGGGGTCGCAGCTCCGCCATACCCCCCTCGTCGTCGTCGTAGCCCTGGGAACCGTCCCCGTAGGTGGCCGCCGAGCTGGCGTAGACGAAGGGCAGGCCCTGCTCGGTGCAGTAGCGCCAGAGCCCCTGGCTGTACTCCAGGTTGACGCGGCGCAGGTACCCCTCGTCCAGCTCGGTGGTGTCGGTGCAGGCGCCCAGGTGCACGATCGCGGCCAAGGGCGGGTGCTCCTCGGTCAGCCACTCGAGGAGCTCCCCGGTGGCGACGATGCGGCCGAAATCGAGGGCGGCGTGCTCCTCGCGTTCCTCGAAGAAGGCGGGCTCGTCGACGGACACGACCGGCGAGCCGCGCTGGGTGAGGTCCTCCACGAGGCGAGCCCCGATGAAGCCCGCGGCGCCGGTGACGAGGGTCGGGTGTGCGTTCATGGTCGGATCTGGACGGCTGAGTATCGCTTCCCAAGCACCGATCGGTCCCGCAAAGCGGCGGAATGAGGGGATTCCGTGGGAAAGGGTGGGTACGGTCGGAGACGTGGAAGGTCCGCTCGAAATCCTCGCCATCGAGCCCTGGCTGGGGGGCAGTCACGCGCGTTTCCTGGAGGGCTGGCGTGCGCGCTCTCGACACCGCGTGCGCATCCTGGGCCTGCCCGCGCGGCACTGGCGCTGGCGCATGCACGGCGCGGCCCACACCTTGGCGCGACGGGCCGCCGAGGAGCCGTCGACTCCCGACGCACTGCTGGTGTCGGACTACCTCGACCTGGCTCGCTTCCGCGGCCTGGCGCCGGCGTCGTGGCGCTCGATCCCCGCGCTGGCCTACTTCCACGAGAACCAGCTCACCTACCCCGCGCGACTCGGGGAGAAGCGTGACGAACGCGACTTCGCGCTGGGCTTCAGCAATCTGCTCACCCTGCTGGCGGCGGACGCGGTGGCCTTCAACTCGCGCTTCCACCTGGAGGAGCTCGGCGCAGCCGCGCTCGAACTGCTGACGCAGCTGCCCAAGCCCCGGCCGCGACGGGAGTTGGAGCAGGCGCTCGAGCGGGCGCGCGTGATCTGGCCCGGGATCGAGCTCGAGGCCCTGCCTTTGGGACCGGGTCCCCCCGGCGACTCGCCCCTACGCGTGGCGTTCAACCACCGCTGGGAGTACGACAAGGACCCGGCCGCGTTCCTGCGTGCCGCGCTCGCCGCTCGCCGCGCAGGCGCGGAGCTCGAGCTGGTTCTGCTGGGAGAGTCCTTCTCAGATCGGCCGGCTGAGGTGGACGAGCTCCTGGTGGCTCTGGGCGATCTCCTGCTCCACCGCGGGTACGCTCCCGACCGGTCGGACTACGCGCGCCAGCTCGGGGAGTGCGACGTCGTGGTCTCGACCGCGCGGCACGAGTTCTACGGCATGGCGCTGTTGGAGGGGGTCGCGCTGGGGTGCGCACCCTTGGCTCCCAACCGTCTGGCCTACCCTGAAGTTCTCGAAGCGAGACCAGGGGAAAGCGTGCTGTATCAAAACGAGGACGAGCTCTGCGCGCGCCTGTCGGAGGCCGCTCATGGCCGCAGGGGCTTGCGAGTACCGGAATCGAGACAGGCGTGGCGCGATCGGGTCGCTTCCCACGGCGCCGCACGCACCTCGGAGGCCCTCGACTCCCAATTCGAGGAACTCGCGTGGGGCGCTCCGCGCACCCCTCCCCCCGAGATGTGGCGACAGGAGTAGAATCGCGGGGCCCATGCCCGTTCCTCGCAAACGCCTGCAACTGCCCCTCGGCCTGCTCCTGCTCATGGTCGTGGGTTGGTCGGGGTACAGCACGCTGGCGGCAGATCGCGAGCTCCAAGCTCACCAGCGAGCGGTGGCGGCGCGTCAAGCGCCGAGCTATCCGCTGGAGATCTGTCTCGTCACCGGGGATCCACTGGAGCCTTCCACCTGGGTCGAAGTGGTGGTCGAGGAGCGACTGGTGCGCTTGGCCAGCGGCGCCGCGGCGGACGAGGTGCTGCGCAACCCGTCCCCCTGGCTCGTCGCCCTGGACAAGGCGGTCGTCGCCCGGGAGAGCGCGGAGTATCCCCTCGACACCTGCGTGGTCTGCGACGAGCCGCTGGACGCCGATGGCGAGGTCGTCGACTGTGTGTACGGAACACGGCTCCTGCGTTGTTGCCAGCCGGACTGCTGTGTGGAGGCTCATAGCCGTCCCCAACCCGCTTTGGCCAAGGTCGATGCGGCCTACGCCGCTGCGCAGCGCGCGACCTACCCCCTAGACACTTGTCTGGTGACCGGCCTGGTGCTGGGGCCGGATGCCGTCGAGCACATCCACGGCACGACCCTGGTGCGGCTCGCGAACGACGCGGCCCGCGAGGCCTTCCTTCTCGAACCGCGCCAGTACCTCCTGGAGCTCGAGTGGCGTGGTTCGTCCACGCCGTTCGTCGACGGCCCCGGAGAGGTCGACGGTCGGTGAGCGCGGTAGGCTAGACCCCCGCAGCGCTGCGCCGCAGCTCGCCGACCACCATCTCGCCCACTTCGTCGGTCGGGTGTGCGCCCGTTCCCACGCCCTTCAGGCGACCCTCCCGCAGGAGGTCCGCGATGGTGGCCTCGATCGTGCGTTCCGCCTCCCTCTCGCCCAGGTAGCCGAGCATCATGCCCGCCGCCAGGATGGCTGCCACTGGGCTGGCGACGTTCTTGCCGGCGTGCTTGGGCGCCGAGCCGTGGATCGGCTCGAAGAGGCTCACGCGACCGGGGTGGATGTTGCCCGAGGCGGCGATGCCCATGCCCCCCTGAATCATGGCCCCCAGGTCGGTGATGATGTCGCCGAAGAGGTTGGGGGTCACCGCGACGTCGAACCACTCGGGGTTCTTGACCATCCACATGCAGGCGGCGTCGATGTAGGCGTGATCGGTGGTGCAGTCGGGGTACTCGCGGGCCACCTCCGCGAAGACGCGCGTCCACAGGTCGTGAGCGCGCACGGCGTTGGCCTTGTCGATCAGCGTCACCCGGCGCTCCTTGTCGCGCTCGCGCGCCAGCTCGAAGGCGTAGCGGACGGCGCGCTCGACGCCGGCCCGGGTGTAGACCATCGTTTGGGTCGAGACCTCGTGGGACTGGCCCTTGTGGGCGAAGCCGTGCATGCCCGTGTAGGCCCCTTCGGTGTTCTCGCGCACGATCACCAGGTCCACGTCCTCGGGGCCCTTCTCCTTGATGGGGCAGAGGCGCGCGTCGAGCAGCTTGATGGGACGCAGATTGACGAAGAGATCGAGGTCGAAGCGACAGCGGGCGATGATGCCGTACTCGATCTTGCCGGGCTCCAGGCGCGGATCGCCGATGGCGCCCAGGTAGATCGCGTCGTGACCGCGCATCTCCTCGAAGGCGGCGTCGGGCAGGATCTCGCCGTGGTCCAGGTAGTGCTGGCTGCCGTAGGGGTAGACGGTGCGTCGCAGCCGGAAGCCGAAGACCTCGGCGGCGGATTCGGCGACCCGCAGGGCCTGGACCGTGACCTCGGGACCGATCCCGTCTCCTGCGATCTCTGCAATTCGGTACTCGTTCATCTGATGGTCCTCGTGATCGGTGCTCTGGTAACGGGCTAGGGGTTCGTGCTCGAAGGGGCCGGGGTGCGGAACATGCCGGGGTGGAAGGCGGCGATGCGGCCCATGACCGCGCTGGCGGCCACGGTCAAGGGCGAGCCCAGGTAGAGGCGTCCGGGCCCGCTGCGACCGGAGAAGTTGCGGTTGATGGCGCTGATCGTCACCTCTTCGCGCCGCTCGGAGACTCCGGGCCCGCAACCGATGCAGGCACCGCACCCGGGGTCGACGAGTTCCACGCCCGCGCGCTCGAAGAGCTCCAGGTAGCCGCGCTCGCGTGCGTACTGGGCCACGGCGGCGGAGCCGTACTGGATGAACATGCGCACTCCAGGAGCAGCCTTGCGACCGTTCTCGGCCGCCTCCTGGAGCACCTGGGCGTAGCAGTCCAGGTCGTGTTCCTTGCCCGCGGTGCAGGAGCCGCCGTAGGCGATGTCGATCGCCACCTCTCCCAGGTCGTCGATCGCCTGGCCGTAGGTCGGGTCCCCCGGCTCGGCGACCATCGGCGGGACGGCGGCCAGGTCGATGCGGTGCACCCCCCCGGCGTACTGCGCGCCGGGGTCGGGGGTCACGAAGCGCGCCGCCAGCTCCTGGGGCGTGGTCCCAGTACGCCGGGTGGCGATCCACTGGGCGGTGCGCTCGTCCCCCTCGCAGATGCCGGACTTGGCGGAGCATTCCGTCGCCATGTTGCACAGCGTGGCGCGCTCGTCGATCGAGAGGGTGGCCAACCCCGGACCCCCAAACTCCATCACGCGATCGAGGGTGTCCTCGCGCTTGGCGTAGGTGTCCAGGATGTGCAGCATCACGTCCTTGGCGGTGCAGCCGGCGCGCAGCTCCCCCACCAGCTCGAAGCGGATCGACTCGGGAACCTGGACGAAGGTGAAGCCGGAGTGGATCAACCCGGCGTACTCGGTCGCGCCCACGCCGTAGGTCAGGGCGTTGCCGCCGCCCCCCATGCAGGTGTGGGAGTCGGTGGCCTGGATGAAGTCCCCGGGGTCGATGAACTCCTCGCGGGCGATCTGGTGGCAGATCCCCGGGGAGACACCGTCGACCGCCGAGTAGTCGCGCACGCCGGTGTGTCGCTGGAACTCGTGCTGCAGGCGTCGCAGGGTCTCGATCTGGTCGGCGAAGGGCGCCATGCGCTCGACGCCGGTCGCGTACAGGAGGTGATCCTCGAAGACGCCGAACTTGGACGGGTCGGGGAGGGTGTAGTCGGAGCCGTGCTCCTGCTCGAGGAACCAGTGCACCTGGGCGGTCGTGAACTCGTGGCTGTAGCCCCCATCCACGCGCACCAGGCACACGTCGCCCGGCTGCACGTGGGCGGGCTGTCCCGAGTCGCGGCCGACGAGCTTGGAGGCCAGGATCTTCTCCGCCATCGTCATCGCACGCGCCGCAGTGGCGGGGGGGGCGACCTCCACCTCCCCGGCGGCGTAGCGCTTGGCGAAGGGGAAGAGTCCCCCCACCTCCAGGATGGTGCGCGAGATCGGATCGAGCTCCGCGCCGAACTCCTCGAGCGGCACCTCCTCCCCCGCCTGCAGGCGCTGGAGCTGTTCGTAGGTGCCCATCAACTGCCCCAGGTTGACGTTGTTGCGGCCGTGGATCGGAGCGAAGGAGGAGGCCACCACCAGGTGCACCCCGGACCACTTCTCCGCCTGGGGCGCGGTCTCGCGGCTGGAGCCGGTGCCCTTGCGCTGGCCGGAGACGATCACCTCGAAGTCGCCGTCGAAGAGCGCGCGGCTGGGGACGACGCGCTCCCCCTCGGGGTCGAGGAGACCGGCGTAGGCGTCGCGCGCGATGTCCTCCGGCCGGTGGCGGAAGCACACCCAGGCGGGGGTCATCGTGTCGGTGTTGATGTCGTCCAGGAGCTCCGCCGGCTGGACGTCCTGCATGCGGAGATCGAGCTCGCCGCGCAGCTGGGCGCGGATGCGCTCGAGGTCCTGCGTCAGGAAGAGGACGCGCTTGCCCGGGGTCAGCCGGACGATCTTGTGCCCGCTGGAGTCGGTGTGGATCAGGGGGTTCATGACGGGTGTCCAGCGCCCTCGCCTGGCGCGCTGTTCTCGATCAGGATGGCGATGCCCTGTCCTCCCCCGATGCAGGCACTGGCCACCCCCAGCCGCCCTCCAGAGCGGCGCAGCTCCATGGCCAGAGTCAGGACCAGGCGCGTGCCGGTGGCCCCTAAGGGGTGACCCAGGCTGATCGCGCCACCGTTGACGTTGCACTTGTCGCGCTCGAGCCCCAGCTCCTTTTCGCAGCCCAGGTACTGGGCGGAGAAGGCCTCGTTGATCTCGAAGCGGTCGATGGCGTCGATCCCCACGCCGCTACGCTCCAGCAGGGTGCGGATGGCGGGCACCGGGCCGATGCCCATCTCCTTCGGATCCACGCCGACGTAGCTCCAACCGCGCACGACCGCCAGGACGTCGAGCTCCTCGTCGCGGGCGCGCTCCTCGTCGGTCACCACCAGGGCCGCGGCGCCGTCGACGATGCCGCTGGCGTTGCCGGCGGTGACGGTCCCCTGCTTGCCGAAGGCAGCGCGCAGCTTGCCCAACGCCTCGAGGGAGGTGTCGGGCTTGATGTGGTCGTCGCTGTCGACCACGTCCTCGCCGCGCTTGGTGCTGACGGTGACCGGCACGATCTCCTCGGCGAAGCGTCCCTCCCGTACGGCGGCGGCGCCCAACTGGTGGCTCCTGAGGGCGAACTCGTCCTGGGCCGAGCGGGAGATCCCGAGCCGCCGTGCGATGCGCTCCGCGGTCTGGGCCATGTACGACTCCGCGTAGGGGTCGTAGAGGCTCGCGAAGAGCATGTCCTGCATGGCGGGGGCCTGACCGAAGGGGAAGCCGCGGCGCGCGCCGTAGAGCACGTAGGGCGCCTGGCTCATGTTCTCGGTCCCGCCGGCGAGGACGGTGCGCGCCTCCTCCCCCTGGATCAACTGCGCGGCGTGGATGACCGACTGGATGCCGGAGCCGCACAGGCGGTTGACGGTCAGCGCCGGGACGTGCTCGGGGACGCCGGACTTGAGGGCGATGTGCCGGGCGCCGTAGATGCCGTCGAGGGAGGTCTGCAGGGCATTGCCGATCACGACGTGGTCGACGGAGGTGGCCTCGACGCGGGAACGCTCGAGCGCCGCCCGGCAGGCGGTCACCCCCAGCTCGATGGCGGAGACGTGCTGGAAGCGCCCGAAGCCGGGGGTTCCCACGTATTCGGCCATGGGTGTCCTGGCACCCCCGACGATCACGATGTCCCGTGTCATGCTCTCACTCTCATGCCTCACGTAGGCGCTCGACCGGGGCCTACCCGGCCGAGCACGTCCCGATGCGACTGCGTCTCCCGTCAGCGCCCCTTGAACTGGGCCTTGCGCTTCTCGAGGAAGGCCGCCATCCCCTCGCGCATGTCCTCGGTGAGGGAGGCCTTGCCGAAGTAGTCGGTCTCCAGGGCTTGCCCCTTGCCGAGGGACAGGTCCCAGCCGTCGAGGATCGCCTGCATGCCGTAGCGCAGGGCCTCAGGACCCTTGGCGAGCATCCCCTGGACCATCTTCAGGGTGCCCGCTTCGAGCTCCTCGGGGGGGAAGACGCGATTGACGACCCCCACCCGATGCGCCTCCTCGGCGGGGTACATGTCGGCGGTCAGGACCCACTCGCGGGCCACTCCGGGTCCCGCGATGCGAGCCAGGCGCTGGGTGCCCCCGTAGCCGGGGATGACCCCCAGGCCCACCTCGGGCAGCCCCATGCGCGCGGCGAGGGAGGCGGTGCGCAGGGTGCAGGCCAGGGCCAGCTCGCAGCCGCCGCCCAGGGCGAAGCCGTTGACCATCGCCACCGAGGGCTTGCCCAGGGCGTCGAGCTTGTCGAACACCGTCTGGCCGAAGCTCGCCAGCTCCTTGGCGCGCTCCGCCTGGCCGGCGACCTCCAAAAGCTCACCGATGTCGGCGCCGGCCACGAAGGCCTTCTCGCCGGCTCCCGTCACCACCACCACCGAAACGGAGTCGTCGGCCGCGAGGGCGTCGAAGATCTGACCCAGCTCGGTCAGGGTCTGGCGGTTGAGGGCGTTGAGCTTCTCCGGGCGGTTGACCGTCACGCGCGCGACGCGATCGGCCACCTCGCAGAGGACGTTCTCGTAGGTCATTGGGCGTCTTCCTCCACGACGGAGGCGCTCACCAGCTGCACCGGCTCCACCGGGGTGGAGCCCTCCCCGCCGGGGACGGTGGGGGCTTGCGCGATGGCGTCCAGGGTCTCGAGGCCTTCGGTCAGACGCCCAAAGGCCGTGTACTGACCGTCGAGGAAGCCCGCTTCGCCGTGGCAGATGAAGAACTGACTGCCGGCGGAGTTGGGGTTCTGGCTGCGGGCCATGGAGAGCACGCCACGCTCGTGGTGCACGTCGTTGAACTCGGCGTCGATCGTGAATCCGGGTCCCCCCGTGCCGGGGGGGCCGCTGGCGCCCTGCTTGGTGTTGGGGCAGCCTCCTTGGATCATGAAGCCGGGGATCACGCGGTGGAAATGGGTGCCGTTGTAGAACCCCTCGCGGGCGAGCTTCAGGAAGTTGGCGACGTGGTTGGGAGCCTTGTCGCTGAAGAACTCCACCGTCATCGTTCCGACGCCGGTCTCGAGGCAAACACTGCTGACAGACTCACTCATCTACTCGTCCTCGTCGGAATTGGGTTTGTGCAAGGGGGCCTTGACGACGACCGCCTTGCGGATCACCTGCCGCACGGGCGGTTTGTGGGAGCGGGGGTCGCGTGGACTGTAGGATTTGTTGCCGGAGTGGACGATCAACTCCACCACGTCCAATCCGGTAACGAGCTCGCCGAAGGGCGTGTACTTGCCGTCCAGGGAGGGGTAGACGGCGTGCATGACGAAGAACTCGCAGGTGGCGGAGTCCATGGCCGGGATCGTCTCGCCCTTCTCGTCCTTGGTGTCCACCCCCAGGCGGGCCATCGAGAGGATCCCGGGGACGTGCCGGCGGTCGCTGAGCTCCGCCGCCACGCGACGCGGCGCGGGCTTGCCGGGCTTGGCGCCTCCCCCTTGGATCATGAAGCCCGGGACGACGCGGTGGAACTCCGTGTCGTCGAAGAAGCCCGTGTAGGCCAGGTCGAGGAAGTTGCGCACGTGGTTGGGGGCCACGTCGGGCCAGAACTCCAACCACAGCAGGCCCCGCGATGTCTCGAGCACCACGTCGTAGTCCCCGAGCTGTTCGAGGGGCAGGGTCATGAAGTCGATCCCCCTCGGGGCCCTCTCCAGGAGCAGCACCTCCACGGGGACGGCGTCCGCGGGAGTGAAGGCCAACCGGAAGGCCCTGCCCTGCAATTCCCGGGTGGCGATCGCCGGACCCAGATCGAAGCTGGTGGTCACGCTCTGCCCCGCGACGAGGGTCAGGAAGGTCCCGTCGGGGCGCTCGCCGAGCGGGGTGCCGTCCAGCTCGAAGGCGGCGGGGGTCAGGACCCAGGCCGGGACCGCGACCGGGTCCTGGCCGGTGACGCCGACGGTCACCGTCACGCCGAAGGACTCACCCGCGATGTACAGCCCCGGATGGGTGTGCTCGTGGGAGACGTCCTGTGCGACCGCGGGCAAGCACAGGAGGGCCGCCGCGATCATGATCGCTTGTCCCCGTCCCACTTGTAGTACCCCTCACCGGTCTTGCGCCCCAGCTTGCCGGCCGCGACCTTCTCGCGCAGGCTGGCGGGGATGGAGAAGGCGGGCTCGTCGGGGTAGCGGTCGCACCAACCCTCGAGGATGAAGAGGGTCGTGTCGAGGCCCACGTAGTCGGTCAGGGTCAACGGCCCCATGGGGTGCCCGCAACCGAACTGCATGGCGGTGTCGATGTCCTCCTTCGAGGCGTCGCCGCGGTCGAGCATCTCGATCGCCTGCACCATGTAGGGCACCAAGAGGCGGTTGACCACGAACCCGGGGGTGTCCTTGCAGGAGACGGGGGTCTTGCCGCAGGCCTCGCCGAAGGCCTTGGCGCTGGCGAAGACCTCCTCGTCGGTCCGGTCGGTGCGCACCACCTCCACCAAGCGCATCAGCTGGACGGGGTTGAAGAAGTGCAGTCCCACGAAGCGCTCGGGGCGACCGGAAGCCTGGGCCATCTCCCCCACCGAGAAGGAGGAGGTGTTCGACGCGAAGATCGCATCCGGCTTGGCGAGGGCACCCAGCTCGGCGAACAGCTCGCGCTTGACGTCCATGTTCTCGACGATCGCCTCGACCACCAGATCGCACTCCGCCAGCGCGCTCTTGTCGGTGGTTGCGGTGATGCGCCCGCGCACCTCCTCGGTCCAGGCGCGCGCCTGGTCCTCGGACATCTTGCCCTTCTCGACGTTCTTGGAGGCCAGCTTGCCGAGGCTCTTGTCCACGCGGCCTAGCCCCTTGTCGATCAGGCCCTGGTCCACGTCGAGGGCCACGACCCGATGGCCGCTCTGGGCCGCGACCTGAACGATCCCGTGACCCATCAGGCCACAACCGATGACGCCGACCTGCTTGATTTCCATGCTCGGAGTTCCTCGTGCGTGCTCTCTGTTCGTGGTGTCGTAGACGCCGCCGGGGCGTTCGGCAGGGCGGGGATCGACGCGCGCATTCGGGCGGCGCGGCCCCACAATCGTGGTGAGAACCGGACCCGGTCGCCCCGGACTCCCTGATTTCAGGGCGCACTAGTCTAGGGAGGCCCGCGCCTCCCTTCAAGACGACCCGAACACCCGCTGCTACCCCCCGTACGCACTGTGCATAATGGGTACCGGCCCGGGATCCACGAGCGACCCCCGGTGATGACCAAGCCTTCCTCTGACGAAACCACCGGCCCTGCGGCGCGACAGGCGGGCGCGGTGCCGCCCGAGCGCGCTCGGGCGGAGCTCCTGCTCGAGCTCCTGAGCGACGACTCCCCGCGCGTGTTGGCCAGCGTGCGTTCGGAACTCCTACGCCTCGGTGGACGCGGTCGACGCGCGCTGGAGAAGGCCGCGCGCCGGGGAGACGCCCGACTGCGCGGACGGGCACGGCAACTGCTGCTCGAAGAGGCGCGACGCCGCGCGGTGCGACGCCTGTGTCGCTACGCCGCCCGCGGGGATCACGACCTGGAGACGGCGTTCTTCCTGCTCGACGCCCACGGCGCTCCGGGGCGCGACCTGAGGGGCTACCGCCTGACGCTGGATGCCCACGGCGAGGAGCTCCGCCGGCGCATCGGCGCGCGCCCGATGGGACGCAGCCGGGCGTTGGAGCTGGTCGACTACCTGGCGGGAGAGGTGGGTCTCGACGGCTCCAGCCAGGACCACCACCACCCCGACAACGTCTACCTGCACCGCGCCATCGAGCGGCGCGCCGGGATGCCGCTGACCCTGTGCGCGCTCTACGGCTTCATCGCCCGCCGCGCGGGGCTGAAGACGACCTTCGTCCCCCTGCCGGGACACGTGCTGCTGGCGGTGGTCGAGGGCGGGGAACGCCTCCTCCTCGATCCCTTCGACGGAGGTGCGCGAGTCAGCATGGGAACCTGCCGGCGCTACCTGGCGGCCCACGGGCTGCCCCCCTGCCGCAGGTTCTTCCGACCCCCGAGCGACACGCTGCTCTTCCAGCGCCAGGTGATCAACCTGATGCGCACCTGCCAAGAGCGCGGCCGCCGGTCGGAGGCCGCCGATCTGCGACTGGTGTTGAAGGCCCTGGGGGGCCGCGGCGGGAGACCCTGTGGACGTTGAGAGGAACCCGTAGAGACTGCGATGCAATACCCTCCCGATCCCGAGCCGCTGCCCGCCGAGAGCCCCACCGTGCCCCTGCTGCCCCTGCCGGGGGTCTTCCTCTTCCCACGGCAGCTCGTCCACTTGAGGATGGCCGAAGCGGCCCAACGGGAATTGGTCGAAGACAGCCTGGATGGGCCGGGACGCCTGGTGATCGGCACCGTCCCCGAGGCTGAGGGTGGTTCCACGGAGGGCAAGCACGTCCTGCCGATCGCCGGCCTGGGCGAGATCGCGCGGCACGCCAGGACCGCCGAAGGGGGTTTCGATCTGTGGGTCCTGGGCCTGGAGCGGGTGTGCATCGAGGAGGTCGCGAGCGAACGGGCCTACCGCAAGGTGCGCATCAGCCTGCTGGAGGAGACCAGCGCCGAACCCTCCGACGCCTCGCGGCTGCGTCCCCAGCTCGAGCGCGCGATCCAGGAGCGCATCGAGGAGGCCAGGGAGCTGCCGGAGGACCTGCCGATCGAGATCCTGGTGGACCTGCTCTGCCAGGGGCTCTCGGTGCCCGAGGTGGAGCTGTGGCGGCTCTTCGGCGAGCCGGACGTCGCGCGCCGCGCCGAGCTGGCCCTGGCGGCCCACGAGAGTCACCCCGGCTCGCCCTGAGCGCGGTCGCTAGACCTCCAGGCTGACGAACACCGGCGCGTGATCGGAGGGCTTCTCGCCGTCGCGCGCGTCGCGGTCGATGCGCACCCCGCGGCAGACCTCCAGGGCGGGGTTGGAGAGCAGGTGATGGTCGATGCGCAGCCCGCGGTTCCCCCGCCAGGCGCGGCTGCGGAAGTCCCACCAGGTGTAGTGCTCCCCCTCCTCCGTGAAGTGACGCAAGGCGTCCACCAGCCCCACGTCCATCACCTGCGCCAGGGCGTCCCGTTCGGGCTGGGAGCAGAGGATCTTGTCGCGCCAGGCCTCCGGGTCGTACACGTCGCGGTCGTCGAAGGTGACGTTGAAGTCGCCGCACAGGACCACCTGCTCGCGCCGGCAGTCGTAATCGCGTTCGAGGAGCGCACGCAGCCGCCCCAACCACTCCAGCTTGTGGGCGTACTTCTCACTGCCCACCGACTGGCCGTTGACCACGTAGACGCACAGCACCTGCACGCCTCCGGCGACGGTCGCGCCGATCACGCGGCGTTCGTCGGGTCCCTCGTCGCCGAGGCCGCGACGCACGTCCTCCAGCCCTACTCGCGAGAGGATCGCCACCCCGTTGTAGGTCTTGCGCCCGTGCACCGCGACCTGGTAGCCGAGCTCCTCGAAGGGCTCGAGGGGGAAGAGCTCGTCGACCACCTTGGTCTCCTGCAGGCAGACCACCTCCGGACGCGACTCCTCGAGCCAGGGTAGGAGGCGCGGCAGGCGCGCGCGCACCGAATTCACGTTCCAGGTCACGATCTCCATGCCCGTGAGACTACTCCGGCGTCGGTCGCGGCGCGACGGCCGCACGCCTCTGGATGGCGCGCAGCAGCGCGGGCATCCCGGCCAGCCCCACGCGCGCCAACTTCAGACGGACGCGCCGTCCGAGTGAGCGGCCGAGGAACCAGTCGTAGGCCGCCAGCACGTCGTCGGGGGGCTCCTCCACTCCCAGCCCACGCGCCAGCGCGGGCAGGGCCAGGGCGTGGTAGCGCGCCCGCGGGCAGTGCTCCTCCGCGCCGCGAGAGAAGAGGTGACCCAGGGTGTGCGCCAGGAGGTCCGGCCGTGGTCCCTCGAGCTCGACGAGCTGCTCGATGTCGACCACGCAATCCTGGTCGGGGTCGCTCGCGTGCAGCATGACGTTCTTGGGGTTCAGGTCGAGGTGCACCAGACCCTGGGTGTCGAGCTCGAGCGCCAGGCGCATGGCGCGCTCCAGAGCGGAGCGCTGGTGCTCCAGGCCCCCTCGGGTCGCGGCCAGGCGGTCGAGCAGGGTCTCGTGGTCGAGGAGGGCCTCGAAGAGCAGGGTCTGCTCCACCACCCAGCCGGCGCGTCGGCGCTCCCCGAGCGCCAGGAGGCGTGCCACGCGTCGCAGGCGCCCCTCCGCCAGGAGGGTGCGCTGGGCCTCCAAGAGGGCTCCCTTGTTCCCCAGGAGGCGGCCGCGCAAACGCCAGGTGGCCCTCAGGATGGCGTCCGGATCGACCAGCAACACGCGCTTGCCGAAGACGGCCCCCCGGCCGACGCCGTCGATCCAAGCGCAGCGTCGGCGGCGCTCGCGCAGCATCCGGCGCTGCAGCCGACCGGACTCGACCAGCTCCACCGCGCGCTCCCCTTCGTCGGCGCGGACGTACCAGCGGCGGCCGGAGGGGGAGCGCAGCGCGCGCTCCAGGGCGGGGATCAGATCGGGGATGCTGGGGGGCACGGGAGGCTGCGCAGGGTAACCGGATCGGGGCACTCCTCCCGGTCCGGGACTGGCATTGGGGTGCTGGCGGGCCTATCAGGAGTGGCGCCGCCGGAGGGAGCCCGTCCCTGGGAAGGAGGACTTGTTCCCGGCTCCCAGGTGGTCGGGCAGCTCCGCGTCCCTATGCTCTGGCCGGCGGAGGTGAGGAGTCCGCACCAGGCGCGCCCACACCGCAAAGCAACTAGGAGCATCGAATCACGACGTGACCAACCCGAGGAACCGACCCGCACGAGGGCGTAGAAGCCGCGGCGGAGGGCGACCTGCCCGCCGCCGAGCGCCCGTCGAGCCCCTGCACCCCATGGCGGAACCGCCGCAGATCGAGAGCTTCGATCACTGGCCGCTGGAGGCGGACGTGCTGAACGTGATCGCCGGCATGGGCATCGTGCGACCCACTCCGATCCAGGCCCTCTCGATCGGTCCAGCCCTCGAGGGCAAGGACGTGATCGCCAAGGCCGAGACGGGGACGGGCAAGACGCTGGCCTTCGGTGCGCCGATGATGTCGCGCATCGATCCCGCGCGGCGCACGGTGCTGGGTCTGGCGCTCTTGCCGACGCGCGAGTTGAGTGAGCAGGTGCACGATGTGCTGGCCCAACTGGGCGCTCCGCGCGGTGTGAAGACCACTCTGATCGTGGGTGGTGAGGACATGGTGCCCCAGGTCAAGGGCCTGCAGGCGGGAGCGCAGGTCGTGGTGGGAACTCCCGGGCGGGTGCTCGACCTGATGGGTCAGGGATTCCTGTCCTTCCCCTGGACGGAGTTCGCCATCTTGGACGAGGCCGACAAGATGCTCGAGATCGGCTTCATCGACGACGTGCGCAAGATCCTCGACGCCTGCAACGAGCAGCGTCAGACGATGCTGTACTCGGCCACCTTCCCCCCTGCGCTGCTGGAGTTGGCTCGCACCTACACCGAGCAGCCGGTGGAGCTCGCCACCGCCTCGGGGATCGCCACGGTCGACTCGATCGACCAGCTCTGGCTGGGGGTCACGGAGGAGAACCGGGCGCGCATGCTGGCGCGCCTGATCGCCAGCAGTCACCCCGACGACGTGTTCCTGGTCTTCTGCGACCGGCGCACCGACGTGGACAAGCTGCTGCGCCGCATGGAGCGCGAGCGCTTCCCGGTCAAGGCCCTGCACGGGGGCTACGACCAGGCGTCGCGCTTCCGTGTCATGAACGCTTTCCGGGACAGGGACGTGAAGGCACTGCTCGCCACCGACGTGGCCTCTCGCGGGCTGGACGTCCTGCACGTGACCCACGTGGTGAACTACGGCGTGCCGCGGGACCCCGAGGACTACACCCACCGCATCGGCCGCACCGGTCGCGCCGGACGGGAGGGGACGGCGATCACCTTCGTGAGCGGGGCGGATGGTCGTCGCTGGGGCGCGCTGCGACGAGCCCTGCCCTTCCCGATCGAGGAGATGGAGGCCCCCCAGGCCCCGGGCAGCTCCCGTCGGAGGCGCCCGGAGGGCAGGCGCTCCCAGCCCCGCCGGCCCGAACGTGACGACGCGGCGCCGGCGCCGCGCAGCGCTCCCGAACCGCAGGCGGCCCCCGCGCTGCCGGTGGTCGGCCCGGTGGTCGGCCCGGTGGTCGGCCCGGTGGACGGCACGGTGGACGGGCACGTGGACGGCGGCTTCGGGACTGGGATCGCCGCGGAGCAGGGGAGGAAGGCCCCCCGCCCGGAGAAGCGCAAGCGGCGGCGGAGCAAGCGGCGGGCGCGCGGCGCGAGCGATCCGGAACGGCCCGCGGGGGAGCGCACGGGATTCGGACAGGGGCTGTGAGTCGGAGAGCACGATGGCGAAGCAGGCTGGAGAGGGACGGGAAGCGCGCGCCTTCCAGGTGACTTTCCTCCCCGAGGGCACGGTGGTCGACGTCGACGTCGCGGGGGAGTTCAAGGGGGGTGAGGGGGAGCCCGGGTCGATCCTCGACATCGCGTTGGCGGCCGGCGTCGATCTGGACCACGCCTGCGGCGGCGTGTGCGCCTGCTCCACCTGCCACGTGATCATCCGCAGCGGTAGTGAGACCTGCTCGGAGGCGACCGACGACGAAGAGGACATGCTGGAGCAGGCTCCCGGCCTGGACCTGGACTCCCGCCTCGGCTGTCAGGCCGTACCCGACGGCAGCCTGGACCTGGTGGTCGAGGTCCCCGACTGGAACCGCAACTTCGGCCGGGAATCCCCCCACTAGTGGATGCGCGGCTCGCCAACCCGCGCGGCTTCTGCGCCGGAGTGGACCGCGCGATCGAGATCGTCGAACGGGCCCTCGAGCTGTACGGAGCACCCGTCTACGTGCTGCACGAGATCGTCCACAACAAGCACGTCTTGAAGGACCTCTCCTCGCGAGGGACCGTCTTCGTCAGGACCTTGGTCGAGGTCCCCGAGGGCGCCGTGACGATCTTCAGCGCCCACGGGGTGTCGCAGGCGATCGTCGAGGAGGGAGAGCGTCGCAACCTGAAGATCATCGATGCCACCTGCCCGCTGGTGACCAAGGTCCACATCCAGGCGCGCCAGTTCGCAGAGGAGGGTCGCGAGGTGCTCCTCATCGGCCACGCGGGGCACCCCGAGGTGGAGGGGACACGCGGGCGCTTGCCGGGGATGGTGCGGGTCGTGGCCACCCCCGAGGAGGTGCAGGCCTTGGAGGTCGAGGACGGCGACCGGCTGGCCTACGTGACCCAGACGACCCTGTCGGTCGACGACACGCGCGAGGTGCTGAGCGCCCTGCAGCGACGCTTCCCGACGATCCGGGGACCAGCCCTGAAGGACATCTGCTACGCCACCCAGAACCGTCAGAACGCGGTCAAGGCACTCCTCTCCGAGATCGACGTGCTCCTGGTGGTGGGTTCGCGCAACTCCTCCAACTCCAACCGCCTGCGGGAGCTGGGGGAGCGCAGCGGGGTGCCCTCCCACCTGGTGGACGACCCCGACCAGATCGACGCCACCTGGCTCGATAGGTGCCGCCGCGTGGGGGTGACCGCCGGGGCCTCGGCTCCCGAGGTGCTCGTGCAGGAGATTCTGACGCGCCTCAGGGGCCTCGGCGTCGCGCGCGTGACCGAGGTCGAGGGGGAGGAGGAGCTGGTGGTCTTCCGCGTACCGGCGGAGCTGGAGGCGTACCTCTAGCAGCCCGGATCAGAAGGTCCAGCCGATCGTCACCAGGTACAGGTGGTCGGCGCGCTCCTTGCCCTCCGCCGGGGTGTTGTCCCAGTCCATGATCCACTGGAACTGGGCGAACATGTTGTCGGTCAGCGTCGCCTTGGCGCGGGTGTCGAGCTTGGCGTAGACGTCGTCGCTCTCCTCGAGGCTGGGAAGGACGTCCACGGTTTGCCCGAAGATCCAGGCCTCGCTGTAGTTCCAGTCCCACTTGGCGGCCAAGCGCGCGGCCACGTAGGAGTCGTCCTTGCTCTCCTTGAAGTCCTCGTCGAAGTGGGAGAGGCCCGCCTCGCCCGAGAGCTTGAACTCCTCGTTGTCGTAGAACTGGTAACCGAGGCCGGCGCCGATGATCGTGCGCAGGTCCAGGTCGGCCTGGGAATCCGCTTCCAGGCTCACGTTGGCGAGCCAGTAGAGCTTCTCGTCGATGAAGCGGTCGTACTGCGCCTTCCCGAAGGTCTTGCGCTGGGTGACGACGCCGTCCTGCTCGGTGAAGTTCCAGGCGAAGCCCAAGGTGTAGCGCTCGTGGCCCAGGTCCTTGATGGCGTCGGCGGTGGCGGAGGCGCGCTGCAGGTCGGTGTTGCCATCGGTCAGGCTGATGCCGGCAGTGACCGAGCCGGTCCAAGCGGGTTCGGCCTGCTCGGGGTCCGCCTGCGTGTCTTGCGCAGCGGGCAGCGGCGCGAGCGGCTGGACGGCGGTGAGCACGAGGGGCAGCAGGATCGAGATCATGGTGGCTCCGATCTTGGGGGGGGAAGGAATCGAAGAGCGGCAGAGGCTACTCGCGCTCCCCGGCAGGCACAAGATCGTGCACCAGGTAGCGCTTCCCCTCACGCGTCAGACGAGCGAAGGCCACGTCCGGGTCGTGATAGAAGAGCCCAATCCACTCCCCTCGGGCCGCCTTGGCGAGCCACTCCGAGCGCACCTCGTAGCTGCGCGAAGCGTCGATGTCGTAGGCCATGATGTACGGGGGCTGCACGTGGTGCGTCGTGGGGGCGACGTCACCCCAGAAGATCCCCGCCACCTGGCCGTCGTTCTCCGCCAAGGTCAGCACCGAGGCTCCGTCGGAGTGCCCGCCGAGCACGTGGGCCGTGAGCCCCGGCAACAACTCCTGCTCCCCGTCGAACCCCTCGAGCACGCCCGCTTCGATCAGGGGTCGCACGTCGTCGGCCCGGTACGAAGCCTTGCGCAGGGCCCCGGGATCCAGGGCCATCTCGATCTCCGGCTGCGGCAGGAAGTAGCGCGCATTGGGGAAGCGGGGCACGAGCTCGCCGTCCCGTTCGACGACCGCCGCCCCGAAGTGGTCCCAGTGGGCATGGCTGGCGACCACGTGGGTCACCTCGCTCGCGTCGCGCCCGCAAGCGGCCAGGGCCTCGTGCAGGGGATCGCGGCGGTCGAGGGCGTAGATCCCGATCAGCTTCTCGCTCCAGCGATCCCCCACCCCGGGCTCGACGATCACCAACGCCCCGTCGCGCTCCAGGAGGAAGGGGCGCAGCGCCATGAGGATCCGGTTCTCCTCGTCGGCGGGCGTCATGGGGCGCCACATGACCGCGGGCACGACTCCCCACATCGCTCCCCCATCGAGGCGCAGCCAGCCGTCGGAGAGCGCCGTGACGTGCCACGCGCCGACCTGCATCGTGCGCGGCGACCAGGGTGTGGGTTGGCTGCTGGCGGAGGGCATCGGCGTCAGACCGCGGCCTTGAGCGCCCGCAGGATGCCGCGCGAGATGATCATGCGCTGGATCTCGCTGGTCCCCTCGCCGATGGTGCACAGCTTGGCGTCGCGCCACATGCGCTCGACGGGGTACTCGCGGCTGTAGCCGTAGCCCCCGTAGATCTGGATCGCGTCGTAGGTGACCTGCATGGCGGTCTCGGAGGCGTGCAGCTTGGCCACCGCCCCCTCCACCGAATAGGGTCGGCCCGCGTCCTTCATGCGCGCGGCGTGATAGACCAGGTGGCGCGCCGCTTCGATCTGGACGTGCATGTCCGCCAGCTTGAACTGCACCGCCTGCTGGTCGGCCAGGGTCTTGCCGAAGGCCTCGCGCTCGGTGGCGTAGCGCCGGGCGTGCTCGTAGGCGCCCTGGGCGATGCCCAGACCGAGTGCTCCGATCGAGACGCGGCCCCCGTCGAGGGTCTTCATGAAGGTCTTGAACCCCTCCCCTGCGGGACCCAGCAGGTGGTCGCGCGGGATGCGCGCGTCCTCGAAGACCAGGCTGGCCCAGTCGGACCCGCGCATGCCGAGCTTGACCTCGCCCTTCTCCAGGCTGAAGCCGGGGGTGTCGCGCGGCACCGCGAAGGCGCTGATGCCCCGTGCGCCCAGCTCCCTGTCGGTGACGGCGGTGCAGATGAAGACTCCCGAGTGGGTGGCGTTGGTGATGAAGCACTTGCGGCCGTTCAAGACCCACTGGTCCCCGTCGAGCACGGCCGTCGTGCGCGTGCCACCCGCATCCGACCCCGCGTCCGGCTCGGTCAGCCCGTAGGCGCCCATGTACTCGCCGGAGATCAGGCGCGGGACGTAATGCCTGCGCAGCTTCTCCCCGCCCCAGGCGTAGATGGGGTAGGTCCCGAGGCTCACGTGGGCGGCGTAGGTCAGCCCCGTCGAGCCACAGACCTTCGAGATCTCCTCGATCGCGAGCACGTAGGAGAGGGTGCCGCTGTCGGACCCCCCCAGCTCCTCGGAGAAGGGGATGCCGGGCAGCCCCAGCTCGACGATGCGGTCCCAGGACTCCTTCGAGAAGCGGTGCTCCTCGTCCACCTCTGTGGCGATGGGTGCCAGCTCGCTCGCGGCGAACTCGGCCACCATCTCGCGGATCATCTGTTCGTCCTCGGTGAGGTCCAAACCGTGTCGGATCGGGGGTAGCTCGTACATAGATGTCGGTCGCTTGTGACTCGGGTCGCTGGATCGCGGCGCTCAGTCGAGCTCGATCTGCCAGCCGGCTGTGCGCCGGGTGCGCTCCTTGTCCTGGTCGGTGGCCTTGCCTTCACCGCTCTCGCGGTAGAAGTCCACCGAACGGCCGGAGCCGACCCATGCGATTAGGGCGCTGCGCGCGAACTTCCACTCGCGGCCGATCTTGCGCGCGGGGATGTTCTCGGAGTGCAGCACCTTGTTGAAGGTCTTGACGCTGACCCCAAGGAGGGCCGCGGCTTCCTCGATGTTCAGGATCTCGCGATCCGGGCTGGCGCTCATGGGTGGATCCCTGTGGCTCGAGAAGATTCTCCGTCAGCTAAGCAGGTCGCGGGCGATGACAAGGCGCTGGATGTCGGTAGCGCCTTCGTAGATCTCGGTGATGCGCGCGTCGCGGAAGAGCCGCTCGACGATGAAGTCGTCGGTGTACCCCGCTCCGCCGTGGATCTGGACGCACTCGTCGGCGCAGTAGTTGGCCGTGGTCGAGGCCAGGAGCTTGGCTTGCGCAGCTTGGGTGCTGCAGCGCTCGCCGCGATCCCGCAGCCAGGACGCCCGGTGCACCATCAGCCGCGCCGCGTCCAGGCGCGCGGACATGTCGGCGATCTTCCACTGGATCGCCTGAAAGTAGGCAATCGGCTTGCCGAACTGCTCGCGCTCCTTGGCGTACTTGATCGAGGCCTCGAGGCAGGCGCGCCCGATGCCCAGGGACTGGGCGGCGATGCCGATGCGCCCGCCGTCCAGGGTCTCCAGGGCGATCGGGAAACCCTTGTTCACCTCCCCCAGGACGTTCAGGGGACCGACGCGGCAGTCCTCGAAGATCAGCTCGGTGGTGGAGGAGCCGCGGATGCCGGTCTTCTTCTCCTTCTTCCCGACCCGGTATCCGGGGGTGTCGGGGGGGATCAGGAAGGCGGTGATCCCCTTGCCCTTGGGCGCCTCGGGATCGGAGCGGAAGTAGGCCAGCGTCAGCCCGGCGATCTCACCGGAGGTGACGAACAGCTTGGTGCCGTTCAGCACCCACTGGTCGCCGTCGGGGGTGGCGGCGGCCGCTATCGCCGCGGCGTCGGAGCCGGCGTTGGCCTCGGTCAGGGAGTAGGCCCCGATCAGCTCGCCGGTGGCCAGTCGCGGCAGCCAGGTGCGCTTCTGCTCCTCGGTGCCGTACTTGGCCAGCGGGGAGCAGATCAGGCTGTTGTGCACGGAGACGGTGACGCCGGTGGCCGCGCAGCCGCGATTGATCTCCTCCAGGGCGATCGAGAGGGCCAGGTTGCCGAGCCCCGCGCCGCCGTACTCCTCGGGGGTGGTCAAGCCCAGCATCCCGAGCTCGCCCAGCGTGGGCAGCACCTCGGGGTCGAACGCCGCCTGTAGGTCGTGGCGCGCGGCGCGCGGGATCAGCTCGCGTTCGGCGACCTCGCGCGCCGTGTCGCGGATCAGGGCCAGCTCCTCGGTCAGAGCGAAATCCATTGCGGCTCCGTCCTCTGCGTGCCTCAGTCGTAGTCGTAGAAACCGTGGCCGCTCTTACGCCCCAGGCGGCCGGCGGCCACCATGCGGCGCAGGAGGGGACAGGGGCGGTACTTGTCGTCCCCCAGCCCGCCGTGCAGCACCTCGAGGATGTCGAGGCAGACGTCCAGACCGATCAGGTCGGCCAGGGTCAGGGGCCCCATGGGGTGCGCCATGCCGAGCTTCATGACGGTGTCGATCCCCTCGCGGTCCGCCACGCCCTCCATCAGGCAGTAGACCGCTTCGTTGATCATCGGCATCAGCACGCGGTTGGAGACGAAGCCGGGGTAGTCGTTGGCCTCCACCGGCACCTTGCCCACCGCTTCGGACCAGCCCAGGACGGCGGCGGTGGTCTCGTCGCTGGTCTCGTGGCCGCGAATGACCTCGACCAGCTTCATGATCGGCACCGGGTTCATGAAGTGCATCCCGATCACCTTGTCGGGGCGGCCGGTGGCGGCGGCGATGGCGGTGATCGAGATCGAGGAGGTGTTGGAGGCCAGGATGGCGCCCGGCTTGGCCAGGGAGTCGATCTGACGGAAGATCGCGTGCTTGACGTCGGCGCGCTCCACGACCGCCTCGACCACGAGGTCCTGGTCGGAGATGGCGGAGATGTCGGTGCCGCTGGTGATGCGGGCGCGGGCGGCGTCGGCGCCCGCCTGGTCGATCTTCTCCTTCTTGACCAGGCGCCCCAGGTTCTTCTCGATCGTGGCCAGGCCGCGTTCGAGGGCGTCGCTCGCGGAGTCGATCAGGAGGACGTCGCTGCCGGAGGAGGCGAAGACCTGGGCGATGCCGTTGCCCATGGTGCCCGCGCCGATGACGGCGAGCTTGGGGGTGGTGGTTTGAGTCACGGGGGCTCCTATCGCTCTTCTAGTTCGTGTGCCAGTGGGATCAACGTTCGACGCCGAGGGAGACCGCGTTGCCGCCGCCCAGGCACAGGGACGCCATGCCGGTGCGCGCGTCGCGCTGCTGCATGGCGGAGAGCAGCGTGACGAGGATGCGGGCGCCGGAGGCCCCGATCGGGTGTCCGAGGGCCACCGCGCCGCCGTTGACGTTGATCTTGGCGGCGT
>CAZDQL010000086.1:0-28001 GCA_964507325.1 uncultured Planctomycetaceae bacterium | reverse complement strand
AACCCCGACCTGCCCGAGGGCGCCCTCTACGAGGGGGGCGAGCGACCCGACGGCGCCCGCGTCCACCGCTGGCGCGTGACGGGGATCGAGCCGCGGCCGATCGAGCACCTGATGCCCCCCGCCCGGGAGGGTGAGCACACCGTGCAGGCCTCCTCCTACGGCACCTGGGAGGAGTTCGGGGCCTGGTGGTGGAACCTGATCGAGGACGAGGTGGTGGTCTCCCCCGAGATGGCCGCCGAGGTCCAGCGGCTGACCGCCGGCAGCACCACGCCCCTCGACAGGCTGCGCGCCATCTACGACTTCGTGGTGACCGAGGTGCGCTACAACGCCTGGGAGTTCGGCGTGCACGGCTACCGCCCCTACAGCGCGCCGGTGATCTTCAAGCGGCGCTTCGGCGACTGCAAGGACAAGGCGATCCTGCTCAAGGCCCTGCTCTCCGAGGTGGGGATCGAGGCGCACCCGGTCCTGATCCGGTTGGCGCCGCGGCGCTTCGAGGAGGACCACACCCTGCCCCTGGTGGCCCACTTCAACCACTGCATCGCCTGGATCCCGGAGCAGGAGGGGCTCGCCGAGCGCTTCCTCGACGGCACCGCGCGCCTGCACCCCCTCGAGGTCCTGCCCGACGCGGACCGCGGCGCGCGCGTCCTGGTGGTGCGCGAGGGGGATGTGGTCCCCACGCGCATCCCCTTCCCCGACGCGCGGGAGAACCTGCTGCGCGACGAGATCCGGGTCGACCTGGGGGCGGAGTCGGGACCGCGCGTCGAGCTCCTGCGCCAGGCGCGGGGGCGCTTCGATCCCCGCCACCGCCAGCGCTACACGGGGGACCCCGAGGAGCGGGACGAGGAGACGCAGCGCTTCATGACCTCGCTCTTCGGCGCGCTCACCAGCGAGGTGGACTTCGCCGGTCCCGACCTGGAGGACCTGGGCGCGCCGATCGACCTCAGATTCGCCAGCGGCGTCGAGGAGGTGGCGCGGCCGGCGCGCGGCGGCTACGAGATCCCCACCACCTTCGATCGGCTCGACCTCCTGGTGGAGATCGCCGTCGAGAGCGAGCGTGGGACCGACCTCCTGCTCGACGTCCCCTGGTGCCGCGAGCTCGAGATCACCTACCTCCTCGGCGAGGGGGAGCGGCTCGCCGAGCCACCTGCGCCGATCGAGATCGAGAGCGAGGACGCCAGCTACTCCCGCCGGGTGGAGCAGAGCGGACCCGTCCTCCGGGTGCGCGAGTGCTTCACCCTGAAGACCCACCGGGTGCCACGGGAGCGCTACGCGGAGTTCCGCGACCTCTGTCGCCGGGTCGACTCGGCCCAGGCCGCGTTCCTCAAGGTGGAAGGGAGCCAGTGATGGTGTTGAAGATCGGATCGCTCGCGCAGGGCGTGCTGGCCCTCGTGCTCTCCTCCACGCCCGGGATCACTCAAGAGCTGACCCCCGAGCTGATCGTGGCCCACCCCGCCCGCGCCGCGGGGGACTTCGCCAGCGCCCTGACCGAGACCCTCGACGCCCTGGAGGCGGACCCCACCAGCCCGTGGGTGATCGCCGCGCTGGAGGAAGCGGAAGAGCTGGCGCGCCTCCTCGAGCGCCCCCTGCCGGCGGAGCGCCTAGAGCGCCTCGCCGCGCGGATCACCGAACCGGTGGCCTCGGTGCGGGTGCGGGCGCTCCTGCAGGAGGTCTCGTGGCAGCGGCGCTTCTCCGACGAGCCCCATCCCCTGGAGGGCGACCTCTGGTCCGACTTCGTGGCCGAGTGGTGCGCGATCGGGCCCCTGGGACCCCTCGAGCACCCCGCGCCGCTGCGGCGACCTCCCGTCGCCGGTGCGCCGAAAACCGGCTTGCGGACCACCCACGAGTGCGTCTGGGGGGAGCCGCTCGAGTGGCGCCCCCTGCCGCGCGGGGCGGGGCTCCTCTGGGTGCGGCCCGGGCGGGGGACCCCCTTCCCAGGGCCGGGGGTCATCTACCTGGTGGCCCACCTGGCCCACGAGGGGCCGGCCCAGCTCGAGGTGGCCACGGAGGACACGTTGAACGTCTGGTGGAACGGCGAGCTCGTGCTCGATCTGCCGCAGCGGGGGTCGGGGGAGACCCGGCGACGCTTCCTGCTGCCCGTGGTGGGAGCGCCGGGGTGGAACCAGCTCCTGGTGCGCGTGGAGAACCGCCCCAGCACGCGCATCGCGGCGCGCCTGCTCGACGAGCGGGGGGAGACCCCGCTCGGGGCGCGCGAGCTCGACGTCCCCTACACGGAGCTCCCGCGGCGTCCCGACTGGATCGCGCCGGCGGCCGCCCCTCCCGCTCTTCCCGACCGGGGAGAGGGCTACGAACGGGCGATCCACGTCCTGGAGGAGCGCGCCGCCGGGCACGCCGACCGCGCCCTCGCCGTGCTCCCCCCCCAGGAGCCCGGCCCGCGGGCCGCGTGGCTGCGGGTGCGCCACCAGGTGCTCGCCCAGGCGGGTCACCTGCCCCCCGAGGTGCGCCGTCGCGCAGTGGTCGCGAGCGAGGACGCCCTGGCCGACTTCGGTCCCCTGCCCCCGGTGACCGCGGCGTTCCGCGCCGCGCGGCTGGTCATGGAGGACAAACCGGTCGAGGGCTTGGCCGAGATCGACGCCCTCACGGCGCGCGTCGGAGAGGTGCCCTTCGCGGGGCGGGTGCGGGTGACCGCCTTCCAGGCCCTCGATTCCACCGGGACCCTGGCACGCCTCGAGCTGGAGCGGCTGGTCGAGCTCTTCCCCGGGTCCCCGCGGCTGGCGGAGCTCCTGGCCCTCGCTCGGACGGCGGCGGGGGACCGCGCCGGCGCCTTGGGGCTATGGCGGCGGGCCCTGGCGGGGCTCGGAGCGCGGGAGGAGGTCCAGGAGGGCGCCCTCCTGGCGCACGCGCGGGCGGGGGGGGAGCACCTGACCTACGCGCGCACGGTCCTGGAGGAGTGGGCCGCCGCCGATCCCAGCCTGGTGCGACCGCTCGAGCTCCTGAGGAGCGTGCTCGAGATCGCCGGCGATGACGCAGCGCTCCTGCGCTCGGCGCGGGCGCAGGTCCAGCGCGCCCCCCTCGATCCCATCGCGCGCGGGCGGCTCGCCCGTCTCCTCCTCGCGCGGGGTCACTTCGCCGAGGGGATCCAGGAGCTGGGCGCGCGATCCGCGCTCGAAGGGGGAGGTCACGGCGCGCGGGTGACGCGCGCCATCCTCGGCGAGGAGGACCCCGCCGAGCGCTTCTTCGCCACCTTCGCCCCCGATCGGGCCGAGGCCCTCGCCGCGGCCGCCGCCGGAGCGGCCCAGGGGGCTTCGATCGCGGAGGTGCTCGACTCGGGGATGCTCTACTTCCTGCCCGACGGGTCGAGCCACGCCCGCTACCACACCATCACGCGGGCGCTGGACCGCAAGGGGACCGAGCTCCTGCACTCCTCGCCGCTGGCGGATCACACCCGCCTGGCGCGGGTCCTGAAGGCGGACGGTCGCATCCTCGAGCCGGTGGCCGTGGCGGGGGAGTGGGTGTTGCCGAGCCTCGAGCCCGGGGACGCCTTCGAGCTCGTGTGGGACGAGTACGCCACCGGTCTACCCGGGGCGCCTCCGGGCATCGGCTGGTGGCGCTTCGCCTCCTTCGAGAAGCCCTTCGTGCGCAGCCGCTACGCGATCTACGTCCCCGACGGACTGCCCGGCCGGCTCGAGCTCCTTCACTTCGAAGGGGAGCACAGCGAGCGGCCCTTCGCCGGCGGCACGGTGCACCTGCTCCTCGAGCGGGATCGGCCGCGGGAGGAGGACGAGCCGCTGCGCCCCTCCTACGAGGAGATCCTGCCCTGGGCGCAGTACGGCGGGGACCTGCCCCTCGAGTGGGTGGCCGCCGTCTGGAACGACCGCCTGCACACCCTGACCCACCTCACCGCCGACGTGGAGGCCGAGCTCGTCTCACTGCTCGAGGAGGTCGATCGGGCGCAGCCCGACCTCGATGCGCGCGCGCGAGCGGAGGCGCTCTACGACCGCGTCACCGCCCACGTGCTCGACTTCGGCGGCACGGCCACCGCCGGGTGGACTTGGTCCCTGCGGCGGGGGAACCCGATCTTCCTCTTGGGGGCGCTCCTCGACCTGGCGGGGATCGACCACGAGTGGGCCGTGCTCGAGCGGGGGGTCGCCCCCGAGCTCGATCGAGAGCCGCTGCGCGCCTTCGAGAACCGCACCGGCTTCAACCTGCCCGCGATCCGACTGCCCGGTCCCGAGCCGCTGTGGATCCTCGCTCCCCAGGGGCGCGGCCTGGAGTTCGGAGCGATCCCGGCCGAGCTGGCGGGCGCGTCGGTCCTGGTCCTGGGGGAGGAGGGGGAGCGGCGCGAGCAGCTCTCGCGCGCGGAGCTCGCGGACACCTGGAACCTGGACCTCACGGTGCGCTACGCCCTCGGCGCCGACGGCGGGGTGAGCGCCGACTGCCGCCTGCGCGTCACCACCACCGAGGGCTCCCTCCTGCGCGAGCAGCTCTCCGAGGCGGGGGAGGTGCAGAGACGCGGGGCGGCGCGCGGCTTCGCCGCCCAGTTGGTGCCCGGAATCGACCCGGAGGCCTTCGAGTTCCCGCGGCTGGAGGAGTCGGGGGCACCTTTCGAGATGCTCTTCTCCGGCCCCGTCCCGCGCTTCCTCGAGGGGGTGGGGGAGCGCCGCAGCGCGCGCCTGCCCCTGCAGCCCACGGGGTTGGCGAAGGGGGTGGGGTCCGCGGACCGTCGTTGGCCCCTGGCGCTCAGGCTCTCGCGGCGCGAGCGGGTGCGCATCGTGATCGACCTCGGCGACGCCTGGCGGGTGTCGGAGGCGCCGGTCGCCTTCCGGGAGGAGGCCCCGGGGTACCAGCACTCCCTCCTGGTCGAGGACGGGCCGCAGAGCTGGAGCGCGACCCGCACCTTCCTCCTGCGCGGGCGGGTGCTCGAGCCGGAGGAGGTGCCCCCCTTCCTGACCCGCGAGGCGGAGTTGGAGCGGGAGGTGCGCCGGGCGGTGACCCTCGAGCGACGCCGGTGAGGGACGCGGGTCAGCGGCCCGGCCGCTTCAAGACGACCGAGGTGGAGTCGATCTGAATCAGCTCCCACCCCTCGGCGCCCAACTCGTTCAGGAGGTCCTCGGTCTTCTGGTGCAACTGCGCGTCGAGGGCCTTGGAGAACCCCACGATCCCCCCTTCGTGCTCCTCCAGGGCGTCTTTCAGGTAGTCCAGGGTGGAGCCGTGCAGCTCGACGATCCCGACCACCCTGTACTCCCAGCGCGGGGGAGTGATGGGGGGATCGAGGGGCTCCTGCGCGAGTCCCAGGGCGGTCGGGAGGGCGACGAGAGCGGCCACCAGCAGGGCCGCGACGGGGAGCAGGGGCTTCATGGGGCTTCTCCTTGGAGGGGGGGCGAGAGGAGGATCTACGCCCCTCCCCGACCTCCATTCGGGAGGGGCGAGGCGGGGGAATTCCCCTCCGAAAGCCCCTTGAATCGGGGATCGACACAGGTTGGACGCACCCCTATCCGTTCTTTGCATTGGCTTCTCAAAGGAACTCGGTAGTCTCCTTTCGAGTCCGGGCTAGGTACTTGCAGCGGAAAGTCCGCCGACTAACCTGATCCGATCCGAATGGGCCTGGGCGACCCCCGGGCGCCCGCAAACCCGACGAGATTCCCCCGTACGGCCCGTCCCCAGGGGCCCGGGAACCCCCCTTCTCCCCACAGTCGAATGCTCCTGCCGTTGACCCTCCTGGCGGCCTCGGCCGCCAGCCCTGGCGCCCTGCCGGCGTCTGAGGCCCTCTCGAGCGCGACCGATCCCGCCACCGTGGAGACGCCGGAGCCGCAGCGGAGTGCTCACCGGCAGGCACGGCGCGTCAGCAGCGCGTCGAGTCGGGTGCGTCTGGTGACCAGGGACATGGTCACCCTCGCGGCCGACTACTTCGCCCCCAAGAAGAAGGGTAGCCGCGCGCCCGGCTCGATCCTGGTGCACGACGCGGGTGCGGACCGCACGCAGTTGGAGGGGCTCGCGGAGTACCTGCAGAAGCGCGGGTTCGGGGTCCTGATCGTCGACCTGCGCGGGCACGGGGAGAGCGCCACCGAGGAGTACGCCTGGGACAAGCTCGACGAGAAGGACCGCGGGATCGCCTGGAGCCTGGCGGGTCGCGATCTGGACGCCGCCGCGGAATTCCTGGAGGAGAAGCCCGAGATCCACTCCGCCCACCTCTCCTTGATCGGCATCGGCGACGGCTGCTCCCTGGTGCTGCGCCACGCCATCGAGGACGCCAACACCCAGGCGGTCGTGCTGGTGGGTCCGGACTCGGAGGAGTCGATCGGCTTCAACCTGACCGATGGGGTGGGGGACCTGGAAGGTCTGCCGTGCCTGATCGTGGCGGCCAAGGAACACCGCAAGCTGGCGGAGTCGATGCAGACGGCCGGTCACGAGGTGAACGACGACTACGAGTACGTGACCGTCCAGGTGATGAAGTCGAAAGCTGAGAAGCTCCTGGAGGATCGGCGCTTGAACAGCTCCCTCGTCGGCTGGCTGGCCGACATCGTGATGCCCAAGAAGCGCTAGCGGCGCCCCCCGGGCCAGCTCCATCACCCCAGCTCCAATTGGCGCCGCGCGTCGACCTCGTCGCGGTTGATCGCGTCGATGGCGTCGGTGAGGCGATCGGCGAGGTCCCACTCGGGGCCCAGGACCCGACGGGCGTTGCGCATCAGTTGGATCGCCATGCGGAAGACGCGGCACACGTCGCCGGGCTTGGCCTCCGTGATCTCGAGCAGATCCTCCATCTCCGCTCCCTCGATCCAGGCCAGCACCGCCGGCGTGAGGCCCCAGGCGGGTCGTTTCAGCTCCGGCTCGACGCCGAGCCGCGCCTCGAGCCCGGCCAGCTCGCCCACCAGCCCGGTCACCTGGCGCCGCAGGCCGCCGAAGAGGCGCGCCGGGACGTGGGGGGCGGGGCCGCGGCTGCGCTCCTCGTGGATCATCGCCACGAAGACCACCGCCAGGGCCCGCGGCGGGAGGTTCTCCAGGGCGCCGCGGAAGAGCAGCTCGGTCATCTGCAGCTCGTACCCGTTCAGGATGCGCGCCACCCGGCCCCGGGGCGTGAGTTGCTCGCCGTCGAGGTAGCCCAGCTCGTCCAGGAGCCCCAGGCGTCGCTCGACCATGCGCCGCTGCTCCCGTCGCTGCTTCTGGCGCGCCTTCTCCCCCTTGGCGCGCAGTTGCCAGCGGTGGAAGCTGCGCTCCCAGGCTTCCGCCACCCGCTTGCGACCCGCCCGCTCGACGAGGTGCAGGAGCGAGGAGTAGGAGAGGCGGAAGCGACTCACCACCGGCTCGGGCCGCCCGGCCAGGAGGCGCTCGAGGGGGGCCTCGAGCAGGTCGCGGCGCCCCAGCACGCTGAAGACGAAGCCCTCCTCGTCGATGCCGAGGCGTCCCGCGCGTCCCGCCATCTGCATGAAGTCGCGGGTGCGCAGCCAGTCGAAGTCGATGCCGTCGAACTTCTTCAACCCGGCGAAGACGACGCTGCGCGCCGGCATGTTGATCCCCAGGGCGAAGGTCTCGGTGGTGAAGAGCAGCTTCAGGAGGCCCGCGGTGAAGAGCCGCTCGACGATCTCCTTGAACACCGGCAGCATCCCGGCGTGGTGGTAGCCGACGCCGCTCATCGCCATCGTCAGGATCTCGCCCCTGAGCACCCGCTCGTCGAGCTGGAAGAGCTCGATCAGCTCCCGTTGCAGGCGGGCCATCCGCTCGCGCTCCTCGGGGGCGAGCAGCTCGCGGTGCTCGGCGCCGCGCGCCAGCCGTTCGCAGTCCTTGCGCGAGAAGGAGAAGACCAGGGCGGGCAGGAGGCCGCGGTCCGCCAGCTCGTCGAAGAGACCGCGCGGGTCGGGGGGGCCGTTGGCGGGGCCCGCGGAGCCGCGGCGGGGGGCTCCACGCCCGCGACCCCTGCGCACCCCGCCCCCGCGCCGCCGTCGCGGGGCGCGTTCCCGCTCGACCCGGCGGCGGATCGACTCCAGACGGCTCGGATCGAAATCGCCCTGACGCTCGGTCCAGCAGCCCTGGGTCAGGGGCACGGGGCGGCGCTCCTCGACGACCACCTCCACCGGCGCCTCGCGGATCTCCCCCAACCATCCCCCCAGCTCCTCGACGTTCGAGATCGTCGCCGACAGGCAGACCACCCGCACCGCGGGGGGGAGGAAGATCAGGCTCTCCTCCCAGACGGTGCCCCGCTCCCGGTCGTCCATGTAGTGGACCTCGTCGAAGATCACGTACTCGAGGTCCTCCAGGAGGCCGGGGTTCTCGAAGATCGCGTTGCGCAGGATCTCCGTGGTCATGATCAGGACCTGCGCCTGGGGGCGCAGGGTGACGTCCCCCGTCATCAGCCCCACGTCGACCTCCGGATCGTCCCGGAAATCGCGGTACTTCTGGTTCGAGAGGGCCTTGATCGGCGCCGTGTAGATGCAGCGCCGCCCGCGCGACACGGCGTCCGCGATGGCGTACTCGGCCACCAGGGTCTTGCCCGCTCCGGTGGGCGCGGAGACGAGAACGTTGCTCCCCGCGCGGATCGCCCCGATCGACCGCACCTGGAAGGGGACCAGGGTGAAGCTCTTCCAGTGGGTCACGGGGCGCTCCCGCCGGCCGCGCTCCCGGGCAGGCGTATCGGGGGTGGGCGAGGGGGATTGGGGATTGCCTTTGGGGGGCATGGCGCGCTGTCGGATCCGACCCAGGTGGGCTGGAGAGGCGGAGGCTTCTCACAGCCGAGCTTGAGACGACCCGTTGGAATCGGTATCTAAACGATTCGGCACGACGGGTGGAACCCGCCGGCGGCCACCACTCCGACCTCGATCCCCCACGCCCCGTCCGCGCCGGGGCCAGGAACCATGGAATCCAAGCAAGGCCACCCGCTTCAGCGCCAACTCGCCCACCTGAAGGTCGTGTCGCGCCTCCTCGGCCACGAGCTCCACACCCAGGGCTCCTCCCGCTCGATCACCCTCTCCCGGGATCAGGTGACTGAGATCCAGACCTCCATCGACCTCTTCATCGAGGAGGCCACCAAGAGCGTCGGGGGCGGCGCCTACTCCAGCCAGGGCCAGGAGCTGCCCACCGCCGGGGAGACCCACCTCCTGCCCGCGCGCAACTGATCTGCGATGGGGCGCCCCCGCCGGCGCGGAGCCCCGATCTCCGGCTCGGGGCGGCATCCCACCCGGGGGCGCATCCCGGCTTGGCTGCCCCTCGGGATCGTCCTGGTCGGGATCCTGAGTCTCGTCGCCAAGCTCGAAGGAGAGGCGGAGTCGCGGGGGCTGACGCGCATCGACGTCACCCGCTACAAGCTGCACGCGCGCGGGGAGTGGATCCTGGAGGCGTGGATGGTCGAGCTGGAGCGCGTCCTGGCGGAGACGCGCACGGTCGCCGCGGGGGACCGGGAAGCGATCGAAGCCCTGCGCGGGCGGCTGGCGGCGCTCCCCTTCGTGGCCGAGATCGCCGAGGCGGAGGTCGACTGGCCCGACGGTCTGACCGTGCCACTGCGCCTCCACCAGCCGATCGCCTGCCTGCGGATCGAGGAGGACTTCCTGCCGGTGGCGGCGGACGGGACCCTGCTCCCCGGCTACTCCTACGCCCCCCACGAGGCCTTCGGCGGCTACCTGCCCGTCCTGGGACCCCACGGCCTGGACGCCGATCCCGCGCGTCCCTTCCAAGCCGGTGATCGGCTCGCCCACCCCGCCCATCTGGACGCCCTGGCCCTGGCGGAGTCCCTGTGGGCCCATCTCGACCGCGATTCCCTGGCGCGGCTGGGCCGGGTCGTGATCGACGCGGAGAGCGAAACCGCCTTCGACGGCCTGCCCGGCGGGGCGGTGCTCGACCTGGAGGGAGCGCGCCGCGTGCACTTCGGTCACGTCCCCGGCAGGGGAGGGCCGGGGGAGCTCCCTCTCGCGACGAAATGGCGCCACGTCGCCGCCGGCCTCGAGCGCTGGGCGGCGGGGGAGGTCTTCGACGCCTTCGACGTCCGTTGGGACGAGCCGGCGGCCCTCTCCTCGCCGGACGAGGGGGGGCGGTGAGCTCTCCCCTCCTGCTCCTGGCCTGGACCCTCTCCACGGCGGTCTGCCTCGCCCCCCAGTTGGGCCTGCCGGAGGTGAGCGGTTCGCGAGCCGCCCTCGGTCTCCTGCCGTGGCTCGCCCTGTCGGGGCTGCCCGCAGCGCGATCCGCCGCGCGATCCGCCGCGGGACTCGGCGGCCTCGCCGCCCTGGCCCCCGCCCCCATCGCCCTGGCTCTGGCCCTCGATCACCAGGCGGGAAGGCCCGTCGCCGAGCTGGTCGCGACGGGGGGGATCGGTGCGGTCCTCCTCCTGCTCCTGGCGCTGGGGGCGCGTCAGGCCCGCGGCCACCCCCTGCACGCCGTCAGCTGGTGGATCCTGATCGTCGGCCTCCCGATCCTCGCCGCGACCCTGGCCTGGGACGGGACCCCCGGTGGGGGAGTGCCCTTCCTCGACCACCTGGCCGCGGCGAGCCCCCTCGACTGGGCCTACGCCCGCGGCCTGGCGGGAGAGCGGGGGTGGACGGAGGCGCTGGCGCCCCTCGCCGTCACCGTCGGGCTCGCGCTGGGGGGGATCGGCTTGGGCGCTCGGAGGGACCGGCCGTGAGTCTCCACGCGCTCCCGATCCTCCTCGCCGCCGCCCTCTCCCAGGAGTGGACCCTGCCCCGCTTCCGGGCGGAGCTCCAGGGACCCCTCGAGCGGGTGGAGGTCGACTGCGGGCGGCGCGGACGCACGGTGCTCGAGGGCCGCCTGCTCGAGGGGGAGCGGATCGAGGCGATCCTGCCCCTGCCCGTCCGTCCCCTGGGTGAGGGGCCGGTCGAGCTCATCGTCGAACCCGAGGGCGGCCGCGCCTCCTTCGAGGAGTGGGTGACGGCCGAGACTCCCCCCGTCCCCCTTCCCCTCCAGCGTCCACGCGTGCGCCCTCCCCTCACCTCCGGTCCGCCCCGCGCGCGCTGGAGCGCCCTCGCGATCCTCGCGGCGGGCGCCCTCGTGGGGGCGGCGCTCCGGCGGCGATGGGCTTGGGCGGCGGGCGTCGGGGTGGGGACCGCCGCGGCGGTGCTCGCGGTTCAGGTCGCCCGGTCCCCCGCCGGTCCCGGAGTCGTGCGCGTCCTAGAGGGGCACGCAGCGAGCGCTTCCTGGCTGCGGGTGGACGGAGCCCTGGGGGAGCTGGCCCTGCCGTTGGAGGGGACCCTGGCCCTGGAGGTGCGCCCCCCCGACGCGGCGATCGAGATCGGGGGGGAGCTCCGCGACGGGAGCGCCCGCTGGCGTGCGATCGCGCCGGGGCGAGAGCTCTGGAGGGTGGCCCACCTCGACCCCGGGGTGCGTCGTCTCACCCGCGAAGCGAACACCTGGGGGCGCCTGGAGGAGACCTGGTTCCGCGACGCCGCCGGGACCTGGAGCGCCCGTGGACCTTGGGGGCTCGGGGAGCCGCCCCCCGCCGAGGGGGCCGCGGGCTCACCCCCCGGCTGGCTCGCCGCGGGGCTCCCCCAGGGGGTGGGGGTCTTGGTGGCGCGGCTCGACCCGCAGACCTGGCCCGCCGCTGGGAAGGCCACAAGCGCCCCGACAGCGACGACTTGGCTGCGGCTGGTGGGTACCGAATTCACCGCGGGGCGTTGATCGAGAGGGCGTCTGCTCGTAACCTCTTGCGCTCCATTTCGCCCGCCCCGAGCCCGATTCGTCCCATGACCACCTCCCACGTCCGCTCCGTCGACACCGAGGAGCGCTGGCTCCTCTACGACGCCAGCGAGCACGTCCTCGGGCGCATGGCCGCGGCCATCGCGACCAAGCTCCAGGGCAAGGACCGTCCCACCTACACCCCCAGCGAGAAGGGTGGGACCCACGTGGTGGTGATCAACGGCATCCGCCCCCGCCTGTCCGGCAAGAAGGGGGAGACGAAGCTCTACAAGCACTACACCGGCTACCCGGGCGGTCAGCGGGAGGTCCCGATCGAGACCGTCAAGGCCCGCCGCGGCGAGGACATCGTCACCCTGGCGGTGCGCCGCATGCTCCCCAAGAATCGCCTCGGTCACGATCTCCTGCGGAGACTGAAGGTCTACCCCGGCGAGGAACACCCGCACCAGGCCCAGAAGCCGGTCCTGGTCAAAACCCTCTAGCGGCTCGAGTCCCCCGCAGCGCATTCGATGGCAGTCAACAACCCCTGGACCTGGGGCCTCGGCCGGCGCAAGAAGGCCGTCGCCCGCGTACGCATGAAGCCGGGTTCCGGCGGCTTCGTCGTCAACGGTCGCCCCTACGAGATCTACTTCCCCACCATCCAGAGCTCCCAAGCCGCCCTGGCACCCCTGGTGGCGACGGAGAACTGCACCACCTACGACATCTACTGCAACGTGGGTGGCGGCGGCCTGACCGGCCAGTCGGAGGCGGTCTCCCTCGGCATCGCCCGCGCCCTGAAGACGGTCAACCCCTCCACCTTCGAGATCCTGCGCGAGAAAGGGCTCTTGACCCGGGACTCGCGCGCCAAGGAGCGCAAGAAGTACGGGCGCCGAGGCGCGCGCCGGGGCTTCCAGTTCTCCAAGCGCTGATCCACGACCCCTACCAAGACCATCCTCGGCTCCCCACCCCCCTGGGGAGCCACCCAACCCCGCCCTTTGGTCCCCGGGATTCCCAATGATCCCGGGGACCATTTCCTTGATTCGAACCCCGGCCGCGCGCGGCCTGCGCGCTCGAGACTGCGATGGCTGGTCACTCCCACTCCGCCAACATCAAGCACCGCAAGAACGCGGTGGACGCCAAGCGCGCCAAGATCTTCAGCAAGCTGGCGCGCAACATCATCTCCGCCGCACGCCAGGGGGGGACCGACCTCGATAGCAACCTGAAGCTCAAGTACGCCGTCGAGAAGGCCAAAGCGGCGAACATGCCCAAGGACAACATCGAGCGGGCGATCAAGAAGGGGGCGGGCGACAAGGACGGCGCGAGTTTCGAGGAGCTGGTCTACGAGGGGTACGCGCCGGGGGGCGTAGCGCTCCTGATCACCTGCCTGACCGACAACCGCAACCGCACCGCTCCGGAGGTCAAGTACACCCTGGAGCACGGCGGCGGCAACCTGGGGGCCAGCGGCTCGGTGGCGTTCATGTTCGACTTCCGCTCGATCTTCGCGGTCGAGATGGGGGAGCGCAGCGAGGACGACGTGATGGAGATCGCCCTCGAGAGCGGCGCCGACGACATCGAAGTCGACGAGGACGTGGTCACCATCCTGGGGGCCCCCACCGACTTCCTCTCGATCAAGGCCGCCCTCGAGGAGGCGGGTCTCGTCATGCTCTCCGGTGAGACCGGCTACGTGCCCCAGAGCCTGGTGGGCGTCGAGCGCAAGGAGGACGCCAAGAAGGTCCTGCGCCTGATCGAACGCCTGGAGGACAGCGAAGACGTGCAGAGCGTCTACGCCAATTACGAGATTCCCGACGAGTGGATCGAGGAGCTCAGCTCCTCCTGACGAACACGCCATGGGTGACGGCTTGCGCACGATTCTGGTCCTGACCACCGACGAATCCCTGCTCGCCTCCGCGCGGGCGGCCGCTGAAGGTCTGGAGGGCTGGGAGGTGGCGGCGATCGCCGACCACCGCGCCCTGCTCGAAGAGCCCCCGGTGGCGGCGGACCTCCTGCTCGTCGACGCCTGGATGCGCGGCGAGAACGTGTACGAGTATTGCCGCCGGCTGACCGGCCGCGTCCAGTGCCGCACCTACGTGGTGGTCGAGCGCGACAACGACGCGGGAGCGCCGATCGCGCGCTTCTGTGGAGCGACCGGCGTGCTCGAGCGCCCGCTGACTCGCAGCGCCCTGACGGGGTTGCTCGACGAACGCACCACGCCCCCGCCGCCCCTGCCCTCCAGCTCCCGCGGCCGCGCCGCCGATCCCGAGCTGCCGGAGGCCCTGCTGGTCGACCTGGAGACGGGCCGTCCCGACGAGGGGCTGATCCACGCCGTGATCGACCCGGCGACGGGGCTCTTCAACTACGCCTTCCTGAACTTCAAGCTCGACGAGGAGTTCAAGCGCGCCCGTCGCTTCGAGGAGCCCTTGGCTTGCGTCATGCTCGGCTTCGAAGGGCAGGCCAGCGAGGAGGTCCTGCGCGAGCTGGCGGGGATCTTCCTGGCCTCCTCCCGGGACACCGACGTCCTCGGCCGCTTCGACGAGAGCTCCTTCCTCTTCCTCTTGCCCAACACCGGTCCCGACGGCGCCGAGGTGATGGCGAACCGGGTGGCGGAGCTCGCGGAGGAGCGCGGCCTGAAGGACCTGGTGGGGGACCCGATGTTGATTTCGGTGGGGATCTCCCACTACCCGGGGATGCCGCTGGAGCGCCGGGAGGACCTCTACCGGACCGCGCGGGACGCCTTCCTCGTCGCCCGCCGGGAAGGGGGTGGGGTGGTCGTCGGTTGACCCTCAGGAGCCTGCGCCATGGATGTCCACGCGCCGTCGAATCCTCCGCCGCACGCTGGCTGCGTTGCCGGGAACCCCACGTAGCGCAGTGGCTACGCGGGATCCCCGGCGCCTTGCCAGCCCACGACGGAGAATCCGCCGGCACGCGGACATCCATGGCGCAGGCTCCTAGCCGAGCCGACCCAGCCCCTGCGGGGAAATCCCCCCCCCGCTCCCCCGAAAGGGCACACTTGGGATACGCGGAGGCCCCGAGACCGAGACACGTGCCCTTCTTCGTTCGGCGATTCTGGCGACTGCTCGAAGCCCGGCGAGCCCTCTTCGAGGGGTCGCCGGAGCGCGCCCTGGGGCACCTCAGGGACCCGATACTGGCCCTCTCCCCTCGCGCCGACCACCTGCGCCGCCGCGCCATGGACGTCCTGTATCGGGACGCCGCCCAGAAGGCCTCGCAGGGCAGGGACGCGTCGGTGGCGCGCATTCTCACGCTCGCCGCCCGGGAGGACCCCGCCCGCGCCGGGGAGTGGCGCCGCCACCTGGTCCCGGCGGCGCCCGCCGGCGGGGCGAGCCTCCCCGGTCTCTCCGCGCTCTTGGCCGAGATGCGCTCCGGGGGCGAGCGCCCCTTCGAGCCCGCTCCGGCGCCGCCACCGGTCGAGCGCGCCGCGACCCCCGAGGGGCAGGCCCTGCGCTTCCACCTGGCGATCGACGACGGCGGGGAGTTCCTGGTCCTCTGCGGCGATTCGATCTCCCTCGGCCACGCGCGCGCGGGGCGGGCGGACGTCCCCCTGCTCGCCGACCTGGAGTCGGTCCACGCGCGTCTCGAGTTCCGGGAGTCCTTCCACGGAGGTCCCGTGTGGTGCGTCACCTCCACCGGCCGGGGGCGGCTCGAGGTGGACGGCCGCCCGATCGCCGGCGCGAGCGAGCTCGCCGACGGCGCCGAGGTGCGCCTGGCCGAGAACCTCGCCTTCCGCTTCCGTCGCCCCGAGACCGCCAGCGCCTCGGTCCTGCTCGAGCTCCTGCGCGGAGCCGAAGCCGCCGGCGCCCAGCACGTGCTCTTGATGGTCCCCGGCCGGGCGGGGCGCGTGCGGGTGGGTTCCAAGTCCAATCGTCACATCCCGGTGCCGAGGATCGAGCACGAGATCGAGCTCTGCCTCGCAGCTGGGGACGGGGGGGACCAGTTGGTGGTGAGCTGCCCCGGAGGCGTGCGCGAGGTGGGCGGCGGCGAGGGTAGCGCGGCCACCGAGGCGCGCTTCCCCTGTCCCCCTTCACGGCGCGTGGACGTCGTACTCGGCGCGCGCCCCTCGGAGCGTCCACCCTTCGGCCTCTCCTTTGCTCCCCTCGATTCCCCCACGGCTCAAGGAGGTCCTGTCTGATGGACTGGGAGGCCTTCTACAACAACTTCCGCTCGGCGGGATTCATCCCCGGCTACGAGATCCAGAACCGACTCGGCGGCGGGGCCTTCGGAGACGTCTACAAGGCGCGCAAGCAGTCGATCGGCAAGGCCTACGCGATCAAGTTCCTGAAGATCGAGGACGACGCCCAGCGCGAGGCGGTCGAGCGCGAGCTCTCCCAGGTGCGGCACTTCGCGGCCATCGACCACCCCAACCTGGTCACCATCGAGGACATGGGCACCGCCATGGGGGTGCCCTACCTGATCATGGGCTACGCGGGGGAGGAGACCCTTTCGCGCCGCCTGCGGGCGGGCCCCATGGAACGGGACGAGGCGTTGCTCTACTTCACCCAGGCCTGTCGCGGGGTGCTCGCCCTGCACGATCGTCGCCTGGTGCACTTCGACCTGAAGCCCTCGAACATCTTCATCAAGGGAGAGGTGGCGCGCGTCGGCGACTACGGGCTCTCCAAGCTCCTGACCGACGGGCGCATGACCCTCTCCTTCGGTCGCGGCACGCCCCAGTACATGGCGCCGGAGATCCTGCGCAGTCGCGCCGACCACCGCGCCGACATCTACTCCCTGGGGGTGATCCTCTTCGAGGCGCTGACCGGGAAGCTGCCCTTCGAGCCCTCCGCCGAGGGAGGACTGGTCCTCAGGGAGGAGGACCTGCCCCCCGAGTTCCCGGCGGACTTCCCCGCCCGCCTGAGGGGACCGGTGGAGACCTGCTTGCGCTTGGCCGCCGACCACCGCTTCGCCGACGTGGGGGATCTCCTGGAGGCGATCGGTCAGACCGCCCGACAGGGGGACTCGGTGACGATGGCCTGGGACGGCCAAGCTGGCTCCAGCGCCCCCGCCCCGGAGGAGACCTCCTCCGCTGCCGAGCCCACCACCCCGGCGGTGGGGGAGTCGGGGAGCACGACCAAGGGATCGGAGCTGCTCCGCACCGCCGCCGATCTGGCGCGCGGGGCCGTGGAGGTGGCGCGCGGGGTGTGGGATGGACTGCGCGCGACTTCGGGCGGCAAGCGGTCCGAGCCGGAGGAGTCGGCGCCCGAGCCCCGAGCCGCAGGGGAGCCCGCGGAGGGGATCGCCCTCCTGGAGGAGACTCCTCCCCAGACCTCCGCGCCGACCCCGACTCCCGCCCCCGAGACCGAGGATCGGGTCGACGCCGATTCCCCCACCTCCGCCCAGGCTCGCGCCATGGCGCTGGTGTCCCGCCTGAAGCTGGGGACTCGCACCGGCTCCGCCGCGACGCCGGACGGGACCCGCCCCAGCGCATCCCCCGGTCAGATTCCCCAGACCGTGCCCGTGCCCCCCCGGGTCGAGGGGGGCTTCCTGGGGACCGTGATCCAGACGATCGTCGTCGCCGGCGAGATCCTGATCGCCCTGGTGGGCAACCTGGTGCGCTGGCTGGCGAGCCTCTTCCGCGTGGTGGTCGACCGGCTGCTCGTCCGCTCCGGAGGCTTCTTCGGCCGGGTCCTGGGTCTGATCGGCTTCCTGCTCTTCATGGCCGCGCTGGGCTTCGGGATCATGTTGGTGGGGATGGTCTTCCTCGATGCCGCGGGAATGAAGACGTGAGCGAGTGGGCTCCCGACCTCCTGCGCCTGCAGGCCTTCGACGACGACGAGTGGCTCGCGGTCGAGCGCGAGTACGCCGGGCGACTCTACGCCTACGTCGCCCGGCGGGTGGTCGACGCCCAAGCGCGGGAGGACGTGGTGCAGGAGTCCTTCCTGGGAGCGGTGCGCGGCATCGACGCCTTCGACCGCAGCTTCTCTTTCGAGCAGTACCTCTTCGGCATCTGCCGCAACCGCACCATCGACCACCTGCGCCGCCGCAAGGCTGCCACCCTCTCGGGGGGGGAGGAGGACGAGGACCGCTCGCTGATCGAGGAGTTGGCGCAGGTGGAGGAGACCCCCTCGCGCATCGTGCGCGCCGACGATCTCAGGGGGCAGGGACGCACCCTCTTGGCGGAGATCCTCAAGGCCTGGGTGCAGGAGACCTGGGGCGCAGCCGAGTTCCGCCGTTTGATGGTGATCGAGGCGCTCTTCCTCGGCGGCTGGCGCAACCGCGACACCTGGGAGCGCTTCGAGCTGCGCGACGAGACGGCGGTGGCGGGGATCAAGTTCCGCGCCCTGAAGCGCATGCGGGAGTTGGCCGCGCGGCGGGACGCCTCCGGCACCCTGGTCCCGGCCCTGGCGGAGCAGGCCGGCGACGGCCAGGCGCAGATCGACGTGGCCACCGTGTGGCGCGAGTCCCGCGCCTCCTGCCCCGCCCGCCACTGGCTGGGTCGCCACGCCGCGGGCACCCTGGAGGAGGGGCCCTCCGCCTTCGTCACCTTCCACCTGGACGAGATGGAGTGCCCCTGGTGCCACGCCAACCTGGACGACCTGGTGCGGGAGGAGCAGGCGCTGGAGCCGCTCCTGGAGCGGGTGCACGCCTCCACCGCGCGCTACCTGCGCTCGAAGACCGTGCGCTGATCGGGCAACCCCACGGCTGGCTCGGGTACTCTTGAGAGGTCCGTGATCCGCTCCCCCCTGGTCCTCTTCCTCCTGGCCTTCGGCCTCCTGATGGCTTGGCGGCTCCTGTCGGCTCCCCCGCTGGTCGAAGCGGCGGGACCTGGGGTGTGGTCTCCCTTGCGCGAGCAGTCCAGCGGGCGCCTCGCCGGCACGCTGCTCCTCGACGAGGGGATCGAGCCGGCGGGCCTCGAGCTCAGTCTGGCGGTGTACCTGCGCAGGGAGGAACAGCCGATCCTGCCCCACCTGCCCCTGGACCTGCGCTCGGACGGGAGCTTCGAGAGCCCCGGCCTCCCCGGGGGGTGGGCCAATCTGGCGGTCGGGATCCGGGACGGTCCGACCCTCGCCGGCATCGAGGGGCTCACGATCCCCGCGGGCGGCTTCTGCAACGACCCGCGCTTGCAGGAGATCGACCTGCGCGGGCGTGTGCACCGTTTCGAGCTCTCCATCTTCGACCACACGGGCGAGCCCGCGTGGGGTGCGCAACTCGACTGGCGAGCCTCCGCTCCGGAGGGGGAGGAGCGCCCCTATCGGCACTGGGTCCTCACCGACCAGGAAGGGCGAGCCGAGCTCCTGACCGACGCGGCCATGATCGACCTCCTGGTCTTCGCCCGCGGAGCCTGCGACGAAGAGGTCTTCGGAGTGGCCCGCTCGCGTGAGATCCACCTGCGCGAGGGATTGCCGCTGCGCTTCGACCTTCCGGAGGGCGTCGATCCGGAAGGGGACGAGGTGACCTTGGCGCTCGTCCTGCGTCCCGTCGACAGCAATCCCCGAGTGGGCGGGAGCGTGGGCTACGCGCTGCCTGCGCGCGGGAGGGCCAAGGCCCTGTTCGTCGGAGGCAGCGCCGAGGCGATCGTCCCCCACGCCGGCCGCTACACCCTGGAGTGGCGCGGCTGGCGCGGAAGCGGCGCGCAGCCCGAACCCCTGGATCTGGGAGGCGAACGACGCGAGATCGTCGTGCACGAGACCTCCTGGTGCGCGCCCCTGCTGCCCGACTTCCCCCTGGAACGCTACCGAGCCTGCGTGGAAGGGGAGGCGACGGGCGGGGAGTAGAATCCCCTCCATGGCCCTCCGACTTCCCCTGCTCCTCCTCGCCGCCGCCCTGCTCCTGGGCGTGTTGTGGCTCGCCCTCGACGGTGCCCTCGGCGGAGGCGATCTCCCCCCCGACGCGCTCGAGCGCGGCAGCGGGCCGCCGGCGATCCTGCCCGGGGCGGGGGAGGGGCGCGAGGGGGCGGGTGCCGAGCTCGTCGGCACCGGCGGCGAGCGGGCCGTCGCCACCTCCGATTCCGCAGAGCCGGGGCGCACCGCCGCGCGCGTCCCCGCGTCGGGGGAGATCGAGCTCCGGCTGCGGCGCCCCGCGCCCCACAGTCCCCCCGCCGGGGCGGTGGTGATCTTCATCGATCGCAGCAAGATCCCCGGTTGGGAGAGGGCGTGGGGGAATCCCGCCCAGCGCGAGGGCTTCCTGCAGCGCCACGGCCGACGCTTCACCGCCGACCGCGCGGGCGAGGTGCGCATCCCCGCGACCGCCAACGGGGCGCTGTCGGTCTCCGCTCCCGGTTGGTGGGCGGAGAGGGAGTGGGTGGAGGTGCCCGGCTCCCCCCTGACGATCGAGCTCTCCCGCGAGATGCACCTCAGGGTGCAGGTGGTCGACGCCCGCGGGCATCCCCAGCCGGGGGTCCCGGTGGTGGTCGAGAGCCTGACCGACGAGGGCGGGGTGGCGGTCCTGACGCGTCAGACGAGCGGGGCCGACTCGATCGCGCTCTTCTCGCACCTCAGGCGCGTGCTGGCGGGCACCGGCGGACGCCGCGGGCACGCCGTGACCCTCGGCTTCCCCTGTGTCGAGCCCCAGCGGGTGCCGATCGAGTTGGGGGCCCTCCCCGAGGAGCCGATCGTCCTGCGCCTGCCCGCCGTCGGCAGCCTGCTCGTGAAGGTGGTGGACGAGCGGGGCGAGCCCCTCTCCGGGGTGGCCACCGTGACCCTCCGCCGGCACGTTCCCGGCGCGTCGCCGGCCGCCGCTGGCGGAACCGGGAGCACCCAACGCGTGGTCGGCGGGCGCGCGCGCTTCCCCTTCGTCGGCGTGGGGACGACGGTCGTGCTGCACCTGGAGGGCTCGCGCGAGCGGCCGGCGCTGATCGAGGAGCACTCCGGGCCTCGGAGCGCCGGCGAGGAGCGCCAGGTCGTCATGCACTGGACCCAGCGCCACCCCGTCGTCTCCGGCGAGGCGATCTCCACCTCGGGGACGGTGCTCGGGCGGCGCCGCGGGCGCTACCTCGTCTGGCTGGGGAACGAAGCGAGCGGGGGGCCTCCCCTGGTCACGGGGCCCGACGGCGCCTTCCAGCTGGTGGTCGACAAGCCGTGGCGCCGGGGGAGCACCCGTCGCATCGTGGCCGAGCTGTACGCCGACGCCGGGGAAGCGCCTCTCGAGGCCCAGATCGACCTCTCCCGTCCCCTGCAGGAAGGGGAGACGGACCTGGGGCAGGTGGTCTTCGCCCCCAAGCCGCCGCTGGTCTCCGGGGTGGTGCGCGACGAGGCGGGTGTGGGGATCCACGGGGCCAGCGTGCGCGCCGAGGTCGGGGCGGGCCAGGGGGTCTGGATGCCCCGCCGGGACCTGGCGACCACCAGCGACCGGGATGGTTCCTTCACGATCTTCGGCTCCAGCGACGAGCTCCGCGTCAGGGTGCTCGCCGTCCGGCGCGGGTACGAGCCCGCGGAGTCACCCGGTCTGGGGCGCGGCGCCACCGACGTGGTGCTGGTGCTCGAAAAGGTGCCCGTGACGCCGCCGCGCGACCTGTAGGAGCCCGCGCCTCAGGCGTCGGGCTCGCGGACTTCGAAGCCGTCGATCTTCCACTCCCGGCTCGCTTCGAGCAGGTGGAAGGCCCTGCGCAGGGCCTCCTGGTCCAGGACGCGGTCGGTCTCGACTCGGAACCAGACCCGGGAGGCGCCCGTCTCGGGGTCCTCCTCCACGACGAACAAGGGATCGGCGGGGTCGAAGAGGTCGAACTCCCCGGGCTCGCCGAACCCCTCCGCCAGGGGGTAGTCCTCGTCCGCCCAGAGCTCGAAGAGGTCCTCCCTCACCAGGTGGACCACGAGCTCCGGATCCGCCGCCCAGAACACCGGGATCGTGGCCCGGATGCGGGCGGCGGTCTCACTCAGGCGCTCCACGGCCGTGATCTGGGCCCGGTAGAGGCCCCAGCGCAGGAAGGGATGCTCCTCGAGCAACTGCGGGCGCATCTCCCGGTAGGCCTGGTTCGACAGGCGGTTGCGGCGGCAGAATCCCAGGGAGAAACAGCGGTGCTCCAGCTCCAACAGCTCCCCCTGGAAGGCCGTACGGAAGGAACTGAAGGCCTGCTCCGGGCTTCCAAAGCCGTAGTCCGCCACCGCCTCCAGCTTGGGAGGGGGGACGCGGCAACCGACGGTCCACGAGAGCAGTCCCAGCACCAGGAGAAGCTCGCCCCAAGCGGGGCGGCGGAGGACGCAGCAACTCATCGCCCGATTCTATCCAGCCGGGGGCGGCTCCCCGAGCTCCGAGGGGAGCGTCACCCCCCGTGCCAAGGTAGGATTGGACCATCCATTCCCGCCAAATCCATGATCCACCGTAGCCCTACCCACTGTGAGCGCCCCCTCCAGGGAGCCGCCTGGCGACTGGCCCTGCCCGTCCTCCTGGCCGTGATGGCCTGTTCCGAAGCCCCCAGCTCGGACACCGCCAGGGCCGCAGAGGCGGCGGAGGCCGACTCGGGGAGCGTCGACGCCGGCGTGACCGCCAACCCCGCCGCCTTCTCGGCGGACCTGGAGAGCGGTCGGGTGGGCAAGGAGCAGGAGCCCCCCAAGCCCAAGATGGTCCCCAAGCCCCAGGACACGCGGGACACCCGCACCGACCGGGGCAAGGGCGGTCTGGTCAAGGTCCCGACCGGCGAGGGGTCCGACAATCCCGCCGCGGGCAAGACCAAGCGCCCCGGCGGCATCCGGACCGGCGAGCAGGACCCCGACGCCAAGCTCACCATCGAGTTCGGGAGGGAGAAGCACAGCTTCGGGAAGTGCCGGCAGGGGGATCTCCTGGAGCACACCTTCGAGCTGGTGAGCACCGGCACCAATCCGGTCAAGATCCGCCAGGTCAGTCCCACCTGCGGCTGCGCCCTGAGCGGCGTGCTGCTCGTGAACGAGGGGGCCGAGCCGACGGAGTACAAGATGGGGGACCCGATCGAGCAGGGGCGCAAGGTGCTGATCACCGCCAAGCTCGATACGACCAACAAGCACAGCAAGACCAACGTTCGGATCAACGTCTACCACAACGACCCGATCGGCTTGACCCAGCTCAACCTGATCGCGGACATCGAGCCCTTCTTGAGCATCGCGCCCACCTTCGTCAACTTCGGGGACATCAAGGAGGGTGAGAGCAAGAGCCAGATCATCGATGTGCGTACCACCCGTGGGGAACGGATCGCTCTCAAGCTCGATCCCAGCAACCCGATGAAGATCCCGCGCGGGATGCAGATCGACCTCGAGGCGGTCAACCCCGACGAGGAGGGACGCGCCGCCCACTGGCGCGCCAGCGTGTCGATCGGGGAGGGAGCCAGCGAGGGCACCATGGGCTACCAGCTGCGGCTGCTCTCCGATGCCTTGATGCCCGATGCGGTCATCAAGACGGAGACCGCCAGGCCGGGCCGTCGCGCCCACTACTCGGCCAACGCCAACGTCAACGCTCGCGTTCTGGGGCCGATCTCGTTCAGTCCCCAGTTCCTGTCCCTGGGCTTGGTGCGTCCGGGTATGCGCGTGCCGCGCAACGTCAAGATCATCGCCCACGACCCCGAATTCGACCTCTCCAACCTGGAGGTGGAACTGCGCGGCGAGCAGGGCCACGATCTCGCCTGGCGCGAGCACTTCACCACGTCGATCAAGCCAGCCTCCGGACTGGCGAACGCGGTCGACGTGCAGCTGCGCCTCGAGGGGCTGCCGGAAGGGAGCGACGGCTCCTTCCGTGGCGTGATGGTCATCAAGACCGGCGACGAGCGCCGCCCCGAGCTCCCCGTGCGCTTCTCAGGGGTCTGCCGTTCGGGGGTGACGCGCGGAACCCAGCCGGCGAAGAGGCCCCTGCGTGGTGGCCCGGACCAGCCGCTCCGCGGAGACGGGAAGAAGGGACTCAGCGAGAAGAAGTAGTCGCGGAGCGCTCTCCCACCTGAACTCTCCCCCCGAGGGGCCCCTGCCCCTGGGCCCGGATTTCGTATCCTCCCGGCCCCTCGGCACTAGATCCCCGCCGAGGCCCACCTCTTGACCCGCGATCTCGGCGACCTCCTCATCTCCTCCGGCGCCCTCACGGAGGCCGGTTTGCGTGAGGCCCTTTCCCTGGGGCGCACGGGCGACGTGCCCCTCCCCGAGGCGATCCTGCAGCTCGGCCTGGCGGGAGAGGCGGAGGTCTACCGCGCCATCGCCAAGCAGAACGGGATCCCCTTCGTCGACCTCGACCGGGGCAAGATCTCCGCCGCCATCCTGCAGCGCATCCCCGCCGAGGTCGCCACCGAGCAGGGGATCCTGCCCCTGATGGAGAAGGGCGACAAGCTGGTGGTCGCCATCGACGACCCCTTCAAGCGCATCCTGGCGGACCAGCTCTCCTTCGTCACCGGTTGCGAGGTGCTCTGCGCGCTCGCCACCCCCTCCGGCCACCGTCGGGCCATGGCGCGCTACTACGGCGTCGCCGCGGGGGAGGAAGAGGTCGCGGCGGCCATGGGCTCTGCCGAGGAGTCCGACGACGACGACGCTCCCATCGTGCGGCTGGTGACGCGCATGTTCCGGGAGGCCCTCGAACTGCGCTCCAGCGACATCCACGTGGAGCCCGGTCACGGACGGGTGCGCGTGCGCTACCGCATCGACGGCATCCTGCGCGACGTCGCAGAGCACCCCGAGCACCTGGCGGCGCCCCTGATGTCGCGGCTCAAGATCATGGCCGGGATGGACATCGCCGAGAAGCGCAAGCCCCAGGACGGGCGCATCGGGTTGAAGATCGGCGGGCGCGACATCGACGTCCGGGCCTCGATCCTGCCCTCCAATCACGGGGAGACGTTCGTGTTGCGCCTGCTCGACCGCAGCGCCAACCTGCTCTCCCTGCGCGACCTGGGCTTCTCCGACGAGGATCACAGCTGGTTCCGGCGCATCATCTCGCGCCCCAACGGGATCGTGCTCGTCACCGGTCCCACCGGCTCGGGCAAGACGACCACCCTCTACGCCGCGCTGCAGGAGCTCAACCGCTCCGACGTCAAGATCATCACCGCCGAGGACCCGGTCGAGTATCACATCCAGGGCCTGAACCAGGTGCAGGTCAACGACCGCATCAAGCTCGACTTCGCCCGCATCCTGCGCGCCATGCTGCGCTGCGCGCCCAACATCATCCTGGTGGGGGAGATCCGCGACCTGGAGACCGCCGAGATCGCCATCCAGGCCGCCCTCACCGGCCACCTGGTCTTCTCCACCCTGCACACCAACGACGCCCCCTCGGCGCTGACCCGTCTCTGCGACCTGGGGGTCAAGCCCTTCCTGGTCTCCGCCTCCGTGCACGCCCTGCTCGCCCAGCGCCTGGTGCGGCGGCTGTGCCCCGACTGCGCGCGGGAGTACTCCCCCGACGAGGAGGAGCTCGCCATCCTGGGCCTCGACACCGGCCTCGCCGGCCAGCGACGGCTGCGGCGGCCGCAGGGCTGCCGGCAATGCGAGGGGACCGGCTACCGGGGCCGTATCGCCCTCTACGAGCGGCTGGAGATGGACCCCACCCTGCGCGAGATGACCTTCCGCGGCGCCTCCCTCGAGGATCTGCGCGAGTGCGCCCACTCCACCGGAACCCTGCGACCCTTGCTCTCCGACGGCGCTCGCAAGGTCCTGGAGGGCACCACCAGCGTCACCGAAGTGCTGCGCGTCGCGCGCGGCAAGCACTGAGCCCCGTTCGATCGACCCGAGAGTCCCCCATGAGCACCGCCCAGGACCTGATGAGCCACACGATCGAGGTGGGCGCCTCGGACCTGCACCTGAACCCGGGACGGCCGCCGGTCGTGCGCATCGATGGCAGGCTGCTGACGGTGGGGGACGGGGTCCTCTCGGACGACGAGACCGAGGCCTTCTGTCGCGAGCTCTGCGACGACCAGCACTGGCGTGAGCTGGAGGAGGTCGGCACCACCGACCTCGGCATCGCCCACCCCTCGGGGGACCGCTTCCGGGTGTCGTGTCTGCGCCAGCGCGGGCGCCACAGCGCCGTCCTGCGCCTGATCCCGAGCGAGCTCCTGACCTTCGAGCAGATCGGCCTGCCGGAGCCCTGCCGCGCCCTCCTGCGCCGGCCGCGCGGCCTGGTCTTGGTCACCGGCCCCACCGGTTCCGGCAAGTCGACCACCCTGGCGACCATGATCGACTGGATCAACCAGAACATGGACCGCCACATCATCACCATCGAGGACCCGATCGAGTTCTACCACTCCCACGGCCAGGGGCTCGTCACGCAACGGGAGGTGGGCACCGACATCCCCGACTTCCCCGAGGCGATGCGCCGGGTGCTGCGCCAGGATCCGGACGTGATCCTGCTCGGGGAGATGCGCGATCTGGAGACGATCTCGGCCGCCATCACCGCCGCCGAGACGGGGCACCTGGTCTTCGGCACCCTGCACACCACCGGCTCGGCGCGCACCGTCAACCGCATGATCGACGCCTTCCCCGCCAACCAGCAGGAGCAGATCCGAGCCCAGCTCTCCGTCTCGCTGGTGGCGGTGATCTCCCAGGTCCTGATGCCGCGTGCCGGCACCAAGGGGCGGGTGGCCGCCTTCGAGGTGATGATCAACGTGCCGGCGGTCGGCAACCTGATCCGCAAGAACGAGACGAACAAGATCCAGTCCACCATCCAGACCTCGCGGCGCCTCGGGATGGTGACCCTCGACGATCACCTCTACGAGCTGGTGCAGCAGGGGGTGATCGACCGCCAGACCGCCCTCGACTTCGCCCAGGACCTGCGCGACATGGAGGCCCGGCTGTGAGCGCGGAACCGGGAAACGCCGGTGGCCGTCGCCTCCTGGGTCAGATCCTGAAGGAGCGCGGCGTCGTCAAGGAGTCCCAGATCCAGGCGGCGCTCACCGCCCAGCGCAAGGGGGGCGGGCTGATCGGCCAGTGCCTGGTCGAGATGGGGGCCTGCTCCACCTCCGAGGTGGCGATGGCCCTGGCGGAGCAGGCCGGGCTCGAGACGGTGGACCTCTCCGCGGCGCACCCCGAGCCCGACGCCCTGAAGCTGATCGACGGCACCGCCTGCCACACCTACGGGGTCCTGCCCCTGCGCCTCGACGGCGAGACCCTGGTGGTCGCCATCTCCGACCCCTTGAACACCGCGATGCTGGAGGACCTGGCCTTCACCACCGGTGCGGCCGTGCGCGGCGCGGTGGGGGACGCCGAGGCGATCCGGCGGCTGGTGACCGAGCACTACGGCGAGGAGACCACCCTGGCGGACGCCATCGCCGAGGCCGCCCGCGAGACCCAGGGGGTGGACGTCGAGAGCGCCGCGGCCAGCATGCCGGTGGTGCGCCTGCTGAACTCGATCCTGCACCGTGCCATCCGGGACCGCGCCAGCGACGTGCACTTCGAGGTCTTCGAGGAGGTCTTCCGCATCCGCTACCGGGTCGACGGTTCCCTCTACGAGGTCGAGGCTCCCCCGCCGCACCTGGCGCTCCCCCTGGTGTCCCGCATCAAGGTCATGGCGGAGCTCGACATCACCGAGACGCGCATGCCCCAGGACGGGCGCATCGAGCTGGCGATCGATGGCCGGCCCGTGGACCTGCGCGTGGCGACCCTGCCCGGTCCCACCGGCGAGGGGTGCGTCATGCGCATCCTCGACCGCTCGGCGGTCAGCCTGGACCTGGAATCCCTGGGCCTCACCGAGGAGGACGACCGGGCGCTGCGCGAGCTGACCGAGATGCCCCACGGCATCGTGCTGGTCACCGGTCCCACGGGCTCCGGCAAGACGACCACCCTCTACGCGATGTTGTCGGAGGCCAACCGGCCCGAGATCAAGATCATCACCGTCGAGGACCCCGTCGAGTACGACATCGCCGGCATCATCCAGGTGCCGATCCGCGAGGACATCGGGGTCGACTACGCCCGCATCCTGCGCTCGATCCTGCGCCAGGACCCCGACAAGATCCTGGTGGGGGAGATCCGCGACCACGACACCGCCGACACCGCGGTCGAGGCGAGCCTCACCGGCCACACCGTCTTCGCCACGATCCACACCAACGACGCCCCCTCGACGATCACGCGCCTGATCGACATGGGGATCGAGCCCTTCCTGATCACCGCCACCCTGGAGGCGGTGATCGCCCAGCGCCTGGTGCGCAAGATCTGCCCCCACTGCAAGACCTCCTACGTCCCCGACGAGGAGATCCTGATCGAGCTGGGCCCCGACGCCGCCACGCTCGCCGGCGCGACCTTCCACTACGGCCAGGGGTGCGAGAGCTGCCACCACACCGGCTACCTGGGCCGCACCGGCCTCTTCGAGGTGATGCGCATCGACGCCGGGGTCCGCCACGCGATCGCCCACTTCGCCTCGATCGAGGAGCTGCGCAAGACCGCCATCGCCGGCGGCATGCGCACCCTGCGCGAGCGCGGCCTGACGGCGGCCACGGCGGGGGTGACCACGATCGAGGAGGTGTTGCGGGAGACGGCGCTGCACTAGCGGTCTGTTCGAGGAGTGTGCGCTTGCGCGTTGCGGGGCAGTACCGAGCCCGCCCATTTGCCACCACATACGGGGGCGAT
>CAZDQL010000085.1:0-28550 GCA_964507325.1 uncultured Planctomycetaceae bacterium | reverse complement strand
CCGATCGGGTGTCCGAGGGCCACCGCGCCGCCGTTGACGTTGATCTTGGCGGCGTCGAGGTCCAAGACGCGACGCACGGCGATGGCCGCGGCCGAGAAGGCCTCGTTGATCTCGTGCAGGTCGTAGTCCGTGGGGGCGCGGCCGTCCTTCTCGGCGCAGTGCTTGATCGACACCTCGGGCGCCATCATGACCCACTCCGGTGCGCAACCTCCGGTGGCGTAGTTGGTGATCGTCGCCAGGGGCGTGACCCCCAGGGCCTGGGCGCGCTCGGCGCTCATCACCACCAGGGCGGCGGCGCCGTCGTTGATCGACGAGGCGTTGGCCGCGGTCACGGTACCGTCCTTCTTGAAGGCGGGACGCAGCTTGGCCATCCCCTCGATCGTGGCCCCGGTGCGGATGTTCTCGTCGCTGTTGAAGGCCACGGGGTCGGCCTTGCGCTGGGGCACCATGACGGCGACCTTCTCCTGGTCGAAGTTCCCGTCGGCGGTGGCGCGCTCGGCCCGGTTGTGGCTCTCGACCGCGTAGACGTCCTGCTCCTCGCGGGAGATCTCGTACTTCTCCGCCACGAGCTCGCCGGTGGTGCCCATGTGGAAGTCGTTGTACTTGTCCCACAGCCCGTCGTGGACCATCGAGTCCAAGAGCTGGCCGTGGCCCAGGCGCACCCCGCCGCGGGCCTGGGGCATGAGGTAGGGGGCGTTGGTCATGCTCTCCATCCCCCCCGCCAGGACGCACTCCACGTCGCCGGCGCGGATCGCCTGGGCGGCGAGCATCACCGCCTTGAGGCCCGAGCCGCAGACCTTGTCGATCGTCAGGCTGCCGACGTCGTCGGGGACCCCCACGGCGCGCGCGACCTGGCGCGCGGGGTTCTGCCCCAGGCCGGCGGAGAGCACGTTGCCGAAGATCACCTCCTCGACGGCGGAGGGCTCGATCCCCGCCCGCTTCACCGCCTCCGCGGCGGCGAAGGCACCCAATTCGGGGGCGGAGAAGCCCGCCAGGCTCCCCTGGAATCTGGCGATCGGGGTACGGCAGGCGCTGGCGATGACGACGGTCTTCACGGGAACTCCTGGGCGGCGGTGGGTCGGCTGCGCCCGGCAAGCGCAGCTGAAGGGGACGGGAGGCGCGGTTTCGCGTCGGTTTCGAGGGCGATAACGTAGCTCCGCCGCCGGAGGGCTGCCAGGAGACAGGAGCGGCTTCAGCGGGGGTTATCTTCGGGGCTACGGGGGGATAGAGCCCGAAGACAGGCGCTCCGCCGGCTTCCCGGTGGGCGGAGGTTGAATCGACCCTTCCGAAACGGTAAGCCGATCGGACCGCCCGCGTCCCCGCGGCGCGGCGAGGGACTACCGTGGAAGAGCACCGGCTCGTGGAGGGGCTACGTCGGCGCGACGAGGAGGCGGTCGCCGCCTTCCTGGAGGGCTATCGGTCCCTCTTCTACCACTGTATCGGTCACTTCGAAGCGGACCCCGCGGCCCGCGAGGACCTCTACCAGGATCTGGTCCTCTTCGTCCTCGAACGACTCGATCGGGACAGCTTCGACGCCGCCAAGGGCTCCTTCGGCACCTGGCTCTACCGGGTGGCCTGGTGTCGCTGCGTCGACGAGAAGCGCCGCCAGGGCGCCCGACGCCGGCCGCGGCTGGCGGCGGAGGGGGAAACCCTGCCGGAGCAGGTGGACGAGAACCCCGGACCCGTGGAGCGCGCCGGGGCGGAGGAGATCGGAGCCTTCGTGCGCGAGGCCCTGGCGGAGCTCACCCCCCAGGAACGCGTCCTCCTGGACCTCAGGTTCGTCCAGGGGGAGACGATGGGCGAGATCTCCCGCGAGCTGGAGATCACCCTCGAGCAGGCCAAGTACCGCATCCGCCGGGCCCAGCTGAGCCTGCGCAGGGTGCTCCTCAACCAGCACACGGCCCTGGAGGCGCGCGATTGAGCGAATCTCCTAGGAAAGGCGGCCCCCCGGGACGCGGGGCCTCGGAGAAGAGGGCGACCATGGAGATCCCCGACCTCGGTAACGCGCCCTTGCCGGCGGGCGCGGACGACCCTCGTATGGTCGAGGTTCTCACGCGTTGGGACGAGCTGACGACGGAGGACCACGCCCGCGTGGCCGCCCACCCCGTGCACGGGCCGCGGCTGCGCCTGCTGGAGGAGGCGGAGGCTTGGTTCACCTCCCAGGCCGCGGAGGCCAGTCCCTGCCCGGCGGCGGAGGAGCTCTTCGACTTCGCCCACGGGCCGGGCTACGAGCCGATGTCGAGCGCGCGCCGCGGGAGGATCGAGGATCACCTGGCGCTCTGCTCCGAGTGCGAGTCGCTGGTGGAGGGGCTCGCCACCGCGCCACCGGCCCCCCTCGTCCTGTCCGAGCAGAGCCCTGCTCCCGCGACCTACGACCCTGCCCCTGCACCCGCCCCCGCACCTGCCCGCGCCCCCACCCCGGATCCGGTGCGCCCCCTCAGGCGGCTGGACCGCTGGGCTCCGCTCCTGGTGGCGGCGGGGCTCCTGTTCGCCATCGTGGTCTTCCGCAGCGCGGCGGTCGACGCGGGGGACCGCTGGCCCAACTACCCCCTGCTCAGGGGCTCGGCGGCGGACGCCCTGCTCTTCCCCCGCGATCGAGTGCTGGACGCGGAGTCCCTCCCGGGGGAGACCTGGGCGGCGGCGCCCCGCTTCGAGCTGACGCCGGTCGCGGACGCGGCGTCCTATCGGATCCGCCTGCGCAGTCACTCCGGAAGCGCCTTCGCCCCCGGTGAGACGGTCTTCCAGCTGGAGGGGGCGCTCCCCGAGCTCTCCAGGGAGGGCACCCTGCCCGCGGGCCACTACACCTGGGAGGCGTGGGTGGTCGTGGATGGGCTCGAGCGACTGCTCGGGGAGCGCGACTTCGAGGTGGCCTTCGACCCCTCGATCGCCGGGACCCTGGCCGCGCTCCCCCCCATCGACCAGATCCACACGCTGCACGACACCGGCTACTGGACCGACGCCCGCGAACGGGCGCGCCACATGGCGGCCGGTCCGGGGCGCGACGAGTACCTGGGCGCGAAGCCGGGGCGCTAGCGCCGTGGGGCTCCTGGCGCGCGGCCTGGGAAGCGTGGCCTTGGCCCTCGCGGCCGGGTGGGCCCCGGGGGCGCTGGCCCAGTCCGCCGCGGAGGAACTGGGCGCCTTCGTGCAGGCCCTGAACCGCCTGCGGGAGGGGGACTCCGCAGCGGAGGCGCAGCTGCTCGCGATCGCCGAGGGGCTCTGCACCCACCACGAGCGCTGCGACGCCCTCGACGTGGCGCGCTTCTTCGCCGCCCTCTCCCCCGCCGAGCGCGCCCGCGGTCTCGCCGACGAGGCGCGCTTCGCCGCCCTGCGCGAGGAGGCGGTGGCGGCGGGCCGCGAGGGGCTCGCGCCGGGAGAGAGCTGGAGGGACCTGCGCGCCGACCTCATCGCGGAGCTCGAGGCGCTGGCGACCGAGGTGGAGAGCGCGCCGGACTTCTCCCCTGCGGCGCGCGCCCACGCCCTCGCCGCCCACCTGGAGCTCTCCGCGATCGAGGACGACCCGAGCCTCGACTCCGCGCAGCGCGACGAGCTGGCCGCCTCCGCCACCGACCACGTCACCCAGAGCCTGGCCCTCTTCGAGCGCTGCGGCATGGTCACGCCGCGCCTCGAGCCCCTCTGGATCCGGGGTCGCCTGGCGCGCGCCGCGGGGGAGCGGCAAGCGGCGCGTGGGGATTTCGCGCGCTGCCTGGAGCTCGCGCAGCGCGTCGGCCGCGACGAGTACCGCGCCCGCGCCCTGCTCGCCCTGGTGCAGCTCGCCCGCGACGAAGGGGACCTGGCCCAGGTCGACCGCCTGCTGGCGGAGCTGGCGCGCATCACCTCCCCCGAGGAGAGCTGGCCCCTGGTGCGCGAGCACGCGGTGAGTCTCCTGGGGGCGGATCGACCGGAGGCGGCGCTCGCCTTCCTCCTCTCCCATCCCCCCGAGGAACAGGCGTACCTCGACTCCTGGCACGCGCTCCTGGCGGCGGTCCTGGTGCGCAGCGGCGACCTGGCGGCGGCGCGGCGCGAGGTGCAGCGCCTCGAGGGGAACGGCGAGGTGGGGCGCCTGGCGCGAGCGGCCCTGGCCCTGGCGGATGGGGTCCCCTCGGAAGTCCTGGCCCTGCTCGAGGAGGGGGCGGGGCTCGAGCGCTGGAGTCCGCGGGCGCGGGCGGAAGCCCAGGTGCTGATCGGCGAGGCGCGGCTCCAGCTCGGTCGCCCCGACCTGGCGCTGAGCGCCCTGGAGGCCGCCCTGGAGGAAGCGCGGCGCTGGTCCCTGCACGCCGAGGGCGAGGCGGGGTCGGTGATCGGGGAGTGGCTCGGCGTGCACGCGGTGACCCTGCTCGCCCGAGCGCGGGCGGAGCTCGGCGACCCGATCGCCGCCGCGGCGCTGATCGAGGAGCGCCAGACGCGCCGGCTGCGCGAGCACAACGCGACGATCGACGCGACGGCGGTCAGCGCCTGGGCGCGCCGCTTCGAGCGCGGCCTCGTCACCTGGGGGGTGGGCGCCGACCAGACCGTCGTCGCCTGGATCGGACCGCGCGGAGAGGGGGAAGCGGTCGCGATCCCCCTCGGCCGGCGCGAGCTGGAGACCGCCGTCCGCCGCCTGCGCGAGGCGGTGATCGCCGACGACCGGGAGCGCGCGGCGGCCCTCGCCGGCGAGATCGGGGCCGAGCTCTTCCCCCCGGCGGTGGCCGCGCGCCTCACCGCGGGGGCGGGGGATCCCTCCGAGCGCCTGCTCCTCTGCGTCCACGGTCCACTCGAGATGCTGCCCCTCTCCCTGGTGTGGCTGGAGGGAGTCCCCCTCGGCGAGCGGCTGGTGCCGGTGATCCTGCCCGGGCTGCCCGAGGAGGACGTGCTCGGAGTGCGCTTCGAGCCAGAGACCGCCTGGAGTCTGCTCGGCAGTCCCCTCGACGACGGCGGAGCGCCCGCCCTGCCCGGCGCGGCGCGGGAGCTCGCGCAGCTCGGGCGCGAGCGCCCCGCGGCGGAGCTCCTCACCGGCGCGGCCTTCCGGCGCGGCGCCTTCTTCGAGGCCCTCGCCTCGGGGCGAGCCCTGCACCTGGCCACCCACCTGGTGGAGGCCCCCGCCTGCGGGGACCGCCGACTGGCGCCGGTGGGGCTGGCCCTCTCCGCGGGAGAGGTGGTGTGCGCCGCCGAGATCCTGGAGGCGGGCGCCCCCTTGCCCTTGGTGGTGCTGGCGGCCTGCGAAACCGCGGGGGGTCGCTTCGTCGACGCCGAGGGGGTCCACGGCCTGGCGCGCGCTTTCCTCGAGGCGGGGACCCGGGACCTGGTGGTGACCCTCTGGCCGGTGGAGGACGGCGCTGCGCAGGTCTTCGCCCTGGATCTCCACGCGCACCTGGCCGGCGGGAAGATCCCCTCCCGGGCCGTCGCGGCCGCGCGGCGCGACCTGCGGGCCCAGGGGTGGCCGCCGTCGACGTGGGCCGCCTTCCGCCTGCTGGGACGGGATTGACCGCTGGCGGTTCCTCAGCGATCGCGCCGCTAGCGGCGCAGCGCGACGACCCGGAAGCCGAGGTCGTGGCCGGGGAGGGCCGGGAAGTAGGCGTTGCGGCTCGCCGAGCGCAGGAGGGACGCGAAGTCCTCCCAACCTCCACCGCGGATCACCCGGTGCGTGCCCGCCGCCGGCCCGGTGGGATTGCCGATCGGGCTGGAGGAGTAGTAGCTCTCCGAGTACCGGTCCCCGCACCACTCCAGCACGTTGCCCGCCGTGTCGTAGAGCCCGTACCCGTTCGCCATGTCGACCCCGGCCGGGATCTGGTTGCCGTCGTAGTAGGCCGCCGGAGTGGTCCAGGGAGTCGCACCCGCTTCGAAGGGATCGCCGGAGGACCAGTAGTTCGCCTGTGAGCCGTCGAGCGCGTCTCCCCACGGGTACGCGCGATAGGGGCTGTGCTCGCCCCCGCGTGCCGCGTACTCCCACTCCGCTTCCGTCGGCAGCCGATAGCCGTCAGCGGAGTGGTCGCAGTCCCACGTCGCCTCGTCGTAGCACGGGGTCAGCCCCTCGTCGCGACTGCGCTGGTTGGCGTAGGCACCGGCTCCGTACCAGGTCACGTCCACCATCGGATGGTCCTCCTTGCCAGCCGTGACGCCGAAGCAGGTGCCGTTCCAGGTGATGCGGCTGTAGCTCGAGGCCGCCGCCGTGCGGCACAGCGCATGACCGGCACCGCCGACCTGGTAGACCCAGCCAGCCACGACCGTCACCCGGGGGGGAGTCTGGCTGATCGCCCAGTTCAGGTAGAGCTCGTACTTCTCGTTGCTCACCTCGTAGGCGTCGATGTCGAAGGCGTCCAGCCTCACCGTGTGGACGGGGAGCTCGTCGTGGTAGCCGCTCCCCACGTGTCGCCCCATCTCGAACGTCCCGGCCGGGACGTGCACCAGGTCCACCGCTGTTCCGCTACCGCTGCAGACCTGCACCTCGAGCCCGTCCGTGAGGTTGTGCTGAGCCCCTCCCCCTGCGGGATCGCGGTACCAGCCCTGGCAGTACCGGGTGAGACCTGCCAACCACTGTCCAGCTCCGCACCCGGCGGGCGGTTGGCCGTAGTCGAGCTTCATCACCGCCGCGCCCGCGCCGTCGGTGATCAGCGCCGGGAAGCGGAAGATCCCGAGTCCGCCGCTGCCGACGCACCGCACGCCGTTGCCGAGGGGCAGCGCCGTCGCTGCTCCTCCGTAGTAGAAGAGCAGGGGCTGACTGGCCGGGCAGCCGGTCGCCACCAGGTGGAAGTCGTCCGTCGGAGGGCTGGGCGTCCCGATCCACGAGATGAGGGCGCCGGAGCCGACCGAGTTCGGTGAGGTGACGCAGTAGGTGGTCGGGCTGGGGCAGCTGGTGATCCCCTCGCGGGTCCTGCTCGCCGACAACGCACTCGCGGGGCCGGCCACCAGCAGCGGGGCGAGAGCCAGCGCGGGCAGTGTGGACCGGGACACCTGCTTCGGCATGGGAGCTCCTGGTTCCTCGCTGGGGCGACCTGCCGATTCTACGCCCCGACGGGGATCGCCGAGCGCCGATCGGCGGCTGGATGGCCGCTCCCCCCCCGGACCCGGAAGGGATTTCCCGATTCTCGTTCCGGGCCCTCAAGCGAATCGAGGCAGAGGTCGATAGGTGCGGGGCCGCCGAGGTCGATGGCGGCGGAGGACGAGATGATCCAGACCCTCACCGCAGCAGCCCTCATCCTGACGCAGATCCCCGGCGAGGTCCCCGTGCCGGTGGAGCTGAAGGACGCCGCGATCGAGGTCACCCTCCAGAGCACCTCGAACCACCTGGCAGCGGAGAACACCTCCTTCGTGGGGCAACTCCTGCTCTTCGGCTGCGAGGGGGCCGACACCCTGCGCGCCGTTCACCTGCTCCCCGGATCCCGCGTCGTCTACGCCTTCCCCCGCGGCTACGCGCAGGACCTCCTGGTGGAGGTGATCGCCCTCGACGAAGAGGGTTGGCGCAACAGCGGTGCCATCCCCCTGGCGTCCCTCGAGAGCTCTCTCGACGGGACCCTCTGGATGCAGGACGGCAGCGATCGCAGCGTCGGCTGGGTGCGCGGTCCCGCCGGCCTCGAACACCTAGGCCCGCACCGGGACCTGGTCCCCGCGGCTCTGCGGGCGATCCACCCCGAGCTGACCGACCACACCCTGGCCGCCCACGTCCCCGTCCCGGTGCCGACCGAGGACAAGAAGGGGGGCAAGCCGCCGGTCCTGGAGAAGAAGCAGCTCCCGCCGGTGTAGCGGAGGGCTGTTGGCCTGGAGAGCGTCACCGGGGATGATCCCACCCGTGACGCCGGGAAGAGCGAGCCCCCAACGGCTGACGAGTCAGCCCCTGCCCGCGACGGACGAAGCCCTGGGGAGAGCCCTGGCCCTGGCGCGTGAGGGGGCGGACTTCAAGGCGGTCGTCGAGCGCGTGCTCCTGGAGCTGGACGAGGACTCCGCGGACGCCCTGATGCTCCTCTCGAAGGAGAGTCGGGGCGCCTGGGCGCTCTGCCTGGAGGGTGGCCGCGGCCGCGCGCTCTTCCTCGGCAACGCCTTCTCCGGAACGGTCACCGCCCTGACCAGCCTGGGCTTCGAGGTGGTCCTCGCGGATCGCTCCTCGCCGCGTCTGGCCTTCGCCCGGACGCGCGACGCGGCCCTCTCCCCCGGTCGAGTGCGACACCTGGTCCTGGGCTTCGACCGGCGTTTGCCCTTCACCGACGGAAGCTTCGACCTGGTGGTGCAGGAGGACGGACTCCCGCACCCCGCCACCGGTTGGGGGCACGACCTGGCGGAGCTCGGACGCGTCGCGCGCGGCGAGGTCGTCGTCACGGCGGACAACCGGCTGGCCTACAAGCTCTCCACCGGCAGGCACGGGGTGTTTCGCGTGCCGGGCCCCCTGGCGTGGGCGAGGCGGGCCCTGGCCCCGCGGCGGGGGGAGCTCACCCTCAAGGGGTACCGCCGCAGGCTCGCCGCGTGCGGAGCGGGCGTGCGCGCCTTCGCCCTCTACCCCCACGGGCGCGACTTCAGCCACGTCGTCGCCCTCGACGCCGAGCGCCCGCGGTTGACGATCGGGCCGCGGGAGCGCTCGAATCGCGTCAAGCTCTTCGCCCACCGCGCGGGCCTCTTCCCGCTCTTGACCCCCTCCTTCGCCCTGATCGCGGGGAGCGCCGCTCGCCCGCGGATCGAACAAGTCCTCGACGCCCTCGCCGAGCGCCTGGGGGAGGCGCGACCGCAGATCGAGACCCTGATCGCCAGCCGCAGCAACACCGGCGTGCTGGTCACCTCGCCGGTCGCCGGGGGCGCAGGGCACGGGGGCTGGGTGCTGCACGTGCCCCTCTCCCCCACCAAGCGCCGGCTGGTGGAGACCCACGTGGGTTTCCTCGAGCGGATCCCGCTGCGCTTCCCCTTCCTGCCGGTGCCGGAGCTGCTCTTCGCCGGCGAGTTGGAGGGGGTCTGGCTCGCCGCGGAGCGACGCCTGGAGGGGATCGGCGCGCCCCAGCTCGCCGGCGGGGACGGCGCGGAGGCCCGCATGGTCGCCGACGCGGCGCGCCACCTGGGGGAGCTGGCGCTGGGACCGCCGGAGGCGTTCGACGAGTCGCGCTTCGAGACGCTGGTCGCCGAGCGCTTGCGTCGGGTGCAGAAGCTCTGCGCCGTGGAGTCGACGGCGCGGGCGATCGAGCGCCACCTGGACGAGCTGCGGGAGACCCTGGTCGGGCGGAGCTTGCCCCTCGTCCTCTACCACGCCGACCTGCGCGCCAAGCACGTGCTGGTGCGGGAGGAGGGCAGCGTGAGCGGCTTCCTCGACTGGGGTGCCAGCGAGGAGGCCTACCTGCCCTACGTCGACCTCCTGCACCTGATCGCCCAGCAGCGCAAACAGGAGATCGGCGGCCCCCCGGAGCGCGCCTGGCGCCTGCTGCGCGACCGGCGGGCGTGGCGCCCCCACGAGCGGGAGGCGCTCGACGGCTACGCCCGTCGGCTCGGGCTCGACGACGAGTACCGGCTGGCGATCGAGCGCAGCCACGCGCTCTTCGTGGCGGGCATGGCGGAGCGGAACTGGGACTTCAGCCGGCCGCGCTGGGTGCACCGGCAGTACGGGATTTGAGCTGAGTGGGTTCGGTGTGGGTGGCTTTTGCCCCTCAACGAACGCAGTCAGTCTTCGCGAGGGCGAGTCACGGGCGTCGCGCGGCTCAGCTTGAGACCTCCCCCGCCGCAGGGGGGGAAAGGCGGGCCCGGATTCAGCCCACCTGCCGAAACGGTCGATCCCAGGACGTCCACTTTTGTACCCAGCGCGAGCGCGGACGGCTGTCCGCCGGTCGCGCGTCGACCTTTCCATATGATCCACCTCCGCCCTCAAAGGGGAATCCGGAAGCCCTCCCTCCGCTTGGGCATGACCCTCGTCGAGGTGATGGTGGCGATCCTCGTCCTGACCGTCGCCGTCTACATGCTCTCCTCCACGATCACGGCGTCGATCGGTCACGCGAGCACCAAGCGCGAGCGAGCGCTGGCCGTGGAGGCGACGATGAACCTCCTGGAGCGCATGCGCAGCGAGCCCTTCGACGAGCTCTTCGCGCGCTACAACGCCGATCCCAAGGACGATCCCGAAGGGCACGGGACGGCACCCGGACCCTACTTCGACGTGCTGGGGCTCGATCCGCAGGCCGACGGCCCGTGGGAGGAGCCGCACGTCGGCCGGGTCTTCCTGCCGGAAGGCCAGAAGGGCAAGGAGAAGGGCGGGCTCTACGAGGACTTGGTGATGCCCGACCTCAGCATGCCTCGCGACCTCAACGGGGACCTCTTGACCGACTCCCTCGACCACTCCTCCGACTACATCGTCCTGCCCGTCACCGTGCGGGTTGCCTGGAGCGGCAGGGCGGGGGAGCGGGAGTTCCGCATGTCCACCATGTTCGCCAAGCTGGAGAAGATCGAGTAGTGAGGCGACCGCGGGCTCTTCAAGCGGGCTTCACCCTGCTCGAGCTGGTCATCGCACTGGCGATCATGGCGTTGATCATGGTCAACGTCTCGATGGTCTCCAGGACCGGTTCGCAGGCGGCGCGCTCGGGAGTCTTCTGGCAGACGCTCAACGACGAGGCGGACCTTACGCTGGACCGCATCTCGCTGGCCCTGATGTCCTCCAGCGCCGACAACCTGTACCCGGTTGCCCTCTCGCCGGCGTACACCAACGAAGTCACCTACAGCGTCAGCCTGGGGGTCGAGGAGGGGGAGATGATCGAGAGTCCGCCCGAGTCGATCTCCTGGAACGAGCTGGAGGATCGCGGGCGGGTGCTGTGGCAGGAGAACCCCGGCTTGCCGAACGAGCGCTCGATCTCCTGGTCGAACTGGGTGCCGACCTTCTTCGCCGGGGAAGTTTTCAACGCCGACGACGACAACGGCAACGGTCTCGTCGACGAGAGCGGTCTGGCCTTCGACATGGTGGGCGACCGCGTCAACATCCACCTGACGGTCGAGCGCACGGGACCCAATGGGGAGCTGACGCCGGCCACGCGCACCATCGAGATCACCTGCAGGAATTGAGGATGCGACTCCTCCCCCTCCTGCTAGTCCCCCTCGCGGTCCCGACCTGGGCAGAGCCCCGCGGGGACTGCGTGGAGTTGCTCGAGGCCGCCGGCGCCGGACACCTGCCGACCACCTCGGAGCTGACGCAGGCCCTGCTGACGGAGGGTCCCGAGGGAGGGACCCGCTGGCTGCTGATGCTGGACGAGCGACGGCAGGGGCGGGAGCTGCTCTTCCCGGAGGATGCTCCCGAGGTCCTGGATGCGAAGGTCCTCGACGCCCTCGAGCGCCTCACGACGACCGTTCCCGATGAGGTCCTCGCGCGCCTGGGAGAGATCGAGGAGATCGACGCCAGGCACTCCGCGGCGCGGGTGGCCCTCGATCTCCTGGCACACTGCGGTGAGGGGCCCGACCTGCGCCTGGCCTGCGAGCTCGCGTCGCCTCACCCCGATGCCAAGCAGAGCGACCACAGCCGGGTCGGCCGTGACCTGGCGGCGGCGGTCACCGCGATCCTCGAGCGCGACCCCTCGGGCTACGGGATCGTGGAGTCCCTCTACGGGGCGGGCCATCCGTGGCTGGACTGGAACCTGGTGCGCGGATTGGGTGGCACGAAAACCCTCGCGGCCCTGAAGGTCCTGCCGCGGCTCCTGGGTGCCGTCCCGCAGTGGGATGCATCGGTGCTCTCGAAGATCGGGGATGTCGCGCGCATGGTCCAGACCCCCCTGGACGACGCCTCCCTGAATCGCATCCGCATGTACCTCACCTCCACGCTGGCGGAGGAGCGCAAGTACGCCGCCTTCGCCCTGGGCCGCCTGGACGATTACGACTCCCTCGACGACCTGATCGGGCTCCTCTCCGACGACGACCGCGGTGTGCGCGCCAACTCCTACTGGGCGCTGAGGGGCATCACGGCCATGACGATCAACTCGGAGCCTCGGCGCTGGCGCCTCTGGTACGACGGGGAGACCCAATGGTGGCGCGAGCAGGGGGGTGAGCTCTTGGCCCGGCTCGCGGACGAGGACCTGGCGGAGGTCTGCCTGGCGATCAACGAGTGCGGCACCAAGCGGCTCTTCCGCCGGCAGCTCACGCCGGAGCTCGTTCCGCTCCTGAGACACAGCGATCCCACAGTGGTGCGCCTGACCTGCAGCGCCCTCCACAGTCTGCGGGCGCTGGACGCCAACCAGGCCCTGATCGAGGTCCTGGAGCACCCCCAGATCGACGTGCGGCTCAAGGCGGCGGAGGTGCTGGCGGGGCTGACGGGGGAGCAGGGGCTGCCCGCGGAGCCGGAACCCTGGCGCGAGCGGCTCTCGCAGCCCCGCCCGCAGGCCCGCTAGAGGCTCAAGTTCGAGGCCCACGGGGCCGATGGGATATCCGGTCTCCCCGCGCCTCCCCTGTCCCATGCCCCAGCGCAAGTACAAGCGTCGCAAGAAGCTCATCAAGCCGCATCTGCAGCTCAAGCTGACCGTGACCTTCGTCGGTCTGGTGGCGCTGTCGCTGCTGCTGCAATTCGTGCTCTTCACCAACACGATGACCCGCGCGGCGCTGGAGCTGCCCAACGACTCGGTGCTCCTGTTGGAGGCCTCCCACGGGATCTTGCTGCGCGATCTGGCGATCGCCTTCCTGGTCTTCCTGCCCCTGACCTTCTTCGTCGGCATCCTGTCCACCTTCCGCGTCGCCGGGCCGCTCTACCGCTTCGAGAAGTTCCTGGAGTCGCTGCAACGCGGAGAGCGTCCCCCGGACTTCCGCCTGCGCAAGGGCGACGAGCTGCACGATCTCGCCGAGCTGCTCAACCAGGCGACGGCACCGATGCGCAAGGGGGATGAGGAGGAAGCCGAGGACGAGGTCTCCCCCGACGCACCGCCCTCCCTCGTCCGCGACGAGACCACCTCGGAGAGCCCGTCCTCTTCCGAGCGTCGCTAGGCCCCCATGTCACTGCGTCTCAAGATCGTCCTGATCCTGACCCTGGTCGTGGGCGTCTTCGCGGCCGTCACGGACCGGGTCCAACGCACGATCTTCCTCGATCGCTTCGAGGAGCTGGAACGCCTCGAGGCCGAGAAGAACCTCGAGCGGGTCATCGAGGCGCTGCAGGGAGAGATCTCGCGCGTCGACGAGATCGCTCGGCAATGGTCGGCCTGGGATGACGCCTACGCCTACGTCCGCAACGAGCGGCGCACCCAGTTCGAGCGCTCGAACCTGGCCGCGCCCAGGCTCGCGGCGGCGGGCATCGACCTGCTCTTCTTCCTGGGCGCGGAGGAGAGCGGCCAGCACGAGGTCCTCTGGAACGACATCACCGACCCCGACACGGGCGTCGCGGTGCGACTGAGGGACTTCCCCACGCAGAGCTTCCGGACCTCCCACCCGCTCCTGGCCAAGGTCGATTGGGGGCGCAAGCGAGAGCTCGAGCGTCGGGACACCGACGGGGGAGGGGTGTTGGCGCCCAGCGAGCTGGACCTCGAGTCGATTCGGGAGCGAGAGAGGGAGCGCGAGCGCATCGAACGCCCCGTCGGCATCCTGCTGACGGAATACAAGCCCCTGATCATCAGCGCGCGCCCGATCCTGCCCAGCCGCCCGGGCGCCGAGGCCGCGGGCGTCCTGATCCTCGGGCGCTTCCTCTCCGCTTCCCTGGAGTCCGAGCTGGCGGCCAGCACCAAGGTCGACTTCGACTTCTGGCAGGCCGATGGCCGCCATGAGCTCCCCACCACCGTGCAGCAAGCCCACCGCGAGGCGGCCTCCACGCCGGAGCCCGTGCGCCGGGTCGTGGGCGACTCGATGCTGCACGTCTACGGCGCCTTCCCCGACTTCAGGAACCGCCCCGAGCTGCTCCTGCGGGCGAACGTCGACCGCAACGTCACCGCCACGGGGAACACGGCCGTGGCCTTCGGCCTGGTCAGCACCGTGGCCGCGGGCTTCCTCTTGCTCCTGGTCCTGATGTCGCTCTTGCAGCGCGTCGTCCTGACGCCGCTCTTCGCGCTCACCTCGCACGCCAAGCGCATCGGAGCGGAGGAGGACTTCCGGGCCAAGCTCGATTCGCAGCGCAGCGACGAGCTCGGAGTCCTGGCCGACGAGTTCGACTGCATGATGGCGAAGCTGGAGAGCGCGCGCGCCCAGGTCGTCGAGACCGCGCGCACCGCCGGCATGTCCGAGATCGCCACCGGCATCCTGCACAACGTCGGCAACGTGCTGAACAGCGTCAACATCTCGGCCTCGCTGGTCACGCAGCGCATCGAGGGCATGGCCATCAGCGACCTGCAGATGGTGGCCGAGATCCTGGACAAGCACAAAGCCAACCTGGGCGAGTTCATCGACAACGATCCCAAGGGCAAGCACCTGCAGCCCTTTCTGACTGCGCTCTCGGTGCAGCTCGGAGAGGAGCAGCGCACGATCAAGGCCGAGGTCGGCTCCCTGACCGAGGGGATCGAGCACATCTGCGAGCTGATCAAGTCCCAGCAGAACTTCGCGGTCAAGGCCTGCCTGGTCGAGCCGCTGGACCCGGCAGAGAAGGTGGACGAGGCCCTGCGCCTGAGCGAGCAGGCCGCCGCCCTGGACCCCAACCTCGAGGTCGTGCGCGAGTTCGAGGAAGTACCGGAGATCCAGGTCGACAAGCACCGACTGCTCGAGATCCTCGTCAACCTGATCCAGAACGCCCGTCAAGCCACCGACCAGGGAGGAGGCGTCAAGCGCATCACCCTCCGCGTCCGGCGCCAAGGGGAGGATCAGGTCCGGATCGAGGTGGAGGACACTGGAGTGGGGGTCCCCGAGGAGAACCTGGCCAGGATCTTCAACCTGGGCTTCACCACCAAGGAGGACGGCCACGGGTACGGGCTGCACACCGCCGCCAACGCCGCCACCGAGATGGGTGGCCGGCTCTACGCCACCAGCCCCGGGCCAGGTGAGGGCGCCACCTTCACCCTCGAGCTCCCGCTCGAGACCGTCACCACCCAAGGAGCAGCGCGATGAGCAGCGACACGAACCGTCGGATCCTGCTGATCGACGACACGCCCTCCATCCACGAGGACTTCCGCAAGATCCTCGGGGCGGAGGAGAACGGCAGCGACGCGGCGCTGGCGGATGCGCGCGCGGCGTTCCTGGGGGAGGCGGATGCGGAGCAATCGAACGCTGAGGCCTTCGAGGTCGACTCGGCGTACCAGGGGCAGGAGGGGCTCGAGAAGGTGATCGCAGCCCGGAGCGAAGACCGGCCCTACGCGATGGCCTTCGTCGACATTCGCATGCCCCCCGGCTGGGACGGGGTGCAGACGATCAAGCAGTTGTGGAAGAGCGAGCCCGACCTGCAGGTGGTGATCTGCACCGCCTTCTCCGACTACTCCTGGGACCAGACGATGGAGGAGCTGGGCGCCACCGACCAGCTGCTCATCCTGAAGAAGCCCTTCGACTCGGTGGAGATCCGGCAGCTCGCCCACGCCCTGATCGAGAAGTGGAACGCCAGGCGCCGGGAAGAGGCCCTGGTCGAGAGCCTCAAGACCGCCGAGGCGGAGGCGCGCTCCTACGCCTCCTCCCTGGAGACGATGAACCGGGCCCTGCAGACCGCGCAGGCCAGCTCCGAGAAGTCCTCGGAGCTCAAGGGTGAGTTCCTGGTCCACCTCTCGGACAAGGTCGGCTCGACCCTGGGAGAGATCCTGGAGCAGATCCAGGTCGGCGGCGCTTGGGAGGGAGAGCGCCCCGCGGGGCTGGAGCGGACGATCGACGCCAGCCGCGAGCTGATGGTCACCCTGGACCGCATCCTCGACCTGATCCAGCTCGAGAACGGGACGCTCGACCTGGCCAAGGCCCCCACACCGATCGTGGAGCTGACCCGCGAGTTGGTCGCACTGCGAGAGACCCAGGCCCAGGCCAAGGGCATCGCACTGGCCCTCGAGCTCCCCCAGCCGATCCCCGAGTCGGTGGAGTGCGACGCCGCCCGCGTGCGGCAGGCGCTCGACCCCCTGATCGACAATGCCGTGCGCTACGCCACGGGTGCGGTTGAGGTGCGCATCTCGACCGAGCCCACCGTCGACTGGCAGCGCCTGCACCTGGTCCTGGAGGTGGAGGACGACGGGCCCGGGATCCCCACCGACATCACCGGGCGCCTCTTCGAGCCCTTCTCCTGCCGTGGATCCCAAGGGGTGGGTCTCGGTCTGGCGGTGGCCCACGAGCTGATCAAGCGCATGGGCGGTGAGCTGACCCACGCCCCGGGGAGCTCAGCGGGGACGGTCTTCACCGCGCGCTTCGAGGTCGGCAACCTCTCCGGTGTGCGCATGATCGGCGGCTGAGTCGCGCTGGCACACGGCAGCGCGGAGGGGCGTGCGACGCCGGATGCGACCGTCTACCCTCAACGGGTGAGCTTCCTGCGCGACACCACCATTCTGCAGGTGAGCGCCGCCGCGCGCGCCGTCACCAGCTTGGCGGGGGCGCTGATGCTGACGCACCTGCTCGGCGCCCGGGGACAGGGGCACTACTACGTCGCCGGCGCACTCTTCTCCCTCCTGTGGCTCCTGGTTGGAACGGGCGCTCCGACGGTGACGGTCGCGCGCATCGCCGCGGCGGCAGGGGATCGCGCGGGGGTGCTGCGCTGGCAGGCCTTCTTCGCCAAGGCCAACCTGCTGACGAGCTTGGCCGTGGGGATTCTGGGCTCTGCCCTGGCTCCACTCCTGTCGTCGCTCCTGGACGTCCCCAGGGAGGTGGGACTCTGGGGAGCCGCCCTCTCTTGGACCCCGCTGCTCGAGATGCCGCGCGCCCTGGTGGCGGTCGGGCTGCAGGGCGTGCGCCGCATGCGGGCCTTGGCCCTGCTCGAGACGAGCTGCGAGGTGGTGCGGGTCTTCCTGATCGCGATCGGAGCCCTGCTCACCGGAGGGCCGGAGGGAGCGATCGGCGGGTGGGTCGTCGCCTCGGCCCTCTCCTCCGTCCTGGCCCCCACCCTCCTGGCGCGGGAGCGCGCCGCGGGGGTCAGGCTCCCCTCCCTGGGCGAGGTGGCGCGGGCCGCTCCCGGCGCGCCCCTGCTCGAGGGCATGCGCCAGGGACTGGCGGTGGGCATCGCGCGCAATGCGGGGGCCTTGGGGCGCGAGGTCGCTCCCGGCCTCCTGGTGGCGGCCTACGGTCGGGCGGAGACGGTGGCCTACCTGCGCATCGCCTTGCGGGTGGCCTCTGCGGCGCACCTCCTCGGCAGCGGCGTGAGTCGCACGGCGCTGCCCGCCCTGGGTGCCGCAGTGGGCGACGTGCGGCGGCTGCGGCGCAATTGGGGGCGGGCCACCCTGCTCGGGATCGCCTACGTCAGCGCCGCTTGGGTGGTGGCCCTGGCCCTGCTGCCGACCGTGCTGGAGCACCTGACTCCCCGCGACTACCACCGGCCGGTGGCGCTGCTCTGCTGGCTGCTCACCCCGAGCGTGCTGCTCCTGAGCTCGGGCACGGTGAGCGAGGCCTTCCACGTGGTCACTCACACTGTGGGTGACTCCCTGCGTCTCGCGACCGTGGGCCTCTTGATCGCGATGGCGATCATGTGGGCCGCGATCGTCATCGATCCCGAGTTCGGCGCGGGGTGGGGACTGTCGATCGCCTCCGCCTGGATGCTGGCCCACCTGGTCTACGCCTGGCGCTGGCTGGCACGCCGTCAGGCGGCGGTCGCGTGCCCCGTGCGCAGGAACTCCTCGGCGCGCTCCGCGGGTTCCGGCGGGCTGAAGAGGTAGCCCTGGATCTCGTTGCACTGCAGGACGCGCAGGAACTCGAGCTGGTTCTCGGTCTCGACCCCCTCGGCCACCACCGTCAGGCGCAGGGAGTGCCCCATCAGGATGATCGCGGTGGTGATCGCCGCGTCGTCGGGGTTGCTGGTCACGTCGGTGATGAAGGAGCGGTCGATCTTCAGGGCGTCGATCGGGAAGCGCTTCAGGTAGCTGAGGGACGAGTAGCCGGTGCCGAAGTCGTCGATCGAGATGTGTATGCCCGCGCCGCGCAGCTGCTGCAGGGTCTCCGCCGTGCGCTGCGGGTCGTTCATCAGCATGCTCTCGGTGACCTCGAGCTCCAGTCCGTCCTCACCGAGTCCGCTGTCGTTCAGCGCCCGCATCACAGTGTCGAAGAGGTCCGGGCGCTGGAACTGGACCGGCGAGAGGTTGACCGAGACGCGGACCTTCGCCAGTCCCCTGTCGCGCCACTCCCTGTTCTGGCGGCACGCCTCGCGCAGGACCCACTCGCCGATCGGCACGATCAGACCCGTCTCCTCCGCCAGCGGGATGAACTGGGCCGGGGAGACCAGCCCCAGGTCGGGATGCTGCCAGCGCACCAGCGCCTCCAGGCCCATGATCTGGCGCGTGACGGCGTCCACGCGGGGTTGGTAGTAGACGCGCAGCTCCCCGCCATCGATCGCGTTGCGCAGGCTGCGCTCGAGTGTCAGTCGCTCGAAGGCCCAACGGCCCATCGCCTCGGTGTGGAAGAGGACCAAGCTCGACCCCTCCTGCCGTGCTCGGCCGGCAGCGTCGGCCGCCTGGTCGATCAGGCGGGCGGGGTCGACCCCGTCCTCGGGGTAGCTCGACACGCCCAGACCCACCTGGACGCCGCGCAGCTCGCCCGCGACCGAGATCGGCTGCAACAGGGCGCCCTGCAGGCGCCCGCCCAGCCTGGCGGCATCCTGCAGGCGCTCGAGCCCCGAGATCATCATCGCGAAGGCGTTGGATCCGAGGCGGTGGAAGCGCGCCGTGTTCTGGAGGTCGTGCAGCCCCTGGGACTCCTCCTCCCCCTCGAAGGCGCTCCACATGCGGCGACCGACCTCGTCGGTCAGGGCCTGGTCGGCGTCGGGTGTGAGTTGGCTCCAGTCCTCGCCCCGCTGCGAGTCCTCAATCTGGACGACGAACACGACCACCCGGTCGTCGGCGGAGCGCGCGGTGGCGGCGTGCTCGGCCAGCTCCTCACAGAAGGCCTCGCGGTCGAGCCAGCACCCGGCGCCCAGCGGCTCGAACGGCTCGGCACGGGGCAGGAAGCGGCGCAGGCGATGGCACAGGAGCGCGGGGATCGGATCGCGGTGGACGAAATCCTCGATCCCCGCCGCCAAGAGGGCCCCCAGCGCGGCGCCGTCCCCCGCCTCGAGCGCCAGGACCACCGAGGTTCCCGGGGGGCGCGTAGCAGCGATCTCCCCGCTCAGGTCGTCGAGGCTCTCCCGGGCGAGGGCCGTGGCGATCACGGCCACGCGCGGACCCCGTTCGAGGGCCTCCCGGCAGCTCTCCCAGTCGGTGGCCACCTCTGTCTCCCAACCGCACTCGCGCAGCGTCTCTTCGGCCACGCGGACGATCTCGGCATCGGGGTCCGCGAACAGGAGGGTCGGGGATCGTTCGGACTCAGCGGGCATGGAGGTTCTCTGCGGTCCGGGGGGCATCCTCGTTTTCGGACGCGTCGGTGGGCCCCCTGAATCCCAGACCGGATCCCGCGTTCGTTTCTCGATTCGGGGGCGGGGAGGGTGGAATCTCTTTCCGAGGGCTTTAGGATCTTCCCCCCCCAATGGGGAGGTAGCTCAGTTGGTAGAGCGTCGCGTTCGCAACGCGGAAGTCGGGGGTTCGAGTCCCCTCCTCTCCACCAGGGCCTGGCCGAGTCAACGCCGGCGGCGCCAGGGACGCTCGCGGGGGATGGCACCCGCGGCAACGTCGCGCTCGAAGTCCGCCACGATCTCGAGCAGTTCTTCTCCGAACATCTCGAGCTGCCAGGGGCAGAGGCCCTCGGTCCCCGCCAGCGCGGATTCGTCCTGCGGTCGGACCTGGGCCAGGCGCGACATCACGTGCCGGTTGAGCAGGTAGCTCGACTCGATCCCTTGGGTCTCGGAGGCGCGCTTGCGCCAACGTTTGAGGCGATCGAAGAGCTCCACCTCGACCTCCGCCAAGCCCTCGGTGCCGTCCCGCTTCGGCAGACTGGGGAGCTTGCGCAGCGGCCCCAGCTCGCGGGCCCGCTCGAGGGCGGCCAGCACCTGGTCGCCGAAGCGACGCACCATGCGCGGCGAGAAGCCGTGCACCGCTCCCAGGCGCTTCTCGTTGCGCGGGCGCCGGCGGGCGAGCTCCAGCAGCACTTGGTTGTTCATCACCCGGAAGGGGGGCGCGTTCGACTCCCGCGCCAGCGTGTCGCGCAGGGCGAAGAGCTCCCGCAACGCCTGGCGCTCCACGGGGGTGAGGGTGCGGACCCCCTTGACGCGCACGAAGTCGTCGGGACGGAAGGCGGGCTCCACCGACTCCAGCGCCTCCAAGCGCCGGCACTCGCTCTCCAGGACCATCATCCGCCCGCGCTCTTCGAGTTGGGTGCGCAAGGCGCGCATCAGCGGCAGCAGGTAGTGCGTGTCGAGTCGCGCGTAGCGGATCTGCTGCTCCGTCAGCGGGCGCTTGGACCAGTTCGAACGCTGTTGGGACTTGTCGAGCTGGACTCCGAACTGCGCCTCGATCACGGAGGCCAGCCCGGGGCTCTGCGTCCCCAGGGTGGCGGCCGCGACCCGCGTGTCGAAGAGATTGGCGAAGCGGAAGCCGTACACCCGCTTCATCAGGAGAACGTCGTATTCCGAGTCGTGGAAGACCTTGACCGTGTCGGGGTCGGCCAGCACCTCCCCCAGGGGGGCCAGATCCACCCCCGGGGCGAGGGGATCGACCAGGTAGTCGCGCTCCTCGACCGTGATCTGCACCAGGCAGACCTTCTCGTGGTAGCTGTAGAAGGAGTCCGCCTCGGTGTCGACTGCGACCTCCTTCTGCTCCCGGAGGTCCTCGATCAGCCTCCCCATCCCGCGCCCATCCTCGATCAGGATGGGCGGGTCGAGGGTGGGGGTGGTCATGGAGTTGGCGCGGGCCCTCTACGCGGGGCCAACACGACGCGACCCCCCGTGGGACGGAGGGTCTGTATCAAGTGGCGAGGGCGACGAGACTTGAACTCGCAACCTCCGGCGTGACAGGCCGGCACTCTAACCAATTGAGCTACGCCCCCGCTTGGGGCGCGAAGTCTAGCCCCGGCGGTCAGGGCGGGGAAGGCTGCCGGAGCCCTTTTTTGAGCCCCCCCACCGCGTCTCATCCGGTGCGCACAGCCCGCACCGCGTCCACCCGGGTCGTGCGCCAAACCGGGTACAGGGCGGAGAGGAGCGCGACGGTCACGCTCCCCACCAAGGCCACCCAGGCCCAGCCTCCGACCCCCGTCCAGGGCAGGTCGAGGCTGGCGAGGGTGCGCAGGGCGTCGACCACGTGCGGTGTCGAGAGGAGTCCCAATCCGACCCCCAAGAGCCCCCCCACGAGTCCGACCACGGCGGCCTCCAAGAGGACCATCCCGGCCAGCTGCCGGCGGCTGGTACCGAGGGCCTCGAGCACCCCCAGCTCCTTGGTTCGTTCGAGGGCCGCCAGGAGCTGGCCGTTCAGGACCCCCAGCCCAGCCAGAGCGGCGGTGAGCACGATCAGCACGTCGAAGAGCACGAAGTCGCGTCCGATGTCGAAGCGGTGGTGCGCGAGGACCTCGGCGCCGGTGCGAAAGCCGATCTCGTGCGGGCCGCGGTGGAAGTCGAGGATCGCCGCCTCGACGATCCCCGGATCAGCTCCTGCGGAGAGACGCACCGCCACCTCGTTCACCGTGTCGACGTCGACGCAGTAGTACTCCGCCAGGTGGTGGTCGGCGACGATCCCGTACATGCGCTCGTCGGGAAAGGGGTAGTGGCCGTAGGCGTCGCTCACCGCCACCACCCGGAAGGTCTCCAGGCGACCGTCGGCGCGCGTCAGCCGGATGGAGTCCCCCACCTCGTACGCGAGGTCGGCCGCCAGGCGGCGGGAGAGGATCATCCCGTGCTGTTCCTCCAGGGCGCGCAAGAGGCGCGGGTCCTCGGCGCAGGGTCCGTAGCCCCCGAGCTCCTCCACGGCCGCCCCCATGATCAGGAAGGGGGCGTGGATGCGCGCGTTGCCCTTCTCGACCCCCAGGACGTCGGGGTAGCGCTGCAGGTGCGCCGCCAGGGTGGCGAAGTCCGTGCCCGGCATGTGGCGCACCCAGACCTTGTCGCGCACCGCTTCGGCGGCCCACACCTCCACCTCCCCCCGCAAGCTCCCCGTCAGGCCGCGCAGCCCGACGAAACCGGTGCAGACCAGGGCCAGGGCCGAGGCGCTGACCCCGATGCGGGCGGGGGCGCAGCGGATGGCGCGCGCGGTCAGGCTCCCCGCCAGCGGCCACAGCAGGGTGAAGGGTCGGGTCGTCGCCGCGCAGACCGCGGAGAGGATGCTGGGCATGATCAGGGAGAGGATCACCACCAGCGACAGGAGGCCCGCGGCGGCGAGCAGGGTCGACACCAACTCGGCGGTCAGCTCCCCCACGACGGGAACGATGACGAAGTAGAGCGCGGGCAGGATCAGGGCCAGGAGCAGGGCGTAGAGCAGGTGGAACCCCACGTGACCCCGCCCGCGCGGGGCCGCCCCTTCGCCGCGCAGGGCGCCGACGGTGCTCGTCCCGCGCAGGGTGACGAGCGGGTAGACGGAGCCGATCAGAGCCACCAGGAAACCCACTCCCGCGAGCGCGAGCACCGCACCCCAGGGGACCACGAAGAGTCCCACGTGCTTGCCGGTGCCCAGGGTGGTGATCCCGAACGCCAACAGCAGGCGGGCCAGCCCGATCCCTCCCGTCAGGCCGAGCAGGATCCCTCCCCCGGCGAGCAGCACCGCCTCGGTGAAGAACACCCGCGCGATCTGGGTGCGGGTCGCACCCAGGGCGTGCAGGGTGCCCACCTCGCCGGTCCGCTCCCGGAGCGACATCGAGAGGGTGTGGAAGATCACGTACAGCCCGAGCACCAACGCCAGGAGCCCCGCCATGCGCACCCCGGTGCGGAAGGCGCGCTCGTCCGCGGCCTGCCCCAGGACCGCGGCGCGGTTCAGCTGGTAGCTGTAGGCATGGGCCAGGCTCGACTCGAGGCGCTCGACGTCGACGGTCGGATCCCGCCGACCCCAGACCATCGTCTGCACGTGCGCCCCGCGGAAGATGCGCCGGCCCAGCTCGAAGTCGACCAGCACCACCATCCCCCTGCTGCGGCGCCCCAGCCGTTCGCGGGTCAGGATGCCGGCCACGCGGCAGGTGGTTTCCAGCGGTTGGTCGGGAGGCCCCTCCCGCTCGACGAGCACGCCGTCGACGCACACCTTGCGACCGGTGCGCCGGGGGCGGGAGAGCGCGACGCTGTCCCCGGGCTCGAGGGAGAGCTCCTCGGCCAGCCCGGTCCCGATCAGGACCTCGGGTTCCGCCCCGGTCGCCAGGTCGCGCCCCGCCGCCAGGGAGTAGACCGCCAGTTGAGGCGCCGCGGCGGCGTCCAGGGCGACCAGCCGCACGCGCGCCGGAGCCGGATCCCCCGCGCCGTCCGCGCCGGCGCGCGTGGATCGCACGACGGCGTCGTTCTGGAAGTAGCGGGCGGCGAGGGAGACGCCCTCGATCTGCTCCAGGTCGATGAGATCCTCCCGCCCCGCCGGCAGCGCCAGCTCCAGGTCCGGCTCCCCGCGTCGTTGGAAGGGCTGGGAGAGTCCCAGGATCGTGTTGTGGTCGAGCACCACCACCGCCACCACCGTCGCCACCCCCAGGGCGATGCCGAGGATCGAGAAGAGGGTGCGCCCCGGCCGGGAGATCAGGCTGCGACTGGCGACGGTTCGGACCAGACCCATGGCGGCAGCTCAGATGCGCAGGCTCTCGAGGGCGGCGTGCACGTCGTGGACGGTGTGGTCGCCGCCGACGAGCTCGACGTCGGGGGCGAGCTGGCCGTCGACCAGGAAGAGCACGCGGTCCGCGCAGGCGGCGTCGCGCGGGTTGTGGGTGACGAGCAGCACCGAGCGGCGGTCCTCGTCGACCACGCTGCGCAGGAGCTGCATCACCTCCGCGCCCGCCTTCTGGGAGAGGTTGCCGGTGGGCTCGTCGCAGAGCAGGAGCGGCTGCCCGCCGATCAGGGCGCGGGCGAGGGAGGTGCGCTGCATCTCCCCCCCCGAGAGCTGGTGGGGCAGGGCGTCCAGGCGCGCCTCGAGGCCGAGACGCCGCCCCAGGGAGAGGACCTCCTCGGAGGCGGCGGCGGCGCGTCCCCCGGCGATCGAGATCGGCAGGGCGATGTTCTCCCGCACGGTGAGGTTGGGCAGCAAGTTGAAGAACTGGAAGACGTAGCCGACGCGTGCCCGGCGCGCCAGGGTGCGACGGCGCTCGTCGAGCTGCTCGAGATCCTCGCCGGCGAGCTCGACCCTGCCCGCGGAGGGTCGATCGAGGCCGGAGAGCAGGTGCAGCAGGGTCGACTTCCCCGAGCCGCTGGGACCCATGACGCACGCGAACTCCCCCTCCTCCACGGCGAAGGTGACTCCGCGCAGGACGGCGACGCGCTCCTCCCCCTGGCGGTGGAACTTGTGCAGGTCGTGGGCGGCGACGATCGTCGGCATAGCGATGGGCCAGCAGGGGGTCAGCGCGCGCCGCGGGGGTCGCACCGGAAAGCCACGTCCTTCACCCCACCCCCGCGCAGGGTGTCGAGCAAGAGCAGCACCTCCCCCACCGTGACCCCCGGGCCCGCGTCGATCGCGACTCCCGTGCGCCGCAGGGCGGCGAGCATCCCGTTCAGGGCGGCCTGCACCTCCCGCACTCCGCCGACCGTTCGTCCGGCGACGGTGTACTCCACCCGACGGGTCGCGCGGTCCCAGCGGAAGCGGGTACCGGACTCGCCCTTCCAGGGAACCTCCTCGCTGCGCAGCACCTCGAGCCGGCGTCCCGGCTCCTTCACGCGCACTTCGATCGCGCTGCGATGCGGCGGCGCGCTGCCAGCGGCGTCCTCCTGCGCGTCCTCCCCTGGGGGCGCGTCGGTCGGCAGCTCGTAGGGGAGCCTCTGCTGGGGCACCGCCTGGGGGACCAAGCCGGTCTGCGGATCGAAGCGGGGGCTGCGCGCGTCCCCCACCGCCAGGTCGTAGTGCCGGAGCCCCGCCCGCGCGCCGCGCTGGAGGACGTCCCGCAGGAGGGTGAAGTCGGCGTTGACGTCGGCCCGCAGCAGGATGGGAGCGCGCTCCCCGGTCTGCGCCGCGGCCGCCGCGGCCAGCACGGCGTCGAGCGCTTTCCAGGGCCGTTCGCACTCGGCGCTCTCAGCGTCCCAGAGCACCTCGCCGCGGTGGAGCAGACGCCCGTCGAGCGGGGCGTTGAGCACGCCACCGGTGCGTTCGGTGTCGGCGAGGCCGTTCAGGACGTGGGGCAGGACCAGGGTTTCGTAGACGGCGGGGGTCGACCTCCCCTCCTGACCGGAGAGCGCCGCGCAGCAAAGGGCCAGGGCGATCACCGCGGCACCTCCGCGGTCTTCACCTTCTTCCACCCCTCCTCGAGGATCTCCAGCTCGCGCTGCAGATCGCCGTCGAAATGCTCCTCCAGGGCCCGGAAGCGCTCCTCGAAGCGCTGCACCGCGGAACGGCACTGCGCCTCGGGGTCGCGACCCAGGTAGCTGGCGAGGAAGGCCCCCGCCATCAGCACGTCCCCCAGCTCGTGGTCGATGCGCTGCCAGTCACCCTCCGGGAGCTCGGGCTTGCCGACGCTGGTCAGCGCGGCTCGGGGGAGCACGGCCTGGAGCTCTCCGACCTCCTCCACCAGCTTGGCGAGGGACCCCCCCACGTCGCGCCAGCGGAAGCCGGCGGTGACCGCCTTGGCGGAGACGCGCATCGCGCGCAGGAGCGCCGGCATCCCCCGCGGGACCCCGGCCAGGGCGCTGGTGTCGCCGCCGGCTTCGCTGCGCTCCCCCTTCTTGATCGCTTCCCAGTTGCCGAGCACCTCCTCGGAGCCGGTCACCTCGACGTCGCCGAAGACGTGCGGGTGGCGGCGGATCAGCTTCTCGGAGATCGCGTCGGCGGTGTGCGCCAGGTCGAAGCGTCCACTCTCCTGGGCGATGCGGCAGACGAGGAGGACGTTCAACAGGACGTCGCCGGCCTCCGTCGAGACCTCGTCGGCGTCCCCCCCCGCGATCGCCTCCGCCAGCTCGTGGGCCTCCTCGACCACGTGGGGCGCCATGCTCTCCTCGGTCTGCTCGCGGTCCCAGGGGCAGCCGTCCTCCGCCCGCAGGCGGTCGACGATCCCCAGGAGGCGGCGCAGCCCCAGGACGCGGGGGTCGTCCGCCGCGGCGGGCTCCGCGGGGCGCGGGCGTTGGGAGGGGTCTCGCATCGATCGGTCCTCGGTGGGTCCAGGGGTGGGCTTGCGCCGCCTACGGCGCAACCCCCTTCACGTAGGGCGCTGGATCGGTCCGCCCCGCTTCGTGGAAGCCCTTCAGTCGCAGCAGGCAGGCGGCGCAACGGCCGCAGGCGAGGGGCGGGCCGGCGCCCGGGGCGGGATCGTAGCAGCTCAGGGTGTGGGCCAGGTCGACCTGGAGCTCCTCGGCGCGCCGCACGATGTCGGCCTTGGAGAGCTCGAGTAGGGGGGCGTGGACGCGGAAGCGCGCCCCCTCTTCGGTGCCGGCGGCGGTCGCGACCGCGGCCAGCTCCTCGAAGGCGGCCAGGAAGGGGGGACGGCAGTCGGGGTAGCCGGAGTAGTCGACGGCGTTCACCCCGATGAAGAGGTCTCGGGCTCCCAGGATCTCCGCCCAACCGAGGGCCACGGCGAGGAAGACGCTGTTGCGGGCGGGGACGTAGGTCGGCGGAACGCAGCCGGTGCCGGGCTCGGCGGCGCGGTCCTTGGGTACTTCCAGCTCCCCGGTGAGCGCCGAGCCTCCGAGTGCAGCCAAGTCGACCGTCACCACGCGGTGCTGCGCCGCTCCTCCCTCCTGCGCCACCCGCCGGGCGGCGTGCAGCTCGGCGGCGTTGCGCTGTCCGTAGTGGAAGGAGAGGGCGTGCGCCACGAATCCCTGCCGCCGGGCCTCGGCCAGGGTGACCGCGGAGTCCATGCCGCCGGAGACCAGACACACGGCTTGGGGGGCGGCGCTCATGCGGGGACTCTACGACAGGCGCGGGGTCGCAGGGCGCGCGGGTCGGCCATTCGAGCGTGGTACGCTTACCCGACCATGCACCCCGCGCGCTTGAGATCGTGCCTCGCAGCGACCCTCCTGCTCGGAATGGCAGGCGCCTGCGGCGAGGTGGAGCCTCCGCCCCCCCACCATCCGGACGTGCTCCTGGTCGTGGTGGACACGCTCAGGGCGGATCGCCTGGGGTGCTACGGGTACGAGCGCCCGACCTCGCCCGTGATCGACGCCCTGGCGGAACGCGGAGCGGTCTTCACCCGCGCCTCGGCGCAGTGTCCCTGGACCTTGCCGTCGATGGCCTCGATGGTGACGGGTCGCTACCCCACCGCCCACCAGGAGCGCCCCGATCCGGCGGTGGCGACGATCGCGGAGTGCTTCAAGAGCGCGGGGTACCGGACCGTGGGGGTGACCACCAACTCCCTGCTCGACCCGGGGATGGGCTTCGAGCGCGGTTTCGACGTCTACGTCCCGCGGGCGAACGAACAGGGTGAGCGCCGCAAGCCGGGTCACTTCGAGGCGATGGCGAGCTGGGTGGACGAGGCGATCGTCGAGGCCGTCGAGCCGGGACCGGACGGGGAGCGCCCCCCGCTCTTCCTGTACCTGCAGCCCAGCGATCCCCACGCCCCGTACCAGACGCGCCGGGCGTACCGCCGGAGCCTGCCCCCGGAGACGGTGCCGCCGATCTTGCCGGAGGGGTGGCAGCAGGAGCAGCTCGCCGCCCTGGGGCCGCCGGCGCCGGAGGGCGATCCGGGTTGGGCGGCCGCGCTCGGGGAGCTGGTGGGTGAGCGCAACGCCTACGACCACGAGGTGCTCTTCACCGACCAGGCCCTGGGCAAGCTCCTCCAGCGGCTGGCGCAGCTCGGGGTGGGCGACGACCTCGTGGTCGCAATCGTGTCGGACCACGGGGAGGGGCTCTGGGAGCACGTCCTCAACGCGCCCGAAGAGCAGTTGCGCGAGATGCCCCCCAAGGCGTTCTTCTTCCAGAGCCACGGCTACGACCTGTCGGAGCAGGCCCTGCGCACCCCCTTCATCCTGTCGGGGCCGGGGATCCCGGCGGGGTTGGAGATCGACGAGCCGGTGGAGAACGTCGACCTCCTGCCCACCCTGATCGAGCTCTGTGGGCTGGAGAGGCCGGGGGAGCTGCACGGGGTGGACCTGGGTCCCCTGATGCGCGGCGAGGTGACGGAGGAGGAGTGGCGCACGGAGACGTACGCGTACGTGCTCCACGAGGTCGCGGTGCGGGACGAGGAGGCGGGGCTGAAGTTGGTTCTGCCGACGCCGTACGGGGAAGACCGCGGGCTGGACGAGCCTCTGCTCTTCGATTTGACCGCGGATCCGCTGGAGCGCGTCAACGTCTTCGCGGAGCGGCCGGAGGACGCGCGACGGTTGACGGAACGGGTGATCGGGTACTTGGCGCGCTACGAGACGGTGGATACGCGACTCGAGGGGGAGGCCGCGGCGGAGCTGCGCCGGCGGCTGCGAGCGAATGGGTACGCGGGCGCGTTCGTGGGGGATGACGAGCAGGAGGGGGAGGGGCTGCCCGTGGACGGGGGCGGCGGGGAGTAGGGCTTCCTCGCGGTCCGGACAGCGAGACGACGAGGGGGGCCCACCCCCCCGCGGGGGCCCCCCCCCCCCCCCCCCCCCCCCCCCCCCCCCCCCCCCCCCGCCGGGGCCCCCC
>CAZDQL010000084.1:27282-28734 GCA_964507325.1 uncultured Planctomycetaceae bacterium | reverse complement strand
GGGGACAGTGGGCTTCACCCTCGACTTCACCAACCTGCCGCAGGGGACGGTGTTCTCCCCTCCGTTCAGGGCTGAGAATAGGTAGCAGCGAGCGGGTGCTTACGACAACATTCAGTGTCACGGGGGCGCAGGGCTGGACTGCGTGAGGGAGTCATTCCGTAGCCCCGCAGTGATCTGATCGTCTCTCTGAACATAGTGTTCAGAGATCCTGCGTTTCGATGGGGCTGCCTTCTGACCTTCGCTGCTGCCTCGTCGTCATCCGCCATGTCGGAGTTCTCATCCTTAGACTTCCGCACGGGACTCCTCGGTAGGCACACCTCACTGCTTTGTTCCGCTCTCATAGGTGGATGGTCTTCTGCGAGGGCTTCCGCCCCAGCGCGGGCAATTTCGGCTGGGACGTTGTACAGCTCACCCTTGAGCCCTTTGTGGTTCATGGGCATCTGTGCGACTTGGCAGTAGTGACGCGGCCACATCTGTGAGCTGTTGGGTTCGGAGTCGTCGTAGTCCTTGCGCCTCTTGGCGTACTCGATCAAGCCGTAGATGTCCTCCACGAGCTTCTTCCGGTCGTGGCGAGAGTGACGTAGGGAGAGGAGGTCGGACTGTCCGAAGGAGCTGAGCGGTACGATCCGTTGGTGCAACATGAACCGACGAAACGCATCCTCCGATTCCTGCGTGGTCGGAATGGGCTCATTGGGGTGAAGAACTGCCCAAGCTGCGCGCCCCCACCCGGTGGCGAGTCGTCGGTGGTGATTCTTGAAGCCAATGAAGTCTGCCGCCCGTACTACGAGTACGCAGTGATAGTGCGGTCTCCACAGTCCTGGGGTCATTGCCAGGACGGAGTGGCGAAACCAGAACAGTCCCATTACGTCGGACCAGACTTGGCCCGGTAGGCGAAGCAGCGTCCCCAGGAGCGTCTGCAGTTGCCTCGCCCTTGATTCACAGTCCTCGACTTCTCCCATCGTGAGCGTCGCCGACAGGAGGATCGTGTCGGGGGTGTCTTCCATCACGGAGCGCACACGGGCTGCGTAGTCACGCTTCGTCTTGAGCGTGTCTACGTTTCGGCAGTAGTCGCAGAGGATGCGCTCCTTGCAGGGAAGGCCGCCGTGTTTCCTGGGCGAACAGTTGCGCACGCGGTACGCCTTCCGATGGAGCCCCGCATTGTCGAGCCATCGCGCCACGGTACGGCGAAAGGCTGCAGAGGACGCGGACTCACTTCGGAGTGATCGTGGTTGGATCTTCTCCCGCTCTGCTTCATAATCTGCCATCTCAAAGCCTCGTGCCGGAGGCCAACGGGCGCGTTCGAGCCCGCTATCGGAAATGCCCACCGAGGCCGGTCCCTTCGCTGGGGAGCGGCCTCGGTCCGTATCACCAGGGGGTGCCGGTCGAGAGCGAGGCGAGGATCGAAGGGGGGCCTTGTCATGCCGCTCCTCCCGATGCGTTTAGGAGCGACTC
>CAZDQL010000084.1:0-27182 GCA_964507325.1 uncultured Planctomycetaceae bacterium | reverse complement strand
TCGGCGCGCGCACGCCGATCAGACCGCCGCCCTCGAGCGCCGCCGTGCGGGCGTTGCCGAATTCGGCCACGGGCTTGCTGAACCTCACGCCGTGTAGTTTCTCTAGGGTGCCGCACATCGCGTCCACGTCGGGCGTGACGATTTCGAGATATTGGATCTGTATGGCCTTCTCCTTCTTGGACCCTTGCGCCTCTGACGCGGACTGGTCCTGACAGACCGTGGGCTCGGTGGTGCTGAGAGTGCACACGGCCATCACGGGTAGCAGCCACAGGAGAGCAGAGCGGAGCCGAACGCTACGGCGGCTACCTGTTCACAACCACGGTGCGGATCCGAAGACGGCCCGCCCTCACCCTCAGGCTGCCGCGCGGATCAGCTTCCGGATCTCGGGTTCCAGGTTCGCGACGCCCTCGGCGCAGAGTCCTGACCGTGTCCCCTTGCCTTCACCATCTCCACTTCCCGCCGCGACGACCAGGCTCGTCTCGTTGCTGCGAGGCTCGTCGAAAGCGTCGATCTGATCCTCGACTCTGGCTTCCTCGTCGGGCAGCTCGATACTCGCCCCGATCACGGCTGGCCGGTCTTGGCCTGCTAACCGAGGACCTCGTCCAGCAGCTCCAGCGCCAAGGGCCAGTTCTCCTCGTGCCCGCTACGGGACTTCTCGGAGACGAAGCCCGAATGGGTCAAGCGGACTTCCGTGGCCGCCCCTTGGGGAACGAGCTCGATCCGAAGGAGGGTCTCGGCCCCCTCCGTTCCCTCGGCGGCCCCATTCCCCGTCATCCAGGTCATCTCGATGAGCTGGTTCTCGGTCACGTCGAGGAACCGGCCGTAGTGGGGATGCCTGCCCCACTCGTCCCGGTTGTAGAAGAAGTAGGGCCGCCCCGGCTCCGGCACCATCGCCAGCGTTCCGGCTTGGGCGAACCAGGTGTCGAGTCTCTCCGTCCAGGCGGCGTAGACCTCGCTCGGCTGCGCATGGACTGTGTACGCGCACGTCATCTGCATTGGTCGCGTGGAGAGGTCGGGGCGGGGTATTGAACTCACGTGGATCTCCTGGAGTCGTCCAGTCTTGATGGTCCACGTAATAACCCGAACACTGCTCCGGCGGGCTCTTTCACTCCTCCCTCGTCTCCCAGTTCATCCTTCAGCGCGACGGTTGCGCAAGCTCCCGTGCACTGCTGACGAGGACCTCCCGGGGGGCCAGCGGCGCTCAGGCAGCCGTACGGATCATCTCCCGGACTGGGGCTCCAGCCCCTGGATGCCGGACGAGCGGGGCTCCATCGGAGTCCCCTTGCCCTCACCATCTCCCTTTCCATGCCAGGGCGAGGTACGCTCGTCGGGCGCAACCGGTGGGGGAGGTTCAGGGTTCGCTGCCCCCCCTATTACGAGCCTGGAGCCGGCGAGGAATTGGGGCCCAACGCCGGCCGGAGGTGCCCTGATGGCGACCCTGACATTGGCCTCGGATGTGGCGGGAGAGTCCCTCGCCGTCCAGATCGGGGCGATGGCCATGGCGGGCGTGGCGGATAGCACGCTGATCATCCCCGAGTTTTGGCCCGGGCTTTCCCAGAATGGGGCACGGGATCTCTCTCAGCCGGCGCTCGCGGATGGGATCACCGCAAGTCATGGCACAGCCGTAACTTAGGAGCGCCGGCGCAAGTCGCCGCCATTGGCGAGCTAGCGGAGGCCAAGGCTGCCGATTACCGTAGTTGAATCTGCCAGCCATGCTGCGCACCACGACCCATCGGCCCTTCGACTGTGGAGCACCTGCTGCCCCCGTCGCCGGTATTGCGGTCAATACCCCGTCTCGCCCCCCCCCATCCCCCCCATGGCAGCGCCTGCTGCGCTGGCTTGCCCCATGCTGAAGCTCATCACGGCGTTGGCCACCGTTCTGGCCTTGGCCTTCATCGTAGCTGCGTTCTCCGACGCTCGGGCCGACCGAACTGAGTCACCCGCATCCGTCGTTCGCCGCGCTGGCGATCCCGCGCCCGGGATCGCGAGAGGGCCGATGGCGCAGCTCGATGGGCCGGGTCCCGTGGCCGACCAGCGGGATCGAATCGCCAGCGAGGCAGCGCCGCCCGGTGACGGCACGCAGATCACCGAGGAGGCTGAGCCTGATGAGGCCGTCGTCAACGCTGCCCTGGAGAGTGTTCGGTGGCGGATGAAGTCCTCGTACGACATCTACCAGAAGAAGCTGGGTGTCAATGACTACGAGTCAGAGCTGATCGGGACCAAGAGCCTCGCGCGTGCCTCCATCGGTATCCTGCTCGACGTGCAAGGTCGAGGTGGCCCTGGAGACGGCGTCATGTCGCCTCCGAAGGGCGGATACCACTTCATGGTCAACGACACGCACTACCGCTTCATGCGTGGCGAGTTCCCGCTGTACGACCAGCTCTCGGACATGATGCGTGAGACCATGGACGCCTCGAGCGCGGAGCTGAGAGGGCGGCGCGTTCCCGATGACGTCCACAAGGGCGTCCTCGAGCTCTACCAAGAGGCCCTGGCGTGGATCGAGGCAGAACCTCACTTGTTCATCAAGTGAACCCCATCTTCCGCAAACCTACGCACCCAATCTCCCCCCCAATGAGAGAAATCAGCCTGTCGCTAGTCCTGATGGCCTTCCTCCTGCCCGGCGCGATCGCGGATGACTGCAACAACATCTGCTCCGCACTCGGCCACTCGAACGAACCGGAAGGATCATTCCCGCCCGGGGTTTCCGTCACGATCGAATTCAGCAGCGAGACCGACGGTGCTGCGGATTTCGACTACTGCCACACGTGTCCGGGAGAGGAGTGCAAGACGATTGTTGAGTGGCAGTTCACTCAAGATCCTGGCAACGCCTACTGCTTCCAGATCGACGGACGACGGATCACCGAGGGTGACACGGGGTCCTTCAGGGTGCAGAGCACGTGCGCGAGTCAATACGACTTCGATGCGTTCGTCTTCGAGTGCAACAACTTCGCGAATCAACCGTGGTGGAATTCATTCACCTTCTACTGCTTCTGCACCACTTTGCCCACGGGCACGTAGTTCCCGATCCACGCGCGAAGTCCACAATCGTCGTCCTACCCGCCATTCCCCGCTCGCGGACACCGGCGGTCGCTAGTCTGTTGCCGCTCCGGGGCCGCCCGTCACCTCGCCCAGGTGCTGTCGGCTCGTCGTGCGGCTCGGGTCCGGGCCCAGGCTTGGCTGGGTGGTGGTCGGATCACTCGGAGCGGTAGGGTGCGAGCAGCTCGGTGAGTCGCTCGACCAACTCGCGGTGCTGGCTCCAGCGGTTGGTGGTCTCGCCGGGGTCGGTGCTCAGGTCGTAGAGCTGTCCCCGGGGACCTCCCGAGTCGGGTTCGACGCGGCGGGGCTTCGAGAAGCCTCCGGAGCCGAGGTGGGTGATCAGCTTCCAGTGGCCGTCGCGGATCACGGCGGCGTTGGCTTTGAGGACCGTGGGTCCACGGGTCGTCGAGGAGGTCTCGTCGACGAGGACCGGGAGCAGGCTGTGGCTGTCCTCGGTGGTGCCCGGGGGGAGCGGGGTCCCCACGAGGTCCGCCGCGGTGGCCAGCAGGTCCGTGAAGCACAAGAGCTGGTCGCTGACGGTGCCCGCGGGCGTGCGCTCGGGCCAACGCACGACGAAGGGCATGCGGTGTCCGCCCTCCCACGAGTCGCTCTTCATGCCGCGGTAGGGGCCGGTCGAGGCGTGGCCGAAGCGTTCGACGTCGGCGGGGTACCAGACCGGGCCGTTGTCCGAGGTGAACAGCACCAGGGTGTTCTCGGCCTGGCCGTTGCGGTCCAGGGCGGCGAGCACCTCTCCGACCGTCGCGTCGACCTGGGCGACGAAGTCGCCGTACAGGTCGGCGCCGCTCGTCCCGGCGAACTCCGGGTCCGGGAGCCAGGGGGTGTGAGGGGAGGCGAGAGCGAGGTAGAGGAAGAAGGGCCGCTCCGACTGCGCCTGTTCGTCCAGGTAGGCCACGGCCTCCGCCTCGAAGCGCGCATGCACCTGCGCGTGGACGAAGCCGGGCGCGATCTTCCCCTCGCGCCAGAAGGCACCCTGGATCTTCGTCCACCCCTCGGTGCCGCTCGCCTCGACCTGCTCGGTGGGCGGGGCGACGGGCGTGCGGTCGCGGATGTAGTAGTAGGGGGGGATGTCCAGGGAGGCGTGGATGCCGAAGAAGCGCTCGAAGCCGCGGTCGACGGGGCCGCCGTGGAGGTCGCTGCCGTCGGTGTGCGGGCCGCCCTCGAAGCCGAGGTGCCACTTGCCGACCATCGCGGTCGAGTAGCCGGCGGAGCGCAGGAAGGACGCGAGGGTCAGCCGATCGGCTTCGATCACCGGGCCCTCTCCCACCCGGAAGCGACCGGGACGACAGGGGTAGCGACCCGTCAGGAGCCCGTAGCGCGTGGGCACGCACCAGGCGCCGGGGGAGTGCGCATCGGTGAAGCGCATCCCCTCGCGCGCGAGCCGATCGATGTGCGGCGTCGGGATGCGCGAGTCCGGGTTGAAGCAGGCCGGATCGCCGTAGCCCATGTCGTCGGCGAGGATCACCACCAGGTTGGGTGGCCGTCGATCGGGCTTCTCGGGGGCGGTGGTGGTGCAGGCGAACAGGACCAGAGCGCAGACGAGGGCCAGAGCGGAATCCATGCGCTGACGGTAGCACCGTACGTCGCCAGGGGCGTCCGCTGCGACCCGGCAGTTCATCGCCGATCGATCCAGCCCAGCGGCTTCCCGGGCCGGGCCGCGGCACGGTACTCAGCGAGGACGGCTTCCAGCTCCGCCACGACTTCCGGATGCCGGTCGTACACGTTCAGCGCCTGCCCCGGATCCCGGCTCAGATCGTAGAGCTGCCCCGGCGGCGCGTCGGGAAGCAGCCGGCCGTCGGCGAAATCGCTGTTCTCCTGGCCCGTGAAGGGGAAGACCGCTGCTCCTCCGAAGCAGTGGTCGCCCACGTTCTTCTGTCCGAATCCGCCCTCGCCCCGAGCGGAGAGGTAGGCCCACTGCCGCCGGCGCAGGACCAGGTGGGAGGGGCGGTTGGGTGAGACGATCAGCTGCTCGCGCACCGGTCGCACGGGGTCGCCGACCAGGGTCGCGAGCTGATCCAGGCTGTCCTGCGCCTCGCCCTCTGGAACGGAAGCGCCCGCGGCGGCCGCGAAAGTGGCCAGCAGGTCGACCTGGCTGATGAGCGCGTCGCTGTGCGTGCCCGCCGGGATGTGGCCGGGCCAGCGCGCGATGAGGGGCACCCGGTGGCCTCCCTCCCAGGCCCCGAACTTGAAGCCCAGGAGCTCCCCGTTGAGGCGGTGACCCGCGCGCCAGGCCTCCTGCCCACCCAGGTTGAGCATGCCGCCGTTGTCGCTCGTGAGCACGACCAGCGTGTTCTGCGCCTCGCCCAGCGCCTCGAGGGCGGCCAGCACCTCCCCGACCAGCCAGTCGAGCTCGTGGATGAAGTCGCCGTAGCGACCGCAGGCGCTGCTGCCCCGGAAGCGCGGGGCCGGGGTGAAGGGGTGGTGGATGTTGGTCGTGGCGAGGTAGAGGAAGAAGGGCCGTTCGTCGGCGTCCAGCGTCCTCCGCTCCAGCCAGGCGACCGCGCGCTGCTCAAAGGTCGTGGCGACCTGCTCGTCCCGGTAGAGCTCATGGGCCCGTCGCCCGCCCCCCAGCGCCTCGTAGCCGCCCTTCTCCGGCCACACCTGCGTCGCGCTGCGCACGCCTCTCACGATCGGGTCCGCCGGGTCCAGGCCGACGACCCGGTGGTCCTCGACGTACACGTAGGGCGGCGAGCTGTTGACCACGGGCAGACCGAAGTAGTGGTCGAAGCCGAGCTCCAACGGACCGGGCTTCAGCTCGCCGTTCCAGTCCGGTCCCTCGCTGCCGAAGCCCAGGTGCCACTTGCCGATGCAGGCCGTGGCGTACCCGGCCTCCTGCAACACGCGCGCCAGGGTGAGCCGCGCGGGGTCGATGCACAGAGGTTGGTCCTTCCCGATCGGCCCCCACAGGTTGCGTCGCACCGGGTAGCGCCCGGTCAGCAGTCCGTAGCGCGAAGGCGAGCAGACCGCCGATGGGGAGTGGACGTCGGTGAAGCGGCGACCCTCGCTCGCGAGCGCGTCGATGTGCGGCGTGCGGACGTGCTCGGCGCCGTAGCAGCCGAGGTCCCCGAAGCCGACGTCGTCGGCGTAGATCAGGACGATGTTGGGCGGTGTGCGCCCGTCCTCCGTGGCGGGCGTCGTCGCGCGGCAGGCCGAGAGCGCGCAGAGGGCGACGCCGAGCGTGGTCCAGTGGAGCGCGTGCGACCGTCGCTCTGAGCTGCTTGCCATCGTCCCTTGCCCTCAGCCGACGATGATCTCCTCCAAGGCCCGCTTCGGCACGTGGTGCACCCCCTCCGCATCGCGCCAGTACTTGATGTCGCCCTCCTCACCGAGCGGGGTCAGGACCACCGTCTCCTTGGGCTTGCCCAGCGCGATGACGAAGAGGATCTCGAGCTGGTCGGGGAGCCCGAGCAGCGCGGCGACCGCCGGGCGATTCACCGTGGCGATGATGCAGCCGCCCAGGCCGGCCGCGGTGGCGCCGAGCAGGATCGTCTGCGCGGCGATCCCGTGATCGACGCCGAAGTCGGTGGTGATCGACCGATCGCCGAGCACGACGACGTAGGCGGAGGGGCGCTCCCCCTCGCTCGGTCCTGGCCAGTCCTCGAGGTAGCCGGCCCAGCCGAGATGCTGGAAGATCGACGCGTTCCTCGCCTCGTCGCGGGAGAGAACGTACTTCAGCGGCTGCGCGTTCCTCCCCGACGCGGAGAGGCGCGCGAGGTCGACCAGGCCGCGCAAGGTGGCCTCGTCGATCCCCACCTCCTGGTGGAAACGACGGTAGGAGCGGTTCTTCTCGACCAGTTCGTGGACGTCCATCGTCACTCTCGACTCCATCAAATGGGCAGCACGGTGCGCAGGAAGCGCGCCGACTGGCGCAACGACTCCCGGCGCGACTCGAGCGATCCCTCGTACGCGCGGTCTTCCACCTCGACGCAGATCGGACCCTCGTAGCCGATCTCGGAGAGCGCGGCGCAGAAGTGCCCCCAGTTCAGATCCCCCCGGCCGGGGAGCTTCGGAACGTGGTACTCGAGGGGGAAGGCGAGGATGCCGACGTCCTCGAGTCGCCGGCGGTCGACCCGCACGTCCTTGGCGTGGACGTGGAAGATGCGCTCGGCGAACTCGAACAGCGGCTGGATCGGGTCGATCCCCAGCCAGAGCAGGTGCGAGGGGTCGTAGTTGAGTCCGAAGCTCGCGCTCGGAAGCGCTTCGAACATCCGCCGCCAGATCGCCGGCGTGGTCGCGAGGTTCTTGCCGCCGGGCCACTCGTCGGGGCCGAAGAGCATGGGGCAGTTCTCGATGCCGATGCGCACGCCCCGCTCCTCGGCGTAGGCGACCAGCGGCTCCCACGTCTCCAGGAAGCGCGGCCAGTTCTCGTCGACGGTCCTCTTCCAGTCGCGACCGATGAAGGTGTTGACCTGACCCACGCCCAGGCGCTGCGCGGCGCCGATGACCCGCTCGAGGTGCTGGACGGCGACCGTGGACTCCTCGCTGTTCGGGCTGAGCGGGTTCGGGTAGTAGCCGAGGCCGCTGATCGCCACGCCCGAGCTCTGCATCAGCTCCCGCACGCGCTGCGCCTCGCCCTCCCCGAAATCGGCGACGTCGATGTGCGTGACCCCCGCGTAGCGCCGCTCCGCCCCGCCGCGCGGCCAGCACATCAGCTCGACGCAGCGGTACCCCTCCTCGGCTGCGAAGGTGACCACCTCCTGGAGAGTGCTATCCGGGAAGATCGCGCTGACGAATCCGAGCTGCATGTCCCTCGCCTCCGACCTGGGCGACCATCGTTCGCATCGTGTACCTCCGCGCCACCGCGGGGCGACCAAGGTAGCAGAACGAGCGGGAGCGATCCGCCGCGCATCGATTCCCTTCGTCGGGTAAGGTCACACCACTCCCCATTCCCGCAGGTCCTGCAGGCCGCGTTCCACCCATGCGCTCTCGTTCGTCGCCGTTCACCGCACTCTTCCTGTTCGCCGCCCTCCTCCTCCTCGCGCTCCCCTCCACGGCGCAACGCAAGGTCGTCTGCATCGGCGATTCGATCACCTATGGCGCGCGAGTGCCCGATCGCGAGAGGAACTGCTATCCGGCGCAGTTGGGATGGCGGCTGGGCGAGGAGTACGAGGTGGTGAATGGGGGACAGGGAGGGCGCACGTTGCTCTCCGCGGGGGATCGGCCGTACGTGAAGAGCGGTGTCTGGACCTACATCCCCGACTGGAGACCCGACCTGGCGGTGGTGATCCTGGGCACCAACGACACCTGCCTCGGGACGCGGGGCAACTGGAAGCACGCGGCGCATCTGGAAGCGGACGCGCGCGCCATGGTGACGGCCTTGCGCTCGGCGAACGCGGAGGTGCGCGTGTTGCTGTGCACGCCGCCGCCGATCTTCCCCGATGCTCCGGGACTGGACGAGGACCGCCGGGCCGATCTGGCCGAGCGCGCGCCGCGGCTCAAGCGCATCGCTCGGGCGTTGCGGAGCGCGGCGCGCACGCAAGGAGTCGAGTTCGTGGACCTCTCCCGCGTGCTCAGCGTCGGGCAGGTCGTGGACGGCGTGCATCCGAGCTCCTTCGGCGCGGCGGCGATCGCGGACCGGATCGCGGAAGCGATCTCGACGCCTCGCGCGCCGGAGCTCGACTTGGGTGAGGGGCTCGCGGAGAGGGGACACGCGCTCGAGGAGAGCGAGTACCACGGCTTCCCCCGACTCGACTTCGCGCTCCCCGACGGTCCTCGCTGCACCCTCGTCCAGCCCCACGTCGTCGCGGAGGGACGTCCGTGGCTGTGGAGGATGCGCTTCTTCGGGCACGAGCCGGCGCTGGAGCTGGCGTTGCTCGATCGCGGCTATCACCTGGCGTACGTCGACGTCGCGAACCTCTACGGCTCCGCGCCCGCGCTGGAGCGGATGGAACGCTTCCACGCCCTGCTCACCGAGCTCGGCCTCTCCAGCCGACCGGTGTTGATGGGGATGAGCCGCGGCGGTCTGCCGCTGCTCGGGTGGGCGGCCTCCCACCCCCGACAGGTCGCGGCGCTCTACGCCGACAATCCGGTCTGCGACCTGCGCACGTGGCCCGGCGGTCGCGGTGGGAAGCGCTCGGACGAGGACTGGGCGCGCGTCCTGGCCGCGTACGGTTGGCACGCAGACGACGCCCAGCAACACGGGGACTTCCTCCTCCTCCAGGTCGATCCCAGCGTGCCCCTCTTCCTCGTGCAGGGACTCGCGGACCGGGTCGTGCCCGCGGAACCGAACGGACTGCGCCTCGCGCAGCTGTGGCGGGACGCCGGGGGCCGCGTCGTGATGTGGCCGAAGCCGAACGCCGGTCACCATCCCCACGGACTGCACCCGCCGGCGCCGCTGGTGCGGGAGATCCAGCACGCCTGCGGGCTCGGCCGCAATCCCGCGACGCGCGCGACACCGTCGGCGGAGCACCGCGGCGGACCCGCCGGGTGGGGCGGCGGCACGTGGTGGGGGCAGCTCGACGCGCTGCGCGCTCTCGGCGAAAAGCACCCCGACGCGCGCCTCGTCTTCCTCGGCGACTCGATCACGCAAGGGCTGACCGGCTCCGACGATCGCGTGGCGTGGGAATGGGGAGAGCGCGCGATCGACGCCGCCTTCGGAACCCTCGGCGCCCTCTCCCTCGGCATCAGCGGCGACCGCACCGAGCACCTCCTCTTCCGCATCGAGCACGGCGCGCTGCGCGCAATCGACCCCGAGGTGGTCGTACTGCAGATCGGCGTGAACAACCTGAACGCCGCCAAGCACACCGCGCGCGAGACCGCCGAGGGGATCGCAGCGGTGGTCACCCGCCTACGCGAGCGCGAGCCCCAGACCCACGTCCTGCTCTGCGGCCCCTTCCCCGCGGGCGTCGACGCCGCCGATCCACGCCGCGCCGTGGTCGACGAGATCCACGCTCGCATCGCCCCTCTCGGGGAACGAGACGAGGTGACCTACCTCGACCTGCGGTCCCTCCTCCTCGAGGAGGACGGGAGCGCGAACGACTGTCTGCGCGGGGATGGCATTCACATCACCGGCGAGGGGCAGCGCGCGTGGATGTCGGCGCTGGTCCCGGTCGTGGAGCGGGTGACTCGGCGCTAGGGAGGGTTTCATTGCGAGACCCTCCCCCCAGCCGTGGCCCGAGCGAACTGCCTCCCTTCCGTGGGCATCCGGCCGTCGACGCCTCGGCTGCCGCGCTCTGAGCCCACGCTCAGGCCTCCCCACGGCCCGCGCCAGCCCAGCGTCCGTCCGTCACCCTTCTCGTAGGGCCTGCGCCGGGGGGAGGGCGCCCCAAGTCCTTTGGAACAAAGAGGCTACGACGAGTGCTCTCGCGGAAAGCACACCGAAGGGAGGCAGTCCAGTAGGATCCCGCGGTCTATGAGCCCCGCCCCGCCCGTTGCCGCCCTTCGACGGGCCCTCGCCTGGACGCTGGTGCTCCTGTCCGCCTCGACCCTGGTCTGGTCCTACTCCCTGCCCACGGTCACCTTCCAGACCGCCACCTCCCCTCTGGAGGTCTACTCGATCTGGGGGGGCATCGAGAGCCTGTGGCAGGACGGCAACTGGATCCTGGCGACGATCGTCTTCCTCTTCTCGATGGTCTTCCCGGTGATCAAGCTCCTGGCCCTGGCCTGGATCTTGAGCGGCTCGGGGACCCATCGGACGCGGCTGGCCACCGCCCACTGGCTGGAGCTGCTCGGCAAGTGGTCGATGCTCGACGTCTTCGTCGTCGGCGCCTTCGTGGGCTCGATCCAGATCGGCCTGGCGACGGCCACCTCGCGGCCGGGGATCTACGTCTTCGCCCTGGCGATCACCCTCTCGATGCTCTCCACCCTCTGGGTCGGGCGACTCGAGTCGGGGGGGGTGCCGCGCGCCCTGGCGCGAGGGGTTGGGACCGGCGCCTGGCACGCGCGCCTGCTCTCCACGGTGGCCGCGGCGACCCTGGCGGGCGCCTTCGCCTTCCCACTGCTGGTGGTCGAGAAGGCGGCGCTCTACGGCATGCTGTTCGTCAAGAACGAGGTGGACCTGCCCGGGACCACGTGGAGCATGACCCAGCACGAGGAGGTCCTGCTGGCTCTCACCCTGGGGGTGTGGGTCCTGGCAGCGCCCGCTCTGCGAGCCCTGCTCTCGCTGCGGCTGCGCTGGTTCGGAGGGGGCTCGCGGGCCACCCTGCGCGCCGCGTTCCTGGTCGACGAGTGGGCGATGCTCGACGTCTTCGGCCTGGGGTTGGTGATCGTCTGGGTCAAGCTCGACGAGCTGGCGACGACCACCCTGCTACCGGGCTTCTGGCTGGCGATCGCGGCGGCGGGCCTGGCCGCGCTCGACGCCTGGCAATTGCGGCGCTCTCTGCGCCCAGCGCGTCAAGTCCCCTGACGCAGCACCACCGTCTTGATGGTGCTGAAGAGGATCGAGAGGTCGAACAGGACGCTGTGGTTCTTGATGTAGAAGAGGTCGTACTGCAGCTTGTGCAAGGCGTCCTCCTCGGTGTTCCCGTAGGGGTAGTTGATCTGCGCCCAGCCGGTCAGGCCCGGTTTCACGATGTGCCGCTGGTGGTAGTAGGGGATGCGCGCGGCCAGGTCGTCGACGAAGTGACCGCGTTCGGGGCGCGGGCCGACCAGGGACATGCTGCCGCCGAGGACGTTCAGGAGTTGGGGTAGCTCGTCGAGACGCGTCCTGCGGATGAAACGCCCCACGCGGGTGATGCGCGGGTCGTCCTCGCTCGACCACACCGGTCCAGTGGCCACCTCGGCGTCGGCGCGCATCGAGCGGAACTTCCTCAGGGTGAAGTGCTGGCCGTCGCGACCGACGCGCTCCTGGGTGAAGAGCGCCGGCCCCTTCGATTCGAGCTTGACCGCCAGCGCCGTCAAGAGCATGAAGGGCCAGGTCAGGGCCAGGATCAAGAGGGAGAAGGTGACGTCGACCACCCGCTTGGCCAGCTCGGCCCAAGGGTGGCGCCTGAAGCCCTCGTTGAAGATCAGGTAGGAGGGCCGCATCGCCGCCACCGCGATGCGCCCGGTGACCTGCTCGAAGATCTCCTCCCGCTCGCGCACGCCGAACCCGGCCAGGCGGCAGTGCAACAGCTCCTCGATCGGCAGGGTCCTGCGGCGGTCCTCGAGGGCCACCACCAGGAGGTCGACGTGCAGGCGGCGGGCCAAGGCCAAGAGGTCCTCCTGGCGCGTCCCGCTGGTGGGGGCCATCGCAGCGCCGCGGTTGGCGCGGGTGGTGAGGGTGATCCCCTCGAGCACCAGGGCGCGGCTGGCCTCCGTCTCGGCGTGCTCGGGGGAGACGATGCGCTCGGGGCCTTCGGCACGCCTGTCGAACACGTCCTGCGCGCGATCCTCCGCGCGCCTCCCCACGGTGGGAACCGCGGGCTCCGGCACCAGAGCGACCACCTGGAAGCCGGCTTCGGGGTGCTCCAGGATCTGGTTGGTCAGCTCGTGGGCGGGTCCGCGGGAGCCGAGCACCAGGAGGCGCTGGTCCAGGTCCATCCTGTGGATGAACCAGTGGAAGAAGATGCGCCACAGGTAGAGGACCCCGAAACCGGCCGCCAGGGTGGCGACCAGGGTCTGGAGCTTCTGGGAGAAGGAGAGCCCCGGGAAGGCCAACACCCGCTCCAGCTCCCAGAAGTGGCACAGACCAACGGGAATCAGCACCATGGCGATTCCCGCGCCGGCGGACTCGACGAAGCGCGCCGCTCGTTGGTAGCGGGAGCTCGAGACCGTGAACTCGTAGAGCCCGTTGAAGCCGATCGCCACCTGGGCGATCAGCGCCACCCCCAGCGCCGAGACGGCGCAGACCCAGAAGGCTCCCTCGGCATCCACTCCCAGGCGCGTCAGGGCTTGGTTGAGCTCGCGGTAGTTGGACCCCTTCAGCCCCGCCAGGAGCTCCCAGAGGTGCTGGCTCATCCCCGCGGTGACCACCACGGTCAACAGCACCGTCTCACCGAAGAAGAGCAGTGCCGTGCGAACGGGCAGGTAGTGCTGGAGGACGCGCAGCATGGCCGGGGCGCCGCCGCCGAGCCGGCGGGACGGCGCGAGGGGCCTCTATCTATCGGTCTGGTGGTGGGAGAGGGTGAACCGAGGGGGGAGGGAGAGGAGGGATTGTAGGGGGCGGCGGGGCGGGGTTCACGGGTGCCGGGAGGCAGCCCGAAGGGGTTTGGGGAGGGCAGTGGACCCAGCGGCCGAGGCAGACGCCTGCCGGGGGGATCGGGAGCCGACGCGCGTGGGCGCGGCGATCCGACACTTTGCGAACTACTAGATTCCCTAAGAATCGCGAGCCGTGTTCCCACGCGTGCAACTCGGGCGTAGGCGTTTCTCGTACTCCTCAAGCCTCCCTCGCCTGCCGCCGAAGACGGCCCTGAACGCTTGCCAACGGGAGCACCCGTCCCACAGGACCCCGATCCACTCAACAGGAGATCTCCAGCTCACAAGAGCACTCCAAGAGCACCTCGAACCGCCCCCCCAATCTCAGGAGAGCAGCAATGCTAGGGCTGATACCCCACGTCCTACTCGATCTCGTCGAAGCACGGGGGGGAGCACACCAGGTCACAGCGGTCAAAGAGCGCGCAGGAATTCCCGAGGGCCGGAAGTACCGCCTCGGGGACGCCTATCCCGATGAGGAGTGTCTCGCCCTCCTGGAAGCCACCTGCGCGGAGCTGGGGATGTCCCAGAGTGCGGCGGAGGCGGCTTTCTCCGAGCACTTCATAAAGGACGCAGTCACCAGGTGGCCCACCTGGTTCGAGATGGCCGAGGGCGCCTATGCGTTCCTCACCCAGGTTCCCATCTTCCACAACGCGCTCTCCTCGGGGATCGAAGATGCTTCGCAACGTGCCGCGATCGAGGACAAGTTCTCGATCAGCGCACTCCCCGGTGAACTCATCCTGACCTACCGCTCGGCGAATGCGCTCTGCGGGCTTTGCCGGGAGTTGGCCCAGGGGATTCTCGAGCACTACGGGGAGGAAGCGGAGGTCCAGGAGATCGCCTGCTCGCAGCAGGGAGCGGACGAATGCCAGTACCGCATCCTCTGGCCTCAGGAGAGCGGGAAGTGATGAGCACCAGTGCTGCAGACTACGAGCGTCTCCGCGACAGCGTCGCAGCGGTGATCAACCAGCTGTGCAGGGTGATCGGGGGAGACTTCGAAGTCACCGTACGGACCGACAGCGACGACGTCGTCGTTCAGCAGCTCGAGATGAGCTGCAATCTCGTGCTCGATGCAGCACGACGGTCGCTGCGGGAGAAGGAGGAGATCGTCCACAGCGCAGTGGATGGCATCATCACGATCAACGAGCTGGGCGACATGCTTCGGGGGCGGCGCAAGGAATGGGACATGACGTTCGTTCCGGGCGGCGAGGAGGCGTGTGAGGTGCTGGCCCGGGACGAGTTCGACGTCCTCGTCACCGACATGCGCATGCCGGGGATGGACGGTGCTGCCCTGCTGGCGCATGTGCAGAAGGCCCACCCCAGCATCGTGCGCATCGTCCTGTCAGGACACACGGAGCTGGAAGCTGCCCTGCGTGCAATCCCAGTCGCGCATCAGTTCCTCACCAAGCCGTGCGAGGCGGCCACCATCCACGAGGTCGTCAGTCGAGCCTGCAACTTGCAGGCGCTCCTGGAGGGGGTGGACCTGCGGAGCACGCTCGGCTCGCTCGAGGGGCTTCCGCCCGTGCCGAAGATCTACAATCGGCTGGTCGCAGCTCTGGCGGACCCCGAAGTCGACTTCGAGGACGTCGCGAAGATCGTCGAGCAAGATCCAGCGATCGCGGCGAAGATCCTGCAACTGGTGAACTCCAGCTTCTTCGGAGCCAGTCAGAGCATCTCGAGTCTGCGCCAGGCGACGACCCATCTCGGGTTGAACATGATACGGAACATCACACTGAGCACAGAGGTGTTCCGCACCTTCGAGGGCAAGCAACTTCCGGCGGGTTTTGCGATCGAGCAAGAGCAACAGCACTCGCTGCTGACGGCGCGTATCGCTCGGCAGCTCGTTCCCGACCGCGGGGACGGCGACGCCGCATTCCTCGCGGGGATCCTGCATGACATCGGCAAACTGGTCCTGGCCGCGAACCTGCCCGAGGTCTACGCCGAAGCATGCCGTGCCGCCGCCGCGCGGGCGAGTGGCCCGCTGCTCGGAGAGGTAGAGGTGTTGGGCATCACACACGCCGAGATAGGGGCCTATCTGCTCGATCTGTGGGGCATGCCGTACCCCATCGTCGAGGCTGTTGCGAATCATCATTACCCGGGGCGCGTCGAGCACAGCGGATTCGATGTGGTGGGCGCGGTGCATGTCGCCGATGCGCTGTCTCGGGAAGCAGTGGCGGGGGATCCACAGGCGCAGGGGGCACAGGCGGAGCTGGATCTCGAGTATCTCGAGGCTGTTGGGGTCTCTGAGCAGCTGCCGGCCTGGCGTGAACTGGCCTCATGTGAAGCAACCGCGGAGGCAGCGTGACCCAGGGCACCTCCTCATCCGATGGCACCACCAATCCCGAGACGAACATGAAAGCGAACCGCAGCATTGAGCGCATCCTCATCGTGGATGACGAGCGCGCGATTCTCGACGCCTTGCGCCGCGCCCACGGGAGGTTCTTCGACTTGGTGACCGCGCAAGGTGCGGAGGAAGGCCTGCAGCTGCTGGAGGACAAGGGTCCGTTCGCGGTGGTCGTCTCGGACTACACCATGCCGAAGATGAACGGGGCCGAGTTCCTGAGAGCTGTCTGCGACAGGTCTCCCAACACGGTCCGCGTGATGCTGACGGGCAACACCGACATGCAGTCGGCGATCGATGCGGTCAACGAGGGCCACATCTTCCAGTTCTTGTCCAAGCCGTGCGACCAGAAGACGTTCAAGGCCTGTCTCGAGGCTGCGCTGGAGCAGTACCGGCTGCGGCAGGCCGAGCAGGTGCTGCTGGAGCAGACGGTGCGGGGGAGCATCGAGGTCCTGGCCGACGTGCTGGCCTTGTCGAACCCCGAGGCGTTCGGCCGGGCGTCGCGCGTACGCTCGATCGTGAAGCAGGTCGTCGAGAGGATCGGGCTGCGTTGCGGCTGGGAACACGAGACAGCCGCTCTCCTCTCGCAGATCGGTTTCATCTCGGTCCCGCCCGATGTCATCGAGAGACTGGTCAGGGGGGAGTCTCTCTCAGAGGAGTACGAGCAGGTTCTGGAGAAGCATCCCCAGGTGGCCAAGGACCTCTTGGGGAAGATCCCCAGGCTGGAGCGGGTGGCCGAGATCGTCGCCCAGCAGCGGCTCACGCACGCGGAGGCGGCTTCCACGGACCTGGATGACGATACGGCCCTCTCTGCCCAGGTGCTCGCCGCCGCGCTGGACTTCGACGAGCTGTCATCCCTGGGCGCCCCACGTGTCGACGTCCTGCGAACGATGAAGGAGCGCGAGGGCGCGTATGATCCCCGTCTGCTGCAGGCGCTGGCGGGAGTGCGGCTCCTGGCCGAGGGTACGGTCGTGCGCACGGTCCCGGTCACCGCGCTGCGGGTGGGAATGGTGCTCGACCAGGATGTCGCCACGGACAGCGGCCTCAAGATCGTCGGGAAGGGCAACCGGATCACACCGGGCATGCTGGCGCGGCTTCAAAGCTACGGGGAGCTCGGTCGGCTCTCGCAGGCGATTCGAGTGCGCGTGTCTGCTCCACACGGTGGCGCAATGGGGGGCCGAGTCGCCTAGACTCGCGCTGCAGCCGTGAAGAAACGCGTCCTGTTCGTAGATGACGAAGAACACGTGCTCGATGCGTTGAGACGTATGCTCCGGCGGCTGAGGAGGAAGTGGGAGATGCATTGCGCCACTTCCGTGGATGCGGCCCTGGCCACCTTGTCCGAAGTCAGTTGTGACGCCCTCGTCTCCGACCTCTGCATGCCTGGCAGGGATGGCTTCGATCTGCTCTCTCAGCTACGGAGCCAGCCGGAGACATCCGATCTGCCGATTGTGATCCTCACGGGCAAGGACGACCACGATCTCAAGCGCCGGGCGCTGGATGCCGGTGCAACGGATCTGCTCAGGAAGCCCGTCGATGCCGAGGAGCTCGTGGCGCGCCTCGATAGCGCGCTGCGCTTGAAGGAGTATCAGGATCGGATCAAGAGCGACAACGCGCTGCTGGAGCAGCGCGTGCGCGAGCGGACGGCCGAGCTCGAGCGGTCGCGAGTGGAGTTGGTGTGGAGACTGGGAAGGGCGGGCGAGTTCCGGGATTGCGACACTGGCAACCACGTGATGCGCGTGGGCTGCTATGCCTATGAGCTGGCGGAAACGGTAGGGAGCGACAAGCAGTTCTCGGAGGGGATCCTGCTGACCGCCCCGCTGCACGACCTGGGCAAGATCGGCATTCCAGACAGCATTCTCCTGAAGCCTGGGAAGCTGACGGCGGAGGAGTGGTCTGTCATGAAGACCCACACCGTCATCGGTGCGGATATCCTCCAAGGGCGGTTTACGTTTCCCTTGGTGCGCGCGCTTCCGGGAGTGGTCAATCCATCCATGCCGTGCCCCTTCGGAGAGAGCCACCTCGCCACGATGGGGGCCAACATCGCCCGGAGTCATCACGAGCGGTGGGATGGAGACGGCTATCCAGACGGTCGGGCCGCAGAGGAGATCCCGATCGAGGCACGCATCGTGAGCATTGCGGACGTATACGACGCCCTGTTGTCGAGGCGCCCCTACAAGAAGGTCTTCTCCCACGAGGACGCCGTGTCCACCATCCAGGGTGGAGTCGGAACACAGTTCGACCCGCAAGTGCCCGGCGCCTTCGAGAAGAGCCTCGACAGATTGCAGGAGATCAGCGCCGAGCTCGCCGACGAGTCGACAGCACCCGCTTCCCAACCTGAAGGCCAGTCTGCCCGGGGAGAGCCTGGAGCGGCGTAGCTGGGGAGTGCCCGCTCACCGCAGGGTGTGAGCCACGGCCACCTGCTTCCCCGCGGCCCCGACCTCCACCTCCACCAGGTCGACTCTCCCTCCCCTCAGCCGCCTCCCCTCCACCCGCCACGCCAGCCAGATCCCGGCCCGTCGCAAGCGGGCGATCTGCCGGGGACCGAGGCTCATGCCGGGGCGCCAGCGACCGGCGAAGGGCCGTTGGACGCCCTGCGGTCGTCGTCCCGTCTTCACCTCGACGCAGACCAGCTCGCCGCGATCGACCGCCACCAGATCGACCTCCGCGCAGGGCGTCGCCACCCGCCGCCCCAGCAACCGCCACCCCCGGCGCCGCAGGAATCTGGCGGCGAGCGCTTCCCCGGCGAGGCCCAGCTCGCCGCGATCCAGGTCGAGCACGCGCAACGCCAGCCGCGGAGCCCAGGCGACGAAGAGTGCCCGGGGCTTCATCGCCCCCGGGCCGCCCGCGGATTCAGCCCTTGCGCGTCCGCTCCGGCTCGTCCGCACCCAGCACCGCCTGGATCGCCGCGCGGCTCATCTTGACGCGCACCCCGTCCGCGATCTGTACGGTGACGCGCTCCTCCTCCACCGTCGTGACGCGGCCGAAGATGCCGCCGGTGGTCAGCACGTCGTCCCCCTTCTTCAACTGGGCGATCATCGCCGCGCGACGCTTGCGGTTCTTGCGGTCGGGACCGATCAGGAGCACCCAGAAGACCACGAAGATCAGGATGAAGGGCAGCATCATCCCGAACAGGCCCGGCGGCTTCTGCTCCTCCTGGCCGGGTTCCTGTGAGTCCGCCGCGGTCCCCTCGACGCCGGGTTGAGCCGCCGTCGGGGCGGAGGAGGCGGAGTCCTGGGGGAAGACGATTCGAAGGGGGGCGGTCATGGGGATGCTCCGGACGGGGACGAGGGCGAAGGAAGCTACTAGAATCGCCCACCGACGGGAAGGACTCCCCGCTCCTCCCGCCCCCGATGAGTTCGCTCCACCTCCAATTCCCACCCTCCGAGCGCCTGGTGGTGGCGATGAGCGGGGGCGTCGACAGCTCGCTCGCGGCCTGGCTCCTGGCGGAGCGGGGCCACCCGTTGGTGGGGCTCTTCATGCGCAACGGCATCGAGGTCGACGAGGCAGAGGCCGCGAAGAAGGCCTGCTGCTCCCTCTCCGACGCCCGCGACGCGCGCATGGTTGCGGAGCGGCTGGGGATTGCGTTCCAGGCGGTGGACCTGGCGGACGAGTTCCAGGGGCTGATCGAGCGCTTCGTCGCCGAGTACGGCCGCGGTCGCACCCCCAACCCCTGCCTCGCCTGCAACCGAGACCTCAAGCTCGGGCGCCTCATCGAGCTGGCGGACGAGCTGGGGGCCGCAGGAGTCGCCACCGGACACTACGCGCGCCTCGCCGTCGAGGACGGGCGTGTGCGGATCCGGCGCGGCGCGGACGGGGACAAGGACCAGAGCTACCAGCTCTTCTGCGTCCCCGAGGCGCAGCTCGCGCGCACCGTCCTCCCCCTGGGCGGGTACACCAAGCCCCAGGTGCGCGAGCTCGCCCGCCAGGCGGGGCTGCGCACCCACGACAAGCGGGACAGCCAGGAGATCTGCTTCGTCCCGGGCGACGACTACCGGGCGCTGCTCGCCGAACGGGGCCTGCGCCTGCACCCCGGCCCGATCGTCGACACCTCCGGTCGCGTGCTCGGGGAGCACGCCGGTACCGAGCACTTCACCATCGGGCAGCGGCGCGGGATCGGGGTGGCGGCGGCCGAGCCCTACTACGTGGTCGAGCTCGTGCCCGAGGAGGGGCGGGTCGTCGTCGGCTTCGCCGCCGAATGCCTCGTCCATTCGATGACCGTCGCCGACCTGAACTGGATCGGCTTCGATCCCCCCGAGGGCGACGAGTGGCGCTGTCTCGTGCAGCACCGACACCGCTGCACCCCCGTCCCGGCGGTCGTGGAGCTCGGCCGCGACGGGGAGGGCGCAGCCGTGGCCCAGGTCCGCTTCGAGCGCGGCGAAGCGTCGGTCACCCCCGGACAGGGGGCGGCCTTCTACGAGGGCGACCTGCTGCTCGGCGGCGGTTGGATCGGGGACGTGGTGCGGGAAGGAGCGGGCGAGAGGTGACCCCCGCCGTCCCCCGCGCCGCGTTCCCCTCCACCGTGCCGACCCTGGTGGCCCTGGGCGCGGTGACGCTCGCGATCGCCGCCCTCCTGGCGCGGCCGCGGCCCCGTGCCAGCGCGCAACCCGAGGGCCCCGGCCTGCGGGCGGTGCTCGTCGACGCCTCCGGTTCGGCGGTGCGCACCCGCCGCGGCTGGGCGCGTTGGGTCAACGAGCTCCTGCGGGAGGAGGCGCGCCGGGCGATCGCAGCGGGAGAGCTCCTGGCCGTGGTCGAGTACGCCCGCGGCGTGACCCGCCGCTTCGGCCCCGGCGACCCGGCGGCGCTCCTCGCCCGCCTCGAGGGGCGCGCCCTGCCCCCCTTCTCCCCAGAGGTCGCTGCGGAGGAGCAGGGGGGGAGCGACCTCGACGGCGCCCTGGCGACCGCCGCCCGGCTCCTCGGCGAGCCGGAGCGCGCCCTCGGCACCGTCGTCCTGCTGGCGGACACCACAACCACCGGAGCGGACCCCGCGCCGCGGCTGGCGGCCCTCGCCCGCGACGGCCACGGGATCCGCTGGCACGCGCTCCCGCCCCCGAGCCGTACCAACCTGACCCTGGTCGAGCTGCGCGCCCCCCCGTCGGTCGAGGCGGGGGTGCCCTCGGCGGCGATGGTCGACCTTGTGCTCAGCGGGCCGGCGGGCGAGCGGGCGAGCCCCGCCCTGGCGCTGGGTCTCGACGGGGCGGAGGGGCGCTGGGAGGAGCTCCTCCCCGTCCCCGTTCCCTCCTCCGCCGCGCGCGACGCCGCGGGAGCCCTGCGCTGGACCGCCCGCGTCGAGCTCCCTCCGCGGGAGGAAGGGATGCACCACCTCTCCCTCCAGGCGCGCCTGCTCGATTCCGACGGCGCGCCGATCGGCGACTCCGTCCCCGAGGACGACGGGGGCAGCGCCCTCCTGCGCGTCGGCGAGGGGATCCTCGCCCTGGCGATCGCGCGCCCCGATCTGCGCGCCAGCCTGGAGCCCCTCTACGAGCGCTGCGACTTCCCCGGGCTGGAGCTCTTCTGGGTCGCCCCGCGTGAGCTCGGCCTCGGGCTCGGGACGGCCGACCTCGTGATCAGCTTCGACGTGGGGCCCGCCGACCTCGGCGCCGCCCTGGCGGACTTCGTGCGCGGCGGGGGAGGCTGGATCGCCACGGCGGGTTGGTCCTTCCTCGGCTCCTGGTCCCGCCCCGACGGGACGACGACGGGGAGCGCGGCGGACCTCCTCCCCCTCTGGCCTCCCGCGGAGCGCGGGCCGGAGCGGGACGTGATCCTGGTCGTCGACGGCTCCGGCTCGATGGAGGGTGAGCCCTTCCACCGCGTGCGCCGGGCGCTCTTCCAGCTGGTGCCCGCCGCCCTGCCGAGCGACCGCATCGAGCTGCGCTTCTTCACCGACGTCCTCGGCCGGGTCGAGTTCCGCTCGAGCGGTCGCACGCCGGCGGAGCGCCGCCTCGATCTGGCCCCCCTGCTCGAGGCCAAGGTGCCGCGGGGGGGGACCGACATCCCCTACTCTCTGGCGCAGCTGGCGGAGATCCGCGCGGCGGCGGAGCGCCCCGCCCTGGTCCTGCTGCTCTCCGACGGCCTGTCGGAGAGCAGCGGCGGCGGTTCCGGCGAGGGACTGCGCGAACAGCTGACCGCCGCCCGCGTCGACCTGCGCGTCCTGCAGGTGGGCGAGGACCCGCGGGGGGAGGCGTTCCTGCGCCAGCTCGTGACCCCCGGGGAGGAGCTGATCCACGCCGGGGACCTCTCCGACCTGGCGCGCCTGCTCGAGCTCGAGGTCAACCGCCGGCGCGTGCGCATCGAAGAGGGGATGCGGGCGCTCCCCGTCGCGGCCAGCGGCCCCCTGGGGGAGGGGTTGCTCCCCGCCCTCGTCGCCACCGCCGACGGGTCGGGGGGGTGGGCGCCGCTGCGCTCCTACGCGCGGGCCGAGGTGGCGTCGGGGGCCGAGCTCCTCGTGGCGAGCTCGGTGGAAGCAGAACCCCTGATGGCGGCTCAGCGCGTCGGGCGCGGCCTGGTGATCGCCCTGGCCACCCATCCGGATGGGCGCTGGGGGCCCTTCCTCACCGAGCGGCCCGCGTTCCTGGAGGCGCTCGCCCGGGCGGCGGGGCGGGGGCGGCCGGCGGAGCGGGTGGCCCTCGAGGAGCGGGACGGGCGGTTGGTCCTCACCGCCGCGGACCCCGCCTGGCCGACCCCCCTGCTCCTGCGCCTGCGGGCGGCCCCGCGGCGCGGGGTCCTGGGGGGGGTGGAGCGGGGGGAGGTGCTGGCGGAGGTGCCCCTCGACCTGGGCTCCGGAGGGACGGCGGACGATCCGCGGCTGCGGCCGAGCGGAGAGCGTCCCGCCCCCCTCGACCGCTTCGAGCGGGGGGAGCTCCTCGAGGCGGAGGTCCTGGGGCCCGGCGGGGCGCTCCTCGCCACCCTGCCCCTGGTGGCCCGGGGCTCGGCGGAGTGGGCGGGGGGCACGAGGCCCCTCTTCCCCGGACCGGATCGCGCCCCCGACCCGCGGGTACGACCGCGGCGCGCCCCCGCGCCCCATCCGGCGGCGGGGTTCCTCCTGCTGGCGGGCACCTTGATCCTGGCTGCCGGGGCCCTGGTCGCCTGCCTGAGGGGCTCCCGCCTCCCCGGGGGTCAAGGAATCGCCGGAGGGAGCCGAAGGTAAGCGGGAGTCGATTCGGCTCCAGAAGGAAGGAAGACACGATGCACTCCGCCCGCTTGGCCTTGGTCCCGATCCTGCTCCTCGCGGCCTGCGGCTCCACCCGCTCTTCGGTGCCGGCCGGCGCCTCCGAGCCGACCTGGATCCAGCCCTCGCCCGATTTCCAGCGCCAGATCGAGCTGCACTCGGCGAAGCTCCCCTACCTGCAGAAGCTGGAGGACTTCGTGGCCGAGATCGAGTGGTTCGTCGGCGCCGGAGAGCCCGCCTACCCGCGCTTGCTCGAGCTGGCGGCCTCCGAGGACCCCAAGGTCGCCGGCACCGCCCTGGCGGCGCTGGGCGGCATGCAGGACGCCCGCCTCGTGCCCCACCTGAACGAGATTCCCTGGCCGCCCGCCGACCAGCCGCGGCTCGGCTACGAGCGCGCCCGCTGCCACCTGAAGCTCGGCGATTGGGCGCGTCTGGAGATCCTGATCGACGGGTTGGAGGACGAGAACCTCTATGCCCGCAGCCTCTGCTTCCAGGCGCTGCACGAGACGACCGGCGAGACCTTCGACTACCTGCCCAGGGGCGAGGACGCCGCCCGCGCCGAGGCGGTGACCCGCTGGCGCGAGTGGAACGTACGCCGCCTCCAGTAGGTGGTTCGCGCGGGGGGGCCCAGAATGGAAGAGGGCTCAGACGGGAGGGCGGTTCAGACAGGACCCCGGCTCAGACGGGCCGCCAGCTCCTGGAAGCGCGCATCGCCGCGCAGGGAGGCCAGGTCCGGGTCGCTCTGCATGTGCGGAGCGTCGTCGTAGCCCTTGGCCACCGCCTCCTCCAGGGCGTCGAGGGCCGCGTCGGGGCGGCCGCAGAGGGCCAGGGAGCAGGCCAGGTTGTAGTGCACCGTCGCGTCGTGGGGTGCGATCCGCACCAGCTGGCGGTCCACCTCCAGCCCCTCCTCGTGGCGCCCCAGGCGGGTCAGGACGTGTCCCAATTCGGCCAAGGCCTCGGTGTTGTTGGGGTGCCGGCGGGTCTCCGCAGCGTAGAACCGGGCCAGGAAACCCAGGCCCAGGGCCTCCAGGCGTCCTTTGGTGGTGGGGGACAGGGTGGTCTGCTCTTGCGTCAAGGCCCTAGGAGCTTACAAATGGGGTTGGAACTTGGCCACTGGGTCCTGGGACCCGGTGGTGACTCGTCGCCCGGTCTTGGATAGTCCGCGAACCCCACGGACCGAAGCCCCGATTCCGAAAGGACCGGGGCGGGAGGCCACATCATGGAGACACGGATGGAGATCCAGTTCTGCGATCTGTGCAACGAGTCGGTCCCCGAGGGGGATCTGGAAGCCGGTCGCGCCTACCGCCGCAAGGGCCGGGTGGTCTGCGCGGCCTGCGATCAGGCCATGGGCGGCCTGGGGATGACGCCGGAGGCGGCCGGAGCCCCGGTCGGTGCGGATGGGGGGCGCGTACCGGGCCCCGCGCCCGCCACGTCGGCCCCCGCCGCGCCACCCCCGGTGGTGGTGCGCAGCGGTGCCGGTGGCGTTCTGGTGGGGCTGATCGCCATCGCCTTCGCCACCGTGGGGTTCGTCCTGATCCTGGACGAGCTGGAGGGGATCGGCCGGGACGTGGACGGCGTGCGGACGGAGCAACGGCTCGAGCTGCTCTCGGTGCGCAACGAGGTGGAGCGCCACAAAGCGGGGCTCCCCTCCCTGCTCTCGGAGTCGGAGGACCGACTGCGGCAGTCGGAGTCCTCGGAGCGGCGTGCCCTGAAGGCCTCGATCGACGCCCTCTCGGTCCAGCTGGCCGGGACGGACGAGCGCCACACGCGCCTCGCCGATGCGGTGGATGAGATCGAGAGCGGGCTTGACGGCTTCGACGGCGCGGCGCGCGAGCGGGAGGCCGCCCTGCGCAAGGCGCTCGAGGGCTTGAGCGAGGAGCTCAGCCTCTACGGCGCGCGCATGATGGACTTCGAGGAGACCCTCTTGCGGATCTCCTCGCGCGGACCGGTGGCGGCGGTGCCCGCGGGTCCGGAGGCGGGGGACGAGCCGCGCGTCAAGGCCTGGGCCGGGTTGCTCCCCGACCTGGGCCACGCCAACGAGGGGATCCGCCTCGACGCGATCTACGCCCTGGGGGAGACGGGGGACTCCGAGGTGGTGCCGCACCTGATCCCAATGCTCTCCGACGTCTCCCTCTTCGTGCGCATGGCGACCGCCGCCATGCTCGAGGAGCTCCAGGCCAAGGCCGCGGTCCCCGCCCTGATCGACGCCCTCGAGGACGATGAGAGCGCGGTGCGCGAAGCGGCGATGGTGGCCCTGCAGGCGATCACCGGCCAGCGCTTCGGCTTCGAGCCGATCGCGTCGCCGGCGGAGCGCGCCAAGCGCGTCAAGGAGTGGCGCGACTGGTGGAAGCGCCACGGGGACGACTTCCTGGTCGGCTCCTGAGACGGCTGGGTCGCTACTCCAGCGCCGCCAGCACGGCTTCCCAGTCCAGGTCCAGCGGCTCGTACTCCTCGGGTGCGCCCAGCTCGGCGGCGTGGGCCTGGATCGCGCGCACCCGCTCGCGGTGTTGGGGGTGGCTCGAGAACCAGGCCAGGGAATCGGGTAGCTCCCCGCCCTGGGCTTCGAGCTTGGCGAAGAAATCCGCCAGGCCCGCGGGATCGATCCGCGCGGCGACCAGCATGCGCGTCCCCTCGAGATCGGCCTCGCTCTCCTGGTCCTGGGAGTAGTCGTTGACCCGGGTGAGGGTGAAGAGCTCCAGGGCCATCGAGGTCAGGATGTCGGTGTTGCCGGAGACGAGGCTCACCGCGGCCCAGATCCCCAGTCCGTGGGCGAGGCGGCGCAGGCCGTGGCGCTCGGTGACGTGGGCGATCTCGTGGGCGATGACCCCGGCCACCTGCTCGGGGGAGTCCGCTTCGCACATCAGCCCGGTGAAGACGACGATGAAGCCGCCGGGGAGGGCGAAGGCGTTGATCACCTCGCTATCGATGACCTTGAAGGTGAACTCCGCCTCCTCCAGGGAGCGGTGGGGCGCCAGGCGGTCGAGCATGACCTGGATCGCGTCGCGCACCACGGGGTCGTCGACCTCCTCCCCCCCCAGGTCCATCTGGCCCCAGACCGACTCGCCGATCGCCTGGTCGACCTCGTAGGGGAGCGAGTCCACCGTGGCGCCCACCGCCGCGCGGAAGAGCATGGGCACGCCCCACCCGATCAGGACCACCACCAGGAGGATCGCCAGGCAGCCCAGGGTGTGCTTCAAGCGGTTCGAGACGCGCTCCCCCTGCAGCCGCGAGAGGGCGTCGTTCAGGTCGTTGCCCCCGGCGGCTTCGAGGGCGCGCATGAATTCGGGGTCGTCGCTGGAGACGGCGGCCGAGCGGTCGGCGCTGATGACGGTCACCTCGCCGTCGGTGGAGGTGAGCCGTACCCCGCGCCAGGCGATCTCGATCTCGCGCCCGGAGTCGGTCCGCGCGCGGATTCCCGCGGGGCTGATCTGGAGTTCCGCGGGGCGCTTGCCGCCGGGGTCGTCGCGCAGGTGGAGGGAGCCGCTCAGGCGGGTCTCGATCGCGTAGGGGTCGCTCATGCTCTCGTCCCGATCACGGTCTCGAGGCGTCCGATGCCACCGATCTCGCACAGGACGCGGTCCCCCGGAACGAGGGGACCGACCCCCGCCGGGGTGCCGGTCAGGACGAGATCGCCGGGGTACAGGGTCATGTGTCGCGACAGGTGCGCGACGGCGTGGGGCAGGTCGATCACCCAGTCGCGGGTGGAGGCGCGTTGGCGCTCCTCGTCGTTCACCACGCAGCGCAGGGTGAGATCGCCGACGTCGAGGAAGTCCCGCGGCACGAAGCAGGGGCCCAGCGGGCAGGCGCCGTCGAAGTTCTTGGAGCGGAACCAGGGGCGCCCCTCGCCGCGGTCCCGGCGTTGCAGGTCGCGCAGGGTCAGGTCGTTGGCCACGGTGTAGCCCGCCACGTGCTCCAGGGCGTCCTCGACCGCGATCTCGTTCCCCCCCAGACCGATCACGGCCGCCAACTCCACCTCGTGGTCGAGGCGACCCTGTGCGTCGGAGGGGGCGCGCACCTCGCTGCGGTGGGGGACGAGGGTCTCGCGCAGCTTGTTGAAGAAGAGCGGCTCGGCGGGGACCTCGTCGCCGAACTCCGCGGCGTGGGCGGCGAAGTTCTTCCCCAGGGCCAGGATCTTGCTGATGCGACTGCGCGGCAGGGGGATGTCGAGCTCGAGGGGGCCGTCGGCGTCGGCTTCGACGTCGGCGGGGGTCCACTTGGAGTCGTCGGCAGCGGGCAGGTGGTTCTCGAAGCTGGCGCGGTCGAACCAGCCGCTCTCGCAGAGCTCGATCAGATCGGTGGGCTGGCCGGTGCGCTCGAGGTACTGGGTGAGGTCCCAGAGAGCGCCGGCGTGCTGCAGGAGGAGCTGGCCCTTGGGGGTGCGGTAGACGCGGGGGGGGGGCGCGGTCATGGCGGGAGTATACGGGTCGAGGGCTCCCTCTCGGTCCGGACAGCGAGGCGGCGGGGGCCCACCCCCCCCGGGGCGCCCCCCCCCCCCCCCCCCCCCCCCCCCCC
>CAZDQL010000083.1:0-29059 GCA_964507325.1 uncultured Planctomycetaceae bacterium | reverse complement strand
GGGCGCGTCTGCCACTCCTCCCGCCAGGCCCGGTGCTCCGGGGTGTCGGGGAAGTGCTCGTCGGCGCCGTAGGGGTAGCCGCTCATGCCGTGGAAGGGCAGCGGCTCCACCGCCAGGGCCTCGACCGTGTTGGGGTCCCGGTCCTTCGCCCAGCCGTCGAGGAAGACCAGGAAGTCCCGACGCCAGCCTTCGGGGAGAGGGGGCAGGTCGCCGGCGTCGAACTCCAGGGCCAACGCGTCCCCGGAGCCCATCACCACGAAGCGGTCGTCGATCGCCATCACCAGGGGGGTCACCTCCCCGAAGCGGGTGTAGAGGCCGGGGTGCTGGTTCCAGCGGCCGTGGGAGGTCTTCTCGTCCCATTCGAAGCGCTCCGGCAGCTCGCTCTTGTCGCCGGCGAGGGGGCGGCTGAAGCCCCGCGGCCAGAGCCGCGCCGAGACCGGTTCGAGGGATGTGGTGCGCGAGGGCCCGTCCGGTCCCACCGCCAGGCGGATCGAGTCCCAGTAGAGCCGCAGGGTCGAGCCGATGCGCACCCGCGGATCGGCGGGGTCGAGCACGCCGGTCAGGTCGATCACCATCGTCTTGGTCTTGCCCGCCGGGAAGCCGACCGGGGGTCCGATCGGACGCCACTCGGCGCCGCCGTTCCCCGCGGGCACCTCGACGATCGGCGGGACGAACTCGATCCCCGGCGTGCGCGCGGCGGCCATGTTGACGCTGGCGTCGGTCCAGTAGAACCAGCCGGTGCACGCCAGGCGCAGCTCCTGCGCGCCCTCGATCGCCGCCGGATCGAACTCGAGCTCGAGCCAGTGGGGCTCGGCCAAGCCGAGGAACTGGCTCTGCTCCAGACACTCGAAGGGCAGGGCGTGCACGTCGTCCACGCGAGCCAGTTCGCCGGTCCAGTCGGCGCCGTCGCTACCGGTGGCGCGCAGGGGGGGGAGGAGCTCCTCCAGCACGTGGGCGCGCGCTTCGGGGAAGGGGGGGAAGGTGAAGCGCTCGTTCGGCTGCAACTCGCTCCCCAGGGGGTGATCGACCACGTCCAGGCGGGCGCGGTCCAGATAGGTGACCTCGCGCAGCTCCTCGGTGAACTGCAGCACGTAGCGGCCTTCCTTCGGCACGAGCTGCTCGCAGTGCACCAGGACGTACTCGTCGTGGTCGGGGGGCACCAGGAGCCCGGGCGCCATCGGCAAGCCGAGGGGCGTGATCCCCAGCACGTCGCTGATGAACTCGAAGGTCTCGCCGTTCCAGGTGTAGAGGAAGGGGCAGGAGCCGACCAAGCCGTCCGTCTGCTCCCAGATCCCCTTGTCGTCCGTCGTGAGGACCTGGTTGCCCTGGTCCACGTCCACCGAGTTCTGCACCACGCCGTTGGGCCAGGTGATGCGCACGATCTCGGCCAGCTCCGCACCCGCGATGCCGTAGAGGGTGGATCCTCCCCTCCACAGGTGCCGCCGGTAGACCGGCCCCGCACGCAGCTCGATCACCGCCCCGATCCCCTGGCGGTTGTCCTTCTTGCCCTTGAAGTGGATGCGGATTCCGTTCCCCGCCACCTCCTCGGCGCGGTAGACGCGCACGCCGTCCGCCTCCCGCCGCAGGAGCTCCCAGGCCAGGGCGTCCGCGGGGCCCGACTCCAGGTCGGTCACCACCAGGGCACCCCCCGGCGCTGCAGGAGCGAGCCGCGCCCCCTGCTCCTGGGGCAGCCCCAGGGCCAGCAGCCCGGCCGCGACTGAATCCTCCTCCGGCCAGAGGGCGTCCAGCGTCCCGTCGAGGTCGACGTCCACCTCGATCAGGGCCCCCTCGGCGGGGATCGCCACTCCCAGTTCACGCGCTGCGAAGGCGCCCTGGCGCTCCTGCAGGCAGAGGATGGCGGGCTCGCCGCGCGTCAAGAGGTCGGTGCGCGCGTCCCCGTCCGCGTCGAGCCAGAGCGGTTCGGCGGCCAGGTCGAGTCCCTCCGGGAGCCGCAGGGACAGGTCTTCGAAGTGGCCGGTCCGCGCCGAGGCCCCGAGGAAGGCCTTGCCCGGTCCCCCGAGCAGGAGATCGATGTCCCCGTCTCCGTCGAAGTCCTCGATCGCGCACCAGGTCCACCCCGCGTCCTCGGGCAGTCCGGTCCCCTCGTCGAGCAGGACGAACTCGCCGCGGGGCAGTTCCTGGTCCCCCTGGCGCATGATCCCCGCCCCGTCGTTGCGCAAGAGCCTGCCTCCGAAGTCGCCCGCCAAGAGCAGGTCGAGGTCGCCGTCGTGGTCGAAGTCCACCGGTTCGATGTCGGTCGGAGGGGAGGGGAGCTGGGGCAACGCGAGCGGGGTGGGTCGCCACTGCTCCGCGCCGAACTCACCCTCGCACTCGAAGAGCGCCAGCTGCGTGCCAACCACGCACACCAGGTCGAGGGAGTCGTCCTGGTGCAGGTCGATGGCGCGTACCGAGCGGGTGGGCTCCGTGGTCACGTGGCGCGCCGGGTGCCAGCCGCCATCCATGGTGCGCGTGACGATGACGAGGCCCGTGGGCCCCGCTCCGACCAGGTCGACGTGCAGATCGCCGTCCAGGTCCACGGCCAAGAGCTCCCCCGCGCCGGCCAGCTCCGGAGCGATCAGCTCCGCGGCGGCGTACGTCGGGGGGACCACCGGGGCGTCGGCCCGGTTGCCGATCGCCGGGGGCGGGGTGATGCGCGCCAACTCCCCCTCGTCCAGCTCTGCCCCGGTGACGGCGCGCAAGCCGAGCAGCTGCAGGGAATTCCACAGGTTCTCGTAGCGTCGCTCCGCTTCGAGGTCCTCTCCCAGGAACTGGTGCGTCTGAAAGAGCTGGTAGACCGCCGAAACCCACCAGGGCCCGCCGAACTCCCGTCCCACGGCTTCCAGCTCGGCGAAGAGCTTCAGCGCTTCGGCGTTGTCCGCCTCCTCGAAGGAGTTGGCCAGGACCTGGGCCAAGGCGTACTTGGATGGCATGTCGTCCGGCGCGCGCTCCAGCGCCGCTCGGTAGAACTCAGGCGCCAGGTGCAGGCGGTCCAGGTCCACCTCCGCCATACGGCCGTCCAGGTAGTGGATCACCGCCGCGTCCGCATCCAGGGCGCGGGCGCGATCCAGGAAGCCCCGCGCGGTGGCGAGATCGCCTTGCTTGAGCTCGATCACGGTGGCGGTGATCAGGTCGTCGAACGCCGCGTCCTCCCCTTCGACGAGGGGAGCCAGGGCCTTGCGCGCCTGGCCGAACATCGTGCGCGCCGCCATCGCCGCCACGCGGTCGCGGATCAGGGTCTCCTCGAGGGAGCCCGCCGAGCCGGAGTCCGCCGTCCCCGCGCCCGGGTCCTGGGAAGCGCGGTCCCCCTCGTCCGCCCCATCCCTCACCAGGACCCAGACTAGGAGCGCGAGACCGGCCAGGATCGAGAGCGGAATGAGGATGCGGCGCATGGCGATGCCTTCCTTGGCGGGGTGGGGGGGCAAGGTAGCGCCGCCCCCGGAGGGAGGCCAGGACCGCGGGGAGGACCCGGCCGGGCTGCGGGGGACTACGACCGCGCCCCATCCCAGTTGGCGCTGGGGCCCGGTGGAGGAAACCGGCGCTACGATCCTGTCTATTGGTGACTCCGCGGTTCCGGTGAACCGCACCGGGCCCAGGAATCGACATGACGCGCAGCCGCAGCGGGCCTTCCGGCCCTCCCACTTCCTCCGAGTCCCACTCCTCCCGCCTGCTGCTCGGCATCGGCCTCGCGGTCGCGCTGGGACTGCTCGCCTGGTGGAGCGCGAGGCCTCCGGCCGCGCTCCCCGAGGACGCTCCGGCGGAGAGCTTCTCCGCCGAGCGCGCCGCGACGCTCCTCGATCGACTGGCGGGAGAGGGCACCCCACACCCGACGGGGAGTCCCGCCGCCGCCGCGCTGCGCGAGGCGATCGCCGACCACCTGAACGATCTCGGGTGGCGGACGGAGATCCAGGAGGTGGTCGCCCGCAGCCCCCGCGGCGGCGTGGGGACGGTGCGCAACGTCGTCGCCAGAAGCTCCGGGCGGGTGGGGGAGCCGGCGGTGCTCCTGATGGCGCACTACGACTCGGTGGGCGCCGGCCCGGGGATGGCGGACGACCTCTCCGCGGTCGCGACGATCCTGGAGATCGCGCGCGCGCTGGAGGAAGAGCCGCGGGGGAAGGTCCGCCGGCACCCCGTGATCGCCCTGATCACCGAGGGGGAGGAGGTGGGTCTCCTGGGCGCGGCGGGCTTCCTCGATCGGCACCCGTGGGCGCAGGACGTGGGGGTCGTCCTGAACCTCGAGGCGCGCGGTAGCTCGGGTCCGAGCCACCTCTTCGAGACGGGAGGCGAGGACGCCTGGTTGATCGAGGCCTTCGCGCGCCACGCGGCGCGGCCGAACGCGAGCTCGTTCGCGACCGAGATCTACCGGCGCATGCCCAACGACACCGACTTCAGCATCTTCCGCGAGGAGGGCTTCGCCGGGCTGAACTTCGCCTTCATCGGGGACTGGTACACCTACCACACTGCCCTCGACGACCGCGCGCACCTCTCGCTGGAGAGCGTCCAGCACCAGGGGCAGCAGGTCCTGGCGGCGCTGCGCGCCATCGAGGAGCACGAGGGGGAGACGCGCAGGGGTGACGCGGTCTACGTGACCCTCTTCGGTCGCTGGCTCGTGCACCTGGGAACCGGCAGCGCGTGGGTCCTGGGCCTCGTCGCGGCCGCGGCCCTCCTGTGGGCGCTCCAGCGCTGCGCGCGCAGGGGGCACGTGCGCTGGGGTGCGGTGAGCCTGGGCCTGTTCGCCACGCCCTTCGGGGTGCTGGTGACGGCGGCGATCGCCATCGGCTACGCGCAGGTCCTGCGCTCCGCGACCGGGACCTGGAGTCCGTGGCACGCCACCCCCTCCCCGACCTGGATCGCCCTGGGGGGAGCGGCGCTCTTCGGGGCCTGCGTCGGTGGGGGAGTGGGGCGACGGCTGGCGGGCCCCGCCGCCCTGGCCCTGGCGTCCTGGTGCTGGTGGGGGGTGGGGGCGCTCCTCCTGGCGCTCTTCGTCCCGGGTGCGTGCCCCTTCGCCCTGGCGCCGGCCCTGCTCCTGGCGCTGCTCGCGAACGCGGTTCGCCTGGACGACGCCCTCGAGGCGCGGCTGGGCCGGGTCGCCCTCTGCGCACTGGTGTTCGCGACCGTCTTCTGGGCGCCTCTGCTGCTCGGGCTGGCGGAGGCCTTCCGCTTGGAGCGCCTCTGGGTCACCTCCCTCGCGATCGCGCTGCCCGCGACGCTCACCCTGCCCCTGATGGCCAACGCGACTCCGATCGCGCGCCGCAGCTTGGCGGTGCTCGGGCTCGCCTGCCTGGTCTTCGGGGCGAGCCTGACCCTCGTCCTGCCCCACGAATCACCCCAGCGCCCCCAGCGCTTGAACCTGGTCTACGCCCAGGAGGAGGGGGAGGCCCAGTGGCAGGCGTGGGGCTACGGCGCGCCCCTCCCGGAGTCCCTCGCCGCCGCGCTCCCCTTCGACGAGGAGGGGGACGCGATCGGAAGCAGCTGGTCGGGATGGTCGGCTCGGGTCGCGCCCGCTGACGATCTCGGTCTCCCGCCGCCCCGGATCGAGTGGGAGATCACCCACCGTGAGCCTGACGAGCGCGACTACGTCCACACCCTCCTGCGGGTGAAGGCGCGCGTCTTCTCCCCGTCCGGGGCGGCGCGCACCCGGCTCAGGGTGCGCGGTCCATGGAAGGTGGAGGGGATGGCGCTGGAGGGAACCGAGCTGGTCCCGAGTCCGTTCCTGACGCTGGTCGCCGTTCCCCCCGCGGGCTACCAGCTCGATCTGGTCCTGGCCGGCATCGATCTGGAGGCGCTCGCCGGGGATGCGGACGGCGAGGAAGGAGCGGAGGAACGAGAGCCGGTCCCCCTCGAGATCCTGCTCGTCGACCGCGTCCACGGGCTCCCCGAGGAGGGCGCCTTCCTCGACGACGCCCGCGGGGAGAGCTTCGTGGCCAGGGGGGACGGGGACGGTTGCCTGCTCGTCTCGAAGACCGAGATCGCGGTCGACGAGCCCTGACTTGACGGCGCCCATTCCCCCTGGGATCGTCTCCACCCCATGCCCCGGCCGAGTCCGCTGCGCTCCCGCGAGGGGATCACGCTCCTGGTCCTGCTCCTCGTCGGGCTCGGGCTGCGCGGGGCCTTCCTCGTCGAGCGGCGCTCCGCTCCCGACTTCGGCCGACCCCAGGTCGACGCGGGCTTCCACGACGACTGGGCGCGCACCCTGGCCTTCGGCGTCGAGCGCGCGGGGGAGTGGCGGGAGGCGCACCGCATCGACCCCGGGTTCTCCCGTCACACCTACCTGCGCCCCCCCGGTTACCCCTTCTTCCTGGCGGCGGTCTACCGCCTGACCGGGGGCAGTCCGACCGCGGCGGTGATCGCCAACCAGCTACTCGGATTGGCGGGAATCCTCTTGGCCTTCCTCGTCGGGCGCGCCGCCTTCGGTGCGTGGGAGGGGCTCTGGGCGGCGGGCATGCTCACCCTGCACTGGGCGCTGATCTACTTCGAGGGGGAGCTGCACGCGCCGGCCCTGCTCGTGCTCCTCGAGCTCCTCGCGCTGCTCCTGCTCTTCCGGTCGCGGGAAGGGGGCGTGGCGCCGGCGATCGGGGGCGGGCTCGCCATCGGTCTGGCCGCCCTGGTGCGGCCCAGCGCCCTTGCCTTCGTCCCGGTCGCGCTGGCCTGGCTCGCCTGGGTCCGCTGGCGACGTCAGAAGTCGGTCTGGGTGCCGCTCTCGGCTCTGCTCCTGGGACTCGGCGCAGCCCTCACCCCCAGCACCTGGCGCAACGCCGCGGTCAGTGGGGAGCTGGTGCCGATCACCTCGAACCTGGGGATCAACCTGCACCTCGGCAACCGCGCGGGATCCGACGGGCTCATCCAAGCCGACCTGGGGGAGGGCTTGGGGGACTTCCACACCTGCTACGACTACCCGCGCATCGAGGCCACCCTGGCCCAGAAGCTGGGCCGGGAGGTCTCTCGCAGGGAGGTCTCGGAGTGGTTCGGCGCGCGGGCGAGGGAGTGGATCGTCGGGAACCCCGGAGCCTTCCTGGCGCTGACTGCGCGCAAGGCGGCCTGGCTCGTGGGACCCGCCGAGGTGGCGCACAACAAGGAGGTCGCCCTCGAGAAGCGGCACTCCGCGGTCCTGCGCTGGCTCCCCTGGTCCTTTCCGTTGCTGCTCGGGATGGCGCTCGGCGGGTGGCTCTTCGCCGGTGGGGGAGGCGGGGGGAGCGGCGCGCCGCGAGGGAGGCGCGAGGCCGCCCTCCTGATCGCTCTCCTGGCGACGGTCTTCCTCCTCTCCCTCCTGCCCTTCTTCACCGCCGCGCGCTACCGCGTGCCCCTGGTGCCCTTCCTGGCGCTGCTCACCGGTCCGCTCGTCGCCTGGCGTGCGGCGAGCCTGCGCCGGCGTGGGGTGGCGCTGGGTCTGGGGGTGGCGGTGTTCCTGACCGCCTTCCTCCTCGGGCCCGAGCCTCCGCCGGACAGCCTGCGCTGGCGCCTCGATCGGGGGCGCGCCTTCTTCCGCAGCGAGAAGCTCGCCGCCGCTCGCGAGGAGTTCGACGCCGCCCTGGCCCTCGCCCCCGGCACCCCCGCCGCCCACTATGGGCTGGCGGTCCTCGAGCAGAAGATCGGCCGGGACGCTGCGGCGCGGGAGCACTACCAAGCGGCCCTGCGCGGCGATCCCGACCATCTCCTGGCGAACTACAACCTGGGCTTCCTCTTGCAGGAAATCGGGGACACCGAGGGCGCGGAACGCCGCTGGCGAGCCGCCACCGACGCGGACCTGCTCTTCTCCGCCGCGCCCTACCAGCTCGGTTTGATCCTGGCGCAGCAGCGGCGCTACCGCCAGGCCGCCGAGTCGCTGCGCGTGGCCCGCGAGCGCGCCCGGGGCCGACCCGAGGAGGGCCACTACGCCGCGACCCTGGCCCTCCTGCTCGCCACCACCCCCGCCGAGGGGGTGCGCGACGGCGCCCAGGCGCTACGGCTCGCCGAGGAGGCCGTGGCGGCCGGGGGGGCCACCTGGTCCGCGCTCGAGGCCCGAGCGGCGGCCCTGGCCGAGGAGGGGCGCTTCGAAGAGGCGGTGCGCGCCGCCGAGGCGGCCCTGCGGGCGGCCTCCGACGACGCGGCCGCGCGCCAGCGGATCTCCGCCGGACTGGCGCGCTACCGCGCGGGCCAACCCCTGAGAATGTGACCCGTAGTCCCGACGACGATGCCCAAGATGCGCGCCCTCTCCCTCCTCTGCCTCATCTCCCTCCTGTGCGCCTGCGGTGATTCGGGGCCGCCCGAGAAGCCGAACGTGCTGCTGGTGATCGTCGACACCCTGCGGGCGGACAAGCTCGGCTGCTACGGCAATCGGGACGGTCTGACCCCCTCCATCGACGCCCTGGCCTCCGAGTCCCTGCGCTTCTCGGACGCCTCCGCCCACGCCCCGTGGACCCTGCCCTCGATCGCCAGCATGCTCACGGGTCTGCATCCGAAGGAGCACGGCGCGGGGGGGCGGCTCGGTTCTTGGTCGAATCTGGACCCGTCGGTGACCACCCTGGCGGAGGTGTTCGGTGGGCACGGCTACCGCTCCCACGCCATCGCCAACGTCGCCTTCCTCGAGGAGACCTTTCGCGTGCTGCGCGACTTCGACAGCCGCGACGTGAAGTCCTACGGGAACAACATCGAAGTGCGGGACGCCACCGCCACCACCGACGCAGCCCTGCGGTGGCTCGACGAAGAGCGCGACGGTCCCTTCCTGCTCCTGGTCCACTACTTCGACGCCCACGCGGTCTACGACCCGCCGGCGTCCTTCCGGGCCCGCTTCGCCGACCCCCGCGACCGCGACAACGACCGGTTCAAGTTCCCGACGCGCAAGGAGATGGTGGCCATTCGCGAGGGCCACGGCTTCCCCCCGGAGCAGCTGATCCGCCGCGCCGAGAAGCTCCACGACGGAGAGATCGCGTACCTGGACGGGCAGATCGGTCGGCTCCTGGACGGATTGGCTGAACGCGGGCTGGACGGAGAGACCGTGGTCGTCCTGACCTCCGACCACGGCGAGGAGTTCCTGGACCACGGGGGATTCGAGCACGGTCACACCCTCTACCAGGAATTGGTACACGTGCCCCTCCTGCTGCGCTTCCCGGGCGAGGTCGAGCCCGGAGTGACCGACCGCGCGGTGAGTCACGTCGATCTGGCCCAGACCCTCTGTGAATTGGCGGACCTCGCGGCGCCGGAGCAGTTTGCCGAAGCGGGTAGCAGTCTCCTGCGCGGGGAGGGTCCCGGCGCGGTGCTCGCCCACGGCAACATGTGGAACGAGCCCCTGACCTCCCTGCGCCTCGGCGGTGAGAAGCTGATCCAGCGGGTCGACGGCTCCTACGAGCTCTACGATCTGACCTCGGACCCGGGGGAGAGGGTCGACCGTGCGCCCGGGAACCCCGAACGGGTGAAGGAGCTCGCGGCGGCGATGGAGGAGGTCCAGCGGCACATGGCGGCGTTGAAGCGGGGGGAAGCGGTGGAGCTCAGCCCCTCGATGCAGGAGTGGATGGAGGCGATGGGCTACGCGGGGGGGGACGACGAGGAAGACAGCGACGATCGCTAGGGCTCGCGGCGACCCCGCCGGATCCGGCGAGGCGCCAGCCCCGGATTCCGCGCATGTTCCCCCACGGCGGGGCGCGCCCTCCGAAAGGGAGCGCGCCGCGCCGCGTAGGGGGGCACCCCGCCCCGCCCCGTCCACCCCCCCCAGAAACACTTCATGAACCGGTCCGTCCTCACCGGACTCATCACCCTCGGTTCCCTGGCTGCCGTGGCGGGGATCTGGCTGGCCTCCGATCGCCTCGGAGGGGAGGGCAGGGCGGTCCCCCAGGCGGTCTCCACCGCGGGAGCTCCGCCCACCTCGCTCGCGGGTCCCGGGCCCGAGTTGGCCGGGATCGAAGAGGTCTCGGGAGGGGGGGAGACGACCCAGGCGGCCGCCCCCACCCGGCGCTCCCCCGGACGCGGCGTCCCCACCGTCCGCGGACGTTGGTGGGCCGCTCCGGTGGGCTCGTACTGGGTGTCGGGTCGGGTCGAGTTGCCGCCGGGGGTGCCCCTGGACGAGGACCTGTGGGTCGAGGCGGAGGGCGCTCGCTTCGAGAACGATCCCGCCGGGCGCCGCAAGCGGCGCGAGCGAGTCGACGACGACGGGACCTTCCGCATCGCCTTCTCCTCCAAGACCCGCCGCGGGCGCATCGACGTCGTCGCGCGCTACCTCTACCTGCCCGATCGCTGGTTGGTGAAGTTCGACAGCAGCGGGAAGCCGAAGGAGGAGATCGTCCTCGAGCCGCTGCTCGGGGGCCGGGTCATCGCCCGGGTCCTGCCCCCCCGCAGCGCCGCCTTCAGCGAGGATCCCCTGGAGGGGGTGGAGGTGGTCACCAGCGCGGGCGAGGCGGGCTGGACGACGGGGGTCGAGGGGGAGTGGGAGATCGGAGGGCTGGAGCCGGAGGGGGGCCACATCGTCATCGCGCGCTCGCCCCTCTGGGCCGATGGACGGGTGTCCGATGTGAGCGTCGAGCCGGGAGGCACCACTGCGATCGACGTCCCCCTCAGTCTCGGCGTGCGCTTGCTGGGGGAGGTGCGCGACACCGGAGGGCAGCTGGTGCACGGAGCGCAGGTGACCGCCTTGACCGCCGAGGCCGCTCGCCGGCGCATCCCCTTCATGATCTCCAATCCCCTCGGCGCGGGGACCGCCGCGGGGGGGAGCTTCGAGCTCAGGGGCATCCCCCCCGGCGATCTGGTTCTGGTCGCCGAGCGGGATGGCTATCTGGATGCGCAGTTCGAGGTCGGCGAGCTGGCGGACGGGCAAGAGCGCCACGGCATCCTCCTGCGCCTCGACCGCGGCGGGGTCGTCTCGGGAACCGTGCGTTGGCCCGGCGGAGTCCCCGCCGCCGGCGCCAGCGTGCGCATCTCCCAGGGGGACACCATCGAGCGCTTCGAGCTCGAGCGCATCAAGGGGGAGGTGGTGGTGGGCGCCGACGGCTACTTCGAGTTCGGGGGGCTGGAACGGGAGACCCCCTGCGGTTTGACCGCCAGCGCGATCCACCCCGACGATCAACCCGATCCGACCAGCAAGGTCCAGCGCATGCTGGCGCGTCGCATCCCGCGCTGGATGGCGCGCCGCGAGGGGGTGATGCCGGGGGACCAGACCCTGCTGCTCGACCTCACCCCGGGGGACGTCCTGACCGGGGTGGTGGTCGACGACGCCGCCGAGCCGATCGAGGCCTTCAAGGTGACCGCCTTCCCCGCTCGCACCGGGATCTTCTCCGCCAACTCGATGCGACCGGTGCGTGGCAGGTTTCGGGACTCCGAAGGACGCTTCCTCCTGAAGGGCCTGCAGCCCGGCGATTGGGAGGTCAAGGTCCACGCCCCCGGCCATGCCGAATCCGAGCGCCGCCCGGTGCGCCTCCCCGGGGCGGCACCCCTGCGCTTCGTCCTGGCGCGCACCGCCACCTTGAGCGGCGTCGTCTACCTGCCCGACGGGGAGGTGGCCGCCAGGGCCCGCGTCCTGGTCACCCACGGCGGATCGGGGACGACGGCGGCCACCGCGGACCAGAAGGGCGTCTTCTCCGTGGACGGGATCGACCCCGGTCCGATCGTTGCCGTAGCGGACGGCGAGGGCCAGGCCTCCAGCCTCCCCTTCGAGACCGACCTGGGGCCAGCGGAGCGCCGGGGGGGGGTCGTGCTGCGCCTGCAGCCGGGGGCGCGCATCGTGGCCCGGGTCCACCCCGAGGCGGGCACGCGGTCGGGCAGGCAGGTGAATCTCGCCGGAGAGGGCCGGCAGGATGCCGCGCAGACCGGGGGCGACGGCCAGGTGCAGTTCGATGGCCTGGACGCGGGCAAGTACTCGATCACCCTCGAGCCGGAGGAGGGCAGCGACTTCGGCGGGGACCCCTCGGATTGGCTCCTGCGTCTCGCGCGCCAGAAGAGCGTCGAAGTGGAGGTGTCCCCCGGCCGCACGGCGGAGGTGATCCTGGGCGCCCCCTCACCCACCGCGGTCCGGGTGCGAGGCACCGTCCGCGACGGACCGGATCCGGTCCCCCGGGCGCTGGTCACCGCCTCCGAGGAGGGGGGCAATGCCCGTCGACCGACAGCCGCCGCCCGTGCCGGGGAGGATGGGCGCTACGAGCTGACCCTCGATCGACCCGGCCAGTGGCGCTTCTCGGTGGGGGCGCAGTTGCGGGACCGCGTGGCCTGGGTCGAAGAGGTGCCCGCGGTCGAGACCCACGAGCTGGACTTCGAGCTCCCCTCGACGCGCCTGGTGGGTCAGATCACGGGACCCGGCGGGGAGGTCTTGAGGGGGCTCCAGGTCACGCTGGTCGACGCCCAATCCGACGCCGCCGACGGCGACTGGCAGAGCCGCCGCTTCGCCGCCACGGAGGAGGACGGACGCTTCGAGTTCGGGTCGCTGCGCCCCGGCACCTACCACCTGCGGGCGGGGGGGAGCGACGGTTGGGGCTTCTCCGAGAAGGGGGCGCGCTACGGTCGCGAGCTGGTCGTGGTCGAGGTGCGCGAGGGGGATGGCAGGATCGAGCGCGACATTTCCCTGCGCGAAGCGGGGAAGATCTCCGGGGTGCTCGAGGAGATCAGCGGCACCCCCGTGGCCGGCGCGAGGATTCGCATCAGCGACGAGGAGGGGCGTCCCTACTCCCCGTGGGACAACGTGCGCACCGACGCCGCGGGGTCATTCACCTGCGACGGGCTGGCCCCGGGCGACCACCTGGTGCAGGCCTATCTGGGAGCGGGGGAGGGGCGCCGGGAGAGCGGGAAGGTGGAGGTGAGGGTCCACGAGGGGGGCACCTCCTCGGTCCTGCTGCGGCTGGAGTGAGGGTGCCTGACCGGGCGTGATGCGGGGTAGTACCGAGCCCGCATCACGTCCGGTCACGAGCCATCCTCGAGCTTCTCTTCCAGGGCGTCGAACATCGGCTTCAAGGTGGTCAGGAGCTGATGGGCGGACTCCAGGGAGGTTCCCTTCTTGGAGAGCAGCCCCGCCTTCTCCGCCAGGTCCTCCTGGGTGGAGTCGAGAGCCCTCATCAGCTCGCCGATGCGAGACTCCTGACCGCCGGTGGTCGAGCGCAAGCCCTCCACCTCGGCCTCGAACTCTGAGCGGCGGACCTCCGCCTCGGCCAGCAACCCCTTGAAGCGGACCAGCTCCTCCTCCAGCTCCGCCACGGCTCGAGCTCCCGCGGCGAGCTCCTCGCGGGCGGCGGCCAGGGCCTCTCTCTCCCCGGCGAGGTCTGCGTCGCGGGTCTCCAGATCGACGCGCAGGCCGGCGACCTCGGTGATGGCGGAGGCCAACTCGGCGCTCGCCGTCTCGCCCTTGGCGGTCACCTCCTGGAGCTCGACGGAATGGCGTTCGACCTCCTTCTCGGACTTGGAGAGGGAGCGTCCCAGCTTGGCGATCTCTCGCTTCTGGCGCGCGTTGGCCTTCTCCCGGGCGAGGAGCTCCTTGGCCTGGGCGGCGAGGGCCCGCTCGCTCTCGGCGAAGGCGCCCTCCTGCTGGGCCAGGGCGTCGCGTAGGGAAGCGAGCTCCTGCTCGCGCTCGCAGAGCTCCGCGGCCTGCCCCTCGTGGGCGCGCTGGGAACGGGTGAGCTCCCGTTTCAGGCGGTCCCGCTCTCCCCGCGCGCCGGTGAGCTTCTCGTCGGCGCGTTGGGCCGCCTTCTCGAGCTTGGCGAGCTCCCCGCTGCGAGCCTTCGAATCGCTCTGCAGGGCGTCGAGCTCCGCGCGGGCGCGAGCGAGCTCCTCGCCCCTCTCGGTCAGGGCGGATTCGCTCGCGGCGAGGGCGCCCTCCTGCTGGGCCAGGGCGTCGCGCAGGGAGGCGAGCTCCTGCTCGCGCTCGCCGAGCTCCGTGGCCTGCACCTCGTGGGCGCGCTGGGCACGGGTGAGCTCCCGCTTGAGGCGGTCCCGCTCTCCTCGCGCGCCGGCGAGCTTCTCGTCGGCGCGTTGGGCCGCCTTCTGGAGCCTCGCGATCTCCCCGCTGTGGGCCTGCGAGTCGCTCCTCGAAGCGTCGAGCTCCGCACGGGCGCGATCGAGCTCCTCGCCCCTCTCGGTCAGGGCGGCTTCGCTCGCGGCGAGCACGTTCCTGGCGTCCCCGCACTCGCGGTCGCGCTCCTCCAGCGCGGCGCGCAGGTCCACGAGCTCGAACTCCCCTGCCTCCAGCTCCTCGCGGCGCGCTTCGCCCTCGGCCCGAGCGGCGCGCAGGCGATCCTCGAGGGCGGCGACCTCCCCCAGTCGCGCCTCGAGCTCGCCGGTGGTCGCCGCCTGCTGGGAGGTGAGGGAGGAGAGCTCCTGGTCCCGCTCCACGAGGGCTGCTCGTAGCGCTTCGAGCTCCTCCTCGGAGTTGCGCTCGAGGGTGGCGGAGAGCTCGCGCAGCTCGACCAGGGTCTGCTCGCGGGCGGCGACGTCGCCTTGCGCGCCCTCCAGTGAGGCGCGCAGCTCGGCCAGCTCGCCCTCTTGGCGCTCGACCGCGCTCCCGCGCTCGTCGAGCGAGCGCTCGAGTTCCACCACGCGTGACATTCGGGCGGCGACCTGCTCCTGGAGCTCCTGCTCACCGGCTCGCGCCTGCGCGAGCTTCGCGTCGAGAGCCCGCACCTCTGCGTCGAGCTCCTCGGCGCGCTCCTGGACGCCTCGCAGGGTCAGGGCCAGCTCCTGCTCGCGCACGAGGTGGTCCTGCTCCTCCGACGTGGCCCGCTCCCGCGCAGCCTCGAGCTCCTCGCAGCGCCCCTGGAGCTCGGCCATCTGGCTGTCTCGCTCCTCGATGCGCGTCACGTGCTCGGTGACAGTGCGCCGGTGCTCCTCCTCGAGCACGCGCCGCGCCTCGGCCAGCTCGTCGCGCTCCCGCTCCAGCTCGCTGCGAGTCGCCTGCTCTTCCACGGCGTCGCTCTGCGCGCGCTGCTCCAGCTCGTCGAAGCGCTGCTGGAGGTCGGCCAGTTGTCGGTCGCGCTCGGCGAGCTTCTCCTGATGCTCGGTCTCCAGGGCACGCTGCGCCTCGGCCAGCTCGTCGCGCTCCCGCTCCAGCTCGCTGCGAGCCGCCTGCTCCACCTCGGCGTCGCTCTGCGCGCGCTGCCCCAGCTCGTCGAGACGCTGCTGCAGCTCGAGCAGTTGACCGTCGCGTTCTGCGAGCTCCTGCTCGTGTTCGGCTTCCCGGGCGCGCTGCGCCTCGGCCAGCTCGTCGCGCTCCCGCTCCAGCTCGGTGCGAGCCGTCTGTTCCTCCTCGGCGCCCTTCTGCGCGCGCTGCTCCAGGTCGTCGAAGCGCTGCTGGAGCTCGAGCAGCTGGCCGTAGCGCTCCTCGAGGGCCTCCTCCTGCTCGGCCTTCAGGGTGCGCTTGGCCTCGATCAGCTCGTCGCGTTCCCGCTCCAGCTCGGCGCGGACCGCCTGCTCTTCCTCGGCGTCACTCTGCGCGCGCTGCTCCAGGTCGTCGAAGCGCTGCTGGAGCTCGAGCAGTTGGCCGTAGCGCTCCTCGAGGGCTTCCTCCTGCTCGACCTCCAGGGCGCGCTTCGCCTCGATCAGCTCGTCGCGCTCCCGCTCCAGCTCGGCGCGGGCCGCCTGTTCTTCCTCGGCAGCGCTCTGCAGGCGCTGCTCCAGCTCGTCGAAGCGCTGCTGGAGGTCGGTCAACTGGCCGTCGCGCTCGGCGAGTCGCGTCTCGTGATCCTCTTCGAGCGCCTGCTTCGCCTGCGTCAGCTCGTCGTGCTCCCGCTCCAGCTCGGAGAAGCGCTCTTGCGAATCGCTCAGCTGGCCTTCGCGCACCTCGACCACGCCGGAGAGGGGCTCGAGGCTCTTCACGCGGTCGGTCAGGTTGGCGATGAGGCTCGTCTGGCGTTCGAGCTCCGCGTTCTTCTCCTGCTGGACCTGGTGCAGCCGCTCCTCCCACTGCCCCAACTCCTCCTCGATCGCCTGGCGCGTCCGGGCCTCGCGCTGCGCCCGCTCCTCGGCCCAGCGCTCGATCCAAGCCACCGCCTCGGCGGGGGAGACCTCCTGCTCCACCCCCTCGTGATCGTCGAGCGCCGAGTGGAGGTCTTCGATCGTCTGCCTCTGGGTGTCGAGACGATCGAGGAACTCCCCTTCGAGCTGATCGAAGGCCCCGATGACGCGCTTCACGCGGCGTTCGAGGTACAGGTAGGCCGCATACCGCGATTTGACCTGACGGGTCATTTCGCGGCCGAGAGCCGTTCGCTCTCGGGCGTTGTGGCGCTCGGCCAGAATCCAGGCGAAGAGGCCGCCCGCGACGGTGCAGCCAACGGCGTAAAGCACGAGGAAGGGAACCATGACCAGGAGTGGGCTCTAGAATGAGACTTCCTGGTTTCGGCTGACCGGGCGGGGATTCCGTAGCCGGATAGGAGATTGGGGAGCCGGTTCTCGGGATTCTGATCTGGAAGGGCGGCGGGGGGGGGTCTAGGGAGAGATCCCACGCTAGCGTGTGTACCGCAAGGTACCGATGGGGGGACGCCGGCCGTCCCGGGGGGGAAGGCCGGCGTGCGGTTATTACCGCAGGGCGCGGAGCCCGGGCCGTCCCGGCCCCCGGGCGCTGCCCACCTTCTCGACGTGTACTGGTGCCTCTCTGGCGCCGGCTATTGGGCTCCCTTGGCGCGCTTCCGGGAGCGGGTGCGCCCCTTGCCGCGGCGCTTCCCCTTGCCGCGAGGGGCCGGCGGGGTGCCCGCGGGGATCCAGTCGGGGGGGGGCTCCTTGGCCTGGATCTCGAGCAGGAAGCGGGAGGGGTGGGCTTGGGTGCGGTGGCCGGCGCGGGCTCGCTCCCGGCACCAGCTCAGGGTCAGGTGGCGGCGGGCGCGGGTCACGCCGACGTAGGCCAGGCGGCGCTCCTCCTCCACGCCGTCCTCCTCGACGGCGCGGCGGTGGGGGAGCAGGCCCTCTTCCAGGCCGACCAGGTAGACGTGGGGGAACTCCAGACCCTTCGAGGCGTGCAGGGTCATCAGGGTCACGGCCAGGCGGCCGTTCTGCGCTTCCTCGCGGTCGTTCTGGGTGAGGCTCAGCTCGTTCAGGAAGCCGGTGAGGTCGGACTTCTTCCCCCGGCGGGCGTGGTTCTCGGCGAAGTTCACCACCTCGAGCACCCCCTGCCAGCGGCGCTCCGCCTCGGCGGCATCGGGGTACTGGCGATCGACCTCCCCGCGGTAGGCGACCTCCTCCAGGAGGCGTTCCACCAGCTCCACCAGGCTCCCGCCGCGTGCGAGTCGCCGGCCCAGGGCGGTCATGCGCTTCAGGAGGCGCAGGACCACCTCCGCCGCTCCCGGATGGACGCGTTCGATCTCGTCCGCGCGCCCGAAGGCCTCGGCCAGGGTGATCCCCTCGCGGGTGGCGAAGTCCAAGGTGCGTTCGATCGTGGCCTTGCCCACGCCCCGCGGCGGGCAGTTCACGATGCGCAGGAGGGAGGTCTCGTCCCGCGGGTTGGCCACCAGTCGGAGGTAGGCCAGGACGTCGCGCACCTCCTTGCGGTCGAAGAAGCTCTGGCCGCCCACCAGGGTGTAGGGGATCCCCCGCATGCGCAGCTCCGCCTCGAAGGGGCGCGCCTGGACCGCCGTTCGGAAGAGGATCGCGAAGTCGTCGTAGTGCTCGCCCCGTCCCACCCGCTCGACGAGCTCGGAGACGATCTGCTCCGCCTCGACCTCCTCGTCCCGCATGTTGACCGCTCGGGGGGGATCTCCCGCGCCCAGGGCGGAGCGCAAGAGCTTGGGGTGGCGCGCGACGTTGTGGGCGATCAACCGGTTGGCGACCGCCAGGATCGGCTCGGTGGAGCGGTAGTTGGTCTCCAGCCGCACCACCTTGGCCCCCGGGAAATCGCGCTCGAAGGAGAGGATCTTGGAGACGTCGGCGCCCCGCCAGCCGTAGATCGACTGGTCGTCGTCGCCGACCACGCACAGGTTGCGGCGTTCCCCCGCCAGGTGCCGCAGGATCTCGTACTGGGGGCCGTTGGTGTCCTGGTACTCGTCGACCAAGAGGTAGTGGTGGCGCTCCCGGAGCTGCGCCCGGAGCCGAGGGCGCTCCACCAGGAGCCGCAGGGTCTCCAGCAGGAGGTCGTCGAAGTCCAGGCGGTGGGTGTGCCGCAGCGCCTCCTGGTAGCGCCTCCAGGCCCGGCCGATCAGCTCCTCCCGATCGTCCGCCGCGCGCTCGAGCAGTCGCTCGGGGGTCCCGAGGCGGCTCTTCTCCAGGGAGATGCGCGCCTGGAGGTCCCCCGGCCGCAGGGTGGCTCTCGGGACGCGCAGCTCCCGCAGGGTGGAGCGCAGGAGGCTCAACTGGTCCGCCGCGTCGCAGATCGAGAAGCCCCGCGGCCACCCCAAGAGCCGCCGGCGCTCGAAGAGGGTGCGCAGGCAGTAGGCGTGGAAGGTCCCCACCGTGAGCTCGCCGGCCCGCTTGGGCCCCACCAGGGCGCCGATTCGCCCCCGCATCTCCCCCGCGGCCCGGTTGGTGAAGGTCATCGCCAGGATGCAGGAGGGGGGCACGCGCCGCTGCAGGAGGTGAGCGATGCGGTAGGTGATGACCCGCGTCTTGCCGCTCCCCGCGCCCGCCAGCACCAGGACGGGGCCCTCGGTCGTCTCCACCGCCTCGCGCTGGGGGGGATTCAGGTCTCGCAGGAGCTTCTTCATGGCCGCGCCGGGTGAGAGGCGCGGGAGCCTAGCAAGCGTCCCGAGCAATCGCGCTCACTTCGTCTCGTCTCCCCCGACCCCCACACCTCCATGGGCGCCCCCGAGTCCCGCGCCTCCAGGCAAGCCAAGCCCGACCCCTTAGGGATGACCCGCGCCCAGAACGGGTGGAGCTCGGCGCTCGACTCCGAGGTCAACCCCTCCACGCGGGAAGGACTCTGGCGCCTCAGCCACGAGCTGACCGGCGCCATGCTCGAAGGGGAGAGAAGGTCCTACCTCGCCAAGGACCAGGTCCTGGGCCACCAGGCTCTGCTGCGCGCCTTCCCTGCGGAGAAGCGGGCCGCCTTTCCACCCCTCGAGACCGACCTCTACGGGCGCGTCTTCTCCCCCGGCGACGAGCTCACCGCGCGGGCCTGAACCACGGGTCGAGGAGCTGCGTGCGAAGGCGCAGCGGGTCGTTTTCGATACACCCGAGGTAGTTGTTTCTCAAATGCGCGCCCGAGCCGGGTAAGATCCACAAAAGAGCGAACTCCGATCGCATCCGGGGCCGTCCAATGGCCTACATCGGGGTGTGCCGCGTGATGCGGTAGTCATCTCCAATCACCCCCCCGGATCCCCTCCCAACACATTCCTCCCGACTCCATGAAGCTCGACAAGCGTTTGCTGCTGGCCTCCCTTGCAGGGACCGGTCTCTTGAGCCCGATGTGGGCCCAGGATCAGGACCCCGACATCCGAGAGATCCATCCCCCCCTCGCACCTCCCGTCGAGAGGGTCCTCGACGAGCCCGCTTCCCCCTACACCGTGGCGGGGGAGCGCATCCCCGACAGGTTCATCGGCCCGGGGACGATCCGGACCGTGGAGCAGATGATGCGTGCCGAGGCTGCCTGGGATCCCTCGACACAGGTGAACAAGCGCCTGCGCAACGGACGCCAGGGCACCTGGGAGGTCCCCGGAATCCGCGGCGTGCACTACGCCCATTCCGGTATCCACCTGGCCACCAACAAGTGGGGCGATACCCGCATGGGTATCGGCTTCAACCAGAGCGTCGATCTGGTGGGTGTCTGGATCGCCGGCGAGGGCGGTCAAGGCTCCTGGGCCCCCTTCGTGGTGGTGGTGGGTTACTCCGGCGGTGTCGAGGTCGGTCGCACGGCCGCCTTCGAAGACATCGATGACACCCCGAGCTGGTTCCAGATCGACCTCGGCGGAATCGATCGCATCGAGATCGTGGCCGAAGCGGCCCAGTCGGGAGCCGGGTGGTACGCCATCGACGACATCACCTTCACGCCGCGCGCGAGCGGCCGGCAGGTCGTGATCGACTTCGAGGATCTGGAGTACGAGGACACCCTCACCGGCTCCGGTTACGCGGGTCTGACCTGGGAGACCGGAACCGGCGACTTCTCCGCCGGAGTCGACACGATCCAGCCTCCCCAGGGCCCCGGCGGCGGGAATCCCGGCAGCGCGGGCGCCGACCTGGTGGGCGGTGGCACCTACGCCGGCTTGGGGACCCCTCCGAACTTCGTGCAGCAATTCCAGGGTCCGAAGATCGGTGACCCCGGTGCCAACTACATCCCCCCGGACACCTGTGGATCGGTGGGCATCGATCACTTCGTGTCGGTGGTCAACACCAACATCTCGGTCTACACCAAGAGCACCGGCACGCGCGTCATGAACAAGTCCCTGACGTCCTTCTTCGGCGTCTCGGGACAGGGCGATCCGCGGGTGGTGTTCGACCCGGACAGCCAGCGCTTCTTCGTCATCTCGACCAACTTCAACAACCGCATCCGACTGGCGGTCTCCTCCACCAGCGATCCCACCGGGTCCTGGTTCACCACCTGGTTCAACCCTGGCCAGGGCTCCGACGCGGGCAAGTGGCCCGACTACCCGACCCTGGGAGTCGACCAGCGCGGGGTGTACATCAGCGCCTACATGGTCGGAGGGGGCGCCGGCATGACCATCTGGGCGATCGACAAGGCGCCCCTGGTGGCCGCCAGCCAGAGCATGGGGACGATCACGGCCTTCCGCAGTCTGGCCTGGGAAGGTGCCCTGCAGCCCTGCGTGCACTGGGAGGACGCCGGTGGGGCCTACGTGGTGTCGACCAACAGCAGCAACCGGATCCGCATTCGACGGGTCGACCCGCCGCTGACGTCGCCCACCCTGACCAACCTGGGGAACGTCACCGTCGCCACCCACGCCTCGCCGCCGACCGCCCCGGCCCTCGGTAGCAGCACCAACCTGGACACCATCGACGACCGCCTGATGAATGCGGTCTACCGCGTAGGGTCGATCTGGACCACCCACTGCGTGGGCGCCAGCGGCCGGCCCGGCAGCCGCTGGTACCAACTCGATCCGAACGACCTGAGCTCCGACATCCAGCGGGGCACGGTCAAGGACGAGACCGGCACGGGCTTGTGCTACTTCATGCCCTCGCTCGCCGTGAGCATCGAGGGACACGTCGTCATGGGGGGCACCATCTCCTCGTCCAACCAGTACGCCGGGTGCTTCTACACCGGCCGCATGAACAGCGACCCCGCCGGGGAGATGGCTCCGCCGGTCGAGTACCGCACCGGCCAAGGGCCCTACAACAACACAGACGGGTACGGGCGCAACCGTTGGGGCGACTACAGCCTGACCAGCGCCGACCCCGTCGACAACACGCTCTGGACGATCCAGGAGTACGCTGGATCGGGCAACATCTGGAAGACCAACGTCGCCCAGCTCTCCTACGGTGGGGGTTGTGGAGCGAACAACTACTGCCAGACCTCGCCCAACTCCGTCGGCTCGGGCGCCCTGATGGCCTACGGAGGCTCGATCAGCGTGGCGGCCAACGACCTGACCCTGGTGTCCTATGGCTGCCCGCCGAACCAGTTCGGTCTCTTCTACACCGGCCCGGACCAGGCGAGCACGCCCGTGGGTGACGGGATCCTGTGCGTGGGCGGAAGCCTGACGCGCTTCCCGGCGATCCAGATCGACAACCTCGGCATCGCGGAGATGACGCTGGACTACAACAACCTGCCCGGGAGCCTCACGATCCAGCCGGGCGACCTGTGGCGCTACTCCTACTGGTACCGCGACCCGGCCTTCGGCGGGGCGGGGTACAACTTCGCCGACGGGCTGGAGATCACCTTCTGCCCCTGATCGAAGTCGCCGCGTAGCACACGGGCGGCAGGGGCGCGGCGGCGCGCCTCTGCCGCCTTCTTCGTGGGCGTGCTGAGGCCGGGCGGTGCCCCTCAGACCTCGCTGGCGCCCGCAGTCTCCGCCTCCAAGGGGACGCAGGCGCTGCCGGTCGTCAGGTAGCGGTGCATGGCGTTCGCCGCGCGCCTACCGGCGCCCATGGCCAGGATCACCGTGGCGCCGCCGGTCACGATGTCTCCGCCGGCGAAGACGTCTGGCAGGGACTGGGACTGCATCGTCTCGGGGTCGACCAGGACGGTGCCGCGGCGCTCGTGCAGCGCCAGGTCGGGGCAGTCCTGGACCAGGAGCGGGTTGGGGCTGTTGCCGATCGAGATCACCACCGTGTCGACCTCGAATTCCCTGGTGGCACCCTCGATCGCCACCGGGCGCCGGCGACCGCTGTCGTCGGGCTCACCCAGCTCCATCTCCTGCAGGACCATGGCGCGCACCGCCCCCTGGCCATCGTCGAGGAACTCGATCGGAGTGTGCAGGAGGCGGAAGTCGATGCCCTCCTCCTCGGCGTGGTGGATCTCCTCGATGCGCGCCGGCATCTCGGTGCGACTGCGGCGGTAGATGAGGTAGACGTTCTCGGGCTCGAGCCGCATGGCGGTGCGGGCGGCGTCCATGGCGGTGTTGCCCGCCCCGATGACCGCCACGCGCTTGATCTTCTTGACCGGCGTGTCCGCCCCGCGGGGGAACTTGTAGCCGCCCATCAGGTTCACGCGCGTCAGGAACTCGTTGGCGCTGTAGACGCCGTTCAGGTTCTCGCCGGGGATGCCCAGGAACCAGGGCAGTCCGGCCCCCGTGCCGATGAAGGTCGCGTCGAAGCGCTCGCGGATCGAGTCGAGGGGCTCCGCCTTGCCGACGGGGTAGTTCATCACGAACTCGACCCCCAGCTTCTCGAGTCCCCGGATCTCCTCCATCAGGATCTTCTTGGGGAGTCGGAACTCGGGGATGCCGTAGTAGAGCACCCCACCCGGCTTGTGCAGCGCCTCGAAGACCGTCACCTGATGGCCGAGCTGGATCAGGTCGCTGGCGCAGGTCAGGCCGGCGGGCCCGGAGCCGATGATCGCCACCCGCTTGCCGGTGGGGGGCTGGACGTCGGGCAGGGGGTTGATCCCGTGCTCCATGGCGAAGTCGCCGACGTAACGCTCCACGCGCCCGATGGCGCTTGGCTCGCGCCCCTTGTCGGGCTTGTTGAGGGTGCAGACCAGCTCGCACTGGTCCTCCTGGGGACAGACGCGGCCGCAGATGGCGGGCAGGAAGTTGCGCTCCTTGACCTTCTTCAGCGCGCCCTCCACGTCCCCCTCCCCGACCATCAGCATGAAGGCCGGGATGTCGATCTCGACCGGGCAGCCGGCGATGCAGGGTTGGTCCGGGCACTGGGCGCAGCGCTGTGCCTCCATCTGGGCGTCTTCGTCGGCGTAGCCCAGCGGCACCTCCATGAAGTTGCGCTTGCGGACCTCCGGCTCCTGCTCCCGCATGGGAGTCTTGACCTTGCTCTTGTTGATCTTGCGCTTGCGCTTGGGCTTGTCGGCCATGGGTTCGCTCGTTTCAGATCGCGGCGTTGCGGTATTCGTGCGCGGTTCCGATCAGTGGCCTTCGCAGGCGCACTCCATGGCGGCCTGCTCCTCGTCCCGGTAGTAGGCCAGCCGGGTCATCAGCTCGTCGAAGTCCACCTGGTGGCCGTCGAACTCGGGGCCGTCCACGCAGGCGAAGCGCGTCTTGCCCTCGACGGTCACCCGGCAGGCGCCGCACATCCCCGTGCCGTCGACCATGATCGGGTTCAGGGAGGCCTGGGTCGGGATGCCGTGGGGCTCGGTCGTGGCGCAGACGAACTTCATCATGATCACGGGACCGATGCAGATCACCTCGTCGATCCGGCGGCCGGAGCCGATCAGGTCCTCCAGGGCGTGGGTCACCAGCCCCTGGCGGCCGTAGGAGCCGTCGTCGGTGGTGATGATCAGCTCGTCGCTGACCGCGCGGATCTCCTCCTCCAGGATCAGGAGGCCCTTCTCGCGCGCCCCCAGGATGCTGATCACCTCGTTGCCGGCCGCCTTGAGAGCCGTGGCCTGGGGCCACACCACCGCGTTTCCGATGCCGCCTCCCACACAGACCACCGTCTTGTCCCCGTCGGGGATGTCGGTGGGGCGTCCCAGGGGCCCCGCCAGGTCGAGGATCGCCCCTCCCACCTCGAGGGCGTTCAGGTCGCGGGTCGTCTTGCCCACCTCCTGGGAGACGATGGTGATCGTGCCGCGCTGCACGTCGCGGTCGGCGATGGTGAGGGGGATGCGTTCCCCTTCCTCGGACACGCGCAGGATGATGAACTGGCCGGCGCGCCCCCGCTCGGCGATGTGGGGGGACTCGATCACGAAGAGCATCGTCTTCGGCGCCAGCTCCCTGGCTTCCACGATTCTGTTGTCCACGGTGTGAGATCCCTGCCCGGTCGGCTTGGGGGAGTGGTTGGGGAGGTGTAGGCGGCCGGCCCGCGGTCGGCGCGGGCCGGTGCTCTCGGTGGATTGCCAACGGAAACCGTCGGCAAAACAGGCGACCATTCTAGTGTCACGCTCCAGATGACGTGAGCGAGGACCGCCTGCTCCGTGCAGACCGACCTTCACCCACGCCGGCGAGGTCCTCATCTCGGGAGTGGGCGATCTCGCACACCCCCGTGCGGGATCCCACACCCGCGCGGTTTCGGAGGGCACCGACGGCTCTTCCCGGGCGGTACGGGAATTGTTGTCCCACCCCCGACCCCGCCGGCCCCCCTCCACTCGCAGTCCGGGGGCCGGGTGTCCGAGGGCAGTCGGACCGCGGGGCGCGGAGGCGACCTCCGACCGGCGGGCATTCTCGCTGGTGGCGGGCCGGGTGGAGCGAGCTTCCAGCGGACGGGTGGGGTTGCGCGGCAGCCCCACCCGTCCTTCCTCCGGGCCCCTCCCCACCCCAGTGGCGCGTCGGAACTGCCCCCTTTCGATGTGCTTCTCGCCAGGGGCCTCTCCGTAACCCTGCTGCTACCAGATGTTTGGAGCGCCCATCCCCTGGCCAGGCCCCCCCGAGTGGCTGACGAGTCGGCGCCGCGCGGACACGCGACGTCGTGCGGCCTGCAGACGGGGGTGAGCACGGGTGCCTGGCCGTCGCCGCAACAGGAAGCACACCGAAAGGGGGCAGTTCAAAAAGGCCAATCCCGGGGCCTTTCGAAAAAACCGCACCCCTTCTACCACGTAGGTAGTTGAACGCCCCGCCGGAGCTGCGTCGCTCCGCGCCCCCACACCCAACTTCCGAGCACCTCGAGGAGGGGATCCATGCCGGCACGGCTCCTTCTGGTCTGCGCCCTCGGCCTCTCCGGGCCCGCCGACGACGGCGACGACCAGTACCACTTCATCTCGGGCCTGGCCGAGAAGGGCCTCCACACGCAGGTGGTGCGTGAGGCTGCGCGCTTCCTGGCGGAGCACAGGGATCACCCCAAGGCCGATCTGGCGCGCTACCGGCTGGCCACGGCCCTCTTCGACCTCGACCGGCTGGGTGAGGCGCGCGAGCACTTCGCCCTCCTGACCGGGGTGCGGGGCTTCCGCTTCGACGACGAGGTCGCCTTCCGCCTCGGACAGTGCCATTTGGAGGCGGGCGCCGACGCCCCCGCCGCGGAGGCCTTCGAGCAGGTCCTCGCCGGGGATGCGGAGTACCTGCACACCCCGGCCCGCTTCCTGCTCGGGGAGGCCTACTTCCGAGCGGATCGCTACCGGGACGCGGCGGACTGCTACGAGGCGACCCTGGCCACCGAGGGGGGAGAGGCCCACGCGGCGGACGCCCTGCAGGGGCTGGCGTGGTGTGCCCTGCGCCTCACCCTCCACGACGACGCCGCCCGCGTCGCGGCGCTCTTCATCCGGCGCCACCCCGACGATCCGCGGGTGGGGGAGCTGCGCTTCGTCGCCGGGGAGGCCCACCTGGAGGCGGGACGGGCGCGCGAGGCCCTGGCGCAGTACGACCAGGTGGAGGGGGGATCCTTCCACGCCGCGGCGCTCCGGGGTGCCGGGTTCGCGGGTGCGGCGCTCGGGGATCACGAGCTGGCGGCGGGGCGCTTCGAAGCGCTCCTCGAGCGCTACCCGGAGAGCCCCTACGCCCCCGAGGCCGCCCTCCACCGGGGGATCCACCTGCTGGAGACGGGAGACGCCGCCGCGGCCCTCGCCGGGCTGTCCCTCGAGGTCGCCGGCGACGGGGCGCTGGTGCACTACTGGCGAGGTCGCGCCCTGGCGAGCCTGGGGCGGCACGAGGATGCCGTGGAAGCCTTCGACGCGGGCCTCGAGCGGCGCCCCGACGAGGAGCTGTCCCGCCGATTGCGCACCGCCCGAGGAGACGCCCTGTTCGACCTGGGGCGCCTCGACGACGCGGCGGCCGCCTACCAAGCCGCGGGAACCGACTACGCGCGCCATGCCGCGGCGATCGCGCGCCTGAACGAGGGCCAGGCCCGGGAGGCCCTGCGCCTGGCCGCCCCCCTCGTCGATCCCGAGCGGGCCAGTCCCTATCGCCTCGAGGCGACCCTGACCGTCGCCGAGGGGCTCTTCGCCTTGGGCCGCTATCGCGATGCGGAGGAGGCCTTCGCGATCGTGATCCGGGAGGACGAGGACCCCGCAGATCGCTCGCGAGCCACGGCCCGCATCGGCTGGTGCCGTTACCTCTCGGGGGACGCGTCCGGGGCCAGAGAGTCCTTCCAGGCGGTGCTGCGCCAGTGGCCCGCGGGGAGCGAGGCGGAGGAGGCGGGCTTCATGGCCGCCCGCACCGCCGAGGAGGCGGGCGAGACGGCGCAGGCGGCGGCGGCCTTCCGACGCTACCTCGAGGCCCACCCCGAGGGGGAACACGTCGACGAGGCGCTGCTGCGGCTCGCGCGCCTCGAGGAGGGGACCGACGGCGAGCAGCACCTGGTCGAGCTCCTCGAGACCGCGCCGGACTCACACCTCGTTCCCCGAGCGCGTTTCGAGCTCGCCGAGCGGTTGGCCCAGCGCGGGAAGTGGGCCGAGGCCACCCGGAGCTACACGGCGGTCCTCGAGGAGGTGGAGAAGGGGGATCTGGCCAACTCCGCGCGCTACGGGCTCGGCTGGTGCCTCTACTCGTCGGGGGACTTCGAGGCGGCCCTGGCGCAGCTCGAAGCGCTCGCCACCACCCGTGGAGCCGAGGGCGACCTGGTGACCGCCGCGCTGGAGCTCGCGGTCTGGGCGGGTCGCGAGGCGCGGCGCCCGGCGCGGGCTGCGGCGGCCTTCCGCGCCCTCTCTTCCCGCCTCGACGACGGACCCCGGCGCTTCGAGGCCGCGCGCATCGCCGCCGAAGCCCTCGTAGGTGCGGAGCGCCTCCCCGACGCGGAGGCCCTCTACCTCGACCTCCTCGAGCGCAGCGGGGAGCGCTCGATCGCCGCGGCGATCCGGGTCGAGCTGACCTACCTGGCCCTCGACCGGAACGATCCCGACGCCGCCGAGGTCCACGTCGCCCAGGGGCTCGAGCTCGTGCCCGACGACCCCGACCTCCTCGAGGCGCTCTTCTTCGTCGGCGAGGCGCGCTTCGACGCCGGCGCCGACGGAGCCGCGGTCCCCCTCTACGACGCTGCGTGCGCCTCCCCCGACCCCGAGGTGGCCGCTCGGGCCGCCTACAAGCTGGGCTTCACGCACCTGCGCCGCGGCGACTGGGACGGGGCGGTGCGCGCCCTGCAGCGCCTGGTGAATCGCCACCCCGAGAGCGAGCTCTGCGGCGAGTCGCTCTTCCTGCTCGGCGAGGCGCACTTCCGCGCCGGTCGCCACGCCCAAGCCGCGGAGTGGCTCTCGCGCCTGCTCGAAGAGGCGCCCCGCCACCAGTCGATCCCCAAGGGGCTCTACCGATTGGGTGTCTCCCAGGTGCACCTCGGACGCTGGCGGGAAGCGGCCCAGACCCTGGCGCGTCTCCAGCGGGAGGCGTCCGACTTCCCCCACGCCATCGAGGCCGAGTTGTGGCGTGGAAGGGCCCTGGTCGGCCTCGACCAGAGGCGGGGCGCGCGCGCCGCCTTCCAGCGCGTCGCCGAGCGCGACCGCGGTCAGCTCGCCGCCCAGGCCCACATCGAGCTGGGGCGCTTGGCCCTGGCGGAGGGGGACAGGGAGGAGGCCCTCTCGAAGTTCCTCTACGTGACGGTCCTCTTCGCCTGCGACGAGGAGGTGGCCGAGGCGCTGGTGCGCGCGGGGCAGGTGCTCGAGTCCAAGGGCGATCTCGATGCCGCCCGGGAGCGCTACCGCGAGGCGCTGGCCGACCATCCCAAAGCGCGCTTCACCCGCGTCGCCAAGGAGCGCCTCGAGGCGCTCGACCGCTGATCCTCTCCCGTTCCGCACCCCGTACCTCACCCTCACCGCGATGAACCCGACGACCGCCCCCGCCGCCCCTCCCGCCCAGGACCCGGCGACCGTGGAGTCCCTCTACGACCTGATCGTGGCCGGCGGGCCCCTGATGGTCCCCATCGGACTCTGTTCGGTGGTGGCCCTGGCCTACGCCACCGAGCGCTGGATCCGGCTGCAGCCGGGGAGGCTGGGGCCGGCCGCCTTCGGGCGTCAGGTCCTGACCACCATCCGCGATGGGGGCACCGATCCCGCCCTGGAGCTGTGTCAATCGAAGCGCTATCCCATGGCTCGCATCCTGGCGGCGGGCCTCAAGCGCACCCAGGCGCCCTTCCTCGATCGGGAGAAGGCGGTGGAGGATCAGGCCGCCAGCGAGGTCCAGCGCCTGGGGAAGAACCTGCGCCCCCTGCTGCTCGTGTGGCTGATCGCGCCGCTGCTGGGGCTCTTGGGGACGGTGTGGGGCATGATCGAGGCCTTCTCCAACATCGCCACCGAGAGCGGCATCGGCCGGCCGGAGGTGCTCGCCTCGGGGATCTACAAGGCGCTCACCACCACCGCCGCCGGTCTGACGGTCGCCATCCCCGCCATCGTGGCGCACCACTACCTGAAAGGGCGCATCGAGTGGTTCGCGCGCCGCTCCGAGGACATCTACCGCGAGGTCGATGAAGTGCTCCTCGAGGAGGCTCGCGGCTAATGTCCTGGATCGGTGATTCATGTGCGCCTGCCGCCCCCCCGCGGCTCCCGGCAGCGTTGCGCCTTCGTCAACGTAGCTACGGCTACGCCCTCCTCGACGCTCCTTGCCAGGAACCACGAGGAAACGGCAGATGCAAACGAACTTGCGGTTCAGAACACTAGGAGGCCCTTCACGAGGGTGCCGAACGCTCCGGAGGACAACATCCCCTCTGGCTTGGACGACGGCGGCGCCCGTTTGGGTCATGCTACTCGGGTGACACCGCCGGTCGCCCGTGGTGGTCCCTCCGTCTG
>CAZDQL010000082.1:0-29561 GCA_964507325.1 uncultured Planctomycetaceae bacterium | reverse complement strand
CAGCATCCGCTGATTCGCGCAGATAGGGCCTTGGATCTATGCAACTACGGGGTGAAGCTGCCGGAGCCCCCGTGGTTCCTCGCTGTGTGCCTCTCCACTGAACACCAGGGGGGCAGCAGCACGAAAAGGACTGCTGGCATCGATGCGCGTGGAGGCGCGTTCGATCTGTACTTCCGACTTGGAGACGAACGGCGAGTACGGATTGCTGTGCTCGAGGGCACACGGTTCCTGGTGGAGTGGGGGGTGTTCCATGTGAGCGAATCGGGCTTCTCGTTCCGCGATTTTCCAGGGGCTTCCAAGAGAATCACCATCGTCGAAGGAGATCCACACCACTCATTCGAAGTCTCGCCCGACGTGGGGGCCCTCGACGAGGTGATCCGCGAGATGAGCGAGGACTGACCGCGGCATCGGTCCACAGACCTCCGCGCAGAGGCCCTTCATGTCCGCCAATGTCCGGTAGAGCCCCGCGCCCTCAGCGCCGTCGGCCTCGACTCGGCGTTGCACCGATCTTGCCGAGGTTGCCGCCGAGGATGCCTCCTCCGCCGCGGCGACTGCCGGCGATCTCCTTGTGCGCCCAGCCCTTCTCCAGGAGGCCCAGGTAGAGCTTCTTCTTCGCCTCGTCCAATCCCTCGACGGAGGTGAGATGCAGGACCAAGAGGTCTCGCCTGCCTACGCGCTCCTTGGCCTGCTCCAGGCGGGCGATGCAGCCCTCCACGTCCTGCGGGTCGAAGTCGACTCCGAGCAGGACCTCCCGCTGCACCACTCGATCCGCCAGCGAGTCGGTGAGCTCGTACTCACCCGTGACCAGGAAGGGCTTGCCCGCCGCGTACAGGAAGCCGGTGAGCAGCTCTTCGCTGGGGGAGACCAGGTGCACGACGATGCCGAGCTCCTCCATCTTCCTCAGCGCCGCTCGCCCCTCGTCGGTCAGCGCACCGTCGACGATCCACACCCCATCGTCGCCGCGGATGTCGACCCGGCTGAAGCCGTAGAGCTCAGCGGCCACCTCCAGCAAGCTGAGGTCACCTTCGAAGGGGCGCAGGTCGTCCAAGCCCCGGGTCACCGAACGGGAAGGCGCGGACGAATCCCCGCTCGACTGGGAGCGGCTCTTGCGAATGGCACTCACCGACTCGCTGAGGATCCGGCTGTGGAGGGCGGATTGGTTCTTTGCCCCGAGGCTCACCACCTCCCAGCTGCTCCCCTCGAGAGCCGTATTGAAGTTCGCGACGCGCAGCTGCACCGCCTGGTAGAGCTGCTCACGGTTCTCGATCAGGAGCTCGGTCTCGGTCTCGTTGGCCAGGTTCATCATGCCCCGCATGGCGAAGCGGCTGGTCTTCTCCAGGATCGCGGGATCCATCTTGGCGGCATCGTCCTCGGGTCTGTGGTAGTCGGGATGCCCGACTCCGCCGCGGGTCATGAGGGCCAGGGACTCGATCCCCTGGACGATGAAGGCGGAGTGATCGCTCCCGCCAGGGCCCCCCGTACTGGCCTGGACGATCTCCAGGATCTCGGGATCCTGATCCTTCTTGATCACTTCCCAGATGCTGGGGAAGTTCAAGGCCCCCGGAGCGCCGATCGCATCCCCCAGACCGACCATGTCGGCGTTGAAGTAGGCGACCACGCGATCCATGCTCACGCCGTCGCACGGGCTGTCGGCGTAGTGCCTGGAACCGATCAGGCCCATCTCCTCGGCCGTCCAGCAGCAGAACACCATGCTGCGCTTCGGCTGGAAGCCGCCCTCGGCCAGGGTCCGTGCCACCTCCATGACCACCGCGGAGCCCGAGGCGTTGTCGTCGGCGCCGTTGCGCACGTAGCCGTTGGACATGCCGACGTGGTCGAGGTGGGCGCCGAAGATCACGTACTGCTCCTTCAGCGTGGGGTCGCTGCCCTCGATCTTGGCGATCACGTTGCGGGAGAAGAGCTCGCCGTTCTCTCCGGCGATGCGCGTGCTGGATTCGTAGCCAACGAGATCGACCTTCGCACCGGTCGGCTCGCTTCGAACCTCACCAGCCTTGATCGCCCGGCGGATGGCGTCCACCCGCCGGGTCGTTCCGGGCGGTGACTCCTGGGGGTCCGCCCTCACGATCGCTCGGAAGACGCGCTCTCCGATCGAGAAGCAGAGGAAGTCCCGCTCCGGCTCCAACCCACCCCGGGAGCTCGACCGGTACCTGCGACCGGCGCTCTCTTCGGAGGCCTCGGGGTCGTACAGCAAGATCGCCGCCGCGCCCTTGTCGTAGGCCACTTGGATCTTGGCTGCGTCCTTCGACTCCTTTATCCAGCGCTTCTGGGCTTGCTTCCCCTCGTCGGAGTCGCTCGGGGAGAACCACCCACGACCCTCGGGGGCGTCGTACGGGGAGCCCTTGAAGACCAGGACGACCTTGCCCTCGACGTCGATCTCGGCGTACTCGTCGAGTCCCTCGTCCGGAGCGCAGATGCCGTAGCCCGCGAAGACCACCTCGACCCGCGCCAGGCGGCTCGGCGTCGAGAGGGAACTGAGGGAGAAGTCCCCGTCATCCAGCAGGAACTCGCGGCTGCCCACGCTCAGACGGGGAAAGCCGACGTTCCAGGTGTAGGGGCGAATGCTGACCTTCTGGAAGTACGTGCCGTCCTCGCCGGCCGGCGCGAGTCCCCATTCCTCGAAGCGAGCGGCTACCCAGTCCGCCGACTTGCGATAGCCGTCGGTGCCTGGCTTGCGACCCTGCATCGCGTCGCTCGCCAGGTAGGTGACGTACTCCTTGGCTCGCTCACCGCTGGGCAGGAGCTTGGAGTCGTCGCCACTCAGGGCGAAGGGAGCCAGGAACAACAGGGCACTCGTCGTGCCGATGGCAGCTCGGTGTTGCATCGCGTACTGACCTCGGGATCCGCTGCGCTGGTTTACGTGGACCACACGGAATGGGCATTCCATGTCAAGGCCACTATATGGCGCTCCTGCCTTTGCCTCGCGAAATCCTCGTACACCCATCACATCGTCCTCCGGAGCGGGCCTTCTCGCGCCGTATCGCGGGAATCCGTGCGTCGGGTGCCGGTTGGAGAAAGCGCTGCACGGGGACGCTGGCCCTCCCATTACGGAGCCGTGACGTTGCGTCTCTCTGGGCGATTCCGGGTCGCGAGACATCCGCCGAGACCAGGACCACCCGGATGAGTATTGAGGAGGGGCCACCTTGCAGCGGAGTGCGATCGGCCCGTTCAATGGCCCCGTTACCTTCGTCGGTCCTTCTCCGCCAAGCGAGAACCTCGATCATGGGCAATTCAATCTCGATCGCTGCGTCAGTCGCCTGCGCCGGCTGTCTCCTCTTCGTTGGATGCCAGCAGACAGGAGCCAATCCCCACGAGGCGCCGGAGCCTCCGCCCTCGATCCTGGGCTCGCCGGACCAGACGAGGTGGGAGTACCTCGCGGCCAAGTACGACACCGACGGGAGTGGGAGCATCACCACCACCGAGTACGACCGTAGCGAGGAGCGTTTCGCGGGCTTCGACCGCGACGGCAACGGCGTCCTGGAACCGGGCGATTTCGAGACCCGCGAAGGCCGGATGCAGATCGACTCGCCCGAGAGGCGCAGGCGGATCTCGTCGATGATCCTGGCGCGCTACTTCCAGGCCGACGAGGACGCCGAGAAGCTCACCCGCGACGAGACGATCGCCTCCTTCGCGGTCTTCGACGCCGATGGCGACGGTCGGCTCACGCGCGAGGAGTTCGAGACCGAGGCGACCGCACGCGGCGCGACGCCGAACAACCGGATGGATCGCTTCACCATTCTCGTGGAGACGGTGAGCGAGGAGGGCGCCGAGCACTTCGACCTCGCCCAGCTGACCGCTTGCTTCGACTCGCTCGACGAGGACGGGAGGGGCTTCCTCGAGGGACCTCGCCGGCGGAGCCGCGGGGATCGCTCGAGTGGGGGCGGCGAGCCCGAGGTGGACGACGCTCCCAACGCCGCGGGCAAGCTGGCTCCCGACTTCGAGCTGGAGCGCCTCCACGCCAAGCCGGGCGAGCGGCCCGTACTTCTCTCCTCCTTCGCCGGGAAGAAGCCGGTCGCGCTGATCTTCGGCTCCTACACGTGACCCCCCTTCCGCGAATCAGCCGGTCGGCTGATCGAACTGTGGGAGCAGCACCGCGACGACGTCGAGTTCCTGGTCGTGTACATCAAGGAGGCGCACGCGATCGACAGTCGCTCGCCGTTGGGGGGCGACGGCATGCCCATGGTCGAGGACCCGCTCACCCTGGGTGAGCGCCGCGAGGTCGCCCAGGTCTGCATGGCCAAGCTCGCCCTCGAGGCGCTGCCGGCCGTACTGGACGACATGCAGAACACGGCCTGTACCGCGTACGAGGCGTGGCCCGACCGGCTGTATCTGATCGGGCGTGATGGGAAGGTCGCCTACAAAGGTGGGCCGGGGCCGTTCGCCTTCTCACCGGACGAGCTCGACGAGGCGATTCGCAAGGAGATCGAGAAGGGAGACTGAGTCGCGCGTGGGGTGGGCTCGTCCTGGTTTCCCCGCCGGAGTCCATTCCTGTAGATTCGTCGGATGTCCTACGAGGGAGAGCTGGCGGCGCTCGCGACGGCCTTTTGCTGGTCAGCGACCTCCCTCTTCTTCCACGCCGCGGGGAAGCGGATCGGGGCGTTCACGGTCAACCAGATCCGCATCGTCTTCGCGGTCGCGTTCCTGCTGTGCGCGCACTTCGCGATGACCGGCAGCCCCTGGCCGGGGTGGGCCTCCTCGGAGCAGCTGCTACTCCTCGCGGTCAGTGGATGGGTCGGCCTCCTGCTCGGAGACAGCTTCTACTTCTGGTCGCTGGTCGAGGTGGGACCGAAGCTCGCGACGCTGCTGATGACGCTCGCGCCCTTGATCGCGGCGGGAGTGGCCTGGGTCAGCCTGGGCGAAGAGCTGGGCCCCTACGCCCTGGCGGGCATGGCCGTGACGATGAGCGGCGTGGTCCTCGCCATCTGGGGACGACGCGACGCGCCTGACGGACGGACTCGTGGCCGTCTCGCGCGCGGGGTCTGCTTTGGAATCCTCGGCGCCGTGGGGCAGGGAGTTGGGATCGTCATCGCGAAGAAGGCCCTGGTCAGCATCGATGCGCTCTCGGGCACTCTGATTCGCATGACCGCGGCGATGGTCGTCCTGATCTCCATCGCCGGGGCGCAGGCCGTCATCGCTCACCGCACCGGCAAGCCCTCCGCGATCGCACGGGGTGTCCGGGACCTACGGGCTGTGGGCTCCACGGCCGGCGGTGCGTTCTTCGGGCCCTTCGTCGGCGTCTGGCTCTCACTGCACGCCGTGATGCACGCCGAGATCGGAGTGGCCACGACCCTCATGGCTACCGTCCCGATCATCGTCATCCCACAGACCTGGATGCTCCAGAAGGAGCGACCGACGCTGCTGGAGGTCGTTGGAGCCGCGGGTGCGGTGGCGGGAGTCTTCCTGTTGTTCCACCGCGGCTAGCGGCCATCCCCGCTCGACGTTCCGCCCGTCAGGTTGGCCGCGACCACGGTGCCCCGCCCTGCCATCGCTCGAGCGCGCCACGGCGTGGGGAATGGCACCGAGGGTCTCGACGGGCGGATCCTCCAGGCAATCCGGGGTAGTATCGGCTGGCCATCCGCACCCATGCTCGGGAGGACACGACCATGACCTGGAAGATCCTGCTCTACGGCGGCCTGCTCGGCGCGCCGTTCCTCGCCCTCTCCGTCGACGATCTGACCTTCGCCCCGGCGGAGGGCAGCACGGCAACTCGGACGTGGCAAGAAGAGACGGAGCTCGAGCTGGTCGCGCTGGTCTACGCGTGGGATGACCAGGAGAAGGAGCAGGAGGGGGGCGGGCTCGTCGTGAGGAACGAGCGCCGACTCGTTCTCACCGATCGCCACCTCGAGGTCGCTGACGGGCGCATCGCGAAGCTCGAGCGCACGTACGAGACGCTGACCTCGCTGACCACCGCCTCCGCCCACGACGAGAAGAGCGGCGCTTTCGAGGCGCAGGCCCACGGCGCGAGTGCGCTCGAGGGTGCGACCGTGGTCTTCACGTGGGACGACGAAGACGACACCTACGTCGCCGCGTTCGCAGAGGGCGACGCGGGGCTGGATGAGGAATTGCTCGACGGCCTCACCGCCGCTGCGAATCTCGCCCCGCTCCTGCCGCCTGCGGGGACGGAGGAAGGCGACGACTGGGAGGTCGAACCCGCGGCGCTGGCCGCGCTGCTCCGCTTCGCGGGCGAGATCTCCCTGGCGCCCGACCTCAGCGACGGGGGCGCCGCCAAGGCGGCCTTCCCGGGTTTCCTCCTCTGCCTCGCCGAGTGCGGTGCGGAGCTCGAGGGTGACCTCGAGGTGACCTGGGTCGGCACGGAGGAGAACGACGAGGGGACCTTGGCCGCGCTCTCGCTCGAGCTCGACGTGTCCGCGACGCGCGACGCCTCCGACGCCATGGCCGGGCTGCTGTCCACGCTCGGCTACGACGAGAAGGGCCGCGACCGCGGGACCGCGGAGCTGCGGTCCGCGTTCGAGGGGGAGGGCACGCTGCTCTGGAACCTGGAGCGGGGTGTGGCGCAGCGACTCGAGCTCGAGGGCGATCTCGAGATCGAGTACTTCACGGTCAATGACAAGGGTGGAATCGAGTACTCGACGACCATGACCTACGCCGGCACCGCCGCGCTGACCGTCGACGTGGAGTAGGACTGCGCCCCCTCACTCGCGCAGGGCGTCCAGGTAGTCGTCGTACCGCTCCCGCAGCCGCGCCAGGTCCTCGGCGTGCTCCGCGTCCGCGGCCAGGTTGCGGGTCTCCAGCGGATCGGAGGCGAGGTGGTACAGCTCTTCCACCTCTGGTTCCACGCCGAGGTAGCGGATGTACTTCCACTCCCGCGTGCGCACCCCGCGGCTGTCGGGGATCGGCTGCTCCACGTCGATGACGCCCACGTGCTCCATGAAGAAGTCCCTTCTCGCGGGAGGGCTCTCCCCGCTGAGGAGGGGCCACAGGCTCATGCCGTCCATCACGGGTGGGATCGGAGCACCGGCGATGTCGAGGATCGTCGGAGCCACGTCGATGTTCAGCGCCAGGGCCTCTGGCGCTCCTCCCCGCATGGCGGCCGGTAGGCCGGGTCCGTGGACGATCAACGGCACCCGGATCGACTCCTCGTACAGGAGCCACTTCCCGCCGAGCCCGTGCTCCCCCCACAGGTAGCCGTGGTCCGAGAGGAAGATCACGTAGGTGTTCTCTTCGAGCTCCAGATCCTCGAGGAGCTTCATCACCATCCCCACGGAGCGATCCAGACTCACGATGCAGCGCAAGAAGTCCTTCTCGAAGCGTTCCCTGGTGGCTTCGTCACGCCTCTCGTCGAAGTAGCACCACCGGTTCAACGACCCCTCCATCACCGCGGGTGAGAGGGTCCCGTAGTGCTCGCGGGTGTCCGTGGGCCTGCTCGGGATCACCAGGTCGTCGAACAGCTGCGCATCACGCTCGTCCGGCTGGTACGGGTGGTGCGGTGACTTGTAGCTGATCGTGAGGCAGAACGGCATCCCCGGAGGACGGGACTCGAGGAATCCCCTGGCGCGCCTCGCCAGCCACTCCGCGTTGTGGATCCTCCCCTCGTCGGTTGCGTGGAAGTAGGCTCCTTGGTTCGCCCATGCGTCGAACACGTCGAAGACGTCCTGGGTGCCCTCGGTCCCCACGCCCCACTTGCCCAGCATGCCCGTCCAGTACCCGTGGTCGTGCAGGACCGCCGGGTAGCTCTTGCCGAGCACCTCCGGAGCCAAAGGCGTCTGGAAGTGGTTCATGCCGTGAGTGCTGGCGTACTTCCCCGTCACGATGCTCGCGCGCGATACCGCACAGATCGGAGTCGTCACGAAGGCATCCCGGAAGTAGACGCCGCCCTGCGCCAGGCGATCGATGTTCGGGGTACGCAGCTCCGGGATCAGGGGCTGCTCCGCGCAGCTCACCTGGTCCCATCTCTGATCGTCGCTGATCAGGACGAGGATGTTGGGCCGTTGAGCTCGATCCCCGTCAGCCAGTGCCTGACAACCACCCAGGCCAGGGAGAACGAGGAACAGGAACAGGGTGTCGAGGCGGAGATGCATGGGGGAGTCACCCATGGCGCCCCAGGGTACGCAAAGCAGGTCGCGTCACGAAAGCGAGCCGTGACGGCCGACTTGCCACATCAATGCCCCAAAGCCCTGACCTTGCACCGGGCGTGCCCCTTGCTACAGTCGATTCGGCGCACCCGATGGGGGGACCGCACGAGGTTATGGGGACCCGCAGCCATGTCGGCAGAGGCTCCTGGCCGGGCAGGTTGGTCCGCCGCGCCTCGTACCCATTCTCTGACTGGAAACGGGATGAAGACCTCCAGCCTCCTCCTTCTCTTCCTGCTGCCCGTGGTCGTGGCGACCACCGCCCAGGGACAGGAGCTCCATCCGGAGAAGACGTACCCGCGCTTCGCGATCGGGCCGAGCGGCATCTACGCCACGATCGAGCCGGGACTCATTCCTACGGTGCAGGCAGTGCTGCCCGCCTCCCCCGCCGGCGTCGCCGCGGTGCGACCGGGCGACGTGATCCTCTCCGCAGGCGGCCGATCCCTGTCGGTACGCGATCCGCGCGTGCCCCTCGGAGAGGCCATCGGCGCAGCGGAGGCGACCGATGGAAGGCTGCTCCTCGGCCTACGCCGCGGGGAGGTGGAAGTCGAGGCGGTCGTGAAGCTGCCTCCCCTGGGGCCGTATGCCGACACCTGGCCGGAGGGCTGCCGCAAGTCGAGCGCCATCGTCGAGACCACCGCCGCCTTCGTCGTCGCCGCCCAGGCAGAGGACGGATCGTATTCCCTCGGTGGCCCACCCATTCGCGACGATCTGCGCGGCTGCCTGGTCGGCCTCTTTCTCCTGTCCACCAGAGAGCCGTCCCATCTGCCGTGCGTACGCCGTCAGGCGCGGGCGCTCGCCGTCTCGATCGTGAAGCGGCCCACGACTAGCAACTGGCACCTCGGGTACCAGGGGATCCTGCTGGCGGAGTACTACCTGCGCACCGGCGATCGCCTGGTGTTGGGGGCACTGGACGAGCTCTGTCGGCAGGCGGTGAGTGCCCTGGCGGCGGGCGGCTGGGGACATGGTGGCATTCCTGGCCCCGGGTACGTCCAGAGCGGTCTGATGAACTCCGCCGGTATCCCCGTGCTGACGACGCTCATCCTGGCGCGGGAATGTGGAGTGCAGGTCGACGAGGAGGCCTTCACCCGAGCACTGAAGTTCATGTACAGGATGGTGGGGCACGGCTGCGTGCCCTACGGGGATCATCGCAGCGAGCTCTGGTGGTCGAACACCAACGGCCGCAACGCCAAGTTGGCCTGCGCCTTCTCCCTCATCGACGAGCCACGTTTCCAGCGGGCGGCGAAGCACCTGGCGCTGCTGGTCACCGATTCGTACTACCAGCCCGAGTTCGGGCACACGGGAGGCGGCTTCAACGTCATCTGGCGGGGCCTCGCTTCCGTGCACGCGCCCGAGGAACGGCGCGACCACCGCCGGCGCCAGATGCAGCAGCTGGCGTGGTACTACGACCTCTGCCGACAGCCCGACGGAGGCTTCGCGCTGCTCCCGACTCCTCCCGACAACCTGCGCTACGCCGGGCTCGAGTGGGGGACGGGCGCGGTGGGTCTGACGTACACCGCGCCGCGAGCCACCCTGCGCATCACGGGCGGCGCGCCGACGAAGTACAGTCGGAGGCCCGCACCATCGACCTTCGTCTGGGGCACGCAGTCCGACCTCGTCTTCCTGAGCACCGACGATGCGGCCGGTTTCGGCGAGGAGAGCGCCGACCCGCACGTGGTCTACGCCCGCTTGCTGGGTGACGAGAAGGGAGACGTCTCCGTCCCCTTCTGCGCGCAGCACCTGCGGCACTTCAGCCCCCTGGTGCGAACGTGGGCCGCCCGTCGCCTGGGAGAGAGGAACGATGCCGAGGCCCACGAGGCGCTGGAGGAGGCGCTGGGCCATCCCGATGCCCGGGTGCGCCGCGCCGTCTTCGACGCCCTCTCGGGCTACGACAACTGGGCCCGCCCGCTGCGAGGCAGATTGGCTCCCGACGTCGTCTCGAAGAGGTTTCTGCCCTCCATCCTGACCACCCTACGCGATCCCTCGGCGGCCTGGTGGGAGATCGACGGAGCCCTGTTCGCCTTGGGCTGCGCGGAGCCCGGGGACATTCGCGCGAACCTGCCCCTCATCCGCGAGTACAGCCGGCACGAGGAGTGGTACCTGCGCGAAGCGGCGTTCTGGGCGATCGTCGGGCTCCACGCTTCCATCACCGGCGAGGAGTTCGGGCTGCTGGCGGACATCTACGGCGAGTCGGTTCACGTGTTCGCGCGCTCCTCCTACGACGCCGGGTTCCGGACCATCCTGCGCAGCGACGGTGCGGCGTTCGATCGCGTCACCATGGGAAAGGTCATCGAAACCCTCGGCCGCACCACCCACTCCCCGCGGGTCGCATTCGGCTACGGGGTGGGCGGGATCCACGAAGCGTGTCACCGAACGATGATGATCCTGAAGCACTTCGACCCGGATGTGTATCCGCTGATGGTCGACGACTTCGTGACGTACCTCGAGACCTGGGAACCCTACTATCAGCACAGCGCGTGGCTCGTCTCGGGCAGCAAGTGGCAGCCCGGAATCCTGAAGGTGCTGGAGGGGCTGGGGGCGGAGGGGGAGCCGATCGTCACCCGCCTGAAGGGCATCCTGGCGAGGTACGACGACTATGACGCTGCGCGTATCGCCGGCGAGGGCAAGGGGCTGGAGCCCTTGATCCGACAGGCGGTCGACGCCTGGGAACAGGAGCACGGAGAGGCCGACTAGCGCGGCTCCGCCCTCAGGGCGTGATCTGAGCCCCAGCAGTCGTGACGTTGTACCACCCGGCCGCTCCCGTCCCCGTCCTGGAATCGAAGACGTTGAGGCTGATGGTGGGCAGCGTCGGGCCCGCGTATTGAATGTCCACGACGCCGTTGTTGTGGATGTTGTTGTGCGACACGACCGGCGAGGCATTCAGGACGTCCAGCCCGGCGAGGAGGTTGCTGTGAATGTGATTGTCCTTGATCACGACGGGCTTGCTCGAACCGCTCGAGAAGCAGCGGATCCCGTACCCCTGGTTGTAGCCGAGGTTGTTGCCCTGGATCGACGGCTGGGAGTCCGGATGGATCTCGATGCCCGTGAAGTTCACATAGATGTCGTTGGCGATGATCCGGGGCTCGGCGTAGTTGGCCAGGTAGATGCCGATGCCGACCGCGCCCGGAAAGGTGTGGCCGATCACGTTGTCGTCGATGGTGGGCTCCGAAGGGAAGTTCAGCGCGCCGATCAGGAAGATGCCGTAGAACTGGTTGTCGAGGATCTGGTTGTTGCTGATCGTCGGCGACGAGTCGGTGCACCTGATCCCGCCGCCGTTGTTGCGCTCGATCTTGTTGGCGATGATCCAGGGATTGGAGCCCCATCCGTCGCAGTGGATGCCCCAGCCGTCGCAGTCCACGATCTCGTTCTCCATGATCCACGGCGTGCCCGCAGCCTGGATCCAGATTCCATCGCCCTCGTTCGAGACGAGGTTGTTGATCAGGGTCGGTGACGTGCCTACGCAGATGATCCCAGCCGTGATCTCGAACCCGCTGACCGTGCAGTCGTCGGCACCCAGCACTCCACCCACGATCTCGGATGCGTACTTCCCCGCTCCTTGCAGCGTGACGTACGACTTGCACGTGACCTGTTCGATATATGTCCCGGGCATGACCCGGACGAGGTAGCGATTGCCGGGCCCGGGGCTGACGCAGGCGTTCAACGCGTTGGTGATGGTGGTGAAGTCACCGCCGCTCAGGGCCACGGTGAAGGTCTGCGCATAGGCTGTCGGGGTGGCAGCCGTCACCTGCACGGTCCCGTCCGGGAACTTGAAGCCGCCCGCGCTGGATTCGATCATCCCCACGACCTCCAGCGGACTCGCCGGAGTCGTGGTTCCGATGCCGACGTTTCCCGTCGGGATGGTGTACATGTCCGGCGGGCTGGTCCAGAAGTTCCAGTCGCGATCATGGATGAGCTGCCTCCCCATGGTGAGCTGCATCCCCAATAGGACGAAGCAGGTGGCGGCGATCGCTGCGCCCGCGAGCGCGGAACGAGAGTGAATACGTTTCGGAGTCATGGTCGGGGTCCTCCCGAAGTGGCTAGTTGTCTCGAGGTTGTTCGGTGCAACCAACCCTTCGGCCCTCCCTCAGCGGATAGGAAGTGCGAGGGGGTTCATGGCTTCCAGATCCACGTTCCAGAGGGGGTGAGGGCCCGCGGTGCCAGGTCTAGCCAGCCTAGCAGGAGACCGTCGAAGTGATGCGAGCGTCCCGGAATCGGGATGGCTTAGGGGAATCCCGTGCACGAGGGAGCTCCTGTCCATTCCACAGAATCCACCCAGGACCTAGCCCCGCCTATTTGCTGCTTTGAACCGCTCCGGGTTCCCCGGGGATTGCGACTCTCGAGAAGACGGAGTCATAGGACGACTGAATGGGTTCATGGGAGGCGAGATCCGGCCCTGCGGCTGGAAGCCTGCGGCGCCGTTCTCGTGGGAGGAGGTGAGGAGCCCGCCCCGGGGACCGAGCATCCAAGTGGCTGGACTCACGTACGATGGGGTACCGGATCCGGGGCCGGTCAGGACTACAGGGCGAGGGAGCAATGATGCCGGCCGTCCAAGCTCCCCAGGTGCTGACATGGGCGCAACGAGAGTCCGAGACTTCCAGCTGAGCGATCTCGCAGCCATCGAGGCGCTGGCCCGGAGCCTGCACCCGGAGTGGTTCACCGAGGAGGCGCTGGTGAACATCTCCAGGGACATCCAGTTCGCTCGTTGCTTCGTCTCCGAGCGAGGTGATCGGGTGACCGGTTTCGCCTCGCTGCACTGTCACGACGGCAAGCCGATGCTCGATTGGCTCGGTGTGGACCGACGGGAACGGGGTGCGGGGATCGGGCGAGCCCTGGTTGCGAGGGTAGAAGAGGAGCTTCGGCGCTTCGACTACCGCGACCTGCGTGTGGAGACCGTGGGTGAGTGCACGCCTGCCTATCCCCCCTATGCGGAGACGCTGCGCTTCTACGAGTCGCTGGGCTTCACCATCGAGAAGAAGGGTCGACTGCGCCACGACATGGGCTACGCTTGGCGCTACTCCACCCTGAAGAAGAGACTGATCTAGACGGGGCGGCCCACCGTCTTCCGTCGTAGCCCAGAAGCGCAGGAGAGGTTCGTGATGCAGGAGCACACCACGCAGGGAAGCGAACACCAACATGGACACGTCCGACGCTCGTGCCATTGCTGTCCCGACGGCATGGCGCGGACGGAACCCGGGATCTCCCGCCGGAGCTTCCTGGCGTCCGCTGCGATCGGCGGAGCGCTGCTGCACGACCTGAGCTGGGCGAGGCTCACTGCGGCCGGCGGCCAGGCCCTGCCGATGCCCGGCGAGCGGAAGGAGCTGAAGGTCCTGCCGATCCTCGTCTGGGACCAGCCCCAGAGGGCGCCGATGCGGTCGTGGCGCAATTGGGGAGGGATTGAAACCCAAGCACAGGCTGACGAAGAGGTCGCGCGCATCCGGAAGGAGTTGACCAGCATCTCGGAGCGGGCCGACTTCCCCGTGGAGTTCGCCGAGATCGCGTCCGTTCACGATGTCAAAGAGGTCTCCGGAACGCCCGCGCTCGAGGCCGCCGACGTCGTGATCGTCTACGGCGCCGGCTACCGAGTGAACGGCTGCCAGGACTTCGGAAAGGACGTCATCCTCTTCCAGCGACACCGGAGCGGTCCCGTCTACCTGCAGTACGAGATCATCAGCCCGCGCTTCCTCCGCCAGCACACCGATGATGCCGCCTTCGAGAACGTCACCTTCGACGACGTCGTGACCGACAGCCTCGACGAGTTGACCTGGCGACTGCGGGCGCTCTGCGGCCTGAAGAACACCCGAGGCCAGAGGATCCTCTGCATCGGCGGGCCCGGCGGCTGGGCCCAACCGGAGGGCGCGATCCCGGAGCTGGTCGAGAAGGTCTGGGGGCTCGAGCTGCAGACCGTCTCCTACGATGACCTCGACCTTCTCATCGGAGAGGCCCGAGCGGACGAGGATGCGGTCGCCTCGGCGAAGAAGCGCGCCGAGGCCTATCTCACAGCTCCTGGGACGAAGCTGGAGACGAAGAGGGATTTCGTCGACAACTGCTTCCTGCTCGATGAGGTCTTCCGAAAGCTGATGGTCGAGGCCGACTGCCGAGCCATCACCATCCGGGGCTGCATGGCAACGATCATGCCCAAGGCACTCACCTCTGCCTGCCTGACGTTGAGCACGCTGAACGACGACGGCTGGCTGGCCTTCTGCGAGTCCGACTTCGTCGTCATCCCCTCCGGTCTGCTACTGGCGAACATCAGCGGGAAACCCGTGTTCCTGAACGATCCGACGTATCCGCACGACGGCGTCATCACATTGGCGCATTGCACCGGGCCGAGGAAGATGGACGGTGAGGCGCTGCAGGACGCCAGGATCGTCACTCACTTCGAGTCCGACTACGGTGCCGCGCCAAAGGCGGAGTGGCCGCAGGGCCAGATCGTCACCAACATCGCTCCCGACTTCCGCTCCGAGCGGTGGATGGGCCTGATCAGCGAGGTGGTCGATTCGCCATTCCTGCCGATCTGCCGCGATCAGATCGACGTCCGCTACGACGTTCCTGACAGACTGGTAGCCGAGCGCATGCCCGGCTTCCACTGGATGACTGGTTACGGCGATTACCTCAAGGAGATTGGCTACGCGATCCGCCGAGTGGGGATCGAGTGGGACAACCTCAACGAGGTGTCGCCCGCTTGAAGTAGTCGTCGCGGTGTGCTGGCGTAGGGTCCAACCACTAGGCCGACCTGCAACTCCCCGCCTCGGGAACGGTTCGCCTCAGGAGTCGGAGCCGCCGACGGCCATCCCCTCGCCCGCCTCCTCGAGCACGCGACGCAGCCACCCCTCCGGGTAGCCCACACCGCGGGGCCGGCTGGTGATCTCGTTCACGTAGCCGTCGTTGTGCTTGGTCAGGATGAAGTAGATCAGCCCACGCCAGGTCTCGAACAGGCGCTCGCCGGTGCCCACCGAGTACTGGGTCAGGTAGCGGCGCATCAGGGCCGGATCCTCCGCGGCCAGGGCGGCGGCAGTCTTGTCCACCAGCGGCATCATCTCCAGGAAGGTCCGCTCCGACTCCCGCTGGACCGCCTGGACGTCGGGCAGGATCCTCGACCAGCGGTCGTAGGTCAGGTTCGAGACCACGTTGAAGACCCACCAGGCGGAGTCGAAGGAGCAGCTGTCGTGGTCGCCGATCGTGTAGGCCTTGGGCAGGGCCTCGATCCCGCAGTACAGCGGCGTGAAGCACGAGGTGTAGGCGTCGTCCGGCGTGAACCAGTACACGCCTCCCACCGGGTCGGGCAGCCAGGCGCGGCACTGGGCCACCATCACGAAGCCGGCCTGCTGGGTCGAGATGGGTCGCTCCCAGTAGTAGCTGCGGCCGTCGATCTCGAAGCCCAGTCCGCGGAAGCGCATGGGGCTGGCGAAGGGCCCGGCAGCCACGCCCTGGGTCATGTCGTAGGGCGTGCCCTCGTAGTGGTCGCGCATCAACTCCATCACGTCGTGCACGGAGAGCTTGTCATCCGGACGGACGAAGAGCGGGTAGTCCTCGGCGCCGGCCACGCCGCGGTGATACTCGACGGGGAAGGTCGTCCCGGGGACCGCGCGGCGGTACACGCTCCAGACCCGCGTGGCGCAGACGCGCAGGGACGAGATCTTGGGATTGGGGTGGTAGGCGTCCCTGAAGCTGAAGGGTTGGCCCGAGCTCGGATCCCAGAAGCCCTTCTCGACCGCGAAGTCGATCACGTCCGCGGAGTAGCGCCAGTTGTCCGGATCGTCCAGGGGGAAATCCTGGATGCGGCTCATGTTGGCGTGGACCGAGATGCAGCCGTCGGGGATGCGCGCGGCCACCCACACGGCTCCCTTGACCCCCGGGCCCTTGCCGAGGATCTCCATCATCCAGGCCTCGGTCTCGTCGGCGATGGAGAGGGTCTCGCCGCCGCTGCAGTAGCCGTGCTCCGTCACCAGGGCGTCGATCGTCGCGATCGCCTCCCGCGCGGTGCGCGCCCGCTGCAGGGTGAAGAGCATCAGGGCGTCGTAGTCCAAGAGGCCCTCGGGGTTGCGAAGCTCCCCCCGCCCGCCGGTGGTGGTCTCGCCCAAGGCGAGCTGATGCTCGTTCATCAGGCCGACCACGGAGTAGGTCGTCGCCACCTGGGGGATCTGGCCGCGCACGTCGTCGGACTCCCAACCCCACACGTCGGCCGTCTCTCCCGGCTCGTGAGTCCCCCCCGGCACGTACAGCAGGCGCGGCATGAAGGGCGCGTCCGCGGAGTAGGTGATCATCACCGATCCGTCGGTGGAAGCGCCCGCGCTGACCAGGATGCTGGTGCAGGCGTCCTCGTGCGCGTCTTCGATCGTCTGCCCAGCGGCCCAGGGGGCCAGAACCAGAAGCATCCCGGCGGTCAGCCGGATCGGGGACAGGGCACTCCAAAGGGACTGGGCGCCATGGGCGGTGTCGGTCGATCGAGTCGTGTAGGGCATGTCCAGGAGGCTACCAGAGGCTCAGCGCGGCGGCGAGATGGCCTCAGGGGCAGGCCGCATCGAGCCCGAGCGATCATGACCGAGCGCGGTCAGTGCCCAAGCGCCATCTGCGACGACGAGCGCGGCGGGGTGCACTGGACCAGCGACCTTCGGGTGCCCTGAAGCCTGACGGAACTCCTACAACGGCAGCGAGTCGGCGCGGCTTCCCCAGGGTCCTCGTGACGGAGTTCCTGAGGAGGTTGCCATGGCTGTGCTGGGCCACTTCGAAGAGCAGCTGCCCCTGCCTTCACTCCAGCTCGACGTAGCCGATCAGGCTCCCACCCTGACTGGAGAACAGGATGAACCTGTCCGCCATGCAGTCTGCCGACAAGCTGAAGCCCATGACCCCAGTGGAGGTCGTAGTGCTGAAGCGAGATGTCGACGGCGTAGGTGTGGGCCATCGTGCGACCTGCGTCGTGGCCGTAGCCCACAAGCGGAACTGCGGCTGTAGTTGGCTGATTCCCGCCAGCCTGCGATCGTGTTGGCTAGGCCTGCCCTTGATGGAATAGGGCCGGTGCCTTACGGTCAGTGAGGGTTCGTTCTCTTCATACGCGTGCCGCCGTTCCGGCAGGCTCAGACTTGCGAGCCACTCGTCGTCGAACGACAGACTCGCGCAGTGGAGAGAGCAAGTCCTTGAACCGATTCTGCCCGGCCAGACCAGTAGGGCGCGAAGTTCTTTGTCTCCCGCTTGACGACGTGGCCGCCGACCGGTCTGCGGTTCCTGTCGGGCACCCGGGGGCGCCATCCTTGCTGCCATCTCGTTCCTCCATCACCACCCGCCCACCAGCAAGACACCGAGAACAGTGATCATGAAGCAAGCTCATACCCTGGCCACCCGCATCGGTACGTTCGCGGCATGCCTCACGGCGTGCTGCAGCTTTGCCTCAGGACAGGCGTGCACTCCGGACTGGGACACCACCGTCGGAGACCCCGGCGTCTCGGTTTCGAGTGGATACATCGGGGACCTCCGGGTCTTTGACGACGGATCCGGAGAGATGCTCTACGCCGGCGGGTCCTTCTCCTCCGCAGCAGGCCAACCCGGCACCTCCCTCATCGCTCGCTGGGACCGCGACAGCAACACATGGTCCGACGTTGGTGGCGGCCTCAACAACGGCTTCGTCACCGCGATCTACCCATTCGACGCCGGTGGCGCCCCCGAGCTCGTCGTCTGCGGAGTATTCAACGGAGCCTCCGGCGTTCCCAACACGGCCAACATCGCCAAATGGGATGGCAGCGCGTGGTCCGCGCTCGGCGCGGGAGTGGATGGAAGCGCTTGGTCGATGACGAGCTGGGACGGCGTGGGCGGCGACCGACTCTACGTCGGCGGCGGCTTCCAGAACGCCGGTGGCGTCTTCGCCGGCGGTATCGCAGCCTGGGACGGAGCGCAATGGCACTCCATGGGCGCTGGAATCACCGGCTGGAACGAATACGTCGGTGCCATGATGGCCTGGGACGACGGATCGGGTGAGAAGCTCTACGTCGGCGGCCGCTTCGACACCATGGACGGACTCAACACCCCGCTCATCGCCCGCTGGGACGGCACGAGCTGGGAGCAAGTCGGAAGCGGACTGATCAACGACTCGCCCTACTTCGGGATCGAATCCATGGCCGTCTACGACGACGGCAGCGGACCCGCGCTCTACGTCGGCGCATATCAGTTCCACGCCCCCGGCCAGCCCGTTGGCAACATCTCCAAATGGGACGGACAGCAGTGGACCACGGTTGGGGCGCTTCACGACGGACGCGTCACCTCGCTCTTGACCTTTGACGACGGGAACGGCCTCAGCCTCTACCGGACTGGGAACGCCGCGTACGACTTGCTGTACTTCGCACGACTCGTGAACGGCGTATGGGAGACCGTCGGCGGAGGCGTGTGGAGCGACCCCGCACCGCCATGGCCCTCGACCTTCGCCCTGTGCGCGTGGGACGATGCGCTCTACGTCGGTGGCACCTACAACCTCGCTGGTGGGGTGTACCCGACCGGCTGCATCGCCGCCTGGGGTTGCGACAGCACGCCGATCGGCAGCTCCTACTGCGGCCCGGCGGTCCCGAACTCCTCGGGACAGCCCGGCGTCATCGCCGCCTACGGCAGCGACGTGGTGGGGGACAACGACGTGACGCTCATGGCCTCCCAGTTGGCGACCAATGAGTTCGGCTACTTCTTGAACTCCCAGACGCAGGGCTTCGTCGTCGGCCCCGGCAGCAGCCAAGGCAACCTGTGCCTGGGGGGGGCCACGGGGCGCCACATCTCGACCCTCGGCAGCTCAGGAGCCACGGGCGAGCTCAACGCGGTCCTCGACCTGACCCAGATCCCGACCCCGGGTGGACCCTATGCGGTGCAGCCGGGCGAGACCTGGAACTTCCAGTGCTGGTTCCGGGACCACAACCCGGGCTCGACATCGAACTTCACGGACGGGGTGGAGATCCTCTTCCAGTGATCTGAGTGAACTCGAAGCGCTCCCGCGCCGGTTCCAAGACCGGCGCGGGAGCGCTGTGTTTGGGCGAGGCCATCTCCTCCGTAGTGGTCCAGCGATCTGCGGTTGTCGTTGGTCCCCGCGAGGCCTGCTCGGGCAGTGAGCTGTATTGTCCTCCTGCATCCCGAGCAATCTCCCACCGACACCAACGTCCCAGCAAGTCAGATCTCGACTCCACCGTGCTCACTGAACCACGATGCTGGCGAATCTCCCCTGGCGGCCGATCCGCAAGTGAGTACCCTCTGTGTGGTCTGGCGCCTGCCCCCCGACGGGGAATGGCCGGCGACCGGTTGGCGGGATACCGAGCGGTCGACCGCAGTGGAGGTTGAGCTATGAAGCAAGGACGGAGGGTCTTCCGGATCGCGGCGATTCAATCAGACCGCCATTCCACGCGCGGATCGCTGCACGCGCGCTCGATGTTGGGGCTGCTCACCGCCCTTGGCCTCGGGTCGTGCGGTGGGGGGGGAGGCGCACCCGATGCCGTCGAGTGGCTCCACGAGGACACCTTCTTGGTGGTTCACGTCGACGTCGAGGGACTCATGGGGGAGCCCTTGTGGGAGGACATCGTCGGTGACCGATCCTATCGGCGGAACTGGCAACGGTTCTCGGAGCAGATGGAGGAGGAACTCGGCTTCGCTCCCGAGGACGTCCGCTCGGTGGTCTTTTCCGGGCTCATCCGTGGCACACGAGCCGCAATGGCCGTCTTCGTGGAGAGCTCCACGGAGCTCGACCTGACCAGCCTCCCGTCCCGCGGGAGCGACATCATCGCCGAGGACGACGACGGTGGTGCCGGCCGGAACGCCAAGCTCGATCTGGTGTGCCAGCGGGCGGGGAGGTACCGCCTCGAGGTGGGCATGTACGGCGGGCTCCCTTCCGGCGGTCGCGTGGTCGGCAGCATGGGAGACCATGACATCGATGTCCCGATCGACCGGAAGCGCGAGTTGATCGGTCCCCTGGAGCTCGAGGCCGGCGATCGAATCCTGGTCGCCACACAGAGCGAGGGAGATCCAGTCTTGTACCTCCATCGATTGGACGGCCCTTCCCGCGTCGAGGGGCGCGAGGTGCATCGGTGGGACCGCAAGGGTGGTGTGTGTCAACTCGACAAGACCCTCTACCTCTTCTCCGAATCCCTGCCCGTGCTCGAAGAGATCCTCGAGCAGCAGGGCACCGAGCTGGAGGATTCGATGCGCGACCTGATCGCCGCTGCGGATTGGTCCGGAGAGGCGACGCTGGTGGTCGACCTGATGGGTGCCCCGGCTGACTGGGATGAGGAGCTCGAGCGGGAACTCGAGCGCGAACTGGACATCTCCCGTCGACGCGCCAGGAGCGTGCGAGATGTGGATGGCCTGTTCGTCGTCGGGGAGGTGTCCTCCGACGAGCTGCAGCTGCGTGCCGTGGCACGGTGCGACGATGAAGACGGGGCGGAGGACTTCCTCGCGTTGATCGAGGACATTCTGTACGGCATCCAGGAGCAACGAGGCACGCCGCGCTTCGCGCGCAGAATCCTCGATGACGTGTTCACGAGCCACGATGGAAGCGATGTACGGCTCACGCTGGTCATAGATTCGAGCCAGCTGGAAGACCTGGTCGAGGCGAGGATTCCGTCGTCCGCAACCGACGCGCCTTTCGAGTATGCAACCACGGAGCCCGAGCCCGTGAGAGCGCCGGAATGGGACGAGCGGCCGGCGCGCCTGGACCCGGCCATCGAGACCCCGCCGGCGGGGGATCAACCAGAGCTTCCGTCCGGGGAATCGGACTGGGCAGTGCCGCCCGACGTACCGGACGAGGTGCCGATTCCGGCTCCGGTGGAGGCTGCCAGGGAGGCAATAGCACCAACCGAAGTCCTCGACCGAGAGGAAGCCAGCGCGCCCGGCGCAACGTTCGAAATCGAGGAGGGCCAGGCGGCCACGGGAGGCGATTACGCAAACTCACTGCACGGTCTCGTCACGGACGACGCGGGGCGGCCCATCCAAGATGCGGTGGTCGCCTTGACGTCGAGATCCTCGCGGGACGAGTTGGTCGGTGGTCTCGTTCACCTCTTTCGAGGGGGGGAGGACCTCGGCGACCTGCTCGATCTGCGAGCAACGACGAGGACCGATGCCCAAGGCCGCTATTTCTTCAGCGGCGTGGTCCCGCTCGATGGCTACCATCTGACGTTCTCCCACGAGGGGCACGCACGAGTCGTAGAATCGGATTTGCGCGTCGGGTCGGATGGTGAACACCGGGCGCCTGATGTGATCATGACGGCGGGGGGGGCCCTCGAAGGGACGATCACCAATCCGCTGGGCGAACCGATTCCGGGCGCACACGTCGAGCTCTTCGGCGCCTTCTTCACCGGGGCGGCCGGCTCTCCCAGAACCAGCGCCTTCCACGGACTGTCCGACGCGGAGGGCCGATACCAAATTCGCAACATCCACTCAGGCGTATGGACCTGCGAGGTTCGCGCGACCGGCTGGGCCACGGCGTGCGTAGCCACCGACAAGCTGGGCGGCCTGCAGACAGCGGGCACGGTCGAACTCCATCTGACGCTCACCGAGGGATGCACCGTCTCGGGCTCGGTCGTGGACACCGCGGGTAGTCCCATCCCGGGAGTGCGCCTCGTGGGCCTTGTCGCTCCCTCCGGAGGCACGGCGGCTGTGAGCGATGGGGTCAGCGGCGAGGACGGCCGTTTCGAGATCACTTCGCTGCCAGAGGGTGAGTGCCACCTGCGGATTCCGCGTTTTCCCGACTTTCAGGAGACGGTGGCGGTTCCATCACGGGACGTGGTCGTCGCGCTCTCCCCCCAGTCCATCGAAGGGCGCGTGGTCGATGCAGAATCCGGAAGTCCGATCACCGGATTCCACTGTTCCGTGCACCGGACGGGGAAGGTGGCAGCGTTCGTGGAGAGGCCCGCGGAAGCGGTGATCGAGCAGGTCGAGACCGGTCGATTCCGGATCGAACGGCTCTCTCCATCCACCTATGTGGTGGAGGTGCAAGCCGACGGCTACGCGCCTGGGATCCTGATCGACGTACTCGCAGGTACCAGCGACATCGTGGTCAACCTAGGGCGCGGAGGCACCATTCGAGGACGTGTCCTCGCTCCCGACGGCCGCCCGGTCGAGGGAGCCCTGGTCGCGTGCGTCGGGGACAACGAGCTGGAGATCTTCGATCTGGATAGTCCATGGCCGATCGAGAATGACCTCCTGACGCGGCGGATCGTTCGCTCCGACCAGGGAGGTCGCTTCCTCATGGAGCGCCTGACCCCCGGGCAGTACATGCTCAAGGCCTCGAGCTTCGAGCACGTTCCCGCTGTTCTCAGGAGCATTGCCGTTGAGTCGGGTGAGCCTCAGGACGTGGAGGTCGTGCTTCTGCCTGGGGGCACGGTCTCCGGCCTGGTCACGGGTGAGGACGGTGCGCCACTGAGGTTCGGCATCGTAAACCTCAGCCAGGACGAAGGAGCCTCTCGCACCACCCGCACCGACGGGCACGGTCGCTTCTTGATCGAGCGCGTGCCGCCCGGCTCGTACTCCGCCACGGCGAGGTCCTCCGCTCGGGCTGGCGAGAAAGACACCGATGCCTTTCAGGCTTTGATTGAGATGAATCGGTCACGGGTGCCCGTTGTCGTCGAGGAAGGAGCGACCGTCGTAGTCCACATCACCCTCGGATCCGAGTAGACCTCCTCGAATGCGTCCGCAGTCCCGGCGACCCTCGGCTCAAGACTGCAGGACCCCACGGCGATGCAGAACCCCGATACGCGAGAGCTGACCATGGCCAGATCCGTCCTCCTCATGATCACGTGTTGCTTGCTGACGAGCTGTGGCTCGGGCAGCGACGATCTGATGCTATCCGAGTGGATCAGCCGCGAGGCTGAACAGGCGTTCCTCGATGAGTGCGAGAGTCGCATGGACGAGCTGGAGGAAGAAGGTCCGGACCACTACTTCGACATTCGGAGACGAGTCTACAGGGATGTCTTCCGCGATCATGCCGAGGACCTGGCCCGCATCCTGAACAAATACCTGAGCGCGCTGCCCGAGATCGATCTGGAGGACATAGAAGAGGTCTGCGAGAAGAGGGAGAGAATCGAGTTGCCGGAGGAAGATGGCAGCCCCGAAATCTGGCGACAGGTGTATCCACGGACCGCGTGCTGGCATGTCGCCAGCTACGTCCTCGTGGAAATGGGTCTCGAGGACCTGACCCCCATACCGTCCGTCGTCGTGTTTCGACTGAACGACGAGGACGATGTCCTCGTGGTGAACACCATCGGGGCCTACGTTCTGATCCCCTATGAGTTCGACCGCCGCGGGTTCCTGAGGACCGATGACGAGGTGACGGTGTATCCCAAGGTGAGGGACTGAGCCGGGGCCGGCGTGCCAGGAGGCCGCTTGTGCAACGAGCTACGATGTCCTCCCCGGTGCCGTTCCAAGAGACTTGCCTGGACGAAGCCTGCCAGCTCGAAGCGCAGCTGAGACCGAGCTGATGGACGGCCCTCAGGGGGGCTTCAGTAGAATGGCCCGGGCCATCTCTCACCGATCACAGACGAGGAGCCGTTGTGCGTGTTCTTGGGACGACGATCCTGACCTGGGTGCTGGCCGCCGGCACACTTCCCGCGGCGGCCCAGCAGGCCGCGCTGTTCGACGAGCTGGCCGAGGTCTACCCGGACACCGATCCGGGCCAGGGCGTCGAGCGCTTCACCTGCGACACCCCGCGCGGGGTGCCGGCGGGGGTGCACGCGCTGATTCGTGGTCTGGACTCCGGCGTGGACGTCCGGTGGCGCCTCACGGAGGAGGGCCGGCCCGTGGAGTCGGGTCGGGCCTTTCAGCTCCATGCAGTTCCAGTGGAGCAGAACACCGGTCTGACGAGCCGCACGGAGGTATGGGATGGCGAGGCCAATCCCCACGTCATCCGCCGGGCACCGTTCCACGTGTTCGAGGTGCTCTCACCGATCGGGGCCACCGCGCAGACCGACGCGCAGGGGGTACTGGCCCTGAGGATCGAGGTGCCGATCGCTGCACGGGACCCAGCGGCCAATCGCCTCTTCGACCTCAACCTCATCGCGGGCGACTGGCAGAAGACATTGACGTGGGAGCTACGGGTCCATGCCGTCACGGTGCCACCCGGTGGGCCGCAGAGTCCCGGCTACACCAACTGGTTCAGCACCGCCAACATCGCCAACCGCCACGACCTGAAGATCTGGAGCGAGCCCTTCTGGGCCATGCTCGGTCGCTACGCGGATCTCATGGCCCGCGGGCGGCAGAACACCTTCCTGGTCCACTGGCGCGGTTTTCTCGACGCCTCGAACGACGGTGAGCTCCGGCTCGACCGACGGCGCCTGCGTCGCTATCTCGACGTCTTCCTCGACCGTGGCTTCACGCGGGTGGAAGGAGGGCACCTGGCCCATCGCCATCAGGGAGACTGGGGTTCCGCCCGTCTCGACGTGGGCCACACCGGCAGCGACGTCACCAGTGTCGAAGGCCAGGCCGAGCTCGCGCTGTTGCTGAAGGACATCCACGCCGCGCTGCACGAGCTGGAGCTGCCGGAGGAGGTCACCTATCTACAACACCTCTCGGACGAACCCACCAATACCAATGCCGAGAGCTACCGGGAGCTGGCGGCCACCGTGCGTCATCACCTGCCGGGCGTACGGATCTTCGAGGCCACCATGTCCGAGGCCCTCGAAGGTGCCGTGGACCACTGGTGCCCGCAGGTGCAGGAGTACCAGAAGCACCGCGACTTCTTCGAGGCCCGCCGTGAGGCCGGCGAGCGCATCTGGGTCTACACCTGCCTCATCCCTGGCGGCCCGTGGCTGAATCGGCTGCTCGATCAGGAACGCCTGCGGCAGGTCTATCTCGGCTGGGCCCTGGTGCGCTACGACCTGGAGGGGTTCCTGCACTGGGGGCTGAACCACTATCGACGGGGAGTGGATCCCCATCACCAGAGCGTGGTGCCCCACGGCAAGGGCCCGCCCAACTTCCTGCCGGCCGGGGATTCCCATGTCGTCTATCCCGGACCGGAAGGGCCGCTCTCCGGCCAGCGCTTCGAGGCGCACCGCATCGGCATGGAGGACGCCGAATTGCTGCGCATGCTGAAGGCGCGCGATCCCGCGCGGGCGCAGGGCCTCATCCAGAAGCTGCTGCGCGGCTACGACGACTACGCAACCGACCTCGTCGAGTATCGCGCGGTGCGGCGAGAGCTGCTGGAGGCGCTGCAGGGGCAGCCTCCCCGATGATGCCGGGGACGTGTGCCCGCAGTCGGCTGAGTTCTTGCACCCTATGCGCACAGGCTGTAGGGAAGCACCCGAGATGAGCACGCCAACGAACGGACCCATGGAGGTCGACGAATGAAGGACAAGCTGGTCACGGCCATCGCCGACATGCGGGAAGAGGAGGCGCTGCGACTGGTGCACGCGATGCTCGCCGAGGGAGAGGATCCCCAGGGCATCCTCGATGCCGGTGCCGAGGCGATGAAGGTCATAGGCGACCGGTACGATGCGGGGGAGTACTTCCTGCCCGAGCTGATGATCGGTGGCGAGGTGATGAAGCAGATCGGGGAGCTGGTCCAGCCCCGCTTGCGCGCCGCCGCTTCCCCGCAGCCGAAGCTCGGCAAGGTCCTGATCGGGACGATTGCCGGAGACATCCACGACATCGGCAAGAACGTCGTCACCTTCATGCTCGATGTCAACAGCTTCGAGGTCCACGATCTCGGGGTCGACGTCCCCGAGGCGAAGATCGTCGAGCAGATACTCGCCGTGCGACCTGACGTCGTCGGTCTGAGTGGCTTTCTCACCATGGCCTTCGACCAGATGAAGCACACCGTCCAGGCCATCCACGATGCCGGCCTGCGCGATCAGGTCAAGATCATGATCGGGGGCTCCATCATGGACGAGAAGGCGGCGGAGTACGTCGGAGCCGATGCCTACGGCGCGGACGCCACGCACGCGGTCAAGCTCGCCAGAACCTGGATAGAGGGGTAGCACGATGTCTGACAAGTCAGCGGAGGAGCTCTATCGGGAGCGGATCGAGCGCTGCCTCGACGTGGCGGCCCTGAGGGTGCCGGACCGCGTGCCGGTGTTCGGACCCTACCAGCTGTATCCGTACACCTTCGCCGGGGTCACGTTCAAGGAGGCGATGAACGACTACGCCGTGGCCCGCGAAGCCTGCCACCGGTTCCAGGACCAGTTCCAGCCCGACCTGGATTTCGGCCCGATCATCGCCTACCCCGCCCGCGCCATGGAGAAGCTGCAGATCAACTGGTTCCGCTGGCCGGGGCGGGGGCTGGGGGATCACGTGATGTACCAGTACCTCGACAGCGAGAACATGCAGGCGGACGAGTACGACGAGTTCGTCCAGGACCCGTCCCACTTCCTGATGAGCAAGTGGCTGCCGCGCTCGTTCCCTCCGCTCGAGGGCCTGTCGGGCTGGCCCGCCGTGCGCAGCTTCATGTGGTTCGGCTGGACGGGCGGGTTCGTCGCTCTGGCTGCGCCCGAGGTACAGCAGGCGCTGCGCACGGCAGCGGACGCCGGCGAGGAGCTGGGCCGCTGGTTCGCCTCCGTCGGCCAGTATGCGGGCGAGATGAAGGCCAAGGGAACGCCGCAGCTCTACGCGTCCTTCAGCTGGCCACCCTTCGACATCATCGGCGACACGCTGCGCGGCACGAAGGAGGTCCTGATGGACATGCGCCGCAGGCCGGACAAACTCCTCGAGGCGCTGGAGGTCGCCACCAGGATCTTCGTCGAGTACGGCTCGGCGGCTGCCGGCGCCGAGCTGCCCTACTGCTGGATCTGGATGCACAAGGGCACGCGCGACTTCATGTCCGACGAGCAGTTCAAGACCTTCTACTGGCCCTTCCTGCGCCAGGGCATGCTGGCGCTGATCGACCAGGGCATCATCCCCGTCGTCTACTGCGAGGCCGATGTCGAGAGCCGTCTGGAGCACTTTGCCGATGTTCCCCCCGGCAAGGTCATCTACCACGTCTCGAGCACCGACATGGTCAAGGCGAAGGCCGTGCTCGGTGACGTCGCGGCCATCGCCGGCAACGTGCCCAACGTGATGCTGCTCTCCGGCACCCCCAGGGACATAAGGGACTACTGCAAGAAGCTCATCGACACCGCGGGCAAGGACGGCGGGTTCATCATGGACGCGGCGGTGATGCTCGATGAGGCCAATCCAGAGAACCTCAAGGCGATGATCGACTTCACCAAGGAGTACGGAGTGTACGGGTAGGGTGATGGGATCCGATCAGATGCGCCGAGCAAGGACCGTCGATGTCAGAAGCACCAGGAAACGTTCCGGAAGACCAATGATGTCCGGGAGGTTCCGATTGCCTTTCACGTTCACCGTGTTGGCGTCGGTCGCATGCTCCCTCACACTCACCGCGTGTGCCGACCGCATTGCGGAGGATCCCCCCCAGGACCTCCGAGAACCCACACCCATCGTGATCTGGAATGACCCCGTTGAGGGACTCGCACTGGGGATAGAGCAACGCGGGCCGGTGGTCTTCCCTCGGGGGGAGGTGGACAATGACACCACCGTCAGAGTCCACCTCAGGAATGATGGGGCAGATGAGCTGATCTGGTCTGACTCCTGGCGCGTGTGGTCCATCACGTTCGAGGGCCCGGAGTTCGAGCAGCCAGAACCATTCACGGATCCCAAGCCTCCCCCCGTGATCAACGACCCTCGCAGGCTCGGCCCCGGTGAGGAGTGCGTCATCGAAAGGGCGATCGCTCGGGCCTTCGTGCTCTGGCCTCCCGTGCCCACCGGGGAGTACGTCATCGCCGTCTCCTACGATCCCAGACACCTCCGTACGCTCAGCATCGGGGACCCCGGGACGCGGCCGTTCGATGTTCCGGGCTTCTGGTCGAGCCGAGCGACGACGCCTGAGATCCGTGTGCGAGTGGAGGATTCGCCGTCGTTCGGGCGCTGATCTCGAGGCCGTTCTCCCCGAGAAGCGTCTGCCGGCGAGGTCGCCCGCCACCAGCCACCGGCTGTGGGACGGCCCAGATCCGGGAGGGGGCCCGCACCAGAAAGGGCTGTGTAATGAGCCACCCGAATCGAGCCGATGAACTGAGACTGAGCTGGAGAACGGACGAGCTCGATCCACCCACCCGGAGAGGATCGCTGCAAGGAGCAAATGACATGATTGCACAGCTGGGAAAACGGCGGTTCAGTACTCTCCTCGGACTCGCTTTCGCGGCGGCGACCACGCTCGTCGCTCCGGTAGCGGGCCAGGAGGATCCCCGGTCGGACGCGGCCCCCGGGAAGCGCCAGCACGAGGTCGACCGGGTCCTGACGGTCGAGGAACAGGGGCGCACGCGGGAGCGACGGGCTCAGGAACAGGAGACTCACAACCGTGAGGCCCGCAAGCGCCTCGCTCAGCTCCGCTACGCGCTCGAGGCGTTCCAGGAGACGAAGAACGAGGACGCGGCGGAGGCGATGACGCGGACCATCCACCTCAGCGAGCTCAAGCTCGAACGCGCCGGCGAGCGCAAGATCGCCACGGCGCGGGAGCGAGCGCCGGGGCTCGAAGACATGGCTCAGCTGCTCGCCCACGCAGCCGAGCTGCACCAGGACTGGGGGCACGGTGAGAAGGCCTACGTCCTGGGCGAGCTGTCAAGGAGCTACCGCGAGAAGGCACAGAGGACGCGCGCGGAGCGGGAGCGCGGAAGCGACCGGGCTCCCCGTGGAGAGAGCGACGAGATCAGGACCGTTCGTCGCCGCCTGAAGGTGATGCGCACCGCGGTCGACGCCTTCCTCGAGGCCAATCGGCGCCAGGCGGCGGAGCGAGTCGAACAGGCGATGCACACGCGCGAGTTGGCGATCGAGGGCGTCCGGAACGAGAAGGCAGCGGCGGTCGCCAAGGCGGCTCCGAATCGTGGCCAGTTGGCGGAGCTCCTTGGAGATGCCTCCAATCTGTACGAGAAGTGGGGGAAGCGCGAGCGCTCCCAGGCACTCGCGGAACTCGCAGAGGTGTACGCGCAGCAATGGCGTCGCCAGAAGCGAGCCGAGGACGAAGGCCGCACATCCGAACGTGAGCGCGATCGTGTCCGCGAGGGCGCGAGCGATGAGGGCCTGGGCTCCCTGGAGCGTCGCGTGAAGTACCTCGAACTCGGCCGCAGGGCTTACGACAAGGCCGGACGTGAGCGCAACGAAAGGGCCCTGGCGAACGCCGCACGATACGGGAAGCTGGTGCTCGAAGGCTCGAGTGAAGACGTGCTAGCAGAGGCGGCCGAGGGTGTTCCGAGCATGGGCAACCTGATCGAGCTTCTGACGGGCGCCCACAACATCTGGGCCGAAGCGGGCAACATGGAGTGTGCCGTGGCCTGCCGGCAGTTGGCTGAATACTACCAACGGCAGCTCCGTGCGGAACGACGTGAAGGCGGAGAGGAGCGCGCCGTCAAGCGCGAGCGCGACGTCGAACGCGAGCGCGAAGTCAAACGCGAGCGCGAGGTCAGACGCGAGCGCGAGGTCAGACGCGAGCGCGAGGTCAGACGCGAGCGCGAGGTCAGA
>CAZDQL010000081.1:0-29586 GCA_964507325.1 uncultured Planctomycetaceae bacterium | reverse complement strand
CGTCTAGCCCCGCCCACTCCTGATGCCGCGACGATGAGGCGATTCGTCGTCGTGCCGCTTGCAGTCAGCATGCGGTCCACTTGGCCCCGATGGCGCCGCCATCCACCCCCGATTCCCGCAGATTCCGGCGCTCGAAGTGGCACCTATGTGGCACTCGCCGCCCGCCGCTACCAACTGACCCTCCCCCGCTTCGGTGGAGGGTCAGTTGACGCGTATCAGTCAGGATCACCGCCCCTCGAGCAGCGTGAGCTGCACCCGCTTCAGCTCCTTCAGGACGCTCAGGTCCTTCTGGATGCTGAAGAGGAACATCTTGGCCCAGCCGACGGCCTGGGCGGCAAACAGGAAGGCGGCGGTGTAAAGGAGCAGCATCTTCGTGCTCGTCTCCGAATCCGCGCGCCAGAAACTCCAAGCGGCCCAGATTCCCATCGCCACCCAGAAGGCGATCACGAACCACATCAGGAACCGCAGGGTGCGGTCGCGGCGCTCGAACTTGCGGATGGCCTCTTCGATCACGGCGCGGCCCGGGGAGGGGTCGTAGGGTTCCTCGCCCAGGAAGGCCTCCTTGATCATTTCCTTGAACTCGCTCATCGCAGTTTCCTCTCGAGGGTTTCCTTCAATCGGTTGCGGGCGTGGTGGAGACGGGACTTCACGGTGCCCTCGGGCACGTCGAGGATCTCGGCGAGCTCCCAGAGCTGGAAGCTCTCGAGGTAGCGAAGGGACAGGAGCACGCGCTGCTCCCGCGGTAGCTCGCGGAGGGCAGCGCGCAGCATCGCCACCGCCTCCTCGTGCTCAACCCGCTCCACGTCGTCCGTGGCCTGCACGTTGATCGACGCGGGGGAAGTCGCCTCCTCCCGATCGCCATGCCGCAGCTGGTCGGTCGCGGCGCGGGTGACGATCGTGTAGGCCCACCGCGGGAACGAGCTCGGATCGCGCAACCGCGTGAGGCCGCACGTGACTCGCATCCAGCTGTCCTGCATCACGTCCCAGGCGGCGTCCTCACGGCCGGTCAGGCGATATGCGTGACGCCAGAGGCGGTCCTGCCATCGCGTAACGAGCTGCTCGAACGCCACCCGGCTGCCCTCCTGAACCCGGATCACGAGGAGCTCGTCCAGCATCCGCTCGCGGGCGGGGGGCGGGGACGGAGTGGTCATTTCGTGGTCCATGGCTCGATCCGGGCGTTTCCGGCCCCGGAGGGCCGCCGGTCCCCTCAGGTCGAGCGGGCCGCACCAGCGTTCACAGATTCTCGTCGATTCCCGCTCCGGAGCGAACCACATGCGGATTGCAGGCCTGCCATCATCGATCGGCAACCCCATGGGAAGGTGCGATGATGAACCGGCGAGAGACTCTCTCACCCGCCCTGCCTCCCCGACTCCGCCTCCGCCGAGACCCGAGTTCCTGGACCCTTCGCCCTCGCCGCTCACATGTTGCGCCGGTAGCGTCCACCCACCTGGTAGAGCGCGCCCGACATCTGCCCCAGGCTGCACACCTTGGCGCACTCCATCAGCTCGGCAAAGACGTTTCCACCGGAGATGGCGGTCTCCTGCAGGTGGCGCAAGGCGTCCGGCGCGACGGCGGCGTTGCGCGCTTGGAAGGCTTCGCGGGTGCTGATGGCGAACTCCTTCTCCTCCTCGGTGGAGCGGATCACCTCGTCGGGGATGCTGGTCGGCGAGCCGGCGGGGTCGAGGAAGGTGTTGACCCCCACGATGGGCAGCTCGCCGGAGTGCTTCAGCGTCTCGTAGAGCAGGGACTCCTCCTGGATCTTCGAGCGCTGGTACATGCGCTCCATCGCCCCCAGGACGCCGTCGCGCTCGGAGATCGCCTCGAACTCCTTCAGGACCGCCTCCTCCACCAGGTCGGTCAGCTCCTCGATGGCGAAGGAGCCCTGCAGGGGGTTCTCGTTGCCGGTCAAGCCCAGCTCGCGGTTGATGATGAGCTGGATCGCCAGGGCGCGGCGCACGCTCTCCTCGGTGGGCGTGGTGATCGCCTCGTCGTAGGCGTTGGTGTGCAGCGAGTTGCAGTTGTCGTAGATCGCGTAGAGCGCCTGCAACGTGGTGCGGATGTCGTTGAAGGATATCTCCTGCGCGTGCAGGGAGCGGCCGCTGGTCTGGATGTGGTACTTGAGCTTCTGGCTGCGCTCGTTCCCGCCGTAGAGGCGGCTCATCGCCCGCGCCCAGATGCGCCGCGCCACGCGCCCGATCACGGCGTACTCGGGGTCCAACCCGTTGGAGAAGAAGAAGGACAGGTTGGGCGCGAAGTCGTCGATCGCCATCCCCCGCGAGAGGTAGTACTCCACGTAGGTGAAGCCGTTGGAGAGGGTGAAGGCGAGCTGGGTGACCGGGTTGGCCCCCGCCTCGGCGATGTGGTAGCCGGAGATCGAGACGGAGTAGAAGTTGCGCACCCCGCGGTCGATGAAGTGCTGCTGGACGTCGCCCATCATGCGCAGGGCGAACTCGGTGGAGAAGATGCAGGTGTTCTGGGCCTGGTCCTCCTTGAGGATGTCCGCCTGCACCGTGCCGCGCACCCGCGCCAGGGTGCGGGCGGCGATCTCGTCGTAGACCTCGCGCTCGAGCACCTGGTCGCCGGTGACCCCGAGCAAGCGCAGCCCCAGCCCGTTGTGACCCGGCGGCAGCTCGCCCCGGTAGTGCGGCCGCGGCTGACCGAGGGCGGCGTAGATCTCGTCGATCTTGCGCTCCACCTCCTCCTCGAGCCCCTGCTCGGCGATATGGAGCTCGCACTGCTGATCGATGGCGGCGTTCATGAAGAAGGCCAGCATCATCGGAGCGGGACCGTTGATCGTCATCGACACCGACGTGTTGGGCGCCGTCAGGTCGAAGCCGGAGTAGAGCTTCTTGGCGTCGTCCACGGTGGCGATCTGCACCCCCGAGTTCCCGATCTTGCCGTAGATGTCGGGGCGCCGGTGGGGATCCTCGCCGTAGAGGGTGACCGAGTCGAAGGCGGTCGAGAGGCGCACGGCGGGCATGCCCGCCGACACGTAGTGGAAGCGGCGGTTGGTGCGCTCGGGCCCACCCTCGCCGGCGAACATGCGCGCCGGGTCCTCGCCCTGGCGCTTGAGGGGGAAGACCCCGGCGGAGAAGGGGTAGTGCCCGGGGGCGTTCTCGCGCAGGTTCCAGCGCAGCAGGTCCCCCCAGCCGGCGTAGGCGGGCAGGCAGACGCGCGGGATCGAGGTGCCGGAGAGGGAGTCGCGGGTCAGGGGCTGCTCGAGGACCTTGTCGCGCACCTGGTAGGAGTAGACCTCGCTCGCGTAGCGCGCGCGCGTCTCGGGCCAGGCGCGCAGGGCGCGCGCGCAGTCGCGATCCAGGCGCTGCTCCAGCTCGGCGTAGCGCTCGATCAGCTCCGACACGACCTCCGACTCCCCTTGCTCGTGCTCGACCACCGGGGCCGGCGTCGTGTCCTCCAAGGACGCGCCGCGCAACTGGGCGATCGACTCGTAGAGCGCCTGCATGCGGCGGGCGATGGCGCACTGCTCGGCGACGAAGTCGTCGTGGGTGCGGGAGCTCTCGGCGATCTTCGCCAGGTAGCGCACGCGCTCGGGGGGGATCACGCCGTGGGCTCCGTCCCCCCCCTCCACCAACGGGCTCTGGGGGCGCAGGTCGGCACCGGTCTTCTCCGCCAGGGCCTGCATGACGGCCCGGTACAGCTGGTTGGTGCCCGGGTCGTTGAACTGGGAGGCGATGGTGCCGTGGACGGGGAGCTCCTCGTCGGGGCACTCGAAGTCCACCCGGTTGCGGCGCACCTGCTTGCGCACGTCCCGCAGGGCGTCGAGGGAGCCGCGCTTGTCGAACTTGTTGATGGCGATCAGGTCGGCGAAGTCCAGCATGTCGATCTTCTCGAGCTGGGTGGCCGCGCCGTACTCGGCCGTCATCACGTAGAGCGACACGTCGCAGTGGTCCACGATCTCGGTGTCGGACTGGCCGATGCCGGAGGTCTCGACGACGATCAGTTCGTAGCCCGCCGCCTTGCAGATGTCGATCGCGTCCTGGACGTAGCGCGACAGCGCCAGGTTGGACTGGCGCGTGGCCAGGGAGCGCACGTAGACGCGCGGGTCGTCGATGGCGTTCATGCGGATGCGGTCGCCGAGCAGGGCTCCGCCTCCGCGCCGGCGCGTGGGATCGACCGAGATGACCGCCAGGGTCTTGTCCTCGAAGTCGAAGAGGAAGCGTCGCACCAGCTCGTCCACCAGGGAGGACTTGCCCGCGCCGCCGGTGCCGGTGATCCCCAACACGGGCACCTGCCCGTCGCGGCCGAACTCCGCCAGGGCGGCCCGCAGCCGATCGGCCTCTTCCGGGTGGTTCTCCGCCCGGGTGATCATGCGCCCCACAGCCTGGGGATCGCGGTCCGCCACGCGTTGCGCCACCTCGTCGAGCGGCCCACACTCGGTCTCGTGGTCGCAGCGGCGCAACAGGTCGTCGATCATCCCCTGCAGACCCATTTCGCGCCCGTCGTCGGGGGAGTAGAGGCGTTCGACGCCGGCGGCGTGCAGCTCGTCGAGCTCCTCGGGCAGGATCGTGCCACCCCCCCCGCCGAAGACCTTGATCGGCGCACCCCGCTCGCGCAGGAGGTCGACCATGTACTTGAAGTACTCCACGTGCCCGCCCTGATAGGAGGAGACCGCGATCGCCTGCGCGTCCTCCTGGATGGCGCAGTCGACGATCTCCATCACCGAGCGGTTGTGACCCAGGTGGATCACCTCCGCGCCGCTGGCCTGCAGCAGCCGCCGCATGACGTTGATCGCGGCGTCGTGCCCGTCGTAGAGGGACGCGGCGGTGACGATGCGGACGTGGTGGGTGGGCTCGTAGTGAGCGCTGGTGGCGTCGGCCATCCGGGGAGTTTAGGACCTGTCCCAGAACCTGTCAGCGGCGGATTCCACCGGCATGCGCCGCCTGGCAAGGCGCGACGACGACTGCGTATTGGGTGATACGCCGAGGAGGAGCAACGCCGCCAGGAGGTGCAGGACGGTGGAATCCGTCACTGACAGGTTCTGGGACAGGTCCTAGACCCGGATTCGATCCCGGAGCGCCTCGAGCGCCTCCCGTGCCCGCCGCGGCAGGGGCGCCGCCAGGGCCCGCTCCAGCTGCTCGCGAGCCATCCCCGGGGCCTCACGTCGGAGGAGGTCCAGGGCTTTCTCCGCGTGCAGCACCGTCCCCTCCGGCACCGACTCGCGGGTGGGCCGCGCGCCGAGCGCTTCGACCCAAACCCGACCGGCGAAGATCCCGCGCACCACGCAGGCCACCGTCAGGCGATCGTGGGGCCGAGCGGCCTCGAAGCGGCGCGCCACGGCGCGATCCCGGCGCGCGAAGAGGTGCACCCGCGGGTGGCGGTAGTCCACCTCCAGCCAGGGCATCTGCGCGTCCGACCAACCGCGGACGCCGAGGTAGGTCTGGGGCGTGAAGCGCGTCAGATAGGGCTCCCAGGTCTCGACGCGCCCCTCGACCTGCACGAAGACGCGCACCGTGCGGCCGATCTCTTCGTGGGAGTGGGCCACCAGCTCCTCCCACTCGACGAGGGGCAAGACCGGCGCCTCGCGGGCCATGCCGATCAGCCCCGCGAGGGCGGGGGCCACGAAGGAGAGCAGGGCGGGGACCATGCCTGGTGTATCGGCTCGCGGGTCCAATCCCCTGAGTTGTTCGGAATGCGAACGCCTGGTAGAACGCCCCATCCGCCGCGGCGCCTTCCCAATGCCGATCCCCACCCCCTTCCACCCCCGGACTTCGGCCCTGTGCAGCTCGCTCGCGTGGAAGGACTGGGCCGGGTACCACGCGGTCCGCTCGTACGACACCAGCCACGACCGCGAGTACTTCGCCATCCGGCACGCGGCGGGGTTGATCGACGTCACGCCCCTCTTCAAGTACGAGGTCCGCGGGCGGGACGCCGGGGCCTTCCTGGCGCGGGTGATGGTGCGGGACGTGCGCCGGCTCGAGGTGGGCCAGGTCACCTACCTCTGTTGGTGCGACGACGAGGGCAAGGTGATCGACGACGGCACAGTCTCGCGCCTCGACGAGGACCACTACCGCGTGACCGCGGTGGAGCCGAACTGGGCCTGGTTCCAGCGCTATGCGCGCGGCTACGAGTTCGAGCTGGAGGACAGCACGGCGCGCATCGCGGCCCTATCCGTGCAGGGCCCCAACTCCCGGGCCATCCTGGCGGAGGTCGCCGGTCCCGAGATCGCCGACCTGCCCTTCTTCCGCACCTCCCGCGCCACGATCGACGGCTCTTCACTGTGGATCTCCCGCACGGGGTACACGGGCGACCTGGGCTACGAGATCTGGGCCGACGCCGGGGACGCCCTGACGGTCTGGGACCGCGTCATGGCGGCGGGACGCCCCTGGGGCATCGAGCCGGCGGGCCTGGACGCCATGGACGTCACCCGCGTCGAGGCGGGGTTCATCATGAACGGCGTCGACTACTGGAGTGCCCACCACTGCCCGATCGAAGCGCGCAAGTCGACGCCCTACGAGCTGGGTCTGGGCTGGACCGTCCAGCTCGGCCGCGGCGACTTCGTGGGGCAGGCCACCCTGGTGGAGGAGTGGGCGCGGGGACCGCGGCGCAAGCTGGTGGGCCTGGAGCTCGACTGGGACGAGTACGAGGCGCTCTTCGCTGCACACGACCTGCCACCCGAGGTCACGAGTGGCGCCTGGCGCAGCGCGGTGCCGGTCTACGCACGCCGGGGACGGCAGGTGGGCAAGGCCACCAGCGGCGCCTGGTCCCCGATCCTCAAGCGCAACCTGGCGTTGGCGGACGTGGAGAGCTCCTGCGGGGCCCTCGGCAGCCGACTGAAGTTCGAGGTCACCGTCGAGTACGTGCGCAAGACGGTCACCGCCACGGTGGTCGGCAGACCCTTCTTCGACCCGGAGCGCAAGAGGGCCTGACGATGCAAACCGCCACGCGACCCGAGAAGAGGAGCTACGACGCCATCGTCATCGGCGGCGGACACAACGGCCTGGTTTGCGCCGCCTATCTGGCCCGCGGCGGGCGCAGGGTGGCGGTCCTCGAGCGACGTCACGTGCTCGGCGGCGCGGCGGTCACCGAGGAGGTCTACCCCGGCTTCAAGTTCTCGGTCCTCTCCTACGTGGTCAGCCTCTTCCGCCCGCACATCATCCGCGAGCTGGACCTGGCGCGGCACGGGATGGAGCTGATCCCGCTGGAGTGCTCCTTCCTGCCCCTGCCCAACGGGGACTCCCTCGCGCGTTGGAGCGATCCCCACCGCACGCGCCGCGAGGTGGAGCGCTTCAGCAAGCGCGATGCCGAGACCCTGCCCGAGTTCGGTCTGGCGATGGGCCAACTGGCCCGCGTCGCCAAGCGCTTCATCGACCAACCCGCACCGGACCCCACCTCTCTCGACCCGCGCGAGCTGTGGCGCATCCTGCGGCTGGGCCGGAGCGTGCAGGGCCTCGACGCCGATCTCCAGTACCTCAACCACAAGCTCATGAGCATGAGCGCGGTGGACTTCCTGGAGATGTGGTTCGAGTCCAGGACGCTGATGGCCCCCATGTCGGTCAGCGGCATCATCGGGACCTTCCTCGGCGTGCACTCGCCGGGATCCGCCTACGTGCTCCTGCACCACTACATGGGCGAGATCGACGGGGCGTTCCGGTCGTGGGGCTTCTCCAAGGGGGGCACTGGAGGGGTCAGCCTGGCCTGCGCGCGCGCCGCGCGCTCCCACGGTGCGGAGCTCGTCACCGAGTGCGAGGTCGAGCGGGTGCTGGTGCGGGATGGCCGCGCGCGGGGGGTGGTGCTCGCGGACGGCGACGCGTTCGAGGCCAAGGTGGTGGTCTCCGGCTGCGACCCCCACCGCACCTTCCTGGGCTTGGTGGGCGAGGAGCACCTGGAGGACGACTTCCTGACGCAGATCCGGCGCTACAAGCTGCGCGGCAGCTCGGGCAAGGTGAACTTGGCTCTCGACCGCTTTCCCGACTTCTCCTGCCGGCCGGGGGATGGCCCCCACGTGCGCGGGGACGTGGCGATCGCGCCCTCCCTGGAGTACCTGGAGCGCGCCTTCGACGACGCCAAGTACGGCAGCTTCTCGCGCCAGCCCTACCTGAACGTGGTCATCCCCTCGCTGGTCGACCCCAGCGTGGCTCCGCCGGGCAAGCACGTGATGTCGATCTTCGCGCAGTACGCGCCCTACTTCATCAGCGAGGGACCCGAGCACTGGCCAGAGCAGCGCGAGGCCTTCGGCGACGCGGTGATCGACACCCTGGCGGAGTACTGCCCCACCCTGAAGGACTCGATCCTGCACCGTCAGGTGCTGACCCCCTGGGACCTGGAGCAGGAGTACGGCTTGACCGAGGGGAACATCTTCCACGGCGAGCTCAGCCTGGAGCAGCTCCTGTTCCTGCGTCCCGCCGCGGGGTGGGCGCGCTACCGGACCCCGGTCAGGAACCTGTGGATGTGCGCCGCTGGGACCCACCCCGGAGGAGGGGTCATGGGTGCGCCGGGTGAGCTGGCGGCCAAGGCGCTCCTGCGCTCGAGGGAGGTGTAGCCATGCCCGAAGTGGTCGTCATCGGTGGAGGGCACAACGGGCTGGCCGCGGCGGCGCTCCTGGCCAAGGCGGGGCACATGGTGACGCTCCTCGAGCGCGAGGAGATGCTGGGGGGACTGGCGGCGGGGGAGGAGTTCGCGCCGGGGTACCGCACCACTGGAACGCTGCACGACACCACGCGCCTCTCTTCGGAGGTGGTGGAAGAGCTCGAGCTCGAGCGCCACGGCCTACGACGCGACGCCGAGCGACCGGCGGTCCTCTTCCCCGAGCGGGACGGGCCGGGGCTCCTGATCGGAGGAAACCGGGCCGCCGCGCGGCGCGAGATCGCGCACCTGAGCGGGCGCGACGCGGCGCGCTACGGGGACTACTGCGACTTCATCGATCGCGCGCGACCGGTGCTCTCCTCCCTCTGGAACCAGGCCCCTCCAGACCTCGGCGATCCCTCCCGGCGCGCCTCCTGGGGACTGGCGCTCAAGGGCGTCGGTCTGCGTCGTCTGGGTCGCAGGGCCATGCTCGAGCTCCTGCGCGCCACGCCGATGTGCGCTGCGGACTGGCTTAACGAGTGGTTCGAGACGGAACTGCTCAAGGCGGGCCTGGCGGGGCCTGCGGTCCTGGGGACCCACATGGGGCCCCGGTCCGCCGGCAGCAACATCAACCTCCTCTTCTGGGAGAGCGTGGCCCAGGGCGCGGTCGCCGGCGGGGGGGCGGCCCTCATCCGCGCCCTGGAGGCGGGCGCCCGCGAGCACGGGGTGGAGATCCGCACCGGGTGCGAGGTCGCGCGCCTCTTCGTGCGCGGGGGACAGGTGCAGGGAGTGGCCCTGGCGGGGGGCGAGGAGATCGGAGCACCGAGCGTGGTGGCGACCTGCGACCCCAAGCGGACGTTCCTGGAGCTCCTCGCGCCGGAGGCCTTGAGCAGGCGTCTGGAGCACCGCATCGACGTCTTCCGTGCCCGCGGGACCACCTCGGTGGTCCACCTGGCGCTGAGCGCGGCGCTGGAGTTCTCCTCCCGTCCCGGGCAGGCGATCGAGCTCGCCCGCACGGGGGGCAGCCTGGACGAGATCGAGCGCGCCTTCGACCTGGTGAAGTACCGCCGCTTCCCGGAGTCGCCGCTGCTCGAGATCCACGTGCCCACCGTCTCGCAGCCGGAGCTCGCGCCGCCGGGGCACAGCGTGGTCTCGATGCTGGTGCACTACACCCCCTTCGACCTCGAGGGGGGCTGGAGCGACGCGCGGCGCGAGGAGCTCGGCGACCTGGCGCTCTCCACCCTGGAGCGCTACGCCCCTGGCGCGCGCGAGGCGTTGGTGGCGCGTAAGGTGTTGACGCCGATCGACCTGGCGCAGCGCCACGCGTTGACCGGCGGACACCTGCACCACGGGGAGGTCGCCCTGGACCAACTCTTCATGCGCCCGTCGCCCGAGACGGCGCGCTACGCGACGCCGATCGAGGGGCTCTTCCTGGGCGGCGGCGGCAGTCATCCAGGCGGAGGCATCACCGCCACCCCGGGGCGCCTGGCGGCTGGGGCCATCGGGGTGCGCTAGTGGAGTCGCGGAGTCGGGTCGGACCGTGGCCGAGATGTTGGCGGGTGACGTCAGCGCCAGTCGACGGCCAACCCGCCGCTGACGTTGCCCCCCTGGGCACAGGGCCCGCTCGGGTCGCGATACCAGGCCTGGTAGTAGACCCTCTGCCCCGGTAGCACGCCGCCCGTGCTCGCCAGGGGCACCGTGGTGCTGCCCTGGCCGGCGCCGTCCAAGGTCACCGTTTCGAGCCGCCAGAGAGGCGCGCCCAGGCAGAGGACTCCGTCCACGAAGGGAGCGCTCGCCAAGGTCCCTCCCTGCACGAAGACTGCGAACATGGAGGGCGGCGCCTGGGTGACGTGCAGGACCAGGTCGTCCTCTGCGATCAGGTTGGTGCCACTGAAGGTGAGCAGCGCGCCCGCTCCGGTGGAGTTCTCGCACCCCTCTCCCGATCCGAGCGGGCTCTCGTTGCCGCAGGGACAGGGCAGGACCGATCCATCGCCCAAGCAGAAGGACTCGATACGCAGCACTCCCTGGTAGAGGTGCACCTTGCCGTCACTGGCTCCGATCAACACGTCGTAGAGCCCATCGCCGGTCCAGTCGCAGACCGAAGGCCGGGAGCGCGTGGGGACGAGGTCGATCGGAACTCCATCGGCCTCGACCTGGGAGTACCCGGAGAAGGCGGGCGCCGCGTCGGTGCGCAGGTTGCGGTAGTAGAGGAGCTGGCCGGCGGTGTTCCCCGCCAAGAGGTCCTTCTTCCCGTCGCGATCGACGTCCACGATCGCCGGGCTAGAGCGCCCTCCGGGAACGACCAGATTGCCGCCGTTCTCCTGTACGTAGGTCGCTGCGAGGAAGTCGGGGTCCGTGTGGGTGCCCTCGTTCAGGAAGACCCGCAGGGTGCCGGACATGCATCCGATCACCAGGTCCTTCCTGCCGTCCGCATTCCAGTCCACGACCTTGGGGGTCGCGCGGCTGCCGACGTCGATGTTCACCTTGGAGCCCGCGGGCCCCACCTCGAGCAAGGTCCCGCCGTCGAAGGTCGGATCGTCGTCCGTTCCGATGTTGGTGAAGAGCCGGACCTTGCCGTCGGACAAACCGATCAAGAGGTCCTTGCGTGCGTCTGCGTCCCAGTAGACCACCAGGGGGAAGGCCCCCAGTCACCCGGAGCCGGTGACGACCAGGTCGCTGCCTCCCGACTGGGCGTAGAAGAAGCTCGAGAAGAGGGGCGCGGAAGGCGTACCCACGTTCAGGTAGACGCGCACCTTGCCGCTGCTCGAGCCCTGGCCGACGATCAGGTCCGGCAGACCGTCGGTGTCCCAGTGTGCGAAGGTGGGCACCGAGTAGGGAGGTACGGCGATATCCACGCCGCTGGCCTGGACCAGCTCTTCACCTCCGAGGTCGAGCTGGGCCGCGGCGGGAGTGGAGAGACTCAGATGCACCGCAGCCCCCACCACACCAGTGAGGAGCCGCGCTCGACGTCGCGCGCTAGCCATGGGATTGCCTCCTGGCTGGAAGGGGGCTTCACCCAGCTCACTGCATACCCGCCGGTTCGTCAAGATGGCCACTGGGAGCACCTCGGACCGACGGTCGTCCTCGGCGGGCGCTATCCTCTCGGCATGAAGGTCATCGCCGACATCTGCGTGGTCCCCAGCACCGGTCGCACCAGCGTGCGCAAGGAGGTGGCGCGGGCGCACGCCATCCTGGTCGAGACGGGGCTACCGGTTCTCCTGCACGGCTACGGGACAAACATCGAGGGGGACTACGACACCGTCTTCGCGGCCGTGAAGCGCATCCACGAGGAGCTGCACGCCGGTGGCGCGGCGCGCATCTCCACCACGATCCGACTCGGGTCGCGCGTCGACAAGGAGCAGGGCATCGAGGACAAGCTGGGCGCGGTGCGCAGCGAGCTCGAGAAGTAGGGACGCACTGCCCTGTTGACGATGGAGGGAATCCCCTACATCGGCGAGATCCTGGCCCTGCTCTCCCCGCTCGCCTGGTCCGTCGCGGTCATCCTCTACCGGAAGTCCGGAGAGGTCGTGCCCCCGATGGCGCTGAACCTCTTCAAGAACCTGCTCGCCACGCCTCTGGTCGTCCTTTCCGCCTGGGCCCTGGGCAGCACGGCGCCGGAGGGGGTCCTCCTGCAGCACTACCTCCTGCTGGTGCTGAGCGGCGTGATCGGCATCTGCGTCGCGGATCTCTGCTTCTTCCTGTGCCTCAACCGCATCGGCGCCGGGCGACAGGCGATCGTGAACACCGCCTACAGCCCGTCGATCATCTTCCTGAGCGCGATCTTCCTCGGCGAGCGGTTGAGCTTCCTCCAGATGGTGGGCGTGCTCCTGATCCTGAGCGCGGTGGTGGCGGTGGGCTGGGGTGGCGAGAGGATCCGCGACATCCCCCGCGCCCAGCTCGCCGTCGGGATCGCCTTCGGCCTGGGGGCCTGCTTCACCCAGGCGGTCTCGATCGTGATCGTGAAGCCCTTCATGGACGACTGGCCGCTGCTCTGGATGACCGCCTGGCGCATGGTGGGCGGGCTGGTGGCCACGATCGCCATCCTGCCCCTGATGCGCACCCCGCGTCAGACCCTGGCGCCGCTCCTCGACCGCCGGACGTGGAAGGTGGTGATCCCCGGCTCCTTCATCGGGACCTACGTGTCGTTGCTGCTGTGGATGGGGGGCTTCAAGTACACCTCCGCCTCGGTCGCTTCGGCGCTCAACCAGACGGCGACGCTGTTCACCTTCCTCCTGGCGGTGCTGATCCTGCACGAGCCGGTGACGCGCCGGCGGTTGGCGGGACTTGCATTGGGGTTCGGGGGAGTGCTGCTGGTGGCGCTCCTGAGGTGAGCTGGACAGGGGGGTCCCGCGCCGACCTACTCCCCCACCCACGCGTACCAGAGCGCCGTGTGTCCGTAGACGCGCTCCTCCGCCTCCAGCGGGGACAGGTCACCCGCGCGTAGGTCGCGTGGGTGCGTGTGCAGGACCAGGGCACCCCCGGCGGCCACCCGTTCCCGGGCGAGCCGGACCGCGGCCTCGAGCACTCGTGACCGCGTGCCCGGGTCGCGCAGCATCGCGTAGGGGGGATCGAGGAGGACCAGGTTCCACGGCTCCTCCCCCCAGCTCTCCGGATCGAGGGCGTCGCCGGCTCGGCACTCGCTGCGCGCTTCCAGAGCGAAGGTGGAGACGTTCTCCGACAGGACCCGCCGCGCGCGACGGTCGCGCTCGACGAAGCGCACGTGCTCGGCCCCGCGACTGAGGGCCTCGATGCCCAGGGAGCCGCTGCCCGCGAAGAGGTCCAGGACCCGCGCACCGACGACTCGCTCTCCCAGAGTCGAGAAGAGCGCCTCCCGCGCCCGGTCCAACATGGGGCGCGTCGGAGCTCCCTCCGGGCTCGCCAGGCGGCGGCCGCGGAATTCGCCGGCGATGATGCGCATCGTGGGGTAGGTGATACCCACCCCGCCGGGGCATTGCATCACTACACCCCTCCCCGCCGCCCCGGCGGCCCCCTCGCGGAGCCGTCTCCGACCGGGGCGCGGATCTACAATGGGCCATCATGCTCCGTCTGCACGTCAACGTGGACCACGTGGCGACCCTGCGCCAGGCGCGCCGCGAGGCCTTCCCCGATCCGATCCTCTTCGCCCGTCGCTGCGAGGCGGCCGGCGCCCACGGCATCACCTGCCACCTGCGCAAGGACCGGCGGCACATCCAGGACCTGGACGTAGCGCACCTGCGCGAGGCGGTGAAGGGGGTCCTCAACCTGGAGTGCTCCCTCGACCGGGAGATCCTGGAGATCGCCCGCGGGAGCGGCGCCGGCGCCTTCTGCCTGGTCCCGGAGAACCGCCAGGAGGTGACCACCGAGGGTGGGCTGGACGTCCTGGCGGAGCGGGCCCGGCTGGCGGAGGCGGTCCCGATGCTGGCGGAGACGGGCGGTGAGGTCTCCCTCTTCGTCGATCCAGAGCCCGCCCAGCTCGACGCGGCGCTGGAGGTGCGAGCGGGCTGGGTCGAGCTGCACACCGGCTCCTACGCCAACGCCTCGGGGGCGGAGCGGGAGGCGGAGCTGGAGCGCCTGCGGCGCGCCGCCGCCCACGCCCTCTCGATCGGCCTGCGCGTCAACGCGGGCCACGGTCTCGACCACGACAACGTGCCGCCGGTGGCGGCGATCGCAGGGCTGGAGGAGCTCAACATCGGCTTCGCGATCGTCGCCCGGGCGGTCTTCGACGGCGTCGACAAGGCGGTCGGCGACATGCTGGCGCTGCTCGCACCGGCGAGCCTTTGATCTCGCGCCCTGAAGTGGTCACCCTAGAGGACCACCGAGGGGTCAACATGAAGAATCCGTTCCGCGGCAGCTACGTCGCACTGCCCACGCCGTTCGCCGAGGGGCGGCTCGACCTGGAGGCCCTGCGCGCGCTGATCGACGCCCACGCCGAGAGCGCCACCGCCGGCCTCGTCCTCTGCGGCACCACCGGCGAGGCCGCCACCTTGACCGAAGAGGAGCGCCGGGAGGTGGTGCGGGTCGGCCTCGAGGAGGCCGCCGGCCGGCTGCCGGTGATCGTCGGAGTGGGCACCAACGTCACCCGCGACAGCGTGGCCCGCGCGCGCCAGGCGCAGGCCGACGGCGTGGCGGGGATCCTGGTCGTGACCCCCTACTACAACCGCCCCAGCCCCCGGGGACTCCTGAACCACTTCGGGGCGGTGGCGGAGGCGGTCGACCTGCCGGTGGTGCTCTACAACGTGCCCTCCCGCACCGGGGTGGACCTGACCCCCGACCTGGCGGCGCGCCTCGCCGAGCGGCACCCCAACGTGGTGGCGATCAAGGAAGCCACCACCTCCGAGGCGCGCATCCGCGCCCTGGCGGAGGTGGAGGGGCTGGCGGTGCTGGCCGGGGAGGACGGCCGCCTGGCGGACTTCGCGCGCTCGGGGGCGGCGGGGGCGATCGGCGTAGTCTCGAACGTCGTCCCCGATCGTGTGGCCGAGCTGCTCCAAGCTGCGCGTCCTGGCGGGGACGGCATGCGTGCCCTCTCGATCGAACGGGAGCTCGCCCCCCTGGTGCGCGCCCTCTTCGTCGAGAGCAATCCGGTCCCCGTGAAGCACGCCCTGGCGCGCCTGGGCTGGTGCCGGGAGGAGGTACGCGCCCCCCTGGCCCCCCTCGAGGACCCCAGCCGGCGCTTGATCGAGGAGACCCTCGGGCGCTGCTCGGATCTCCTGCGCCCCTCCTCCCCGACTGCGAGGACCTGAGATGAGCGACGGTGCCGACCCGAAGCTGGCGGAGGGCCTGCGCCACCTCGGTCTGACCGAGTACGAGATCCGCGTCTACCTCAGCATCCTGCGCCACCCCGGGAGCCGCATCCCCGAGATCGCCGGGCGCAGCAGCGTCCCCCAGCCGAAGGTCTACGCGACGATGAAGCGCCTCATCGGGCGCGGCCTGTGCGAGAGCGAGCTGGGGCCGGTCAACACCTACACCGCGCTACCCCCCGAGGAGGCCCTCTTCCCTCTGCTCGACGAGTTGCGCGACCGCGCCTCGGGCGCGGAGCAGACGGTCACTCGACTCCAGCACGAGTTCGTGGCCGGACCGGCGGACACCCTCGGTGCGCGCGAGGGGCGCATCAAGGTCTTCCAGGGCCGCCAAGCCAACCTCCGCAACTTCCGGGAGCGCGTCACCCAGTCGGGGGAGCGGATCGATCTGATCTCCCGCATGCCGATGATGGTCAGGGACGACGACGACGTCCTTTCGGAGGCGATCGGGCGCGGGGTCTCGGTCCGCATCCTGGTCGAGGCGCCGGACGACTTCGACTTCTCGGCGGACGACCTCTTCCGCCGCCAGCTCGAGCTGGGGACCGCGTCGCGCAGCCTCCCCCGCGTGCCGATGCGCCTGGGGCTCTTCGACCGCCGGGTCTCGGTCCTGCCCCTGGATGACCCCGCGGGGAGGGAGCGCGGGGAGTTCCTGATGCTGGAGGTGCGCAACCGCAGCCTGTCCGAGGGACTGGCTGAGGTCTTCGAGGACCTCTGGGAGCGCGGCAAGCCCCTGTAGTGCGGCCCGTCCCTCAGGCGTGGTGCCTCGGCACCGCACCACCGCCTAGTCGATGTCCCCCCAGTACTTGACGTACTGGTGGAGCGATCGTCCCAGGTGGCCCGGGTTGTCCTCAACGCCGAACGTCTGCAGGATCACCGGGCCGTCGTAGCCGACATCGTGCAGCGCTTGGAGGTAAGTGAGCAGGCTGAAGCCGCCCTCGTCGAGGGGCATGATGGCATCGGACCAATCGATCCCGGGGAAGTAGGGGCCGGCATAGGCGTTCTCTTCCGCCCCGGCGAGAGTGACCAGCGCGGCCTCGTGGGCGTGCTGCAGGACCACCGTCTTCAGGTCGTACTGGTTCCCCCCGCGGATCTCGTGGCAGGTGTGGAGCGAGTTGCGCAGGTTGGGATGGCCGATCGCGTCGATCAGGACCGAGGCCTCAGCCGCCGTCTCGATGTCGGTGTTCCAGTGCGGGTAGATGACGGTCCGGATCCCGTGGGCCTGGCTCCGGCCGGCCATCTGTCCGAGGAGCTGACGGACGGCGAGACCCGAGGGGGCGTTCCTGACGATCACCCACAGCGGAGCGCCGGAGCGCGCCAGGATCGGCAGCGCCTGGAGCCAGACGTCGGAGTTGGCGGGGTCGTTGAAGTCGTAGGGCACGAAGGCGAGGAGCTGGAAGTCCTGCATCGTCGCCGCGTGGCGGGCGTAGACGGCGAGCTTCACCAGGTCCTGGTGGGTCTGCACGCGGGTGACCAGCCCACTGAAGCCCAGGGACTGCACGTAGTCGGCGTTCTCCGCCGGCGTCCCCCTGAGGTTGAAGTCGTAGACGAGGAGCGGCGTCTGCGCCTGAACGCGCGCCGTGCCGACGAGCAGCAGGGCCGCGATGGCGATCGACCGAAGCGCTCTCAGGGTGTGGGGTCTCATGGCGTTGGATCGGGCGCTCCCGGAGGCGCGCTGAGGCGGCCGCGTCCCGGTACGACGCGCGAGCCGCTACAAGACTGAACTGCCCCCCTTCAGTGTGCACTGCTGGAGGCATCTCGCCGCAAACTCGCTACCAACAAGGACTTCGAGCATTCTCGCCTCGCCGCAGGCCCTCCTGCGCGCGGAGGGCGGTCGCCCGTGGGCCTGAGGGATGAGGGAGCCCGTGGAGCGCAGGCGCTAGGGCGCTGCGTGCACACTGAAAGGGGGCAGTTCAGTACGAGAACCGGGGGGTTCTGGACGGGAAGTCGCGACCAAGCCCGGAGGCGCCATTTTGGCTCCTTGAACTGCCGATTTGGCCGAACCCCCGGATCGCCACCCCCTCCCACGCCCCGAAGAGCGACCCCCTGCCTGGCACAGGCCTTGCGCAGGGAATGTCGTCCACGAGGTGATGCCCATGAACGTCCCGTACACCCACCGCTCCCAGGCGCTCCTGCAGCGCGCCCAAGCCGTGGCCCAGGAGGCCGGTCACCCGGAGGTGGGGCCGGTCCATCTGGCTCTGGCCCTGCTCGAGGAGCCGGCGGGGGTCACCTCCGCCCTGCTCGAGAAGCTCGAGGCCCAGCCGCGGGCCCTCGAAGCGGAGGTGCAGGGGCTGCTGGAGAAGCTGCCCCGCGCCGACGGCGGCGAGCTCGCCCTCTCCCGCGCCCTGGCGCAGCTACTCGCCGACGCCGCCCAGGCGGCCACGCGGCTCGGGGACGAGTTCGTCTCCACCGAGCACCTGCTGCTGGCCCTGGCGGGGACCGACGATCGGGAGTTGGGTGCCCTGCTCGCCGCGCGCAACCTCTCCCCCGAGCGGGTCGAAGCGGCCCTGACCGAGGTGCGCGGCAGCTCCCGGGTGACCACGCCGGACCCGGAGTCGACCTTCCAGGCGCTGGAGAAGTACGCGCGCGACCTGACCGAGGAGGCGCGCGCCGGCAAGCTCGACCCGGTGATCGGGCGCGACCAGGAGATCCGGCGCACGATCCAGGTCCTCTCGCGGCGTCGCAAGAACAACCCGGTCCTGATCGGCGATCCGGGGGTGGGCAAGACCGCCATCGCGGAGGGGCTCGCCGGCCGCATCGTCGAAGGCGACGTGCCGGAGGGTCTGAAGGGCAAGCGCGTCATGGCCCTCGACCTGGGAGCCCTGCTCGCCGGTGCCAAGTACCGCGGCGAGTTCGAGGAGCGCTTGAAAGCCGTGCTGGACGAGATCGCCGCCGCCGAGGGGGACGTGGTGCTCTTCATCGACGAGCTGCACACCCTGGTGGGCGCCGGTGGTGCCGAGGGGGCGATCGACGCCGCCAACATGCTCAAACCGGCGCTGGCGCGCGGCGACCTGCACTGCATCGGTGCCACCACCCTCGACGAGTACCGCAAGTACATCGAGAAGGACGCCGCCCTCGAACGGCGCTTCATGCCGGTCCTGATCGACGAGCCCTCGATCGAGGACACCGTCGCCATCCTGCGCGGCCTGAAGGAGCGCTACGAGGTGCACCACGGGGTGCGCATCCAGGACGCGGCCCTGGGCGCGGCGGCGCGGCTGGCGGACCGCCACATCTCCGACCGCTTCATGCCCGACAAGGCGATCGACTGCGTCGACGAGGCGGCAGCCCAGTTGCGCACCGCGATCGACTCGATGCCTTCGGAGCTGGACGCCGTCGAGCGCCGGCTGCGGCGCCTGGAGATCGAGCGCGGTGCGCTGGAGCGGGACGGGGGCTCCGACGCCGCCGAACGCGTCGAGCGCATCGCAGAAGAGCACGCCACCCTGTCGGAGGAAGCGGCCGCCCTGCGCACCCGCTGGCAGACCGAGAAGGAGCTGATCACCGCCATCCGGGCGGGGAAGACCCTGATCGAAGCCCTCAAGGCGGAGGCGGGCCAGGCGGAGCGCGACGGCGCCCTCGAGCGCGCCGGCGAGATCCGCTACGGCGAGCTGCCGGAGGCGGAGCACGACCTTGAGCAGAGCACGCGGCGCCTGGAGGAGGTGCAGGCTGCGGGCGCGCTCCTGCCGTTGGCCGTCGACGAGGAGCTGATCGCCCAGGTCGTCTCGCGCTGGACGGGGATCCCCGCCAGCCGCCTGCTCCAGACGGAGCGGGAGAAGCTGCTGCAGATGGAGGAGCGCATCGCCGAGCGCGTCATCGGCCAACGCCACGCCACCGAGGCGATCGCCCAGGCGGTGCGCCGCGCGCGGGCGGGGATCCAGGAGACGACCCGGCCCCTGGGCACCTTCCTGCTGCTCGGCCCCACGGGGGTGGGCAAGACCGAGGTCGCTCGCGCCCTGGCCGAGTTCCTCTTCGACGACGAGCGCAACCTGGTGCGCGTCGACATGAGCGAGTTCATGGAGAAGCACTCGGTGGCGCGACTGATCGGCGCGCCTCCGGGCTACGTCGGCTACGAGGAGGGTGGCCGCCTGACCGAGGCGGTGCGCCGCAAGCCGCACTCGGTGATCCTGCTCGATGAAGTCGAGAAGGCGCACCCCGACGTCTTCAACGTGCTGCTCCAACTCCTGGACGACGGACGTCTGACCGACGGCCAAGGCCGCACGGTGGACTTCACCCAGACCCTGGTGCTGATGACCAGCAACCTGCGCAACGAGACCCAGGTGCACGACTTCTTCCGCCTCGAGTTCCTCAACCGTCTGGACGAGGTGCTGGTCTTCGAGGCCCTCACCCAGGAGGAGATCCGCGCCATCGTCGACGTCCAGGTGCGCCGCCTGGCGCGTCACCTGGCCGAACAGGAGATCGCTCTCGACATCACCCTCGCCGCGCGGGACGAGCTCGCGAGCCAAGGCTACGACCCCCGCTTCGGCGCGCGCCCCTTGAAGCGCGCCCTGCAGAAGAACGTCCAGAACCTGATCGCCGAGGCGATCCTGGAGGGCAGCGTCCACCGCGGCCTCACCGCGCTGGTGGACTGGAGCGCGAAGGGGGGCTTCGAGGTGCACGGCGTCCCACCGTCGGAGACGACCACCAGGGCGGCGAGCGCCTGATGCGTGTCTTCCCAGGGGGGGCGGGATCGGCGAGACTCGACGCCGCCGACCGCCCTCCATGCCCCGTAGCTACTCGACCCTCGCCGCAGAAGCGCGCTACGAGCCGCCGCCGATCAAGGGGTCGCGCTTCGTCGCCGCGGTCGCTCCCGCCACCAGCGAGGAGGACGCCGCCCGCTTCGTGGCGCGCATCGAGCGCGAGTTCGACGGCGCCAGTCACGTCTGCTGGGCCATGCGCCTCGGCCCGGGAGGGGAGCACGTGCGCTCCAGTGACGCGGGCGAGCCGGGCGGCTCCGCGGGGTTGCCGATCCTGCGGCAGTTGGAGGGGCACGGGATCACCGCAGCGGTGGCCGTGGTGGTGCGCTACTTCGGCGGCGTGAAGCTCGGCGTGGGGGGGCTGATGCGCGCCTACGGCGGGGCGGCGGGGCAGTGTCTCGACCGGGCGCGACGGGTCGGGGTGCTCGTCACCCGGCCGATGCTCGTCGAGCACCCCTACGAGTGCTCCGGGGCCGTGCAGACGATCCTGGCCCGCGCCGGGCTGGTCCCGCGGTCGGCGGAGTACGGCGAGCGGGTGCTGCTCAGGCTGGAGGTCCCGGTGGAGGAGTTCGAAGGCCTGCGGGAGACCCTGGCGGAGGGGAGCGGCGGACGCGTCGAAGTGCATCGGCCGCCCCCCGAGGAGTAGGCTCTGCCCAATGCCGTGCGGGACGTGGATCTGGATCAGCCTCCTCCTCGAGGCCTCCCTCCCGACCCCCCAGGAGGTCGCGCAGGGAGCCGCACCACTCGCGCCCCCCTGGAGCGCCGTGCACGATCCGGCGAGCTGGGTGCGCTTCACCAGCGCGGATGGTTTGCCGGACGAACGGGTCCTGTTGGTGCGCGAATCGCGTGTTCCCGACCCCCGGGCGCTGGTGTGGGCCCTGACCGAGCGCGGGCTCGCCCGGTACGACGGTCACCGCTGGCATGCGATCGACGCAGCGCACGGCATCCAGGGAAAGAGGTACTCCGACTTCGCGGTCGGGGAGGATGGCACGGTCCTGGTCGTGGTCGACGACCGGGGGTGGGTCGGCTCCGTGGACGAGCCCTTCCGCAGCTTGGAGGAGCTGGGAGAAGAGCCCCTTGGCATCGTCTTCAACTGCGCAGCGGTCCCCGGGGGCGGGCTCGCGTACCTCACTCGAGACAGGCGTGCGGGACCCCTCGAATTCAGGATCGTAGCGGAGTCCTTGCCAGAGCCGATCGTCTTCGAGCCGGGGATGTTCCGCGCGCTGCAATTGGACGCTGCAGGCGAGGAGCTCTGGCTGGCCACGCTCGAGGGGCTCTCGCGCTGGGATGGGGATCACTGGAGCCTCCAGCGCCCCGTGCCCTCCGGCCACCGGATTGTGCGCATCGCCCTAGCCGACGGGAGCGGCAGGGGGCTCTTCTTCGTCGACCATCCCCACGACATGATTGGTCTGTGGGAGTGGACCTCTGCGGGAGAGAGCAGGCGCATCGAGGACCTCCTCTTCGACGGTCCGGTCAGACTGGAGATCGACCCCGGTGGCGACGCTGTGGTCTTGACCGAGTCCGGCGGAGTGCTCGCCCGACACGCTGGGCGATGGACTGCGCTGCAGCCCCTTCCGCCGCAGATGCGGGGCATCGAGTCCGTCGACCTGCGCGGCGAGGCCGATCTCTGGGTGGCCACCCACCACGGCCTGTACCTGTGGCGCGAACGCCACCCCCTGTGGGAGCACGCCGACGATGACGACGTGATCTCCGGCGGCGTCGTCTACCAGTTCCTGCGTGCGAACGATGGAGCCCTGTGGCTGGGCCAGAAGCGGGGCTTCCTGCGCCTGCACCCGGACGGTGGCTCCAGACGCCTCAGCCGCCTCGACGGGGAGCCGCTCGGCACCATCACGGCCTTGGCCGAGGATGGCGAGGGGCAGATCTGGGTCGGCACCGGCACCGGCACCCTCGACGGGGTCCTGGTCTGGGATGGCGAAGCCCTTGCGCAAGTGGGGTCCGAGCAGGGGCTGCCGCTCAGTGCCGTGCACAGGATTCGCACCGACCGTCAGGGGCGCGTTTGGTTCCTCGGGCTGGACCCCGACCCCCTGAGCCCACAGGAACCCGAGCCGGGGGCTTGGGTGCGTCTGGAGGACGGGACCTTCGCCAGCGTGACGGCGCAGGACGGGCTGCCTTCGGGGAGGGTCTACGACTTCCTCGAGACGCCGGACGGCTCTCACTGGTTCGCCACCTGGGGGGGCATCGCGCGGCGGCGCGGGGAGCAGTGGCGGATCTGGACCGCCGCCGACGGGCTGCGCACCCCGGTCTCCCGCACCCTGGCCATGGATGCCGAGGGGAGGATGTGGTTCGGCCACGGGCACGACGCCACGGGGCTCGGGTGGATCGACGAGGGGGACGCGGTCCACTACACCTCCGGCGAGGAGGCCGCCGCTCACACCCGGGTCGGGATCGTGCGCACCTCGGCGGATGGGCGTGAGCTCTGGGTCGGAACCGATCGCGGCCTCTACCACCGTGTGGGCTCGTCGTGGACGCGCTTCGGCACCGACACGGGACTGCACAGCAACCACGTCAATACCCTGATCCTCGAGGCGGACTCGATCACCGTGGGGACCTTCGCGCCCGGATTCAGCCGCCTGGCCTTCAGCGGATCTTCCCCCGGGCCGCCCCTGGTCGAGCTGGGCGAGCCACTGGTCGAGGGCCGGAGGGCGTTCTTGCGCTGGAAGGTCTACCCCTGGTGGGGTGAACGCCCCAGGGACCAGATCAGGACGCGCCATCGCCTCGGCGCTGGACCTTGGTCGCCGTGGAGCCCGGCTCGCGAAGTCCACCTCGAAGGGCTCTCCTCGGGGGAGCACAGCTTCGAGCTCGAGGTGCAGGACTACTTCGGAAACCGCCATCCGGCGGCGTGGGTCGACTTCGAGATCCTCGCCCCGATCTACCTGCGACCGGTCTGGATCCTGCCCACCCTGCTCGCGCTGGGAACTTCGCTCGGGTTGGGGATCACCTTCGCGCTGCGCCGCCGTCGGGCGGTGCAGGCCTTGTCGGACAGCGAAGAGCGCTACCGCACCTTGGTCGGAGCGATCCCGGACGCCATCGTGATCCACCGGCAGGGTCTGATCACCTTCGTGAACTCCGTGGCGGTCGAGCTCCTCAGGGCGAGTGGCCCCGAGGACCTGATCGGCACGGAGGTGCTGGAACTGGTCCACCCCGACGATCGGGAGTTCGTCGCGGAGCGCATCCAGTCGATCCTGGCCGAGAAGGGCCCCACCCCGCGCATCGAGGAGCGCATCCAGCGCCTCGACGGGACCATCGTCGACGTGGAGGTCACCGGCACCCTGATCCAGATCGCCGGCCAGCGCGCCGTGCAGGTGGTGATGCGGGACATCACGGAGCGCAAGCGCTCCGACGAGCGCCAGGCGCTCCTGATGCGGGAGCTCGACCACCGCGTGAAGAACAACCTGGCGGGGGTGCTGGCCCTCGCCCAGCAGACGCTGCGCGCCACCTCGGACCTCGCCGACTTCGAGCGGGCCTTCACGGGCCGGTTGCGCGCCATGGCCCAGGTGCACGAGGCCCTGGCGGGGGCGCGCTGGAAGGCGGTCCTCCTCTCCGGCCTGGTGAAACTGGTGGTGGCGCCCTTCGCCGAGGACGGGGAGCGCGTGTCGGTCGAAGGGGCCGAGGTGGAGCTGGACCGCGCCGCGGTGGGGCCCCTGGGGATGGCCCTACACGAGCTCCTGACGAACGCCTCCAAGCACGGCGCCCTGGCCAGCGCCGGCGGGCGGGTGGAGGTGAGCTGGCACAGCGCCGAGGGGGGCCCCCTGCACCTGCGCTGGCTGGAGCGGGGCGGGGCCGCGCTGGCGGGCCCCGCGGACGAGGGCTTGGGTTTCTCGATCCTGAGGGGGGTAATCGCCTACGAGCTGGGGGGAAAGGTGGAGATCGCCTTCGAACCGGAGGGGCTGCGCTGCGACCTGGTCATTCCCACGGTCGAGGGGCCGGAGGTGGCCGCTCCCCCCCCGAACCCCTGAGGCCTTATCATCGAGGGGATGAAGCGACGCAACAAGGTCGGCGAGGCGGGGGCCAACGCCCAGCGCGAAATCGTCAACGTCTCCGACCTGATGGTGCGGGACGTGGTGACGATCCACCCCGAGACGACCATCTCGGAGGTGCGCGAGCTCCTGACCCGCCTCGACATCAGCGCCGTGCCGGTCGTCGACGGGAAGAACCGCCCGGTGGGGATGGTCACCACCGCCGATTTGATCGATCCCCCCGCAGATGGGACGGCGGTGGAGGAGCTGATGACCGAGGAGGTGGTGACGATCCCCTCCTACTCCCGCATCCACGACGCCGCGCGGACGATGCGCCGCTACCACATCCACCACCTGGTCGTGACCCACGAGAAGCAGGTGGTGGGGATCCTGAGCTCCTTCGACATCCTGAACCTGGTGGCGGAGCGGCGCTTCGTGATGAAGGGGCAGGGGAGTCGGCCCAAGCGGGGGGGTTGAGGGGGTCACCAGCTATATACTGCAGAGTATATAACTGGTGAGTATACAGCCGGTCCCACTCTGGGAGCGAGATCGCGCGGGTATCATCCGGGGCTCTTTTTAGCGCTTCCAAGTCCCCCCACCCCCCCCGTACTGCCATGCGTGTTTCCGCAATTCTGATCGCGTTCTTCGCCCTCGTCTTCGCCCCGCTGGGCGCCGCCCAGGTGGTGGACACCTCCAGGCCGTTGGAGGAGCTGAAGGAGCAGGCCGCTGGCAAAAGCGCCACCGCGCTTGAGTTCCAGGCCAACAATGTGCGCGACCAAATCCAAAAGGTCCTGGAAGACATAGCGGACCTGGAGGAGAAGCTCGCCGGGCTCCCGGAGGAAGAGCAGCCCGCCGTCCAGGAGGAGATCGACACCCACAAGGCGCGCATCGTTGACGAAATGGCTCCGGCCATGGACGTCTTCGTCGACGCCCTCGGGGAGAAGGGGGGCGAGGTCGCCGACCACCAGCAGTTCCTGATGAACGCCACGGGCGACCTGACCTACGGCGGCGCCGCAGCCGCCCTCGGCCTGGCCCAGCAGTGGATCGGTCGCGCCAAGGACTGGCTGGTCGAGGAGGGCCCCGGCTACCTGGTCAAGCTGCTCCTCTTCCTGGCCATGATGCTGGTGGCCAAGATCGTGGCCAACATCCTGGCCGGGATCGTGCGGCGCGCCCTCTCGACCTCGAAGATCAAGGTCTCGGCGCTCTTGCGCGACTTCACGGTCAACACGACGCGTCGGATCGTGCTCTTCCTCGGATTCCTGATCGCCCTGGCGAGTGTGGGAATCTCGATCGGCCCCTTCCTGGCGGCCTTCGGCGCGGTCGGCCTGGTGGTCGGCTTCGCCCTGTCGGAGACCCTCAACAACTTCGCCGCCGGCGTGATGATCCTGCTCTACCGCCCCTACGATGTGGGCGACTTCGTCAACGCTGGCGGGGAGATGGGCAAGGTCGACGCGATGAACCTGGTCTCGACCACCCTGATCACCCCCGACAACCAGGTCAAGATCATCCCCAACGGCTCGATCTGGGGGGGCGTGATCACCAACGTCACCGCCAACCCCACCCGCCGCGTCGACTTCACCTTCGGCATCGGCTACGAGGACGACATCGACAAGGCGGAGAAGGTCCTGGCCGAGGTCGTCGCCGCCCACGAGCTGATCCTCGACGACCCCGAGCCGGCGATCAAACTGCACGAGCTGGCCGACTCCTCGGTCAACTTCGTCGTGCGCGTGTGGACCAAGACCGGCGACTACTGGACCGTCTTCTGGGACATCACCAAGGCGGTCAAGCAGCGCTTCGACGCGGAAGGGCTCTCGATCCCCTACCCGCAGCAGGACGTCCACGTGCACCAGGTGTCGGGGGCGGAGTAGGGTCCGCCTGCACGCTGGAGGGCCCCGGGGGAGCGCGCAACACCGCCTGATCGCGGCGGTTGCCCTCCTCCAGGGCCCTCCAGCATGTGCCCCGCCAGAGCCAGACGTGTAGGGGGCGAGAGCCCCGCTGCGCGCTGGGCAGTCGGGACACCCGTCCCTTGAGGTGAGGGACGCAGGAGGGCCTCCGTCGCGAAGGCGCACGGGGGCCCAACCCAGGGCGGTACCCCATCCCGTGGTCCTCGGAGTCAGGCCCCATCTCCACATGACCTGGTCGGGCCCCAGTGGAGATCCTGGTGTGGGAAGGGCGGTTTCTTGCACTTCGCCGTCTCTCCCCGCAGTTGCACGGGGTCTGGTACGTTGGGCTACCGCCCCCAGGCGACTTGGAGCACTGCTATGCACCGATTGACTTCTCGTCGGCTCACACTCGCCGTCGTGGGCCTGCTCGCCTCCCCGGCGCTAGGTCAGAACTTTGGTGATCCTCAGGTGATCTCAGACCTCGTCGACATGCCACAGAGCATCTGCACCGCCGATCTCGACGGTGATGGAGATGGAGATGTCTTATCCGCATCCGCCGACGACGACATGATCGCCTGGTACGAGAACCTCGGCTACGGCGCCTTCGGACCCAGGCAGGTCATCACCCTCCAGGCAGACTATGCCAACTCCGTCTACACCACCGACCTGGACGAGGATGGCGATGCCGACGTACTCTCCGCCTCTAGCGGCGACCACAAGATCGCTTGGTACGAGAATCTCGGCGGTGGCGCCTTCGGGCCCCAGCAGATCATCGTGATTCACCCCTACGGCACCGGGTCGGTCCAGGCTGCCGATCTCGATTCCGATGGAGACGCCGATGTGCTCTCCGTGTTTGGCGCAACCAATGGCGGGAGCATCGCCTGGTCCGAGAACCTGGGAGGTGGAAGCTTCGGTCCTTCGCAGGAAATCGCCTCCCTAGGCACTCGGCCAGGAATGTTCCGCATTGGGGACCTGGATGGGGACGGCGACGCAGATGTCCTGTATACTGCCGGCAAGCACACTGGAGAAATCGGCTGGGTTGAGACTCTCGGCGGCGGTCACTTCGGCCCCCGCCAGGTGATCGCGACACTTCCTACGGACTCCCATAGGGTTTGCCCGGTCGATCTGGATGGGGACGGTGATGCAGATGTTCTCGCCGGCGCCTTCTTCGGCGACTGGATCGCTTGGTATGAGAACCTGGGCGGTGGTGTCTTCGGGCCCCAACAGATCATCGCAGACCCCGCGTACAGCATTAGCTCGGTATACGCCGCAGATCTAGACACAGATGGCGATATCGACGTGCTCTCCACCACAGCCTACGTGACAGGCAAAGTCTGTTGGTTCGAGAACCTCGGCGGTGGTTCATTTGGACCCCAGCAGGTCATCACGGACCAGTGCCACTATCCCACTTCGATCCACGCCACTGACTTGGACGGCGATGGGGATGCCGATGTGCTTTGCGCAATGCTATTCGGCGACAAGATCGAGTGGTACGAGAACCTCATGGTGCCCCCTTGGACTCAGTCGCCGATAAACGGACATTGGTATCGCCTTCTACCTCCGTTGGACTGGCACGTTGCCGAGAACACCTATGCTCGGGGGTGGGGGGGGCATCTGTGCACAATCCGCAGTTTGGTCGAGAACGACTGGTTGCAGGCCGCATTCCTGACATCTCGGCCCACTTGGATCGGATACACCGACGAGTTTCAGGAGGGGGTATTCGAGTGGTCGTCTGGGGAGACTCCGGGCTTCGAGAATTGGGGGAGTGGTCAACCCGATGACGCCAGCGGGGCCGATTGGGCCGTCATCGTTCCGGGAAGCGGTGCGTGGCGGGACGAACCCAACCTGGTGCCGCACCCTGGCGTCGTGGAGGTGATCTCCGACGATTGCGACGCCAACAACGTCCCAGATGTCTACGAGCTGGCCGTCGGCGCACGTACCGACTGGAACGGAGATGGAGTTCTGGATGTCTGCCTCAGTGCGAACTTCTGCACGGCAGCAGACAACAGCACTGGAGCTCCTGCCATCATCGGCGTCTATGGCTCTCCCATTGTGGCAAGCAACACCTTCACTCTCGCAGCATGGCATCTTCCGCTCCACGAGTATGCGTACTTCTTGATGAGCGACAGCGCTGACTTCGTGCCCGGCTTTGGGGGAAGCTCCGGAAATCTGTGTCTTGGGATCCCAATCGCTCGACTCAATGACCCTAACACGGGTGGCGCCCTCCTGCACTCCGGCTTCACGGGCAAAGTCGACCTCACTCTCGATTTCAACAACCTCCCTCATGGCCTCGCCCTCCAGCCAGGAGACACCTGGTACTTCCAGCTCTGGTTCCGTGACTTCACGACGTACCCAACCTCGAATACCACAGATGGCATCCAGGTCCGATTCCGGTGATCTCGTTCGGCGTGTTCGATCTGGCTGTAGCGGCCCCGCGGTCTGCCTCATGCTGCCCGGCACGCAATACCACCTGCTTTGTGCAGCCATCCTCTCCCTGACCGCAAATGCCACTGCGCAGGAATTCGGGGACCTTCAAGTGATCACGGACGACGCCAACGGGGCTCGCTCGGCCTACACCGTTGATCTTGATGGCGATGGGGATCTTGATGCGCTTTCTGCGTCTTTGTACGACCACAAGATCGCCTGGTATGAGAATCTCGGGGATAGCTCCTTCGGTCCTCAGCAAGTGATTGCGACCTACGTGCTTTCCGCCCGTTTCGTCAATGCTGCTGATCTCGACGGCGACGGAGACGCGGATGTGCTCTCAGCATCGGCCGGCGAAGACAAGATCGCTTGGTACGAGAATCTCGGTGGCGGAGCATTCGGCCACCAGCGAGTGATAACGACGGATGCAGACTACGCTCTATCCGTCCATGTGACCGATGTGGACAGCGATGGTGATGTCGATGTTATTTCAGCATCATACAACGACGACAGAATCGCTTGGTACGAGAATTTCGGTGGCGGCGTCTTTGGGCCTCCGCAGATAATCACTGATCAGGCCCATGGGCCCTGGTCAACCGATGTCGCCGACCTGGACAACGATGGGGACGGCGACGTGCTCTGCGCAGCGAGCAAGAACCACAAAGTTTCGTGGTACGAGAACCTCGGTGATGGCACGTTTGGGGATTGTCGGATCATCGGGTATGCCTACTCCACTCCGCCGATTCACTCCCCTGTACATGCCGCCGACATGGATGGTGACGGTGATTTGGATGTGCTCTCCGCGTCCGATCACTACTACAGCATCTTTTGGTTCGAGAACCTCACTGGAGGCGTGTTCGGCCCCTCGCAGTCCATCGCTGGGTCTGCCGACGACGTGTATTCCATCCGTGTCGCTGACTTGGACACAGATGGAGACCCCGATTTGCTGGCGGGCTCCAAGCAGACGCTAGCCTGGTACGAGAACCTCGGTGCGTGCTCTTTTGGCCCGCAGAAGCTCGTCACGACGCAGTCCGTCTACCCCAAATCCCTGTGCGCCTCCGATCTCGACGCCGATGGAGACCTCGACGTTCTCTCTGCGGGGGGCCTCTATGATGGCGGCGACGTAATCTGGTTCCAGAACCTCATGCAGCCGGCATGGACTCAATCGCCACTCAATCGGCATTGGTATAGGCTCACTCAACCTACCAGGTGGCACGATGCTGAGTATGCCATGGCTCAGAGATGGGGCGGGCACCTCTGCACGATCCGCGATCAGACCGAAAACGACTGGTTGCGCAGTACGTTCGCCCTTTCC
>CAZDQL010000080.1:0-29681 GCA_964507325.1 uncultured Planctomycetaceae bacterium | reverse complement strand
GCCATCGCTCGCAGGCAGGGAATCCCGACGCGCGCCATCGGCGGACTGATCGTCGAACGCAGTCCCGACGATCAGCTCTACGAAGACCGCAGCAAGTGGGCCGTCGCCGGAGCCGTTCACACCTGGAACGAGGTCTGGTTCCCCGGTGTCGGCTGGTGCGACATCGACAGCGTGGCGGACGAGAACGACAAGAAGAAGCTCGAGGGCGAAGCTCCGTACACGTTCAACTACTTCGCCTTCCATCGCCGCAAGTACGCCCTGACGTTCCAGGGCAGCTACGACGGTCTCAACTATCCCCCGCGCGACTACGATGCGACGCAGCCCACGGTCTTCACCGAGCGCGGCTGGCTGAAGCGGTGGAGGTGGGTGAGCGCCGACTCGAAGAACAAGGCCCAGGTCAAGCTGGAGATCAACCTGGAGGTGAGCGACCTGGCAGATGGACGCGTTCCGGGAGCGGTCCAGGTCGAGCGCGCCCGAGTCCTGACACCGAATGCTCCCGTCGAAGCCGTCGGCGGCGGGGTCCGCTAGCCGCCTGCATCCTGACCACGCAGGTTCGGGTACTGAAAACGCAAGGCTCGCATCGATACGGGGCAGGCGTGAACATCCTCGCCCCGCCCACGTATGTGCCGCCGATCGCCCCGTGCATCCCCAGTCCCGAGCCACCCCATGATCTCCAAGCTCCGCCCGGCGTTCGTTCCGCTCCTTCTCGCCTCCCTCGCGATCCCGCTCGCCGCTCAGGAGACGGTACCCTCCGCCGAGCGGCTCGCTGCGCTCGTCGAGCGCATGGAAGCCGAGCGCGTGGCGAACCACATCCCCGGCATGGCCCTCGCCGTCGCGACGCAGGACGAGGTGCTCCTGGTCCACGGATTCGGTCTCGCCGACCTCGAGCAGGAGACGCCGGTCACTCCCGAGACGATCTTCGCCATCGGGTCCACGTCGAAAGCATTCACCGCGACGCTCGTGGGCATGCTGATCGACGACGGGCTGATGGAATGGGACGATCCGGTCACGAAGCACCTGCCCTGGTTCGAGCTCGCCATCGACGACGGGGGCGCGGGGAAGGCGGTCACGATCCGCGACCTCCTCTGCCACCGGACGGGATTCTCGCGCATGGGCGTCCTGTGGTCCGCGGGAACGACGACGCGTGAGACGATCCTGCGCACGGCCACGAAGGCCGAGCCCTGGGACGAGTTCCGCAAGAACTTCCACTACTGCAACGTGACCTTCATGGCCGCCGGGGAGGCCGCCGGCGCGGCGTGCGGCGCGGGCTGGGACGAGGCGATGCGGGTGCGCCTGCTCGAGCCGCTGGGCATGCAGAGCTCCAGCCTCTCGGTCGACGAGGCGCAGAAGAGTCCGCATCTCGCGCGCGGGTACCTGTGGGACCTCGAGAAGCAGGAGCACGAGCGCCAGGAGATGAGGCACCTCGGTTCCATCGCTCCCGCCGGCTCGATCAACTCGAACGCGCTCGACATGGCGCGCTGGATCCGCTTCCAGCTCGGGAAGGGGGAGATCGACGGCGAGCGCCTGATCCGTGCGAGCCGAGTGACGGACACCTGGAAGCCGCAGATCACGATCGGGGGCGGCGTGCGCTACGGGCTGGGCTGGATGCTGCGCAAATGGAAGGGGCAGAAGCTCGTGGAGCACGGGGGGAACATCGACGGCTTCGCGGCACAGGTCGCCCTGCTGCCGGACTCCGACCTCGGCTTCGTGCTGCTGACCAACGTGACGGTCAATCCCCTGCAGTCGTCGTCGCTCCACATCGTCCTCGAGACGCTGCTCGGAGAAGAGGCGGTCAGCGAGGGCGAGGCGGCGGAGGAGGATCTCGGCCCCTACCTCGGCACCTACCTCGCCAGCTTCGGCCCCTTCGACGAGGCCGAGTTCGAGGTGCTCGTGCAGAACGAGCGGCTGGCGTTGTCGATCCCCGGCCAGGGGATCGTCGAGTTCATTGGCTCGGGCGAGGACAGCCGCCGCGTCTCCACGGTGAGGGACTCCCTGGCCCTGTCCTTCGAGCGCAACGCCTCGGGCGAGGTCGCGTGGATGATCCTCCACGACGGACCGGCCAACCTGGACCTGCCACGGGTCGGGGTGGAGATGGAGCCCGAGGTGCCGCTCGACGAGCTGCAGAGATACGTCGGCGCGTACCACGACCAGACGTTGAAGGCGGACATCCAGGTGCTCGTTCGCCACCAGCGGTTGGCGCTCGACGTCCCCGACCAGATGGTCTACTACCTGCGCCCGCCGAACGAGGAAGGGGTGTGGGACTTCCGGTTGATGGGCAACCTGGGCGTGGAGTTCCACGAGGACGACGAGGGGCGCATCACGGGCCTCACCATGCACGAGCGGGGGAAGACCCGGGACTGTCCGCGCGTGGTCGCCGCAGCCGCGGAGGGTGCGCTCACGCTCGAGAAGGTGCTGGAGTCCCTCGACCTGGACGAGCGCCAGCGACGGCTGAACGCGCTGGGCACCTTCCGCTTGACCGGCACGATCCGCTATCCCCAGGCCGGGGTCTCCGGATCGCTGGTCACCACCGCGCGCGGGACGACGCACCTGCGTGAGAAGTGGGACCTCGCGCCCTTCGGCTGGTCGGATCGGGCGATCCACGCAGGCCGGAGTCGCACGCTCTCCGTCTTCAAGCCCTTCGAGGAGCCGGAGGGCCGGCACCTGGACCAAGCCCTGCTCAGCCAGCCCGGCGTGGCGGTCGGGGACTGGCGCCTCCTGTTCGACGAGATCGAGCTCGAGGGCGTCGAGGAGCTCGACGACCGTGAGGTCTACGTCCTGGGGATGCGCAAGGGCGAGCTGCCTGCCCTGCGCTTCTTCGTGGACGTCGAAAGCGGAGATCTCCTGCGCCTGGAGATGTCGATGATCGGCATGAGCGGCATCCAGATCCCGCAGACCGTGGTCTTCGAGGATTTTCGCGACGTCCAGGGCGTGCGACTGGCGATGCGGCAGACCTCCTCGACCGCGCAGACGGGCGAGACGGTGCTCGAGTTCACCGAGGTCGAGACCGGGCTGGACGTGCCGGAGAGCTTCTTCGTGCTCGAGCGCCCGAAGGACGACTGAGTGCGCGCCGGTAAGACGCCGTAGGATCCGAAGACTCGATCGGCCCGCAGGTCACGCGCGTCATCGCGGTTGCGGCGAGTTCAGAGGTGTGCCCGGATCTTGTGTCAAATGACCTGGGGCCGCTAGCATGGGATCGCGAGGGCAGCATTGCCGGAGGCGGCCATGAAGAGGAACACCATGATGAAGGAAACGCTACTGGGATCACTCTGCCTGCTGGCCGCGTTGGCAATGCCATCCTCCAGCCTTTCGGCGGCGGAAAAGGCCACGACCGCTCCGGATCAGGAGCTACCGGACCCGGACTCCAAACCGGCAAACATGCGCAAGCCGGTCCAGGTGTTCATCCTCCTGGGCCAGTCCAACATGCTGGGTTTCGGCAAGGTCGACCCGGAGGACAAGAACGGGACTCTGACTCACGCCATCAAGACCAAGAACAAGTACCCGCATCTGGTCGACGATGAGGGTGGCTGGACGCAACGGGCCGATGTCCGCTACGTGCAGGTCATGCACCGCAATGGCCAGATGTCGACGCTGCGCAACGAATGGCTGACCGTGAAGGGCAACGTGGGGCCCGAGCTGCAGGTCGGTCACATCATGGGGCACGTGCTCGACGAACCCGTGCTCGTGCTCAAATCCTGTATCGGCAACAGGAGCCTGGGTTGGGACCTCCTCCCCCCCGGAAGCGAGCAGTTCGAGTACGACGGCAAGATCTACGCGGGCTACAAGGAGTCCCCTCTGAGTTGGGACAAGGGCACCGAGCCGGAGCCGATCGGTTGGTACGCCGGCAAGCAGTACGACGATGACATCGCCAATGCCAAGAGGATCCTGGCGGACATCGACGAGTACTACCCGGGTGCCAAGCGCTACGAGGTGGCTGGATTCGTCTGGTGGCAGGGGCACAAGGATCAGAACCCCGCGCACGCCAGCCGCTACGAGCAGAACCTGGTGCACCTCATCAAGACCCTGCGGGAGGACTTCGAGGCGCCCAAGGCGAAGTTCGTGCTGGCCACCATCGCGTTCGGCGGTTGGGAGCTGAAAGGTCCCGGCCAGACGGTGGCCGAGGCTCAGCTCGCGGTGAGTGGCGAGACGGGGAAGTACCCGGAGTTCAAGGGCAACGTCAAGGCGGTGGAAGCGCGCGGCTTCTGGCGCGACAAGGACGTGTCACCCAGCGGTGCGGGTCATCACTACAACCACAACGCCGAGACGTACATGGACGTCGGCAGCGCGCTGGGCTGGGCGCTGGCGGACCTGTTGGGCAAGGGGAAGGGCCGCTCCAAGTAGGGACGAGAGCGTCCCCTACTGCTTCCTCTTCTCCACCTGCGCCTCGTACTGCTCCTTGTTCTCCTGGATGTAGAGCTCGGCCTCCACGAGGCGGCGGCGCGCGTCCTCCAGCTTGAGCGCGTTGAGGATCTGGTTGCGCTGGGCGCGGGACAGCTGCTCGGGCACCTCGCCTCCGAGCACGCCGCGGGGCACGTCCTCCATCGGCCAGTCGTCACTGCGCTGGGTGGCGAAGGGGATGTCCTTGTGGCCGCTGACCTGGAGGTTCGCCAGCGGGTTGCGGCCCCAGGCGTAGCGGAAGTGCACGGGGTCCGGCACCAGCGGGCTGCTCAGGACGAGCTGCTTGCGATTCAGGCGCGGGCGACCGCGGTTGTCCTCGCCGTCGACAACGTAGGCCACGCTGGCGGGCTGGAACCTGCGGTCCTCTCCGGCGATGGCGAAGCCTTCGATCGCGCCGTCCTGTGGATCGCCGACGTCGCGGTCCAGCTCGAGGACGAGGGTGCCGTCCACGACCTGCATGCCGAGCAGCAGCGGCGGCTTCCACTGGACGTCCCTCTCGAAGCCGTACTGCGTGGCCAGGGCCCAGCGGGCGATGCGCTCCCCCGCGGGCAGCTTGAGCTGCGGGTGGTACCAGCGACGGCGTAGGTCGTAGGTGCTGACGAAGCCGATGTTCTCGTCGCCGGAGTTGTGGAAATCCAGGAAGGTCTGGTACTGGGCGGCGCGGATGTGGATGCCGGCGTTGAACATCTTCTCGACGTAGTCGTCCCGCGTCTGCGGATAGCCGTCGGTGCAGAGGGAGAGGATTCCGAAGGGCATCTGGGGATCGTCGAAGGCCTTGCGCCAGGCGGTGATCATCTCCGGGAAGACGTCCGCGTACATGGCGGCTCCAACGGATCCTTCGAAGGCGTTGTTGTAGCCCTGGTGGAAGATGGCGCCCTTCACGGAGAGACCGACGAGCGGTCCGAGCATGCTGGCGTAGCAGTTGCCCGGGTGGTTCTGGTCCATGATCGGTCCCGGCAGCAGGTCGGTGGGCTCCTTCCGGTCGGCGGGAATGGGCTTGCCCTCCTGCTTCTGTCTCTCCACCCACTGGCGGTGACGCTCGATCCGATTCTGCAGGTCCTGCTCGGGATCCCAGGTGGCCACCCTCTCGTCCCAGGAGGCGAGCTTGGCCTTCACCGGCGCGCTGTCGAGCGCGCGCAGGACCGGATCCGGGGTCCAGGCCTCGACGGTGGTGCCGCCGCGGGAGGTGTCGATCACTCCGATCGGGACTCTGGTGGCGGTGTGGATGCGACGGGCGAAGACGTAGCCGATGGCTGAGAACTCACGGACCACGTCGGGCGTGCAGACATCCCAGTCGCCCTTGCGGAAGTGGCGACTGAACCAGTCGCTCCACTCGTGCAGGCGCGCGAAGCTCGGCTTCAGCTCCGGTCCGTTCTGGAAGGGCACCGTCAGGATGCGGATCTCCGGGTAGTTGGCCGAGACGATCTCGAGCGAGCCGTTCTCCACCTTGTGCAGGGGGAACTCCATGTTGCTCTGGCCGCCGAGGATCCAGACGTCGCCCACCAGGATGTTGGTGAGGATCAAGGTCTGGTTCGCGCCCTTGACGGTCATCTCCTCGGGCTCCGAGCTCGCGGGTCTGGCGGGGAGGGTCACCTTCCAGCTGCGGTCCCCGGCCGCGGTCGCGGTCTGTGTTTCTCCGCCGAAGACCACCGTGATCTGCTCCCCCGGCGCGGCCCAGCCCCAGATGGGGATCGGCTTGTCGCGCTGGACGACCATGTTCGATTGGAAGAGGTTGCTCACGCAGAGGCCCTCGCCGATGGCGGGAACCTCGACGACGTCTTCACGGGGCATTTGCGCCAGGACTGGCGGGCAAAGCGCGCATGTGAGCGCGATCAAGGCTGTAGCGGCCAGTGCCATACCATGCTTCATGCGAGGGTCTCCATTGCAGTACGGATCACCAGGAGGCCGTAGAGTAACCTGCTCGAGCGTTGGGCGACGGTCGTAGCACGATGAAGCAGATCACCAGGTGGCTCTTGGCGGCGCTCTTCCTCGCAGGTTGCGCGGGAATCGCCGGGGCGAATGAGGACGTGCTTCCGCTGGAGGGGAGCTGGAAGTTCCGTCTCGACCCGGAAGACGTCGGCGTGGCGGAGGGCTGGTTCGCTCAGGAGCTCGACGACACCGTCCGGTTGCCCGGCACCACCGACGAGAACCGCCGGGGCATCAAGAAGGACGAGAGCTGCATCGACCGGCTGTCGCGCGTCTGGTTTTGGAAGGGGCCAGCCTGGTACCAGCGTCGGGTGACGATCCCCGAGACCTGGCGGGGGAAGCGCATCACCCTGCTGCTCGAGCGGACCAAGCACACCCGGGTGTGGGTCGACGAGGCCTTCTGCGGCTGGGAGGACACGCTCAGCGCTCCGCACGTGTTCGACGTCACGGAGGCGATGCTGCCCGGCGAACACACGCTCACCGTGCTGGTCGACAACGCCAGACTGCCTCCGGTGGGTCCCGCTCACGCGGTCGATGAGCGGACGCAGACCAACTGGAACGGGATCATCGGCAGGATGGAGCTGCGAGCCAGCGCGCCGGTCTGGCTCGAGGACGTGCAGGTCCATCCGAGGGTGGCCGAGAAGCAGGCGGTCGTGCGTGTGGCCATCGGCAACATTGCGGAGGAGGCGGTCTCAGGGCGGATCGCGGTCCGGTGCGAGAGCGACGACAGTCCCGGACGATCGACCTTTCCAGCGCAGTCGTTCGAGATCGAAGCCGCTGGGCGGGAGAGCGTCGTCGAGCTCGTCCATCAGCTCGGCGAGGACGTTCCCCTCTGGGACGAGTTCCATCCGGCCCTGCTGCGCATGACGCTCGAACTCGAGGCGACGGTCGGTGGGGAAGCGCTCCGAGACGAACGATCCGTTCGCTTCGGCATGCGCGAGTTCTCGCGGGACGGAGATCGTCTCACCATCAACGGACGCACGGTCTTCCTGCGTGGCAAGAACGACTGCTGCTTCTTTCCGCTGACGGGCTATCCGCCCATGGACAAAGCCGGCTGGAAAAGGGTCCTGTCCATCGCCCAGTCGTACGGCCTCAATCACTATCGCTTTCACTCTTGGTGTCCGCCGAAAGCTGCCTTCGAGGCAGCCGACGAGTTGGGGATGTACTTCCAGGTGGAGCTCCCGAACAAGCGCAGTGGTTTCGACATCCCCGAGGACGAGGCGGCGGCGATCCACAACATCGATCGGCTCGAGGTGGAGAGCACCTCGACGGACGTGTCGCTCTACGAATACGCCAAGCGCGAGGGAGAGCTGATCCTCGAGGCCTTCGGCAATCATCCCTCGTTCGTCATGTTCACCCTCGGCAACGAGCTGGGCCGCAACCCGGGGATGACCGCGCTGGTCTCCCACTTCAAGGCGCTCGATGCGCGCCACCTCTACGCCCAGGGCACCAACAACGTGCACTGGAATCCGCACCTGACGCAGGGGGACGACTTCTGGGTCACGGCCAAGACAAGCAAGGAGCTGCCCCTGCGCGGCTCCTTCTCCACGCTCGACTTCGCCAGTCCTCACATCGAGTCTCACCCGCCCTCGACGCTGGTCGACTACCGCGAGTCGATCCGCGACGTTCCGGTGCCGCTGATCGGTCACGAGACGGGGCAGTTCCAGGTCTACCCCGACTACCGGGAGATCCCCCGCTACACCGGCGTGCTCCGGGCGAGGAACCTGGAGGCCTTCCGCACGCGGCTCGACGAGGCGGGGATGCTCGACCAGGCTCACGACTTCGTGCGCGCCTCGGGGGCGCTGTCGGCCATCTGCTACCGGGAGGACATCGAGGCTGCGCTGAGGACTCCCGGACTGGATGGATTCCAGCTCCTCGATCTGCAGGACTTTCCCGGCCAGGGCACGGCCCTGGTGGGGATGCTCAACGTGTTCATGGAGTCGAAGGGTCTGATCGAGCCCGAGGAGTGGCGGCGGTTCTGCTGCGAGACGGTGCCGCTGCTGCGCATGGAGCGGTACACCTGGACGACCGACGAGAAGTTCCTCGCCCGGGTGCAGGTCGCGCACTACGGTCCAGCCGACCTACCCGCTGCGCGGGTGAGGTGCACCGTCACCGACGCTGGCGGGCGGGAGCTCGTGTCCAGGACCCTGGATCCGGTGACCATCGCGCAAGGAGAGGTCTCCGAAGTCTGGACGATCTCGGTGTCTGGGATCGGGATCGCGGCACCGCAGAAGCTCACGATCGAACTCGCCGTCGAAGGAACCGAGTACCGCAACCACTACGAGATCTGGCTCTACCCCTCCGAGGTGGACACCCGTGCTCCCGAGGGGGTTCAGATCGCACGTGCGTTCGATGCGGCGGCTCGTGAGCACCTGGCCGCCGGCGGCAAGGTGCTGCTACTTCCGCAGCTGGATCAGTTGCCACACTGCATCGAGGGTGCTTTCCAGACCGAGTTCTGGTCCCCGATGTTCGCCCAGGCGGCGCGTCGGCGAGGTGCACCCGTGCCCCCGGGGACCCTGGGCATCCTGTGCGACCCCGAGGCGCCGGCTCTGGCCGATTTCCCCACCGAGTACCACAGCAACTGGCAGTGGTGGCCTCTGGTGAAGAACTCGCGGCCGATCATCCTGGACGACACACCGGCCGGCTACCGACCCACGGTTCAGGTGATCGACAACTTCGCACGAAACCACAAGCTGGGGTTGATCGCGGAGACGAGAGTGGGGGAGGGCAAGCTGCTGATCTGCGCCATCGATCTGCTCGGCCAGCAGGAGGAGCCCGCGGCGCGTCAACTGCTCCATAGCCTATTGCGTTATGTCGCCTCCGAGGCCTTTGCCCCGGAGGCGGAATTGGATGTCGGCCTGTTGACCAGGCTGCTTCCCGGTGGCGAGTAGTCTCCGGTCGCCCGGCTAATCCACCTCGATCACGGTGATCGCACCCAGATCGTCCAGCTTCCCGGGGTGCTTCTCGTTCTCGGCCCGGCAGGCCTCGATGTCGCCGACGATGAAGACGCTCATCTCCTGCGGCCGGATGTACTCCTGCGCGACGCGCAGGACGTCCTCCTTGGTCACCGCCTCGATCTTCTCCCGGAAGGTGTCGTAGTAGTCCATCGGGAAGCCGTCGTACTCCAGCTCCGCAAAGGTCTCCATGCAGGAGGCGGCGGAGGAGAAGCGACTCGGGAAGCTGTCCAGGTAGTAGCTCTTGGCGGTCGCCATCTCCTCGTCGTCGACCAGCTCTTCGCGAATGCGCTCGAACTCGGCGAGGATCAGGGAGATCGCGTAGTGGACCGTGGAGGACTTCGTCTGCACGTAGCCCTGGAAGGTCCCGGGGAAGAGGTGGCGGTTGGAGAAGCGCGATCCGGTGTTGTAGGCCAGGCCTTCGTCGGAACGCACCTTGGTGGTGATGCGTGAGGTGAAGCTGCCTCCCCCGAGGATGAAGTTCATCACGTCGATCGCGAAGCGGTCGGGGTTGGTGTCCTGGATGCCGAAGTGCCCAACGCTGACGTAGCCCTGGTTCGCGTCCTTCTGCACCATGAAGACGCCGGGGCGACTCTGCGCGCGGACTTCGGGGATCGCAGGCAGCTCGACCTTCTTGGGCGACCAGGCGGAGAAGGCCTGCTCGATCCTCTTCAGCATCTCCTCCCTCTCGAAGTCACCCGCGACGGAGAGGATCACGTTGTTGGGCGCGAAGTAGTGCTCGTGGAAGGCGAGCAGATCCTCGCGGGCGATGGCCCCGATCGACTCCTCCGTCTCCTCCCACACGACCGGATGATCGACGTAGAGCAGCTTCCCGAACTCGCGGCCCAGGATCCTGCGGGGACTGTCGTTGCGCTGGCGAATGTCCGCCACGGCCTGAGCCTTGTACAGGTCGATCTTCTCCTGCTCGTAGGCGGGGTTCATCAACACGTCGGCGAACAGGGTGAGGCCCTCCTGCGCGTCCTTGGCCAGGACGAACAAGCTGGCGTTGCCGGAGGTGTTCCTGATGGAAGTGGAGATCGAGCCACCCAGGAACGCGAGCCGTTCGTCGAGATCGTCCGCAGCGATGGTCGTCGTGCCTCCCCTGCGCAGGACGGAACCCGCCATGGAGGCGAGGCCCACTTTGTCGGCCGGGTCGTACAGCGAGCCGGTCCGAATGCGGGCGCTCACGTCCAGCGTGGGCAGGAAGTGATCCTCCTGGATGTAGACGATCATGCCGTTGTCGAGCTCCACACGATGCTCGTGAGGGCTGGGTGCGTGGTACTCGAGGGGCTCGTAGACCAGCTGCGACGGGTGGATCGACGTCCCGACGGAGCCACAGGCTGCCAGGAGCAGGGGCAGAGCGAACGGAGTCAGGATCGCGTGTTTCATGATCTTCAATCTGGCTTTCTCTGCGTTGGGGGGTGTCGTGAACCTGGTCATCTCTCACCCCCTTGATTCCCGCCACCTTGCGCAGGTCTCCGCCTTCGACCGCGCGCGCGCTCCTCACCCTGCTTGCGGACGAGGATCCCCACGGTGCGGTTGTTCTTGGTGAAGTACTCGCCAGCCACGCGCATGACGTCCTCCGCCGTGACCGCTCGCAGTCGTTCCAGCGAGGCGGAGATCTCGCGCCAACCGAGCCCGAGCTCACTGCGGCCCAGTTGGCTGGCCATTCCTCGCGTCGAGCGCAGCCGGCGCAGGAAGCGCGCCTCCGCCTGGTTCTTGACCTTCTGCAACTCGTGCTCACTGACCGGTTCCGTCTTGAGCCGTTCGACTTCTTCGTAGATGACGACCTCCAATTCCTCGGGAGTTCGCCCGTCCACCTCCTTGGGTGCCCCCCGGAAGCTGAAGGAGCCGGCGTAGGCCATGCCCCGGCCCCAGGCACTCGCGCTGGTGGCGATGTCCAGCTCCTGGACCAGCTTCTTGTGCAGGCGCCCGGTCGTGCCGTTCATCACTCCCGATATGACCGTGAACACCTCGTCGTCGGGATGACCCTGCGGGGGAATGTGGTACATGATCGTCAGCGCAGGTGCCGTGCTCGCCTCCCCGTAGAGCCGCTTCTCGCAGTCCTGCGTGGGCTCCGTCGTGCGCACCGGCTCCGGATCGGGACCGCGCTCGATGGGACCGAAGTGCTTCTCGGCCATGGCGACGATGCGCTCCGGCTGGATGTCCCCCACGTAGACCGCGACGGCGTTGTTCGGGACGTAGTACCGGTTCTTGTAGTCGATCATGTCCTGCCTGGTCAGCTTCTGCAGATCCACGTCCCAGCCGACGACCGACCAGGAGTAGGGAGAAGCTGCGTAGAAGCTGGACGAGAGCTGCTCGCCGAACAGGTAGCCAGGACGGTTCTCGCTCAGACGCCGTTCTTCGCGAATGACCTCCTTCTCGGAGTAGAACTCGCGGAAGACCGCGTTCTGCATGCGGTCGGCCTCGAGGACCATCTGCAGCTCGACCTTGTTGGAGGGCAGCGTGACGTAGTAGCCGGTGGTCTCCTGACCGGTGGAAGCGTTCAGGCCGGTGCCCCCGTTCTTCATCAGGAGCTCCCAGAGGTCGTCCTTGATGATGTACTGCTTCTCCTCGGCCATCAGCTCCTCGGCCTCCGCCTGCCAGGCCGCGATCTGCTCGGGATCTCCGTCCTGCTTGTGGAACTTCTCCCGGTAGACGAGGTCCATCAGCTCGTCGATGCGCCGATTCAGCGCCTCGTCCGCCTCGAAATCGGTGACACCCGTGGTCCGCGTGCCCTTGAACATCATGTGCTCGAGGAAGTGCGAGATGCCCGTGATGCCGGGGCGCTCGTAGACGCTGCCGACCTTGTAGTAGATGTGGCACACCACTCGCGGCACCTCGTGGCGCTCGACCATGAGCAGCTTCAGGCCGTTGTCCAGGGTGTGCTCGACCACCTGGTCTTCCAGGTTCAGACCCTGCGCCGACGCGATCGGCGTAGCGCAGAGGAGAAGAACGAGCCCCCGGATGGGGGCGGGTAGCAGTCGGCTCATTTCTCACCTCGGGGGGGGTTCGGGGGGGTACCGGGATACTCGGGATGCTCCACGCGGACAACCGCCAAACGGGAAGTGAACAGAGATCGGGCGGAGGCCAGCTGGGATCGAGTCCGCAGCCTCACTTCCCAGACCGGGGTTGCAGGTTCGCAGTCTGCCGGGCGCGCCAGCGGGACGGAATGCGCGCAGCTCCTCGTGGGTGAGGATGCTGGCGTCCTGCCGCCCAACGCGCATGATGAGGGCGTCCCCGCAGACGTCGGGATGCGCGCCGCGGCGCAACCGCAGGTGACGGCACCCCCTGCCCCGAGGGGCGAGCCACGACGCAAGGAGCTCGAGCAGCAGTGCAAGATCGAATCCAAACCGACAGACGAGAGTTCCTGCAGCACTCCGTTCTCGGCATGGCGGGAGCGGGATTCGTGGTGGCCTCCACGACGGACGTCGACGTGGAAACGAGCCCGGGAGGGATGCAGGAAGCGACCGGGGGCGACCTCGAGGTCCAGGTGGATGTGCTCGTGGTGGGAGGAGGCACCGCAGGGACCATCGCGGCCATCCAGGCGGGCCGGGCGGGCGCCAAGACCCTGATCGTCGAACGGAACAACCAGCTCGGCGGCACGACGACGACCGGCGGCGTGGCCTTCCCGGGGCTGTTCGATGCCTGGGGTGAGCAGGTGATCGCGGGGATCGGCTGGGAGCTGGTCCGCGAAAGCGTGGAGCTGGACGGCGGAGCACTGCCCGACTTCTCCAAGGTACCCCGGCGACATTGGCACAATCAGGTGCTGGTCAACCAGTTCCTCTATTCCGTGCTCGCCGAGGAGAAGTGCGAGCAGGCCGGCGTCGACATCGCCTACTACGAGTTCCCCCAGGCGATCTCCAAGACAGCGAATGGCTGGCGGGTCGATTGTGTCGGGTTCGGCACCCGACGCCGTGTTCTGTGCAAACAGATCATCGACTGCACGGGTGGGGCGGAGGTGGTCGGCATGCTGGGTCTGCCGAGGCTCCGCGAAGAGGAACACCAACCCGGCTCCATGCTCTTCCGGTTGGGTGAGGCGAACGACCCGGGACGCGATCGCCTCCATCAACTCTACGTGCACGGCGCGGACTCATCGAGCTCCGTCACGGTGACCCAGGCCAACCGGACCGGTCGCAAGGCCGTGCTCGAGAGGGTCCGCCAGGAGAAGCTGCGCCTGATGCACCTGCAGCCGGAGACCGGTTTCCGCGAGAGCTACCGCATCGTCGGCGAGACGATGATCACGGTGGAGGACTACACGTCCGGTCGGCTCTTCGAGGACGCCGTCTCCAACGCCTTCTACCCCGTCGACCTGCACACCGAGGATGGAGTGCAGCCGAAACCGCTCGAGCCCGGTACCGTGCCGACGGTCCCCCTGCGGGCCCTGATCCCGAAGGGCAGTCGCAACGTCACGGTGGCCGGGCGCTGCGTCTGCAGCGACCGCCTGGCGAATTCCGGGCTGCGGGTGCAGGCCTCGTGCATGGGCATGGGGCAGGCGGCGGGTGGCGTCGCCGCCTTGGCCGCAAGGCACGGGGTCACGCCCCTCGAAGTGCCGCTGGCTCGGATCCACGAGCTTCTGCGTGAATACGAGGCGATCGTTCCGGGGGAGGGGTAGGAGGCCCGACCACGACTGTCTACGGGCCGGACGGGATCTGCGGTAACTGCGGGAGAAGGCCGGATAGGCTCGTGGAGTCCAGCCCGGAAGAAAGCAGCCGCATCTGAGTCCCTTTCGGTGCCGGCTGCGTCATCCGGGTAGATGCCCATGAGCTCCCTCGAGATCGAACGCCTCCTCACCCACACCAAGTGGGTGGAGCGCCTGGCACGCAGTCTCGTCCGCGATCCTGCCCTGGCGGAGGACGTCGCGCAGGAGGCCTGGCTGAACGCCGTGCGGCGACCGCCACAGGGCCGGGTCGACGTGCGCGCCTGGCTGACGCGCGTGGTCCAGAACGCGGCGCACAGCCTGCGACGCTCACAGGGGGCACAGCGGGCCCGAGAGCGCGCAGCCGCACGCGACGAGGCGCTGCCCTCGGCTCACGAGCTGGTGGCCGAGGTCGAGATGCAGCGGGTGCTGTCCGCCCACCTCCTCGCCCTGGAGGAGCCGTACCGGACCACCTTGATCCTGCGCTACCAGGGGCAGCTCGGGCCGCGGGCGATCGCGGCGCAGCTCGGTGTCCCGGTGAGCACGGTCAAGACACGCCTGCAGCGCGGACTCGACAAGCTGCGCGCGCGGCTCGACGACACCTTCGGCAGTCGCGCCTCCTGGTGTGCAGCCGTGGTCGTGCTCGAACGTCCGCTCCGGTCCGTCGGGCTGCTCTCGACCCAGCTCCTCACCTGGATCTCCGCCATGAACCTCAAACTCGGCCTGGCTCTGGCGGCAGTGGCTGTCGCGCTCGGCGTGTATCTCCTCCAAGGCCCGGAGGCTCCCGTGACGGAGGCGGAGTCGCTCTCCCCCGCGGCCGAGGGGGCGGACTTCGAGCCGCCCGCCTCCCCACCTGCGATCGAGGTGCTGACGGCGGCGGAGCGGACCACCGAGCGCGCGCCCATCCCGACCGAGGATCCCGCAGTGGCGAGCGCCACCGCGGCCGAGGTCGTTCGCGGACGACTCGTCGACCTCGAGGGACGACCGCTGCCGGGCCGCCGGATGCGCTGGTTCGGCCCGCATGCCGTGCGCTGGTCGGGACCCGGACGCACCCTGCTCCGGCGCGAGGGCGAGACGCAGGAGATCGCCCCCGAGCGACTCGAGTCGATTCTCGCGGACGAAACCTCCTTCGACGGGCGTGCCCATCTCGAGGAGTGGTGGTGGACGCTGCGCGACGCTCCGCCCGCGGAGCTGCTGACGGAGACCGATGCGCAGGGACGCTTCTCGTATGCGGTCCCGACAAAACACGCCGGCGGGTCGCTCGAGCTGGACGAGCAGGGCTGGGCCTTCCTGGGCGGGGGCTGGGGCGCCGCGGAGGACGGAACGCGCGAGCTCGTCCTGGTGGGCGCGACCACGATCGACTTCGGCGGCATCGTCGTCGATCCCGAGGACCGGCCGCTGGCCGTGGTCTCGATCCGGCCCTGCGGTTCCTTCCAGGCGGCGAGCGGCTTCCCGTTGGTCCTCGACACGCGCACCTCTCCCGGGCAGACACAGACCTTTCTGCGGGACGATCCGGTCATCGTCCTGACCGGCGCCGATGGACGCTTCCACTACCGCGGTGCGCCGCGCATTCCCGGTAGCAAGCTGCTCTTGCTCCGCCACGGATACGAGAACCTCGAGGCCCCGCTGCCGCCGGCGCCCGACTTCGACCTGCGCTTCGTCATGAGGCCGGAGGACGATTGGGGACGCATCGCCGGCCGGGTTCTCGACCCCCAGGGCAGGCCGGTCGAGGGCGCGGAGGTGTCGTGGAGCGGTCAGAACGGCTTCACCGACAGGAATGGTGCCTTCGCGATCGCGCTGCGCGAGTGGATCGACGAGGAGAGCGCGCTGCTGGCGGTGAAGAAGGGCTACCTGGCGGCGCGCGACACCACCTTCGGAGGTCGTGTCGCCGAGAGTCGCGAGGGTCACGAGAAGCTGGTGCTGGTCCTGGGAGGCGCGCCGCTCTCGATTGCCGGCACGGTCACCGACGCCGCGGGCAACCCGCAGCCGGGCTGGGCCGTCGCCCTCCAGGACCCCACTCCGAAGTGGGAGCTCAGCCTCGAGGAGGCGAACGCGGGTGTGCGTCAGCCGGTGGAGACCGACGCCGCCGGGCGCTTCGCTCTGGGCGGCCTGTTCGAGCGCGAGTATCGGTTGCGCGCCTGGGACCCCGCGACGCACCTCGTCGTCATCAGCGAGCCGATCCCCGCCGGTGCGACCGACGTGCGAATCGTCCTGCCCCAGGATCCCTTCCACTCGCGCGTCGCCGGTCGGGTGGTGGACGACCGCGGCCTGCCGATCGCGGGCGCCACGATCACGCTGGCGCGTTACGGCGTCATGGTCAACCGCGAGGGCAGCTACGTGCGCAGTGAGCCGACGGAGACCGACTCCGACGGACGCTTCTCGCTGGAACGCGTCCCGCGCGAGCACGTCTTCCTCCAGGTGAACAGCGAGCGCACCGAGCGTCGCAGGTGGGCGATCGAGGAGATCACCACGCCGCTCGATTCGATCCTGAGCGTCCAGCGCCTCTTTCGCTTCCAGGTCGAGCTCGGCGCCGCCGACGTCGCGGACGCCTTCGCCATCCTCGACGAGAGCGGCGAGCGCTTGCCCGTCACGGTGTTCCTGCCCGAGTTCCATCAGGGCGCCTCCCAGTACCCCAGCTACGTGCCCCGCAGCCCCGACGGGAGTTTTCCGATCTCCGAGATCAGCGCGACGGGGAAGACGCTCGTCCTCCTGAGCGACGGCCGGGAGCTGCGGCGCTCGGCGCTCCACCTGGAGCAGGACGGACTGCAGGTGTTGCAGCTCTAGCGCGGCGGATCGGGGTTCTCCCGGGCCCCGGGCGTCGGTCGAGCCACTGCTGAGACCGGTGTGGTCTCGACCCGCTGGGGGATGTTCTCGATCTGCACCTCGAGGATGGCTTTCTCAAGCGCGCCGGGTCGATCCGGCCGCCGAACCGCCATTCGCCGGCCCGAAACCACCGTTCACCGGCAAGCCCTTCCGCGCCCCTGGCGGCAGGCCGAGACTTCCCTGGCGCCCGCGGCCCACCGCTGCGGGCCTGACCCGGAACCAGTCTCATGACCCCCGAAAACGAACCCTCGCGCATCCCCGAAGCCCCGCGTCGTAGCTTCGAAAGCGAGCGCGGAGCGTCCCCGACCGCAGCGGATCGCGAGTTGCGTAGCAGACTCACCCCCAAGCTCTTCTTCGGCATCCTCGTGGCGGTCGTGGGCGCGATCTTCCTCCTGGACAACCTGGAGCTGCTGGACGACGACTTCCTCAAGAGCTGGTGGCCCACCGGGATCGTGGCTCTCGGGCTGGTTCAGCTCTGCTTCGGCGACAGCGCGTTCCCGCGCGTCATCGGTCTGGGCTTGATGCTCCTCGGCGGTCTGCTCTTGTTGGGCAAGCTGCAGCCCGAAATCCTGGATCCCGGCGACCTCTGGAGGTTCTGGCCGGTCGCGCTCGTCCTTCTGGGTGGTTCCATCGCCTATGGCGCGCTGGTGCCCAAGTCGGCGAGGATCAGCAGGAGCGCCGACTACACGAACATCTTCGCCTTGTGGTCCGGCCAGGACCGGCGCGTCGGCTCCCAGACCTACCGAGGGGGTGATCTGATCGCGATCATGGGAGGCTACGAGCTCGACCTGAGGGACGCCGACATCCCCGCAGGGGAAGAGGCCGTGCTGGACACCTTCTCGCTCATGGGCGGCGGCGAGATCCGCGTGCCGGAGGACTGGGAGGTCTCCGTCGAGGTCGTGCCCTTCATGGGGGGGGTGGAATCGAAGGCCACCGCTCCGCCGCCCGACGCGCCCAGGAAGGTGCTCCACGTGCGCGGCTTCGCGATGATGGGCGGGATCGAAGTCAAGAACTGAGGCGCGCGGGATGCACCCCATCCTCGGTCGGCGCAACCGCCTGCGGGCCTATCTCGCGGCCTGGATTCCGCTGGGCCTCTTCCTGGCCGCGCTGGTGCACGAGACGCAGGGGCTGAGTCTCCTGCCGGCCCTCCTGCTCGTCGTTCTCCCCACCGCGGTCTTCGCCTTCGTGTGCCTGGCGGCCTGGTTCCCGTGCCGGGCCCTGCCGCTGCCGGGCCGGCACACGGGCACCGTCCTGCTGTCCCATGCGCTCTCGGCGGTCTTCGCGGCGGGGATCTGGGTCACGGTCGGCTTCCTGTGGGCGGCCGCGTGGAGCGGCTCGACGACCTTCTCCGACCTGCAGGGAGCCTGGCGCGACTCCGCGTTCCTGGTGCTCGGCCTGGGCTTCGTGCTGTACCTTCTGTCGGTGGCTGTCCACTACCTGCTGAATGCCCAGGAGCAGGCCGCGCAGAGGCAGCGTCAGGTGCTGTTGCTCGACATGCTGGCGCAGCAGGCGGAGCTCAAGGCGCTGAAGGCCCAGGTCCAGCCCCACTTCCTCTTCAACAGCCTGAATTCGATCAGCGCCTTGACGGCCGACGATCCGGGTCGCGCGCGCGAGATGTGCCTGAAGCTCGCCGACCTCCTGCGCGCCAGCCTCACGACGAGCAAGCCGACGTACGTCACCCTGGAGCGGGAGCTGGAGCTCGTCCGCGGCTATCTCGAGATCGAGAAGGTGCGTTTCGGCGATCGTCTGGGCGTCGAGGAGCAGGTCGAGCCGACCACCCTGGCGTGCCTGGTGCCGCCGCTCCTCCTGCAACCCTTGGTCGAGAACGCCGTACTGCACGGCATTGCCCAGCGGCTCGAAGGCGGTGAAGTCCGGCTGACGGCGCGCCGCGACGGACAGCAACTCGAGCTCTCCGTCGAGAACCCGGTGGACGCGGAGAGCCCGCGCCGCGCTGGCGAAGGGGTCGGCCTCGAAAACGTGCGACGGCGCCTCGAGGGTCTCTATCGCGGGGCAGGCCGCATGGACGTCCGCGAGGGGGATGGGCGCTTCTGCGTCGATCTCGCTCTACCGGCCGAGGAGGGCAGATGAGCGCCGGCGCCGGCAGCCTACGCATCGTGCTCGTGGACGACGAACAGCCCGCGCGCACGCTCCTGCGCGAGTACCTGGCGGACGAGCCCGACGTCGACCTCGTGGCCGAATGCGAGAACGGGTTCGAGGCCGTGAAGGCCGTGGTCGAGTCCCAGCCCGACGTCCTGCTCCTCGACGTGCAGATGCCCAAGCTCTCGGGATTCGAAGTGCTGGAGCTGCTCGACCCCTGTCCGGCGGTGATCTTCACGACGGCCTACGACGAATACGCCCTCAAGGCCTTCGAGGTCCACGCCGTGGACTACCTGCTCAAGCCCTTCTCGCGCGAGCGTTTGGCCGAGGCGCTGCAGCGCGTGCGGAAGAGCCGGGCGCATCGCAAGCCCCTCCCCGGCGCCGAGCTCGCCGATGCGGCGCGCCCCGAGGGCTCGTTCCTCTCTCGCATCCTGGTGCGGTCCGGCAGTCGCATCCACGTGATCGCGGTCGACGACGTGGACTTCGTCGAGGCGCGCGACGATCGGGTGTGCATCCGCGCCGAGAACCGGGAGCACGAGAAGACGGAGAAGATCGGGCGTCTGGAGACGCTGTTGGACCCCTCGCGCTTCGTGCGCATCCACCGCTCCTACATCCTGAATCTGGATCGGCTGGCGAAGGTCGAGCTGTACGCGAAGGACAGCCGATTCGCCATTCTGGACGACGGGCGCAAGCTGCCGGTCAGCCGGGCGGGGTACAAGCGGTTGAAGGCGCTGCTCTAGCTGGGGAGTCGGGAGTGGTCTGAACTGCCCCCCTTCCGTGTGCATCCGGCCGTCGACGCCTCGACCACAGCGTTCTGAACCCACCTCAGGCCCCCCAGAACCGGCGTTCGCCGGTACCCGTTCGTCAGCCTCCCCCAGAGGGCCTGCGCCGGGGGCAGGGCGCCCCAAGTCCTTTGCAGCGAAGAGGCTACGACGAGCGGCCTCGCGAGAAGCACATCGAAGGGAGGCAGTCCAGAAGCGGGCAGTCAGGAGGTCGTGTGACGCTGCCCGACCCGTGGTCCACCCGGCGCATCCGATGTCGCTTCACCATGGGCCCGGGCCGGACGCGCCCCGCCACAAACTAGAACGCTCACGTAAGGAGCCAGCTCTCGGAGGTTCCTCGTCAGAGCCTGCGTTCTCGACACTCGTGACCGCCGGGTGCGATCACTGGGTAGGCAGGATGCCTGTTGGTCCCAGTCGCCCACCGGCTCCGGCTACGCTTGACCCCCAGCAGCACCCCATGTAAACTCCATGTGCTGGCGGAGCGCCCCGATCGCTTCGCGGCCTGCCAACGATGGTATCGAGGAGCTCACAGCGAGGAGAGAGCCACCCCGACGAACCGCTGCGCAGGCGGACGGACGAGCCTCCGCTCACCAGCCTCGCCGAATTGCAGGCACTCCTGAACGGCCGCGACGGTGCGGAAGGACTGCGCATTCTGGCAGACGGCGACCGCCTGGGGATGCGGCTGCGCTGCGGAGAGTGGGCGGGCAAGCGTTGCCACCTGGTGGACTCGGTCGCGCTCGCCTACGAGGTGCTGGCGATGGTGGTGGTGGACGCGCCGACGCTCGACAGCTCGACCGACTTCGACGAGTGGCTCGAAGGCACCATCGAAGTGGCGGCGGAGGCCTACCTCGATCGTGACGCCGAGCTGGCGCGGCAGGGAGTACCGGTTGAGGAGCCGATCGAGCCCCGCTTCCGCTTCCTGATGGAGACCTTGCGCTTCACCCCCGACCAGGTGCGCATCGCCACCGCCGCGGCAAACGCGCTGCCCGTGGCGGAACGACACGTGTTCCACCACTGCTTGGTACAGGGCAAGGGCTTCGGTCGCTACGGACGTGAGATGGGGATCGACGCGCTGCACGCGCGGGACCTGCTGATGCGGGCCGTGAACAAACTCTGCGACGCCGTGGGGGACGAATGAGCGAGCTCACGGTGCATTTGGACGAGGAGATCCGGGAGCTCCTGGGGGAGATCGCGGGGGACCCGGAATCGACGCTCTTCAAGCTCGTGCCGGCAGAGGTGGTGACGAACGCGTACGCGGACGTGCCGTCGGCGAGCGCGGGGACGGCGGGGTGGACGGCGGCGGAGCGGCACTTGCTGCAGGCGTATCGGGACGAGGTGGCGCTGCTGCTGCAGAACGCGTTCCGGGCGAAAGGTGCTAGGGGGGATGGCCAATGCCGAGCTCTCGTAGGCGGCTACGGTTCCACCCAGAAGCCCCCACGCCACACGTCCGACGCCGAGCAGTCCATTCGAGAGGCGCGGCGGCTCACAGCCCGGTCGCACTACGATGCATCCGTAGCTGGGCTCTTGGGCAGGATTGCCGTGGGCTCCCTGGGAGAAGTCGGCTACGGCGAGCTGGCCCTGGCCGCCAGGCGGCTGCAGGGCTCGGCAGTCAGCCGGGTGCTCCACGCACAGGCCCATCTCTTCGAGGGCCGACCGAGTGCCGGACGCGATCTCCTGGGGCAGCTCGAAGCCGAGGTGGCGGGGGATCTGCGGTTCTACGTGCTCACCACCCTTGCCATGGCTCAGGGAGACCTGGGCGATTGTCGCAGTGCGCTCGAGGTCTACTCGGCAGCACTTGATGAGCGTCCCGACAACATCACGACGGCTGCTAGCTGCCTGAAGAACGCGTTGCAGCTCCAGGATCGAGGCGCGCGGGATCGATTCGCCCTGCGGCTCGACGAGCTGGCGACCGACCGGCCGGTCGAAGCTGCGCGCTTCGCAACTCTCTGGTCGCGTGTGCGACCCCTCCACTCCCTGACTCTGGACCCCCAGGGGGAGTGGATAGAGCGACTCGGAATGAGCGCCAGGAGGATCGTCGATGCCGGTCTCTAGCCTAGTTCGGAAAGCCCTTGGGCTCTTCCTCTTGCTCGCTGCTGCTCTGCTCACGACGGCAGGTGCGCAGGTCGTTCTGGGGGGTGGCGACGATGTGACGGAAATCCCGCCGAGGCCGGAGCGGGGGGCGCAGAACACGCCCTAGCCCTCTCAGCCTTCCTCGGGACCCTCCATGGCCAGACATCGCCTTGCCCTACTTCTAGGGGCGTTGCTCCTGTTGATCGCCGTCGCCGTTGCCGTCTCATCACTCCGTGGACCCCCGCCATCGCATCTCACGAGGACCACCGCGGCTGAGGCGTCTACCGCTGAAGGGCCACAGGGGTTGGACTCCGGAATCAGTGGTGAGACTATCACCGATCGCACCGAGACCGTGCGGTTGTCGCCGGAGGCGCCGACGGGAGGGGTGGATCTACGAACGCCCGCGGAGCTGACCGGCGCGACCGTTCTCCTGCACGGCACCGTCGAGGGTGGCGACGGCGCCCCGACTCCCCTGGTTCGCTGGGGCTCTATTCTGGAGGTCCCTCCATCCTTCGACGAGGCGGGCTGGGCTGAGTTCCTCGCCGCAGAGGACACTGCTGTCGAGACGCATGCAAGTGGCGGGGACTACGCCTTCTCCGAGGCCCCACCGGGAGCCCGGACCTCCACTGCCGCGGTCGCTTTCCATCCCCGCGCCCTCGCCGCCGCCGTCCGCGTGAGCGAAGCGGTCGAGGCTCCACCGATTCATCTCAGCCCCGTACCGACCTTCGTGGCCAAGGTCTCGGACGAGGGCGGGGCTGCGGCCGAAGGGGCGACCGTGACCCACTTGGGGGCGATTCCCCTTCCTGCGCCGGACATCTCCGCGCTGCTGCACCACGGCGAGTACACGTCAACCGCCTCGGGTCGGGTGGAGATCCTGCCAACCCCAGGCGAGTCGCTCCTACAAGCCTCCCGAGGAGATCGACGCAGCGTGGTATGGCGGGGCAGGCTCAATGGCGAAGATGAAGCTCCCACCCTTGTCTTGCACGACACCTTCCCGGTGACCGGCAAGGTGCTGGGCGCCGGTCCGAACCTGCCACTGGAGAAGTGCGAGGTGCTCGTTCGCGGTCCGGGCGAGGCCTGGGACAGCATGCTCACATGCCATCCCGTCCAAGCCAGTGGGTCCTTTGCCTTCGAAGTACCCTGGATCGGACCCGGGGAGTATCTGTTCAGGTTGCACTCTCCGGCCCTCCAGCCCATCGAGCTTCCGCGCCAGGTTGCGGACTCAGGTGAAGACGTCCACGTGGATTTCACCTGCCGCGGGGGGTATCCGCGCCTGCTCCAGATCGTGGACGAGCACGGCGAAGGCATCGGGGGCGTGCGTCTCTTCGTGATCTGGGATCAGCAGGGTAGGTGGGTCCGCAACGGCGCGCACACAGATCCGGAGGGAATGGCCACCGTAGAGCACTGCCCGAATGGGGAGTTCTGGGTGCGCACCTACGCGAGAGGCTACGTAGACGAAGCACACGGGCCCTTCGAGATGATCGGAGCCTGGCCGAAGCGCAAGGTCATCCCACTACGCTCCACGGGGACGATTCGCGGCAAGGTCACCCAGGATGGAGAGCCGCTCGACACCTTCGAGGTGCTCTTCTGGGGAGACAACTCCAGCTCGAGGGTGACGAGTCACTTCGAGAACGTGGACGATGGTGCTTTCGAGCTGGCCGACGCTCCCCTCGGACGAGTCCACCTCGTGGCGTTCACCGACAAGCTACCCGCCGGACCGATCGAGGCGGTCGACGTGACCCCCGGGGATCCCCCCTCCGTCGATCTCACGGTGAATGCGCCCATCCTGTGCCAGGGCCGCGTGATCGACATCGCGGACGGAAGCGGCCTCGCCGGCGTGCGGTTGGAGCCGTGGACGATGAGCTACGGCTCGACTCTGGAACCCTGGGGAGAGACTCAGGTGACCGATGCAGATGGTCGCTTTGAGGATCTGCCCCTCTCTCGTCACTCTGCGGGCCTGGTCGCTCAGACAGAGGGCTACGAGAAGCGCACCTTCAACTGGTCCGACTTGGAGGGCCGGACCTGCGATCTGGGTCTCCTCGGCCTGGCGCGATCCCAAGACCTGACCGTGCAGCTCGTCTCCGACCACCCGATCGACTTCACGCGGTTCCGAGTCCGGACCACCACGGGGAGCCTGCCCGAGCCCACCCGCGCCGATCCGAGTGGGATCATGACCGTGACGGGGGTGCGCGGCGGCTACTGCGGGATCAGCGTCTTCACGCCAGAAGGCGGCCGGATCGACCTCGATACACGACTCGTCCCGGGAGAGGAGTGGCACGTGCGCGTTCCCGTGCGCACCTCGCGCAGGGTCCATGTCGTGCTGGAGGGCGCGAATGGGGCTGCCCCGCCGGAGGGTCTGTGGGTCAACGCCCGCTACACCCCCCCCGGAGGCTTCGACCCAGTGAGCCAGCTCATCCGGGTCGAAGCCTCCGGGACGGCGACCCTGGAGAACGTGCTCGGTGACGATCTGGCGCTGATGGTGGTGGACATCAAGGCCACCCCGATCGCGGCGCGCTCGGTGCATCTCGATGGCGGCGCGGTGGAGCAAACCGTCACCGTGCGCCTGGGTCACCACCCAGCGACGCTGCGACTGCTGAACGGCGACGGGATCGCACTCGCAGACGTGGGCGTGGTGGTGAGGGTCGTTGGAGATCCGACGGGCTGCGAGTTCTTCATGCACACCGATGGCGAGGGACTCTTGGACCTGCCCGATTGGGGAGCTGGGCAAGCCGAAATCTGTCTGGACACATTGACCGGGCTGTCCGCTCCCCGAGTCGTGGACTTGCGAGACACGAGTGGTGGGAATCCCATAGAGGTGCGCTTCGCATCCGATCACGCACTACTGGTGCGCTTTCTCGAGGAGGGGAGCCCCGTCCTCGGTCTCAGAAGCGTGTTACGGCCCAAGGGCGTGGTCACGGCAGAGAACGAGAGCAACTCCGACGGCGCCGGCCTCACTCGCTTCAAGGACCTCACACCCGGAGTCTACGAGCTGACCGTGGAGGGACAGGGTTGGTGGCCCCTGCACGAGGAGCTCACCGCCTCTCCCGACCCGCCCATCGTCGACCTCGTCGTCCGACGTCTTGGACACGCTGAGCTCCGCATCACTCGCGAAGGATTGCCCCTGCACGGCGCCGCGATCTCCCTGCACTCGATCGAGCTCGACCAAGGGGTCGAAGCCTGGGTCGCGGAGGGTCTGGTGCAAGCCAGCCCCCCGGATCTGCGCACGGGAATGGACGGCATCCTGCGCTTCACCGGCCTCCCCGTCGGGCCCTACGAGTGGCGTCTCGATCTCGCGGGGCTCGAGGAGCCGATCCAGGGGAGCCTGGAGGTGGAAGCCTTCGCCACGACGGCGACGACCATCCTCGTACCGCAGTGAAGCAGCCCCCACTCCTCAGCGCTGCAGCACGATCCGATACCGCGCCCCGCCGCTCTCCAGATGCTCGAGGGCCTCGTTCGCCTTCTCCAGGGGGAAGGTCTCGATCACCGGCTTGATGTCGTGCCGCGCGCAGAACTCGAGCATCTGCGCGATCGCCGCCGGACTGCCGACGGGGGAGCCGGAGATCGAGCGCTGGCCGCCGATCAGCGGGAAGGCGCCCACGTCGAGGGGTTCGAGGGTCGCGCCGACGAGGTGTAGACGACCGCGCGGTTTGAGGGCGGCGAGGTAGGTGTCCCAATCGAGCTTGACGTTGACCGTGGAGAGGACGAGGTCGAAGCGGCCCGCCTCCTGCGCCAGCTCCTTGGCGTCGCGTGAGCTCACGGTGCGGTGCGCGCCCAGGCCGAGGGCTTCCTCCCGCTTGGCGTCGGTGGAGGTGAAGGCGGTCACCTCGCACCCCCAGGCGCGCAGGAACTGCAGCGCGAGGTGCCCCAGTCCGCCGATCCCGATCACGCCCACGCGGGCGGTGGGCTTGAGGTCGAACTGCAGCATCGGGTTGAAGACCGTGATGCCGCCGCAGAAGAGCGGGCCGGCGCTGGCCGCGTCGAGTCCCGCGGGGAGCTTGACCACCGCCGCCGCCTGCGCTCGCACCTGCTCCGCGAAGCCGCCGTGGTGGCCGACGATGGTGTCGGTTCCGGCCGCGCACATGTTGTGGTCGCCGACGAGGCACGAGGGACATGTGCCGCAGAAGCGGGCGTTCCAGCCCAGGCCGACGCGGTCGCCGACCTGGAGGTGGGCGACGTCCTCCCCGAGCGCGCGCACGGCGCCGATCACCTCGTGACCGGGCACGAGGGGGTACTGCGTCATCCCCCAGGCGTTGTTCAGCATGCTCAGGTCGCTGTGGCAGATGCCGCAGGACTCCACCTCCAGCTCCACCGCGTCGCGGGCGAGGGGGCCGGGGTCGTACTCGAACGGCTCCAGGGGAGCGCCGGGGGCGGGGGCGGCGAAGGCCTTGATCATTGGATTCTCCTCAGAGGGTCGCGGGGACGGGGGGGCCGCTCGTGCAGGCGGGTCGGTCAACCTAGGATGCCTGTGCGATGACACAAGCATTCATCCTCGGTGCAATTCTCCTCGCTCTCTTCGGTGTGTTGGCCGCCGTGGTCTTCACGCTCCGAACGGTGCGTTGGGGCGCGACTGCGGAGGAGTGCTCGAGGGCGATGCCAGGGGACGCCTACCTGACCGATGGCGAGCGTCTGACCGTGGCCATGACGCGGGCCGTGACGATCCAGGCCGCGCCCGAAGCGGTCTGGCCTTGGCTTGCCCAACTCGGTCGTGGGGCTGGCTGGTACAGCTACGAGTGGCTCGACAATGGTCGCAAGCAGTCGGCCCGGCACATCGTCTCTTGGATTCCAGAACCGCGCAGGGGGGACGCCTCGCCCATCGGGTACATCCGCCACATCGAGCCTGGGTCCGAGCTCACCTGGTGGGTTGGGGACACGCCCTTTCTCGGCAGCATCACGAGACTCGTCGTGGACATGCGCCTGTCACCGCAGGGCAGGGCATCGCGCCTCGTGATCCGCATGACCGCCGATGCGACCGGAGGGCTTCCGCGCGTTACGCTTTGGATGTTCCGATTCATCGATAGCCTCATGGCGCGACGCCAACTGATCGGCATCAAGCAGCGCGCCGAACGCTACGGTGCGCGAGGGTCGGACCCGGACCATCCGGAGACGGGAGCGCGGGATCAGTACCAGCACTACGAGGTGGTCTACGCCTCGGGAGAGCGTGCCGGGACGCCGGGGAAGGAAGCGGGGGAGAAGTGGCACCGCGCGGCGGTCGAGGCTGGGCTGGCGGAGAAGGCTGCGGACGACGAGCCGAGTTGACGGGAGCGAGGGGTGCCGGCAGGAGCCAGCGCTACGTCTACTGGCGCTCGAACGTGAACGGGCCCTGACCGCCGATGCTCACGCGCGCTCGAGTCGCTCTGCCCTCCTCCAGCTCGAACTCGAGGACCATCTCCTGCGGGACACCCTCGGCCTTGAAGGTGTCCTTCCCGGTCCAGGCCAGGGCGAAGGCGCCCCGGAGGTTCCCCGTGGCGGTGAAGCGGAGCTTGCCGTCGGCGAACGTGACCCCGATCTCGGAGGCGATCGCGTCGCACCGGTACTCGCCCGCGTAGCCCTCGAGCTCGGCGTCCGTCGGGGCCGGGCCCTCCTCCACCTCAGACTCCGGCGTCTCGGTTTCGACTGGGACCGCCGGCTCCACCTCGGTGGGGAAGTAGTAGGTCATCGTGTCGAAGTCGATCGTCCAGGATCCGAGGTGGTAGAGGTACTGGTGGGAGATCAACGCGTCGAAGAGGAAGCCCCAGCCCAGATAGGGATCCCGCTCGACGATGACGTTGCCGAGCCCCTGCGCCGCACCGCGGGTCAGCGTGCCGATCCCATGGGATTCGAAGGAGGCGGAGTAGTATTGCGTTCCCTCCAGGGGGGTCTTCTCGAGGCCGAGGTCCTCCACCGTCTCGTCGTGAATGACCAGGGCCATGCTCGCCGCGAGCCCGGAGTCCATGAACATGTTCAGCCCCTGGCGGCCGTTGAGGCTGCCCTTGGTGAACATCAGGTGCGTCTTGGCCATGAAGAAGGGCAGGCGGTGGAGCTCCTGGTCGCCGAAGGACTCGAGGAGCTGCTCGCGCCCCCGGGGACTCCGCTCGCGGAGGGTGATCTCCCCCTTGCCGTAGTCCACCGTGCTCAAGAACTGCTTGAGGATCTGCGTCGTCACGACGCCGTCGCCGAGGGCGCCGAGCGCCTTCCACGTGGCGCAGATCACGGGCACGTTGCGCAGCGTGACCTCGCCCAGCTTCACCGTGTCGGCGACGCCGAGCGGCTCGTCCACGGTCTCGCCCCCCGTGTAGGCGTAGCGCGCCTGGCGCTCGTGGATGCGACGGATGCCGATCCGCTCGGCGACGTCACGGTCGACGTAGAGGCGGTCGCCGCCGGTGTCGAGGATGAACTCGACCTCGTGGCCGTTGACCTCCAGCTTCATCAGCGGCAACGCGCCGGGCCTGCGGAAGTCGTTGGTCATCTTCAGGTGGGCGACCCTCTCCGCATTGGCCCACTCGACCTGGTAGGGCTCGCCCTCGAACTTCTGCATGTACTCGAGCAGCGTGTCGCCCTCGCCATCCGGGGGTAGCTCGAGGCCTCGCGCTTCGGCGTAGCGATTCATCTGGTAGAGGACCAGCGCCAAGCCGGAGATGGCCTTGGCGTGCATGTCCGAACCCTCTTCCGCGACCTCGCTCAACCTCCGGTACCGCTGCTCGGCTCGCCGGTAGTCCGACAGCATCAGGGAGAGCCGGGCGCCCAGCTCCAGGTCGTGAGCGTTGAAAGACCACGGAGTCGCGAGGGGTGCGATGACTTCGTGGGCCTCCCGCATGTTCCCGAGCTCGAAGAGCGCGGCGGCGTAGGCCCGCCGGCGGTCGGGCTCTCCCGGAGCTTCCCGAAGGGCGGCCTCGATGGCCGGGAGCTCCCGCTCGAGATCGGAGCGCAGCTTGGCTTCCTCCTGTGCGCCGGCGGGCTGGAGGAGCAGCAGGATCGATCCCAGCAGGGCGACGGACGTCTTCACGGTCTTCATGGCTGTCTCGAGGCCGGCCTGATTCCTCGTCACGCGCAAACACGTCTTACGAATGCCCACCTTCACTCCAACGCTCGTCTATGCTGGCCATTGTATCCACCACGCCATGAACGCCTTCACCCTCCTCGCCCACCCCGAGCCGCAGAGCTTCCTCGCCGCCCTCCACGAGCGCTCCATCGCCACCCTGCGCGAAGCCGGCCACACGGTGGAGACGAGCGACCTCTACCGCATGGGCTTCGACCCTGTCTCCGACCGTCGCAACTTCACGACGACCAAGGAGACGGAGTACTACAAGCAGCAGCTCGAGGAGCTGCACGCGACGGAGAACGACGGCCTGGCGCCGGACGTCCTGGCCGAGATCGAGAAGCTGGAGCGCGCGGACCTCGTGCTGATCCACTTCCCCCTCTGGTGGTTCAGCGTGCCGGCGATCCTCAAGGGGTGGTTCGATCGCGTGCTCGTCATGGGCCGCGTCTACGGCGCGGGCAAGTGGTACGACGACGGCGCCTTCGCCGGCAAGCGCGCGATGCTGATCTTGACCACGGGCGGTCCCGAGGCCTCGTACCTGCCCGACGGCGTCAACGGCGACCTGCACACCATCCTGCACCCGATCCACCACGGCGTGCTGGCCTTCACCGGCTTCGAGGTCCTCGAGCCCGAGGTCCTGTGGTCGCCGGCGCACGTGAGCCAGGAGGAGCGGTTGGCGATGCTCGAGCGGTACGCCGCCGCGCTGGGCGAGCTGGACGACCGACCGCGCATCACCTATCCGCCGCTCTCCGCCTACGGGGAGGACCAGCGCCTGGTGGCGGACAGCGGGTTCGAGCGCACGCTCGGCTGAGGCGGGAGCGCCCGAGCCGCCCGTCGAGGCGCGCAGGGGGCGGTCCCGCAAATGGGCGCGAGGCGTCTCTCGGGCCGAACCAGGGCGGGCGGTCTTCCGCACCGCGGAAGGCTCGGCTAGGGTCTTCCCCCCGCAATCCCTCCAACCCCTGCCCGGAGTTCCCCGTGAA
>CAZDQL010000079.1:0-29799 GCA_964507325.1 uncultured Planctomycetaceae bacterium | reverse complement strand
GGGGGGGGGGGGGGGGGGGGGGGGGGCCCCCCCCCCCCCCCCCCCCCCCCCCCCCGACCCGCTACTCCTCCCAGAAGCGCGCCAACTCGCGCAGCGCCTCCTGCGCCTCACCTCGCTCGTCCCCCAGGCGGTAGCCCCGGCTCAGGTTCCGGGCAGCGCGCTCCTCCCGCGGATCGGCGAGACGCGCATCGCGGAGCACCTCCTCCACCGTCTCCTCGATCGCACGCCAGCGCCGCCAAGGGAGAGTGAGCTCCCCCGCCGCCGCCAAGGAGTTCACCGCCAAGCCCACGCGCACCTCCGGGTCGCGCTCCACCTCCAGCCGCCGCAAGAGCCGCTGCAGCACCGCCGGGGAGCGCAGCTTCCAGGAGCCCTTGGCGGTGGCCAGGCGGATCGCCGGGTCGGGGTGGTTCAGGCGCTCGAGCCAGGCGAGCTCGGTGCCCGCGGCGAGGGTCCTCTTCAGGTGCCGTCGTACGACGTGCAGTGGACTGTCCTCGAGCTCGTCGAGCCACCGCTCCCACTCCACAGCGCCGCTCTTCCGGTACAGGTCGAAGACCACCGCCCAGCCGACGAAGTGCACCAGCACGTTGTCGCGCACGGAAAGGCCGTCACTGGCCTCGAGGTCGAGGAGACGCGCCAGGGCCTCGTCGTCGAGCCCCTCTTCGCGCAACTCGCGCAGGGGCCAGCAGGCCAGGCCGTCGACCACCCAGCGCGGCTCGCCCCCCTCCCCCTCCGCGCGCACCAGGGCGCCGTCGCCGAGGAGGCTCGCCAGTCCTTCCTCAAACCACAGGGGCACGGGCCGGTCCACCTCGGCCAGGCGGGCGTGGACGAGCTCGTGCACGGCGGTCCCCACCTCCGCCGCGCCGATGAAGATGCCGGAGCGGTTCCACGCGCCACCCCCGCGGCTGTGGTAGGCCTGGATGCGCGCGGGGCCGATTCCGGGGACCTGGGTGATCCCCGCCTCGGCCGCCACCGGCGCGCGGGAGAGACCGTCGTCGGCGAGTTTCACCGCGCCCTCCCAAGCGTGGACCGCCACCTCGCTCTGGAAGGGACCCAGGCGCGCTTCGACGGCGGCGAAGGCGGGCTCGAAGGCCGCCTCGAAGAGGTCGGGGGAGACCGCCTGGTCCCGTAGTTCGTACAGGGACCAACCGTCGTAGGTCCCTGCCCGACGCCAAGTTCCGCAGGAGACGAGGAGCGCGATGAGGGGCAGGGTGATCGGGAGGAGGCGCCGCATGGCGAGGAGGAGGCGCCCATCCTACCGCCGCGCCGCCAGCCCGCTATCCTGCACGCCCGCCGTCCGACGACCCACCCCACGAACATGGCCTCCTGGCAGATCGACCTCGACCCCGAGAACCACATCGTCACCGTCACCGTCACGGAGGAGGACGGGGGCGACTACGCCTACCAGTTCGACTTCGACCCGGGCACGGGCCGCTGGGAGTTCTCGGAGCGGGACCTGCTCGAGCGCGATTTCAGCGAGGAGTGGGTCGAGGAGTTGGAGGAGGGGGTCGACCAGCGCATCGCCACGGTGCTACGGGGATAGGCTCGCCGTGCGCCGCGTATTCCTCCTCGTGCTGGACTCCCTGGGTGTCGGAGCGTTGCCCGACGCCGGGGATTTCGGGGACGCGGGCGCCCACACCCTGGACCACCTGGTCGCCGCCACCGGCGGGCTCGACGCGCCGCGGATGATCGAGGCGGGGTTGGGCTGCATCGCAGGGGTCGCCGGGCTCTCCTGCCCCGAGGCTCCCACCGGCGCTTTCGGGCGCATGGCGGAGACCTCACCCGGCAAGGACACCCCCACCGGGCACTGGGAGCTGATGAACTGCCCCCTCGACCACCCCTTCCCGACCTTCCCCCGGGGGTTCGACGAGACGCTGCTCGGGGAGTGGTGCGAGCGCAACGACCTCCCCGGCTGGCTGGAGAACGCCCCCGCGTCGGGGACCGAGGTGATCGCGCGGCTGGGGGAAGAGCACCTGCGCACCGGCCGCCCGATCGTCTACACCAGCGCCGACAGCGTCTTCCAGGTCGCCTGCCACGCCGAGCACTTCGGCCTGGAGCGGCTCTACGCGATCTGTGAAGCCGCCCGCGACCTGCTCGACCCGCTCGGGGTGGGGCGCGTCATCGCGCGGCCCTTCGTCGGTGAGCCGGGGACCTTCACGCGCACCTACGACCGCCGCGACTACTCCCTGCCGCCGCCGCGCCCGACGACCCTCGATCGTCTGGTGGCCGCGGGGATCGAGGTGGTCGCCGTGGGCAAGATCGACGATATCTTCGCCGGGCGCGGGATCTCGCGCAGCGTGCACAGCGAGGGGAACCGCGACGGGATGGAGCACACCCGCGCACTGGCGCGCGAGCTCGCCGGCGGCCTGGTCTTCGTCAACCTGATCGACTTCGACTCCCTCTACGGGCACCGCCGCGATCCCAGCGGCTATCGCGAGGCTCTGGAGGCCTTCGACCGCGACCTGGCGACTCTCGAGGAGTCCCTGCGCCCCCGCGACCTGGTCCTGCTCACCGCCGACCACGGCACCGACCCCACCCACGCCCCCGGGACCGACCACACCCGCGAGTACGTGCCGATCCTGGCCCTCGGGCCGGGGGTGCGCGCGGGGGTCGACCTCGGCACCCGCGCGAGCTTCGCCGACCTGGGAGCCAGCGTGGAGGAGGCCTTCGGCCTCGAGCCCACCGCCCCCGGTCGCTCGTTCCTCGGAGAGATCGAAGCCTGATGGACCCCCGCGACATCATCCGCTCCAAGCGCGAAGGCGCCCCCCTGAGCGACGAGCAGGTGCGCGCCTTCATGGGGGGCTACGTCGCGGAGGAGATCTCCGATCCGGTGGCCACCGCCCTGCTCGCGACGATCTTCGAGCGCGGGATGGAACCCGACGAGCTCGAGCGCTGGACCCGCGCCATGCTCGAGTCCGGCGCCAGCCTGAGCTGGGACCTCGATCGCCCGGTGGTGGACAAGCACTCCACCGGCGGGGTGGGGGACAAGGTCTCCCTGGCCCTGGCCCCGGCGCTGGCCGCCTGCGGAGCCGCGGTGCCGATGGTGTCGGGCCGCGGCCTGGGTCACACCGGCGGCACCCTAGACAAGCTGGAGTCGATCCCGGGGACGCGGGTGGACCTCTCCCTGGAGGAGCTGCGGAAGATCGTGCGCAAGGCGGGGTGCGCCATCGCGGCCCAGAGCGGGGAGCTGGTGCCCGCCGACCGCAAGCTCTACGCCCTGCGGGACGCGACCGGATTGGTCGAATCGGAGCCCCTGATCGCCAGCTCGATCCTCTCCAAGAAGCTGGCGGAGGGGCTCGACGCCCTGGTCCTGGACGTCAAATTCGGCTCCGGCGCCTTCATCCAGGATCCGGAGCGGGGCGCCGAGCTGGCGCGCACCATGCTGGCCCTGGCGGCGCGCTTCGGTTTGCCCGCGGTGGTCCTGCAGACCTCGATGGAGGAGCCGCTGGGGGAGGCGGTCGGTCACGCCCTGGAGGTGGTCGAGGTGATCCAGTGCCTGCGCGGCGAGGGCCCCGCCGACCTGCGCGAGCTCGTCCTGGCCCAGGGTGCGGAGCTGCTCTGCGCAGCGGGTCTCGCGGGCAGCCAGGAGCAGGGCCACGCGCGCATCGCCGAGAGCCTCGACGGCGGTGAAGCGCGCGATGCCCTCGCGCGCATGGTCGCCTGCCAGGGGGGCGACGCGCGCGCGATCGAAGCCCCGGAGCGCCTGCCGCGCGCTGCGACGACGACGCTCCTGTGCTCTCCCGCCAGCGGTGTGCTGGACGTGGTCGACTGCCGCGCCATCGGTCGGGCGGCGGCGGTGCTCGGAGGCGGTCGGATCGCCGCGGGGGTCGGGATCGACCCGGCGGTGGGGGTGCGCTGGCTGGCGCGCTCGGGCCGCGAGATCGAGGCGGGGGCGCCCCTGGCGGAGATCCACCACCAGGGGGAGCGCGGCCTCGCGGCCGCCATGGGGGAGCTGCGCGGCGCGATCGCCTTCGACACGGGACGCGAGCCGGCGCCGTTGGTGCTGCGGCGGATCGCGCTCTGACCGGGTCGCGTGTCCCTTCAGTGACCCATCAGCGCGGTCGGACGCGGATCTCGATCGAGCGCAGCACCTCCCGCGCGGTCGTGACTCCCTCGAGGTCGCGCGTCACCCCCCCCCGCGTGCCCATGATCGTGCACCCGAAGAGCTCGGGCTCGATCGGGGTGCCGGCCTCTCCGGGAAGCTCCACGCGATAGAGGAGCGACGGCTGGCCCGACGAGTCGGTATCCCCGACGCCGGTCACCTCGTCGACCGGGACGAAGCGCTCGTTGTAGTCGCCGGAGAGATTCACCTCGATCCAGCAGATCCAGCGCTCGCCGGCGGGAAGCTCGGCGGTCCAGGTGAAGGCCGCCGCCGACGAGGTCGGTCGCGTCACCGCGTCGGGCACCGGAGTTGCGGGCATCGGGTAGCCCTCGCGGCCCCACTCCCGGCGGTACACCGCGTACCAGCGCGGCAACGCCTCGGGGCTCTCCGTCTTGCCCCGCCAGCTTCCCGTGCCGGAGTCCGTGGTCACCAGCAGGGTGTGCGGCGAACCGTCGACCGGATCCTCGAGCCAGACGGCGATCTGGGGGGGCGAGCCGTAGGGGGTCGCGGCGATCAACTCCTCGTCCTGAACGAAGCGGAGCTCGAGGGTTCTGTCGACCGGGGCGGTCTGGCAGGCGGTGAGTGAGATCGCGGCGAGGGAGAGGAAGCGCAGGACCATGAACTCAATCATCCAGATCCCCCAGATCGAACTCCAGCGTCCGCGTAGACTCGGGACCTGACCCCGGTGTTCGCACTCGACTACGAAGGTGAGGGAAGAGATGGCCGAGACTGAAGGCGGTTCGCGGTGTCAGCGTTGGTCGTGGCTGCTGCCCTGCCTCGTGCTTCCGGCACTCGCAGCCGGTGGATCACAGGAACCCAGCGGGGCGATCGAGGTCAGCGGCGAGCTCCGTCAGTGGCACAAGATCACGCTGACGCTCGAGGGGCCGGCCTCCTCGGAGAGCGCCACGCCCAACCCGTTCACCGACCATCGCCTCGACGTGACCTTCTCGAAGGGCGGGCGCGAGTTCGTCGTTCCCGGGTACTACGCCGCTGACGGTGATGCGGCGAATTCGGGGGCGGACAGCGGGAACAAGTGGCGTGTGCACTTCGCGCCTGACGAGGGGGGGCCCTGGACCTACGCGGTCTCGTTCCTCGCCGGCGAGGACGTCGCGACCGCCGAGCTTGGCGTGGGCACTGCGGTCGCGCCGTTGCACGGCCTGACCGGTGGGTTCGAGGTCGAGCCAACGGACGAGTACGCCCAGGGTGTCGGACCCGACTTCGGCAACCGCAGTTCCGGTCGGCTCCAGTACGTCGGCGAACGCTACCTGCGCTGGGCCGGGACGCAGGAGTACTTCCTCAAGCAAGGCGCCGACTCCCCAGAGAACCTGCTCGCCTACGCCGACTTCGACGGCGACTTCGCGAGCGACGGGCACAAGGACCAGTTCGTCAAGACCTGGGCGCCGCACCTTCGCGACTGGAACCCAGGGGATCCGACCTGGGGTGACGGCCGCGGCAAGGGGCTGATCGGGGCGCTCAACTACCTGGCCTCGAAGGGGATGAACTCGGTCTCCTTCCTGACCCTCAACATCGGAGGAGACGACCGGAACGTCTTCCCCTACACGAGCTACGACGAGCGCGAGCGCTTCGACGTCTCGCGGCTCGACCAGTGGGAGATCGTCTTCGAGCACGTCGACACCCTGGGCCTCTACCTGCACTTCAAGACGCAGGAGACCGAGAACGAGACGCTGCTCGACGGCGGAGACACGGGTCCGCAGAGGCGCTTGTACTACCGCGAGCTGATCGGGCGCTTCGGCCATCACCGGGCGCTCAACTGGAACCTCGGCGAGGAGGACGGCTGGGGCGGAAACCAGCAGAACGGGCAGACCGACCAGACCACCGCACAGCGCATCGCGATGGCGAAGTACTTCCACGATCACGACCCCTACGGCCACTTGATCGTGATTCACAACGGCCGCATGCCCGACGACCTGCTCGGTGAGGCGTCGGAGCTGACCGGCTTCTCGCTACAGACCAACCGCACGGACTTCGGCAACGTGCACGGCCAGGTCGTGGCGTGGATCCGACGCTCGGCGAACGCGGGTAAGCCCTGGGTGGTCGCTTGCGACGAACCCGGTGACGCCCAGCACTCCCTGATCCCCGACGAGGAGGACCCCGCGCACGACGACGCGCGCATCAACGGCCTGTGGGGCTGCCTGCTCGGCGGCGGCGCGGGAAACGAGTGGTACTTCGGCTACGCCCACCCGCACAGCGACCTCACCTGCCAGGACTGGCGTTCACGCGCCAAGTGGTGGGACCAGTGCCGCATCGCGCTGGACTTCTTCCACGACCACCTGCCCTTCGTGCGGATGGCTGCGCACGACGAGCTGATCGAGAAGGGAACCGGGTTCTGCTTCGCGGCGCCCGGCGAGATCTACGCGGTCCTCGTCCGCCCGGGGAAGTCGACCACGCTCGATCTCGGCGAAGTCGAGGGTCGTTTCAGAGTCAGGTGGTTCGACCCGCGACGGGGCGTCTTCCCGGAGCTGGAATCCAGCCCAGAGATCCGCGGCCCTGGCCCGCGGCCACTCGGCCCGCCGCCGGGTGATCCCGCTGAGGACTGGGTCGCGCTGGTCGAGCGCAGCGACTGACGGGCGCGCGCAGTGCTCAGCTCATCGCCAGCAGCGCATCCTTGCCCGAGCACCCTGGCTGCACGCCGAGCTCGGCCGCGCGTGGGCTGACCTCCTGCACGACGGCGGCGAGCATGTCGTCGTAGCTGTGGACGCCGCGCCCGATGGCGAGCGCGTCCCCGAGCCTCTCGGCGCAAGCGACCGAGAGATAGCCGCAAGCGAGGACCCCACTCTTCGCGCGTAGCATCAGCACGGCGCTCTGCTCGGTCGGGAAGATGACTCCCTCGCACACGTGTCCATCGACGTCGATGCTGTCCATGGTTCGATGACGTTTCAGTGGTTGATCGAATCGAGGCCGCGCATCACCGCCCCGCGCAAGTGTCCGGCCAGATCGGGAATGGCGAGGCCGGTGTCGAGCGTCTCGACCATCACCCCAGCGCGATTGCGCGGCAACCGAGCCTGGAAGAGCCCATCGGGGCGCACGACGAAAGCGCCGAAGCAGCTGCGCCGCCTCGACGTGTTCGTGCCGCAGATCCACAGGTGGTTGCAGACCGCGTGTCCCTGCACCGTCGCGGGGATCACCTCCGAGTTCACCGCGCCCTGGCGGAGCCAGCCCTCCTCGTCGTGGCCGCCGTCGTACCACCCCTGCAGGATCACCTCGATCCCCTTGCGCTTGTAGGCGCGGTACGGCTCGGGGTAGCGCCACTCGTGGCAGATCAAGAGGCCGCAGCGCACGTCCGCGATCTCCAGCACGACGGAGTGATCACCCGGTTCGTAGTGCGCGAGGTCGAGCTGTCCGAGAGGCCCGGTGCAGAGGCGCTTGTCGTAGCGCGCGACGAGCTCACCCGTGGGATCGAACGCCAGCAAGCTGTTGTGCGGCTTGCCGCGCGGCCCGGTGCGGTAGTTCGTGCCGCAGATCACCCAGAGACCGGCGCCGCGGGCGGCACGGGCGACTTCCTCGTGGGCAGCTTCGAGCCGCCCCCAGTCGTAGCCGGCGAAGGACCCGAAGTCCTCCCCCGCGTACCCGCCCAGCGCGGCCTCGGGGAAGATCACGACGTTCGCGCGCCTCTGCCCCGCGCTCGCGATCTGATCGCGGACGTAGGCGAGGTTGCGGTCGACATCCGCCGTGACGGGGAACTGGCCCGTGGCCACTCGCAGTTTCATTGCGTGGGTTTCCTTGGCGGGAATGATACACACCCGGCGGATAGACGCCCGCAACGGCTGCATCGACTCGGAGACGACCATGAAGACGTTGTCCGGGAGACAGGTACTCGGCACGGCGGGAGTGGCCGTCGGAGCAGGACTCGTCTGCGGCTTGCCCGGCGCGGCACAGGACGCGGGCCCCGCGGGTTCGTCCGCCTGGAGCTACGTCGAGCTCGATCCGGCGAGCGTCGTGCAGCGCGCGAGCGAGCTGTTCCCCGAGGGCGGCTGCATGTAGGCCCTCCTCGGCAGCCTCGTCCAGTCCCTGGCCGAGCTCATCGGTGAACCGTACGTCTCCTTCCCTTATCGGATGATGCGCTACAGCGAGGGCGGCATCGGCGGCGGGGGTTCGATTTGCGGCGCACTCAGCGGAGCCGCCGCGATCAGTCGCCGCTGCCAGCGCAGGCTGGTGTTGGGCATGACGATGGTCGCCACCTGCTTGAGTAGCCGGCGGCCTAGGACCTTTCCCTTGGCCGCCGGGCGCCGGCGTTGGCGGTCGTCAAGGCGCGGCAGCGACCTCCAAGCTGCTCCCTGAGGACCCGGTTCTCCTCGACCAGGTACTCGATCACCTGCTGCTGCTGGCGGTTCACCCAGCCAGACACGGTCAGCAGGAGCACCTGGAGCGGGTGGATGTCGACGGTCATCCTGGTATATCGCCGTGCTGCACCCTGCACTACGACAGGCAGGTGCACGTCGGCCGGGCCGTCGGACCCTACGCCCGCTCCCGACTGTGGATCGAAGGGCTGAACGGTATTCGTATTGCGCCTCGCGCTGGTTGACGATTGTGATCGTCGCCCGGGAGCACGCCGGTCTCCGGCTCCCTTCGTCCGCTTGCGGGCTCGACTCGGTGGCCCGGGATTGCGTCGAACCGAGCCAGCTGCGAAAATGGGCCGTGTTGTCGAGATGATCCCGGTGGGTTTCCTCTCCGCGGAGCCCCGCCGTCGAGACCAGGGAGTTGCACGCTGAGCCGGCCCCAGAATCAGCCCTCCACCTCGAGCGGTGACGCATCGACAGCGGGAGCGGCCGACCGGCAGCCGCGGGCGATCGCGAACGCGATCTCGAGCATCCTCTACACCAGCAGCGACCCGGAGATGTTCTCGGAACTGCTGGCCATTCTGATCCACTCGTTGGACTGCCAGTTTGGCTATTTCGGGTACATCGACGAGGCAGGCGATCTGGTCTGTCCGACCCTGACCACGGACATCTGGGACCAATGCGCCGTCCCCGAGAAGGACATCGTGTTCCGGCGCTCGGAGTGGGGTGGTCTCTGGGGGCGGTCTCTCGTCGAGCGGCGCCCACTGATCGCCAACGGCGGCCTGGAGCCACCGCTGGGGCACGTCCCTCTCCGAAACGCTCTGGTGGTTCCGCTGCTGCATCGGGAGAAGTTGATCGGGCAGATCGCACTCGCCAACAAGCCGACCCCCTTCGACGAGTCGGATCTGGCCTTCCTGGAGATGATCGGCCGCCACGTCTCGCCGATCCTCCACGCCCGGATCCAGCGCGACCGATTCGAGGTTCAGCGCCAGACGGTGGAACAGCGTCTACGCCTCTTGAGCCGGATCACCGAGCAGGTCTCGGATTCGGTGATCGCCACCGACCTCGAGTTCCGGATCATCTATGCGAACCGCGCCTTTCAGGATCTCTTTGGTTACTCCTCCGAGGAGATCCTCGGCGAGTCCCCGGAGATCCTGAACGCAGATCCGCGGGCGGAGCAGATCCAGGAGGAGATCTACCGGGCCGTTGCCAGCGGCGCGGAGTGGAGAGGGGGGTCCTGGACAACCGGAAGCGAGACGGCCGCATCTTCCGCTGCGAGCTCCTGATCTGGCCCCTGGTCGACGAGGAGGGCGCGGTCTTCGCCTACGCCGGCCACCAGCGGGACATCACGGAGCGTGTACGCGAAGAACAGGAGCGCCGGAAGCTGGATGCCCAGCTCCAGCAGGCGCAGAGACTGGAGAGCATGGGCGTGTTGGCCGGTGGTATCGCCCACGACTTCAACAACCTGCTGACGGCGGTCCTGGGCAACGCGGAGTTGGCCCTGCGGGAGGTGAAGCCCGATGACTCCGTGTGGGAGTGCCTGAAGGAGATCGAGACCGCCGCCATCCGGGGGGCCGAGTTGACCCGGCAGATGCTGGCCTACTCGGGCGGTAGCAGCGCCGTCATCGAGCCGGTGAGCTTGAACGAGCTGATTGCCGAGCTCGGGAAGCTCCTGGAGGTCGCGATTCCCAAGAAGATTCGCCTCGAGCTCCCGGCCACCTCCAAGCTCCCAACGATCCAGGCGGATGCGACCCAGATCCGTCAGGTGCTGATGAACCTGATCCTGAACGCATCGGAGGCGATCGGGGACGAGCCGGGGGTGATCACGGTCACGACCGGTGCGAGTGACTGCGACCGCGCCTACCTGAGGTCGGGCTGCTGCGACATTGACCTCGAAGATGGCGTGTACGCCTGGGTCGAGGTGACCGACACCGGCTGCGGCATGCGCGCCGAGACGCTTCAAAGGGTCTTCGATCCCTTCTTCACCACCAAGTTCACGGGCCGCGGCCTGGGGATGGCCGCGGTGCTCGGCATCATGCGGGCCCACCACGGAACGATCTTCGTCGCGTCAGAGCCGGGGCGAGGCACCACCTTCAAGGTCCTGTTCCCCGTGGCCAAGGACGCCGTGATTCCCCGGGACGACCAGCCGCCGAAGGAAGTTCCTGGGCGCATGGAGGGCACGATCCTCGTGGTCGACGACGAGCCGGAGATTCGCTCGGTCGCAAGGCGGCTCCTGGGCGCGGCGGGATTCGAGGTGTTGACCGCAGGAGGTGGCCGGGACGCGGTCGATCAACTCCGCCGGAAGGAGGTGAACGTCGACTGCGTGGTCCTGGACCTGTCGATGCCCGACATGGACGGCGAGCAGGCGCTCCGTGCGATCCTGGAGCTGGACCCCGATTATCCGGTGCTCATGTCCAGCGGCTTCGCGGAAACCAGGCACGCCGAGCGACTGATCGACCAGGGGGCAACGGGCTTCATCCCGAAGCCGTACCGTTCCGAGGCCCTGCTCGAAGCGATCCGCCAGGCGCTGGGCGGCTAGCCGCAGGGGCCGAAAGCTGGGCCGACCGCAGCTCGGGCTGTGGTAGGTGGCCGTGGTCACGCCTCTGGCCTCTTCGTCGGCCATCCCGAGTACGCAGCCACTCCACGGGAAAGACCGTCATCGCACTCTCCGCGAAGAGAAGGCACCAAGCGTCTTCACTTGACTTTGGCCTCCTCATCTCATCTACGGGTTCACACGATGCCCGGGATGGGGGTTTGGGCGCAGCGGGCTTTCTGAATCGCGGAGCTGCGGCGGTAGACTGCCCCGATAGAGCATTGCCAGCTCTTGGCCGTCCAACGACCTTTCCGATGCGAGGTCAATTGCGTGCAGGAGCCCAGGCACGAGGTGACGGGGCACCGCTACGTCCATGACTAGGTGCTCGGCTGGCGAAGGTCCCGAGCCTCGACTCCGGCTCTCAGCGCAGGACGCGGATGAAGACGTCGACCTCGCCGTTGGTGTCGCCCGGCACCAGGTTGTCGGCCTTGCTGCTGAAGACCACGTAGCTGCCGTCCGGGGAGATGGAGGGCAGATCGCTCCACCCATTCCCCTGGGCCCCCGTACTGCTGACGCTCGCGCGCAGGGTGCGGCCCGTCCAACGGTCGTGGACGAAGACGTCTATCCTCGCGTTGGTGTCGTGGGGCACCAGGTTGTTGGCCTCGCTGCTGAACGCCACGTAGCGGCCGTCCGCAGAGATCTGCGGCTTGCAGCTGGCCCCTTGCCCCTCCTGCCCGCTCGACGCGATGCTCACGCGCGAGGTCTGGCCGCTCAGTCGATCGTGAACGAAGACGTCCGTGGAGTCGTTGGTGTCTCCCGGCACGAGGTTGTCGGACGCACTCTCGAAGGCCACGTAGCGACCATCCGGAGTGGTCGCGGGAAAGCCTGCACCGAGGTTCGCCTCGGCCCCCGTCGAATCGACGCTCACACGCGTCGTCCGGCCCTTGCGTAGATCGTGAACGAACGCGTCCGGCGCGCCATTGGTGTCCCCCGGCACGAGGTTATCGGCGATGCTGTGGAAGGCCACGAACCTGGTTCCGGCGGACTGCAAGCAGCCATGGGACGGGCCGTTGCTCTGATTGCCCGCGGAGTCGACGTTCACACGGGCGGTAGAGCCCCCTGGAACGGGGCCTTGGAGAGGGGCGAGGAGGAGCAGGCCGGAGGCCAGAGAATGGAAGGGACGGACGGGATGCGCACAGGGCGTGGAAGGAGCATTCATGGCTATCCGCTGCGAGTGGTGTGACCACCCGTCGGAATGGACCCGACGGATGGGAACGTGCTGGGTGCCCTCTGCGGTCGGAGGGCGCTAGCTGGAGATGCTTCGGTGCTGGCACCAACCCGATGAGTTGGCTCGCCCAACTAGCTCCGCCCCCCGCGGTGGGTAACACCCCGAATACCGCTGAACCGGGTGCGAAGCGCGCTGTCCGTGGGCGGGAGCGGGAGAACCCTTGTCGATCTCCCGTCGTTCACTAGCGTGAGGGGACCCCGCAGCAGGAACGGCAGCCGTTCCGGCACGATCGAATCCGAAGACAGAGACCGAGGACGAGCCATGCAGAACCACTCTCCCGAGCCCAACGGCGGCGGCGCGGACCGCCGGGACTTCCTGAAGGGCGGCCTGGCCGCCGGAGCCCTCTCCATCGGCCTGCCCGGTCTGGCCGGGGCCCAGGAAGCGTCGAACCCGAAATTCAAGCTGCCCTACGCCCCGCACCTGGGCATGTTCCGCCACTCCGCCGGTGACGATCCGGTCGCGCAGCTCGAGTTCATGGCGGACCAGGGCTTCACGGCGTTCGAGGACAACGGCATGGCCGGGCGCCCCGTCGAGGTGCAGAAGAGGATCGCGGAGGCTCTCGAACGCTTAGGAATGCGGATGGGCGTCTTCGTGGCCCACACCCACCTCTGGGAGAAGAACCTGAGCACGGGCAACGTCGATCAACGGGACCGCTTCGTGAAGGACATCGAGAACGCCGTGGAGGTGGCCAAGCGGGTCGGGGCGACCTGGGCCACCGTCGTGCCGGGGATGGTGGAGCCCCGCCTCGAGCCGGACTACCAGACCGCCAACGTCGTGGAGGCCCTGCGCCGCGCGGCGGAGATCTGCGAGCCCGCGGGCCTGGTCATGGTCCTGGAGCCCCTGAATCCCTGGAGAGACCACCCGGGTCTGTTCCTGACGAAGATCCCGCAGGCCTACCTGATCTGTCGGGCGGTCGACAGCCCCTCCTGCAAGATCCTCTTCGACATCTACCACCAGCAGATCACCGAAGGGAACCTGATCCCCAACATCGACCACGCCTGGGACGAGATCGGCTACTTCCAGATCGGCGACAACCCCGGACGCCGCGAGCCGACCACGGGGGAGATCAACTACAAGAACGTCTTCCGCCACATCCACGCCAGGGGCTTCACCGGCATCCTCGGCATGGAGCACGGCAACTCGAAGCCGGGAGTCGAAGGCGAGCGAGCAGTGATCGAGGCCTACCGGGCCTGCGACGATTTCTAGACTGCAGCGATCGACGGCCGCCAAACCGTGAGGCTCCACCCGGAGGGCTGTGGCAACGCAGTGCCCTCCAGGCGCTCCTCGCCCGACCCGAGAACCGAGTCCTAGCCGTTGAGTCCCGATCCCCGGTAGAGGCTGAAGATGGCCAGCACTGTGGTCACACCCGGACTGGACAGTGCGCTCGGCATGAGGACGCGGATGCGATCGCGGTGAGCGCGCAACGCCGCGACGAGCTTGTTGGCCGCATCGTGCTCGAGCTGTGTCAAGCGCTCGAGGTCCAGGACGACGCTCTCACGGGTACGTTGCAAGGCCCTGCGGATGCGACCTGCGAGATGGGAGGCATCCGCGGTCTCGATCGCCCCGTGCAATCCGAGCCAGATCGTGCCCGCTGGCCGCAACTCGACCGTGGCGACCTGCTCTACTCGCCTCAGCTTGCGCCATATGCGGGCCGGTCGAGGTTCCGCGGCAGGCATGCGGTACGCGTGCCTCACCAGCCGCGGGTGCTGGAAGAGCCGCAGTTTCAGCGTGACGGAGGTCCAGAGCGCCAGACCCGTCGCCATGAGTCCCTGCAGGCGCTGCCCCAACCTGGGCCGGCCGAAGGCCGCGTGAACGTCCCTCTGCAGCGAACCGATGCGGCGACGGATGACCCGGTTCGGACCGAGCAGGCGGCCGGCGAGGAATACGGGATAGGCCTTGCGGACCTCGCGCGCGAGTCGCTGCGCCTTCTGCCGCAGGGCCGGATTCGTGGAGCGGCTCAGCGTTCGGTAGCCCTTCAGCCAGGTCTCGATCGAGCGGTAGATCGTGGGGCCCAGCTGCTGGAACTCCTCCCGGTAGCAGCGGCGCTGTTGCTCCTCGATCTGCTCGAACCCGAGCTTGGGGTGCTTCACCATGGCGGTGAATCCGTCGCTGACCTTGTAGAACCGCTCGCGATCGGTGTGGAACTCCTCGCGCAACCTGCCCTGCTCGACGACCTGCTCGAAGAAGGGCGTGCCGGGCACTGGCCCGTAGATCAGGAACTGGCACAGATCTGGCTCGAGCGCCAGGAGCTGAGCGAGCTCCTGCTCCACGATCTCGTCATCCTGGTAGGGCAATCCGACGATCATCGAGGCGAGGACCGACACCCCGTGCTCCCGGAGCTCGACGAAGAGCTCCTCGGGAGGGCGCCCCTCCTGCTTGGCATAGCCCGAGCGCGTCCCCTCGTAGCCGATCCAGAGGCCGTCGATGCCCATCTCGACGATTTCTTCGGTCGTGTACTGGCTGAGAGCACGGATGCTGGCGAAAGCGAAGATGGAGAGGGGCTTTCCGGCCCGCAGGACGGACTCGCGGAAAGCCATGGCCCGGCGCCGATTCAGCAGGAAATCCTCGTCGAGCACGACCAGCGTGATGTCGGGGTCGAGAGCGACGTAGCGTTCTGCGACGCGATGGATGTCTTCGCCGGTCGGCAGCAGTTTGATATGGCGACGCTCGAAGAAGTGCGATGTGCAACAGAAGTCACAACCACTGGGACAGCCCAGACCGGCGAAGATCATGCCGGTGTGCGAGACTCGTGCCCCGAACACCTTGAGGGTGCTCGTGATGAGGGGGTGGTGGTAGGGCATGGCGAGCTCGGGCTCGCCGAGCAAGCGCCGCATGAAAGCAACTCCTTCCTCGCGGCAGATGTGGTCGCCGTAGGGCGCGAGCTCCTCGTCGGACAGGACCGCACCGTAGCCTCCCAGCACGATCTTGGCGAAGGGCGCGTGTTCGCGGACGAGCGCGACGACGTCCTTCATGCGGTGGAACAGGGCCAAGAGGAAGGAGATCGCTACGTAGTCGTAGCCCTTCTTCAATTCGCGGATCAGCTCGCGGCGCGAAGGGTACTGCAGCACCACGCACGGTGCTTCGAGGTTCTCCGCGATGTACTCCAGGGAGAAGTGGATGTGGTGGGAGCGGGGTCCGAAAAGCCCTTGTGCCCGCGTGACTTGCCCGTGGAGTAGCTCGTAACCGACGCTGGGAGCGTCGCCGTGATCAGGGCCGATCGGTCGGCAGACGCTCGTGAGGAGAACTCTTCTCATTGCGGTTCAGAGTGTACGTGTCATTCCGGGATGAAGCTCAGTTATGGCCCTGGCCGGTGTTTTGCTGTCAGTCCTATCGACGGGCGTCTTCGAACCGGTCGGCTTGGGAGTGATCGACCACCCCCAGTCCGAAGGGAGGCTGCGAGGGCACCGTGGGTTGCGCGGGAGCAACCGGGCCCTGCGCGCGACGCGGGATCTCCGCCGAGCGCGGCGTTCTGCGCGGCCGCGCGGGGCTGCGCCCGGTGTGCCCGCGCAGGCCGGCGTCCGCCTCTGGCTTGCGCTCGATCCGTGCGCCGAGACGCCTCTCGATCGCCCGCACGGCGGCAGACTCGGCTGGGGTGACGAAGGTGAGTGCCGCTCCACTGCGTCCCGAGCGACCGGTTCGGCCGATGCGGTGCGTGTAGGCATCCGGGGTGCCCGGGACGTCGAAGTTCACCACGTGCGAGATCCCCTCGATGTCGAGCCCGCGAGCGGCGATGTCGGTTGCCACGAGGACGTTGTAGCGGTTCTCTCGGAAGCCGTTCAGGGCTCGATCGCGCTGACCCTGGGACATGTTCCCCTGCAAGGCGATCGCCGCGTGGCCGCGGTCGTCGAGCTGTCGGGCCAGTCGCCGAGCGCGCCGCTTGGTGCGCAGGAAGACGAGCGCGGAGCTGAAGTCCTCGCCCCCCAGCAGGCGCTCGAGTGCCCGGACCTTGTCTCCCTCCTGGAGCGGTAGGAGCGCGTGCTCGATCGTCTCCGCCGGTCGGGAGTGCTCCAGCTCGACGACGGCGGGTTCGACCAGCACCTGGTTCGCCAGCTTGCGGATCTCGTCGGGCATCGTGGCCGAGAAGAGCAGATTCTGTCGGCGTGCAGGCAGCGCCCGCAGGATGCGCCGCACGTCGGGCAGGAAGCCCATGTCGAACATGTGGTCGGCCTCGTCGAGCACCAAGACCTCGATCGTGTCGAGGCGCAGTGCTCCCCGGCCCAGGAGGTCGAGCAGGCGGCCCGGGCAGGCGACCAGCACCTCGGGGCATCTGCGCAAGGCGCGCTGCTGGCGGGCGATCGGGACACCGCCGTACAACGAGGCGGAGGCGAATGGCGTGTGCGCAGCCAAGCGGTCGAACTGCTCAGCAACCTGCGCAGTCAGCTCCCGGGTCGGCGTCACGACCAGCGCGCGCGGCCCGGGGCGTTGTCGATCGAGCAGTCGGTGGAGGATGGGAAGGGCGAAAGCCGCCGTCTTGCCGGTGCCCGTCTGGGCCAGACCCAGGACGTCGCGTCCTGCGAGAGCGGGTGGAATGGCGCGCTCCTGGACCGGGCGCGGCGTGGTGAAGCCCATCTCAGCGAGGGCCTGGAGCAGTTCGGAACGTAGCTCGAAGCGAGCGAAGCCAGCCACGGAGTGGCGGGCGCTGCGGTGTCGGGTGATGTCGGGTTCCTCGTCGTGGCGGTGCTCGCGTGGTGCGCGAGCCGGCGCCTGAGATCAGGACCCATACAACAGACACGGGAACGATCGGAGTCGGTGCGACGCGGCCCTTGCAGGGCCCTGCTGTGCGCCGCCGGTCGCACGGATGGCGGCCGAGCCGGGGAGTAGCCCCCCCCTTGATTGGTCGAGGCGCTGTTCCCTCGTGAGGGTCGGCCTCGACGCCGGGAGGATAGACCAACCGGACAGTGGATGCGCCCCGGCGTGCGACAAGTTAGCCCAAATCTCGTTCACGGTGGGTTCAGGAGCCTCCTCCCCGGCTTCGCGCTCGAGAAAACGATCGACGACGGGTTGTCCTCGCAGCCCGGAGGTAGGCCTCCCGGGGCCTCGACAGGGGTCTGGTAGGCCCGCAACTCGGTAGGACGGGCTCCGGCCGACTCCCCCTGGGCACCGAGGCTCATCCTCTCGGAACTCCTATCCCCCGGGGTAGGGATCGGGGAGGATGACCGGACCATGCTGTCGCTTGCACTCCTCATCATCACCTCTGCACTCGGCTCATTCGCCGAGGAGCCCGAACCGCTGCCGGAGGGCCGCACGGGACTGGCGGCGCAGTACCCCGGCGACGCCGGCATCGAGCGGGATCCACGCGTGATCTTCGTCGAGCGTTTCGACGAAGAGAGCCTCGACGAGCTCTGCGCGCGCTGGGACGAGGCCGCCGAGCGCGAGAGCCTCTCCTTCTCGAAGGAGGTGCCCGAGCACGCGGCCGACGAGCACTCCCTGCTGGTCACCCACGTCGGCGGGAAGGGCAGCGGCGGCAAGCTCTACCGCCGCCTGCTCCCAGGGCACGAGCGAGTCTTCGTGCGCAGCTACGTGCGCTTCGACGAGGACTGCGCGCAGATCCACCACTTCGGAACGCATCTCGGCGGCTTCAACCCGCCGACCCCCTGGCCGCAGGGCGGCGCCGGCGTGCGGCCGAAAGGGGACGAGCGCTTCTGCACCAGCGTCGAACCCTGCGGCAAGGAGTGGCGCTGGGACTTCTACACCTACTGGCAGGGCATGCACGTGCACGGCGACGGCAACTACTGGGGCACGCCCTTCCTGGTCGGTGTCGAACGGCCGCAGGTGGAGCGGGGCCGGTGGATCTGCGTCGAGCTGATGGTCGTGATGAACGAGCTCGGCGAGCCGAATGGCGAGCAGGCCTTCTGGATCGACGGCAAGCTGCATCGCGTCGACGGGCGCATCCTGAGCCGCGTGGGTCGGGGCTACCCGCAAGGTCGCTGGATGGGCGGCTGGTGGAGCCCGGTCGCCGAGGCGGAGGGCAGCTTCGACGGCTTCGCCTGGCGCTCGACCGAGGAGTTGGCGGTGAACTACCTGTGGACCTACGTCTACATCACCAAGGCTGCGCGGGGCCACGTCAGCAAGGTCTGGTTCGACCAGGTCGTGGTCGCCAGCGAGTACGTTGGGCCGCTCGAGCCGCCGGAGAAGGGGAAGTAGCGGGTCGCGGGGAGCTCCCCCGCCGCGCTACTTGTCCTTCTCGAACTCCAGCCACTGCTGGATCAGCTCAGCGTACTTCTCCATCTGGGCGGGATTGTGCCCGTACCACGCGTCGACGACCTTTCCCTCGGGGTTGATGAGGTAGGTCATCGGAACGGCGCTCATGCCCAGCGTCTCGTACTGGGCCATCGCCTGATAGCCCTCCAGCGAGGTGTCGAGGATGGTGGGGTAGGTGGCCTCGTTCTCGGTGACGAACTTGCGGGCGATCTCCGCGTCGTCGGCGCTGTTGTGACCGATGACGACCATCCCCTTGCCCTGGAAGCGCTGATGCAGTTCTTGGAGACCCCGTATCTCCTCTCGACAGGCGGGTCACCCACAGCGCCACTTGTTGAGCCAGACGAAGTTCCCGCGGTAGTCGGAGAGCTTGATCGTATCGCCGTCCAGGGTGGGCCCCTCGATCTCGGGGGCGAGCGTGCCGCGTTTCAGGAGGCCCTCTTCGATGGGCGGCATGCTCCACTCGACCCAGCCCTCGGGGGGTGACCACGCGAAGCGGTCGCCCGCGATCTCCTCGTCGACGACGATGTCGGACCAGGTCTCGTACTTGACGATGTCGTAGCTGACGCGGACCACTTCCCTCAGCTCTCGCGGCAGGTAGTCCGAGCGGGAGAGCCACAGGTACCAGCTGCGCTGGTGCTTCATGAAGCTGACCTCGACGCCGTCGCACTTCTCGCCGTCCACCTCCTTGACGCCGAGGCTGCGCACGCCGTCGAGGTACGGCTGCAGGGAGTCGGTGTAGCCGTGGAAGGTGGAGGCGTCGACGATCGTCATGCTCAGCCCCGCCCCCAGCAGCCCGGCCTCGTGCCCGATCGAGTGCTGCGCGAGCGCGGCCGGCTTCGTCATGTAGAAGGAGTGCTCGTGCTGCTCGTACTCGGCGAGGTACTCGCCCTTGCGCTCCCACGGGTACTGCGGCTTGCCGTCCGGCCAGTGGATCCAGAGGCGTTCGCCGTCGCCGATCAGGACGCCGCTGACCTTCTCGGCGCCAGCCCGCGTGCCTTCCATGCGGAAGTAGTTGGGCTTCTTCAGCTCGATCCGGTAGGAGCCCAGCCCGAAGACTCCGTGGGGCGTCTCGGTCCTGAAGGTCGCTGTCCACGAAAGGGTCTGCGCCCCCCGCATCGACTCCACCATGCGGTTGTAGAGCGCATGGGCAATCGGCTCGTTCGGGAAGGGCGACTCCTCGGCCGCATCATCCTGGGCGGCGCGGAGCGTGAGGCAGAAGACCCCCAGGACGGCGAGCAGCGCCGTCGTCAGGGAGAGGTGTCTATTCCACATCACGTTGCTCTCGGTGAGTCCCGTACGGTCGACGGGTGTGCACGACCCTACCAGGACATCGGTGGAGTGGCCGGAGGCTTCCTCCCGGATTCCCCGACTGCCGCAAGCGCTCCCCGGACAAGGAGTTAGGGTGATTTGAGCTCCCGATTCACGCCGGGGGTCCAACACTCCTCCCCGGGCGGCATTGGGGAGGTGAAGCCGATGGACGCCGATTCCACAAGCCAGCTCGAACGCGAGCTCCTGACCCACACCGGGTGGCTGCGCGCCCTCGCGCGCTCCCTGGTGGCCGACCTCGCCACGGCCGACGACCTGGTCCAGGAGACCTGGCTCGCGGCCCTGCGCCGGCCGCCGCGGGAGCGCGGGAACCTGCGCGCCTGGCTCGGGCGGGTGCTGAAGAACGCCGCCTTCCAGCGTGCCCGCTCCGAAGGGCGGCGCGTGCAGCGGGAGCTCGAGGCCGGGGAGCCCACTCCCCTGGCCTCCCCCGAGGAGGTGGCGGCCAAGCTCGACACGCAACGACGCCTGACCGCCCTCGTGGCCGAGCTGGAGGAGCCGTACCGCTCCACCCTGCTCTTGCGCTACTACGAGGGCCACACCTCCGCAGAGATCGGCCGCCGCACCGGCGTGCCCGCGGGGACCGTGCGCTGGCGGTTGAGCCGCGCTCTCGAAGAGCTGCGGGATCGGCTGGACGCCGACCACGACGGGGATCGGCGCGTGTGGTGCGCCGCCCTGGGCGCCCTGATCCGGGGGGGCGAGTCCGCCCCGCTGGCGCCCTCCGCCCCGACCGGCACCACGACCCTCACCCTCCTGCAAGGAGCCCTAGGCGTGAAGCTACTGACGATCTCGGCGGGCTGTGTCGCCCTCCTCCTCCTCGTGGTCGCCGGCATCACCGGCTGGCCCTTCTCCGGCCCGAGTCCCAGCGAGTACGTGGTGCCCTCCGCGCCCGCGGAGGTCTCCTTCCGGGCGTTGGCGCCACCCGCTGTTGAGGACGAGCGGACGGCGGTGAGGGTCGAGACGCCGGAGAGCGCGGCTGCGGATGACCCCGCCATCGAGGAGAGCGACACGGTCACGAATCACGTGCTCGCCCGCATCCTCGACGAGTCGGGTACCCCCCTCGCCGACGCCGAGCTTCGACACGTCGGCCGCGGCTGGGGTCCGCACGTGACGAGCGCGACCAGCGGGCCGGACGGGCGCGTGCTGCTGCCGGTCGCCGAATCGAGGCTCCAGCTCGACGACCTCGAGGCCCTCGAGCTCCTCGTCGCCCGGCCTGGTCACGCGAGCGTCTTCCGTCGCGCGATGTGGCGCGTCGGGGAGGACGTCCACCTCGGCGACGTGCGCCTCGCCCCTGGTGGCGCGATCCAGGGGCGCGTCGTCGACGAGGCGGGGTCACCGATCGAAGGCGCGTGGGTCAAGCTCACCGACAGGCTTCCGGACCGGCACACGGTGGAGCAGGAACGACGCTCCGAGCAGGACTGGGGCGGCGAGGGCGGGCTCCCCCCGACCCACACCGACGCGGTAGGGGAGTTCACCCTCTCGGGAGTACCCGCGGGCTACGCCCGACTCTGCGCGGGAGGGGACGGCTGGCTCGCCTCCTGGTCCGCTCCGATCGAGGTGCGCGCCGGAGCGGAGAGCTTCGGGATCGAGCTCGCGTTGGAGAGGCGCGATCCGCGTGAGTGGATCGCAGGGATCGTCCTCGACCCCGAGGGGGACCCGGTGCCCCACGCCGACCTCAACTACTCCTACCGGAGCTCCGGGGCGAAGGGGGGAGGCTCGACCAGCGTCGACCGGGACGGACGTTTCGAGATCGACGTCAGACGCCGCTCTGAATACGACCTGCGCGCCAGCGACGACCGGAACCGGTGGGGGGACGCCGTGCTCGAAGGGGTCGAACCCGGGACCCACGACATCGTTCTGCGGCTCACCGAGCCGATCACCACCCAACTCTTCGTCACCTCCTCCGACGAGCGCTTCCGCGCGTTCAGCGTCTCGGTACGCGCACCCGATCACTCCCACACCTACGCCTGGCTCTCCGAGCAGATCCCCTCCGAGGAGGGCCTCGAGCTCAACGTGCCGCGCGCCCGCTTCGTCGTGGAGGTCTTGGCGGAGGGCCACGAATTCGCGGTGCTCGGTCCCTACGACGGCGAGGGAGTGCCCGCCGAGCTGCGCACCGCGCTCGTATCCCTGCCGGGGGTGCGCGGCGTCGTACGGGCCTCGGGCGCGGCCGTGGCCGGCGCGACCGTCGAGCTCTACGAGCTCGCCGACGAGCGCATCGAGCACAACGGCTTCGCCGTCAGCGTCGACCCTTCCTCTCGCGCCCGAGGCGAGAGTGACGCGCAGGGGCGCTTCGACTTGACCCTCCGTGGCGCGGGGACCTTCCTCCTGCGGGCGGAGGCGGACGGCTTCGCGGCCACCGAGCTCGGCCCCTTCCGGATCGATCCCGAGGTCGGGATGGAGGGGATCGAGGTCGAGCTCGGTCCGGGGGGCGCGATCGAGGGTTTCGTCCTCGTCCCGGCGGAAAGCGAGCCCGCGGGCACGATCGTCGCGATCAACCGCGGCGACGCCCACGCTCGGACGATGCGCGTGGGCGCGGACGGTCGCTTCCGCTTCGAGCGCCTGACTCCCGGCGCCTACGAGGTGCGCGTCACCGACGAGGAGCTCGACCCCACCCGCAGTCAGACCTCGACCAACAGCTGGAAGTCCCCTCACGTGATCGAGGGGGATTGCGTGGTGAGCGCAGGCCGGACGACCTGGTACGACCTCGATCTCGGAGGCGGAGCGGAACCCTGTGTCGTGCACGGAACCCTGCGGCTCGACGGCGGCGTCCCCGGGCCCTGGAGGGTGACCCTCCTGCCCTTCGGTGAGACGCGCTGGGTCGTCGGAGACCACCCCTCGACCACCCTCGGCCCCGACGGCGAGTTCAGCCTGCGCTCGCGTGAGCCGGGCGCCTACGACCTGCTCTTCGCCGCTCCCGGTGACGAGGGCGAGGTCACGCGCCTGATGGCGCCGATCGAACTCGAGCAGGGCGAGCGCGACTTCTCGCTCGCTCTCGCCACGGGCACGGTCGTGATCGAGAACGCCGAACCCTGGCCCGGTGGCGACGAATCACCGGCTTCCCTGCGATTGCACTTCCTGGTCTGGGAGCGCGACGGTGTACGGGCCCTGATCCCGGTCGGAGGCGACGAGGCGCGCCGCTGTGAGCTCCCCCAGGTTCCCGCCGGTCACCTGCGCGTGTGCCGCCTGGGTCCCACCGAGCTCCTGCAACCCGAGCCCGACCTCTCCCGCTGGCCCACCCTGACCACCCTCGAGCTCCCCGCGGGCGAGCGGGTGACGGTGCGGCTGCCCTGAGACGCGCGGGCGAGAGCGAGGGGAGCGCCCATCGACGGGTCGGATCGCTACACTCCGACACCCCCCATCCCGCTCCCCCCCGCTCATGACGATCCTGCGCGCCATCCTCGGACTGGCTTTCTTCTGCGCCGTCGCCTGGCTGCTGTCGAGCCACCGGCGGCGCTTCCCCAAGCGGGTGGTGATCTGGGGCCTGGGGCTGCAGCTCGCGCTGGCGGCCTTCCTCTTGAAGACCGAGGTCGGCGTGGCCCTCTTCCGGTCGATCGCCGACTTCGTCGCCAAGCTGATCTCGATGCAGTCCGACGGGGCGCGCCTGGTCTTCGGCAACCTGGCGGAGCAGAACTTCGGCGAGGGGGGCTGGGGTTACGCCTTCGCCTTCGCGAGCACGGGGCTGACGGTGATCATCTTCTTCAGCGCGCTGATGGGGGTGCTCTACCACCTGGGGGTGATGCAGCTCCTGATCTACGGGCTGGCCAAGGTGATGACCGCCCTGATGGGGGTCAGCGGCGCGGAGTCGATGGCGATGGCGGCCAACGTCTTCGTCGGGCAGACCGAGGCGCCGTTGGTGGTCAAGCCCTACATCAAGGGGTTCACACGCTCGGAGCTCAACGCGCTGATGACCGGCGGTTTCGCGACCATCGCCGGGTCCGTGCTGGCGGTCTACATGGGCATCCTCGGCAGTGAGGTGGGGCCGCACCTGTTGACGGCTTCGGTGCTGTCCGCGCCGGCGGCCTTCCTGATCGCCAAGATCATGCTCCCCGAGACGGGGGAATCGCTCACGGGCTCGAAGGTCGAGCTACGCCTCGACCGCAGTGCTGACAACGTGATCGAGGCGGCGGCCAACGGCACCAGCGACGGTCTGAAGCTGTGGCTCAACGTGGTCGCCATGCTGATCGCGTTCATGGGGCTGGTGGCGCTCGTCAACTGGCCCTTGGGCTCCCTCGGGGAGTGGCTGGCGCTGCACACGGCCTTCGAGGGGGAGCTCTCCCTCGGCCGCCTCTTCGGTTGGGTCTTCGCCCCCGTCGCCTGGATGATGGGGATCGACGGCTGGCACGACTGCCAGCTCTTCGGGACCCTGCTCGGCACCAAGGTGGCGGTGAACGAGTTCATCGCCTTCGGTGACCTGAAGGCGATGCTGCCGATTCCGGCCTACGAGTGGGTCGTGGGGATCGACGGCTGGCGCGACTGCCAGCTCGGCGGGGCTCTGCTCGGTGCGAAGGTGGCGGTGAACGAGTTCATGGCCTGCGGCGAGATGCTCTCGGGAGCAGGCAGCCAGGCGGTTTTCGAGAACGCGCGCACGGCGAAGATCGCCGCCTACGCCCTCTGCGGCTTCGCCAACTTCGCCTCGATCGGGATCCAGATCGGGGGCATCTCCCCCCTGGCTCCCGAGCGCAAGCCGGAGATCTCCAAGCTGGCCCTGCGAGCGATGCTGGGGGGCGCCTTCGCCTCGTGGATGACCGCCACCGTCGCGGGGGCCTTCCTGTGATGCCGCTCGAGGAACGGCTTGCAGCGGGGATGAAGGCGGCGGGTCTCGAGGACTTCGAGGTCGCCGTGGTGCTCGGCTCCGGGCTGGGGGCCTTCGCCGAGGCGCTGGAGGGCGGGCGCTCGGTGGGCTTCGAAGAGATCGACGGCATGCCCCAGAGCACGGTGCCGGGCCACGCGGGGCGCTTCGTCCTGGGCGAGCTCGACGGTGCGCGCGTCCTGGTGCAGCAGGGGCGCGTGCACCTTTACGAAGGACGTCCCCCGGCGGAGGTGACCGCCAGCGTGCGCGCCTGCGCGCGCCTCGGTTGCCGAAGCCTGCTGCTCACCAACGCCGCCGGCTGTCTGGACGCGGATTGGACGGTCCCGGGGCTGATGCGCATCACCGACCACCTGAACCTGCAGGGGCGCGCCCCGCTGCGCCGCGGCGAGCAGGGGCGCGGCTGTCCCTACGACCCCGAGCTGGCGGAGGCCCTCGACGCAGCCGCCTCCGAGGTCGGAGTCGAGCTGCACGCCGGCGTCTACGCGGCGCTGCTCGGCCCCGCCTACGAGACGCCGGCGGAGATCCGGATGCTCGCCGGCCTCGGCGCCCGAGCGGTGGGGATGAGCACCGCCGCCGAGGCGAGCGCCGCCTGGGCGGTGGGCCTGCGCGTGGGGGCGATCTCGTGCCTCTCGAATCACGCCGCGGGGGTTTCGCTGACGCCCCTCTCCCACGAGGAGGTGGTCGCCGCCGGCGCGCAGATCGCGGGAGACCTGGTGCGGCTCCTGCGCGCGGCGGTGCGGCGCGTGACGGCGGGTTGACGAGCGGCGGATTGCACCCAGCGAGCTACCATCACCTGAGAGAGACCCATGAACCGACGCACCGATCCCGAAGAGCCGATCCCGCCCGATCTCCTGCCGAAGACCTTCTTCGCCCCCCTCGCCGTCCACCCCGCCGGGGAGTACCGGCAGTGGAACGTGGTCGACGGGGAAGCGCCGCGGGACGAAGGCGAGGCCTACCTCCTGCGCAGCGCCGGGGAGACGGAGCTGCGCGTACGCATCGAGCTCGAAGCGGGGCCCACGACCGATCGCACCCTGGCCTTCAGCGTCGGGGGCAGCGCCGGTCCCGAGCACCTGGTCGTGCTCGACGAATCCCCCATCCAGGTCCCGGCTGGGAGCACGTCGGTCGAACTGCGGGTGATGCCGATCCAGGCTGGCCGCTGGTACCGGGAGAAGCTTCTCGTGCTGCGCCTGCTCCAGGCGGGTTCCACCGGCCTGAAGGTCGACTCCAAGCGCGCGGAGTTGAGGCTCTACGTGCGGCCGTCCGTCGTGCCGCCGACCGTGGATTGGGACGCCGCCGGCGCCTCCGGGGGCCCGGGGCAGCACACGGTCCGAGCGCGGCTCTCGGCTCCGGCGCTCGAGGACGTCAAGGTGTACTACACGATCTCGGGCACGCTGGACCCGAGCGACTTCACGATCGCGCCGGGGTGCGCATCGGGTGAGCTCACAGTTCCGGCGGGGGACCTGGAGGCGGAGCTCGACTTCACCATCGGCGCGGGCGCTGGCGCCGGCGAGACGCTGGAGTTCGCGACCGAGCACGAGAGCTCCGTAGGGGTCGGCGTGGCCGGCCACGAGGTCCTGCACGCGAACGAGAACTCGATCCACTTCACCGGCGATTGGAGCCTCGACGTCGGCCCCTTCGACGAGAACAAGCTCTGGCCGTCGACCCCGACGATCCACCTGACCGGGGGCATCTCCGACGAGGACCTCCTCGAGGGCAAGACCGGGCTCGAGATCCTCGAGCAGCCCGAGGTCCTGGCGCCGGACGGTGCCCATCCCCAGGGGATCGTGATCTCCGAGTACCACAACACCGACGATGGAGTGGCCTACGTGCGCGAGGGTTTCGAGGACCAGTACGCCTGTGGCGGTCCGGAGGCGCTCAAGGCGCTCGGGCGCTACGTGCGAGGGGCCCTGCGGCTGGCGCGCTTCTCAGGGGCGGACGCCTGGCGCAACGCGCGCTTCTTCCGGGTGACCCTGCGCAACCGCAGCAAGGACGTGAACCACTTCGTGACCATCGATACGCAATCGGATGGCACGGACATGAATGGCGAACCGACCCAGACCTGGCAGCTGGGGGGGGAGACGTGGGGTCTGTGGCAGGCGGACGGCTTCGGCCCGGGCACCAGCATCGGAGCTACCCAGCAGGTGTTCGACGGAGAGGGCCCGACCAAGACCACGGGTGAGGTGGTGAACACCTTCTGGTTCGTCCACGAGCTCGACGAGGTGACCGTGTATCGCAACGGCCGTGGTGGGGGGGTGACCGAGGAGCCGGGCGACCTGGGCCTCTTCATCTGGCGGCCGGTGTGGACCTCGTCCAGCGACGGGACCGCCGTCGCCTGGCGCCGCGCCACCCAGAGCCGCGGCTACGGCACGATCGCCTACTGGCCCTGGTTCGAGACGGGGAACAACGCCTACGCCGGCCCTCCGACCCAGTTCTGGCACAAGCCGGGTCGCTGGTGGGAGCCCCGCGGGGGGGCGGCCCAGGCGCCCGGCGACGTGCTGGTGCACGTCTTCACCGTCACCGCGTAACCTCGAATCGGTGCCTGCGGGGACCCTGCGGAAATCCCTACTACATCGATAGGTGATCTGGGCTATAGTGCGTACTTCCCCGAAGCCGGACACCCCAGAGGAGTGCTTGCGATGCTCACGCCGACCTGCCGTCTCGTTCCCCTTCTGCTCATTGCCACCCCTGCCGCCGCCCAGTTCAGCGAGCTGCGGCCGATCACCGACGCCCAGGCGGACGGAGCCGTCGACGCCGTAGCGGCGGACCTCGACGGAGACGGGGACCTCGACGTGCTGGCTGGGTCGATCCTCGACGACCGGGTGGCCTGGTACGAGAACCTCGGGGGCGGGTCCTTCTCCCTCAGGCGGGTGATCTGCTCCGAGGCGGACAACTGCACGGGGGTGTTCGCCGCCGACTTGGATGGTGACGGGGACCCGGACGTGCTCAGCTCCTCCGGCCTCGACAACACGATCGCCTGGTACGAGAACCGCGGCGGGGGAGACTTCAGTGGCCGACGCAAGATCGACAAGCAGGTCGACTGGGCCACCGACGTCCACGCCGCGGACCTCGACGGCGACGGCGACGCGGACGTGCTCGCCACCTCCAGCGGGGACCACACCGTGGGTTGGTACGAGAACCTGGGGGGCGGCGACTTCGGGCCGCCGCAGGTGCTCGGCACCACCGTGTACTGGGCGGAGAGCGTCACCACCGCCGACCTGAACGGCGACGGCGCCCTCGACGTGCTGGCGGCCTCCAACGCCCAATACGGCCGGCTGGTTTGGTTCCAGAACCTGGGCGGTGGGGCCTTCGGAGCAGTGCAGACGATCTCCGCCCAGGCCGACAGGGCACGGGACGTGCATGCCGCGGACCTGGATGGGGACGGGGATCTCGACGTGCTCTCCGCCTCCCGCGACGGGGCGTCGGGGCGCTTCGCTTGGTACGAGAACCTGGGGGGCGGCGCCTTCGGACCCATCGACGACCTGGCCTTCATGACTTGGGGCGACACGGTGTGGAGCGAGGACCTCGACGGCGACGGCGACCACGACGTGCTGGTGGGGGGGGTGGAAATCGGCTGGGTGGAGAACCTGGGGGGAGGGGCCTTCGCCTCCGTGGTGCTGCTCGGGCCCGTGTCCGTCGCCCAGAACGTCGTGGCCGCCGATCTCGACGGCGACGGCGATCCCGACCCGCTCAGCGCCTCGATCAGCGACGACACCGTGGGCTGGTTCGAGAACCTCGGAGGGGGAAGCTTCGGAGCCCAGCAGTCCCTCTCCGCATCGCTCACCGACTCGCCGCGCGACGTCGTCGCGCGAGACCTGGATGGTGATGGCGATCGGGACGTCCTCACGGCGTCCGCCGGGGACGACAAGATCGCCTGGCACGAGAACCTGGGTGGCGGGGAATTCGGGCCCCAGCAGGTGCTCACCGCCAATGCGAAGGGGGCCGCGTGCGTCGACACCGGCGACCTGGACGGCGACGGCGATCCGGACGTGATCTGCGCCTCGGCCACCGACGACAGGGTCTCGTGGTTCGAGAACCTGGGCGGGGGCGCCTTCGGCCCGCGGCAGGTCGTCTCCTCCGCCATGCTCGCCACGCACAGCGCCCGGGCGCGGGACATCGACGGGGACGGGGACGCGGACCTCCTGGTGTCGGCGGACGATCTCAGCAGGGTCGTCTGGTTCGAGAACACCGGCGGCGGCTCCTTCGGCTCAGCGCAGTTGGTCACCGGCACCGCCTGGGGGGTGCTCGACGCGGACGCCGCCGACCTCGACGGGGACGGCGACGCCGACGTGATGACGGCTCTCTGGACGGTGGAGGAGGTCGAGTGGTACGAGAACCTGGGCGGCGGCAGCTTCGGCGCCGCACAGAAGCTCGCCGACCTGGACGAGGCCCGCCACGTGCGCGCCGTCGACCTGGACGGAGATGGGCTGCTCGACGTGCTCTCCTGCGGCTACAACCAGGCGATCTGGAACCGCAACCTCGGTGGAGGGAGCTTCGGCCCCAAGCAGAACGCGGGGCACTACGGCGGCGACGTGGTGGCCGCGGACCTGGACGGCGACGGGATCCTGGACACGGCCAACGGGGGCAAGAACGGCTCCGGGGGCGACACGGTGCAGTGGACCCGGAACGTGGGCGGCAGCTTCGGCAACCCCTCCTGGATCAGCGACCAGGCGAGCTTCCCCTACGGCATCGCCGCGGCGGACCTGGACGGGGATGGGGACGTGGACCTGCTCTCGGCGTCGGTCTTCGACGACACGGTGGCCTGGTACGAGAACCTGACGGAGGGCCTGGGCGTCAACTACTGCGGGCCGGCGGTGCCCAACTCGAACGGGTTGCCGGCCGAGATCCGCGCCTCCGGCAGCGAAGTGGTCGCCGACGACCGACTGACCCTCTACGGCCTCGATCTGCCGACCCAGCAGTACGGCTACTTCCTGGCGAGCCAGACCCAGGGCTTCATCGCCGGCCCCGGGGGCAGTCAGGGCAACCTCTGCCTCGGAGGGTCGATCGCGCGCTTCGTGAGCTCGCTCCAGAGCTCGGGAGCGAACGGGACGATGAGGTTCGAGGTCGATCTGCTCGACATCCCCGCTGCGCCGCCGGTGGCGGTCCAGCCGGGGGAGACGTGGAGCTTCCAGCTCTGGTTCCGGGATCAGAACCCGACCTCCACCTCGAATTTCACCGACGGGGTGTCGGTGACGTTCCAATGAAAGCGCCAGTCAAGCCGGCGCGCTGTCATGAGTGAGAGTCTCTTCC
>CAZDQL010000078.1:25130-30099 GCA_964507325.1 uncultured Planctomycetaceae bacterium | reverse complement strand
CGGGCGAGGGCGACCGACCGGGACGGGCGGCGAGCGTGGGGGGTGGGGCGGACGGTTTGCGGGAGAGAGGAAGTCCCCCCGTAACTCGGAGAGTCTCGGGGGGGGGTGGCGGCGGTTCGGGGGTGTCCGACACGGCGAGCGGACTCCGCGGGGGCGCGACGGCGTAGGGCGACCGCGCTCGGTGGATCCGCGGCCCGGTGCAGGCCCCGACTCCCCCCGAAACTCGCAGAGTTGGGGGGGGAGTTGCCCTCGGATTCACCCTCCCCCACCCCCCCGTCGTCTCGCTGTCCGGACCACGAGGGAGCCCCCCACCCCCGCCACCTCCAGCGACGGCCGACCCTCAATCCACCCCGAAGCGGTGCAAGGTCCGCTGGCGATAGACCTCGCCCGGACGCAGCACCGTGTCGGGAAAACCGGGCTGGTGGACGGAGTCGGGGAAGTGCTGCGCCTCCAAGCAGAGGCCGCTCCGGTGGGCGTACGTGGCGCCCTGCTTGCCGCGCTGGCCACGGAGGAAGTTGCCGGAGTAGAGCTGCAGGCCCGGCTCGTCGGTCCAGATCTCGATCCAGCGGCCGGAGCGCGCCTCGCCCACGCGGCAGGCGCGTCGCCACTCGCCGAGGGCGCCGCGCAGGGTGAAGTTGTGGTCGTAGCCACCGGCGCCGGCCCCCTCCAGGAGCGCGATGCGGTCTCCGACGCGCCGCGGCTCGCGGAAGTCGAGGGGGGTGCCCTCCACCGGGGCCAGCTCTCCGGTCGGGATCAGGGTGGCGTCGGCGGGGGTGTAGCGATCTGCGTCGATCACCAGCTCGTGGTCGAGGATGGTGGGGGCTCCGTGGCCGCTCAGATTGAAGTAGCTGTGGTGGCTCAGATTGACGGGGGTGGCCGCGTCGGTGCGCGCCTCGTACTCCAGGACCAGCTCGTCGGCGTCGGTCAGGGTGTAGGTGACCCCCACCTCCACCCGACCCGGGTAGCCCTGCTCGCCGGCGGGGCTCTCCAGCAGGAAGGTCAGCGCCTGCCCACGCGTCCCCTCCTCCCCCACCTCGGCGCGCCAGAGACGGCCGCCGAAGCCTATCGCGCCGCCGTGCAGGTGGTGGGCGCCGTCGTTGGTCGCCAAGCGGTGCTCCACGCCGTCCAGGCTGAAGCGGCCGCCCGCGATGCGGTTCGCAACCCGACCGACGACGCAGCCGAAGTACTGGTTCTCCTCCCCCTCGTACCCGCCGACGTCGTCGAATCCGAGCACCACGTCCGCGCGGCACCCCTTGCGGTCGGCCAGGTGGAGCTCGACCAGGGCGGCCCCGAAGTCGGTCAGACGCGCCACGGTGCCGCGGGCGTTCTCCAGGGTGTAGAGGGTGGCCGGCGCTCCAGCCACGGTGGAGCCGAAGGGCTTCGTCGTCACACGGAGGGGGGGCATCACGCTGAAGCAGCCGGCGGTCGAGGTGGCGCAGAGGGAGGAGGGCAGCTCGCGATCGACCCTTGCCGGCCCCGCTCGGGAGGACCGCGTCTGGCCCTGGCCTCCTCCACCAGGAGTGAGGAGATCAGGCTCGCCGCCGCAGGGTCACGGAGTCGTAGCGGCGCGCTCGGCGGCACCGGCAAGACTCAGGCCTGGGGCCGGCGGCCGCGCGGCATGCGCGGCTTGGGCGGAGTCACCCCCTGGGACTCCAGGTATCCCGCCAGGGCGCGGTGCGCGTCCGCCAGGGCGTGGCGCAGGGACCCGTTCTTCTCCTGGGCGGCCTCGTCCATCGCCTTGTTGATGCCGCGCACGATGGTGATGGTGCGCTTGATCGCGGGTGAGGACTTGAGCTCCTTCGCCGCGGCGCGCGCTTGAACCTCTTGGATCTTGGCTTGCAGGTCCGCGATCATCTCGTCTGCCGAGCGCCGCTTGCGCCGGCCTCCACTTTTCTTCGCCGCCTTCTTGGCCATCGATTGCGCTCCTTCCGCCAGACTCCAGGGCACCAGCGGGAACCGGGTCGAGACGCTACGCCGGCGACTCGAGATTCCCTAACAATGCGCCAGCAGAATAGCTCCGCCGGCTCGGATTTCCACCGTGCCGAGCCAAAAAGCCCCCTCGGGATCCGTCCATAAGCGAGACCCGAACGGGGGGAATCTCACTCCATGCGGCGCAGCACATACCACCCCCCCGGAGCGTCGAAGGGGTGGAAGGGCACCAGGGTGATCTCCCCCGGCTTCAGGCCGAATGCCGCCTCCGTATAGGCCTTTTCGTGCAGGTCCTCACGGCGCTCGATCGCGATGCGGCTGACCCGTTCCACCAGCTCCGCTTCGTGCACCGCCTCGCGCCTGCCGCGTTCCAGGCCCGAGATTTCGCCCCTGCGCACCAGCTCCGCCAACTCCTCCTGATAGGCCTCCCGTTCCCGCTCCGCATCCAATCGCGCGCGCTGCTCCTCCAAGCGCAGCACGCCGTAGTTGCTGATGCGGCGGGTGGGAACCGTGGTCTGGTCGGGCTCCAATTCGTCGGAGTAGGTGGCCAGCGCCTCTGCCCACGACATCTCGCCGGAGCTGAGAAGCGCATGACACTCCTTGGCGCGCAGCTCCGCGTCCACCTTGTTGCGGGTCACCCGAAAGCGCTTCCCCCGTTCGAGATAGGTCACCAGGATGTGCTGGACCTCGACCACCTCCGGCTCTCCGTTCAGGGGAGGCGTCGGCCGCACGATCTCCTCCTGCGCCGGCGCGGGGCCGCGCAACACGAGGGCGCGCGTCACGCGCACGTCGGGGATCGGAATGGAGCGCTCGTTCCCCATCCCCCCGAAGCCGGTATCCACTCCGGCGACAGCCTCGAAGGTGGCCACCCCCTCCGCCAGGCGTCCGATGGCGGTCACCCGCTGGTCGTCCAGGCCCCACACCCGCGGCGACTCCGCCGCGCAAATGAAGAACTGCAGCGACGGGGGACCGGTCAGGCCCAGGACCCCGTAGCCGAAGTGGTGGGCGGGATCCGCGGCGGGCTCCAGGGGCAGGGGCCCCAGCGGAGAGAGGCCGGTCCCCGTGCCCGAAGGGTCCCCCCCTTGGACCACGAACTCGCGCAGGATGCGGTGGAAGCGGGTGCCGTCGTAGGTCCCCTCGCTGGCGTTGCGCAGAAAGCGCCTCACGCCCAGGGGCGCGTTCTCCGGCCAGAGCGCCAGGATCAGCGCGCCGATCGGCTCGCCGTTCACGCCGCACTCCAAGCGCACGTGGAAGTCCCCGAGCTCCTCGTCTGCGATCGGCCCGCCGGGGGCGAAGTCGAACTCTGGGCCGGATGGGGGTCCCCCGCCGGCGATCGGGTCCTCGCCCCCGCAGGCGACGGCCAGGAAGAGGAGCAGGAGGCGGGGTGAGAGGAGGCTACGGCGCGGAGAAGTCATGGCGGACCGGGGGAAGTGGGACGGTGCCAGGACCGGTACGATAGCCCGCGGGTGAGGGGATGTAACGGGCGCTGTTAGTAGTGGGGCGGCCGCTCCTGGCGAGGATCGCCCTCCTCCTCCCCACCGGCGACCAGGCGCTCCTCCACCCGCGCCAGGCGTCGCTCGAGGGTCTCGATCGCCCGTCCCTGCTCCAGGGCCACCTCGTTCAGGGCGTCCACGGTGTGCTCCAGGAAGGCGATCTTGGACTCCAACCGCACGCGATCGGAGGCGCGGGAAGGATCGGGTCCCGCGGGCCCCTCCCCCCGGCTCACAGCAGGTCCGGATTCTGGGTGTAGGTCCCCACGATCTCGGCGCGATCGAGGATGTGCCCCTCCATGGCGGCGCGCACCTCCGCCAGGGTGAACTCCCCCCCCACGTCGAGGCGCTCCACGTCCAACGCGTAGACCTCGAAGTGGTAGTGGTGCAGGAGCTCGTCGTTCCAGGGGGGCGCGGGCCCGTCGTAGCCCAGGTAGGTGCCCCCCATGTCGGTGTCCCCGGCGAACCAGCCGGTGTAGTCGTTGACCCCCTGGCGCGACCCGCCGGGCCCGGGGGGGGTGTCCTTGCCCCCGGAGACGACGCCGGCGCCGCACTCCCCGACGGCGAACTCCCTCAGATCGGGCGCGACGTCGACCATCAGCCAGTGGGTGAACTCCGTGCGCGGCAGGTCGGCGGGCACGCTGCGCCCCTCCTGGTTGACGTCGTCCCCCACTGTGGGCACGTCACTGTCCACGCAGAGCAGGGCCAGGGAGCGCGTTCCCTCGGGCACACCGCTCCAGGCCAGGTGCGGACTGCGGTTGTCCGAGAAGGTCGCGTGGGTAGCGGGATCGGCCTTGGCAAAGGCGAACTCGGCGGGGATACGACCGCCGTTCTCGAAGCTGTCGCTGCGGATTTCCATGGAGACCTCCAGGGGCACAGGGTAGCAGCGCGCGCAGGGGCGGCAATCGGTCAGAGCCACTCGAAGGCGCTCAATCGATCCCCCAGCGGGCCATCGGCGAGCTCGAGCTGCAGGCGGAAGGGGCGGTGATGCTCCACTCCACCCTCGTCGAGGTAGCGCACCCACGACGTGATCTCCCACGCGTCGCCCTCCCCGAGGGACAGCAGCCGGTGCCCCCCCGCCTGCGAGGCGAGGCCGGCCTCGAATCCCGACTCCAACCAGGCGGGCACCCGCCGGCGCAGGAAGGCCGCCCCCGAGCGGTCCACGCGCAGCTTCACCAGCGGCGGTACCAGGCCCTCGCGCTCGGAGAAGGCGGCCACCTCCCGCGCCCGGGCCAGGGAGTCCCCCAGGGTGCGCACGAAGAACCAGTGGTGGCGGCAGTAGGCGTTCTGCCCGCGGCGGTGGATTCCGGCGGTGGCGGAGTGGCTCTCGCTCCAGGGGCCGGAGCAGGGACCGAGGAGGGAGCGCAACTCGCTCCCCGGTCGGGTCAGCGGGTAGTAGGCGCAGGGGGGCGCGCCGGAGTCGGCCAGGCCCCAGTCGAGGCGCTCCTCCGGGGGGGGGGTCCCCGCCCCCCCGGACGGCGCCCCGAACGCCGGCTGCGGGGCAGGGGCCGGGGGGGAAGGCCCCAGCCACGCCGCCGCCGCGCGGGTGG
>CAZDQL010000078.1:0-25120 GCA_964507325.1 uncultured Planctomycetaceae bacterium | reverse complement strand
GCTCCCCGGTCGGGGCAGCGGGTAGTAGGCGCAGGGGGGCGCGCCGGAGTCGGCCAGGCCCCAGTCGCGGCGCTCCTCCGGGGGGGGGTCCCCTCCCCCCCTGACGGCTCCCCGATCTCCGGCTGCGGCTCAGGCTCCGAGGGGGAAGGCCCCAGACTCGCCTCCTCCGCTCGGGTCTCGCCAGGCTCGTCGGACTCCTCCACAACCGCGCTCGCCGGCGTCCCCGGCAGCGCATCCCCCGCGGCGGGGTCGCTCCCTCCGGCCTCCGCGTCCGCGGCCGCCAGCGCCTGCTCGTCGGCAATCACCTCCGCAGCGTCGCCCGCGGCGACCACCTCACCGCTGTCCCCGCGCCACCCGACGACGATCAGCCCCGCCGCCACCAGGAGCCCCGCCGCCGCCAATCCACGGGCTCGGCGCAGGGCGGTCCGGGCCACCTCCACCCGCTCGTGCTCGCTCTTCAGGCGCGCCTCCATCCCCTGGCAGCGCCGCTCGTCCGCCTCCAGACGCTGCAGGAGGGTGCGCACCTCCTCGCCGGAGCGGGTCAGGTCCCGGAAGAGACGCTGGTTCTTCTCCTTCGAGTTGCGCACCTGGTCGCGCAGTCGCTCGAGCTGGGACCAGAGGTAGGAGATCGACTGCCCCGCTTGCGGACCGAGGGGGGAGGCCTTCCCCTCGCCGCTCACCACGGGGTCGCCCTCCGCCACGGGGGGCGGCAGCGGACGATCGAGGGCCTCGGGGTCCAGGGCCCCCAGGTCCCCGGCGCGCACGAGCCGCGCCAAGCTGCCCCGGCGCCAGCCCATGACCGTCATCACCCGGCCGTCGCGGATCGCGCGACCGAGCTCCACGTGGGGCAGACCACACAGCTCCGCGGCTTCCCCCACCGACAGGAGGCGCTCCGGCTCGTCGCGGGCGGTGGCCTTTCCAGCGTCCTCGAGGGGCTGCCCCATGCACCCATATCTACCGCAGCTCGCTCGGGGCATCCAGGGCGCATCCTGCCCTGCGGTCCCGGGGCCACGTCGTCACGCGCATCAGAAGCAGTAGCTGAGGCCGAAGAGCACGATCAGCCCTTGCGGCTCGATCTCGGTGTCCAAGAGCAACGGATAGCCGGGGAGGAACTCCAGATCGACCTCATCCTGGCTGTAGTGCAGGGGCCACTCGTAGAGCAGGGCGCCGCGCAACACCAGATCGTCCCGGAGCTGGCGCAGGAGCCCCAGGGACAAACCCAGGTTCCAGTAGTCGCTCCCGTCGAAGACGTACTCCGGATTCGGCTTTCCGATCGAGGAGAGGTCGATTGCGGCCTCGAACTCGGTGTGCGGAACGTAGGCGAAGCGCAGCTCGACGAACGCACGCCAGCGGTCTTCGCTCCCCCAGCACCAGGGCAGGAGCCAGCGGGTGCCGAGGAAGATCTCGTCGCTGGTCACGTCCTCGAAGAGGAACCCGTCGCCGTCCTCCGGCTCGAAGACCCAGTGGGCGAAGCCCCCCACCAGGGAGAGGTCGGGCGCCACGAAGTACTCGAGCTCGGTCGCGGCGCCGAAACGCCCGATCAGATCGGTGTCGAGCGTGAACTTCTGGGCCCCGAAGTTGGAGTCGAAGCGGATCGTGGAGTCGGCGTGGGAGTCGTTCCACACCGAGAGCGCTCCGTGCACGCCCCAACCCCCGGGACGGGCGTAGCTCCAGGCGGGCTTCTCCAGGGGGGCCTCCAGTTGGCAGGAGGGGAGGAGCAGGGGGACGGAGAGGAGCAGCCGCGACATGCAGACTGTCGGAGGATAGCGGAGATGCCTCCGATGCTGCAGGCTAGGTGCACGTAGATTCGCGCCGCGGTCTGCTCCCCCTTCACCCCCGCCCCCAGCGATCATGCGAGTCCTGCTCTCCGCCCTGCTGCTCTCCACCCCCGCCCTCGCGCAGGATCCCCTGACCTTCACCATCGACCAGGACGACTCCAATTGGCACTGGGATGGGACGACCAGTCTGGGTCCCCTCGAGGGCAACCCGAGCCAGGACTTCCAGCTCGCCGGCGCCCTCGATCTGCTGGTGGACTCGGGGGCGATTCCGATCGCCACCGGCCGGTTCGTCCCCGGCTCCGAGGCGCTGGTCACACCCGACCTGTCCGGCAAGATCCCCAACCCCATCCCGCCCCTGCCCCCCCTGGCGGTGATCGACATCACCGGTGTGAAGCTCCAGTTCACCTCTCCCGCCTTCGCCATCGACGCGGCCGGCAACTTCACCACCATGGTGACGGTGACGATCCTGGAGGGAACCCTGACGGTCACCCCCCTGGTCGGCAGCGTAACCCACACCGACCTGGCGGGGACCTCGGGAGATCCGACCCTGGCGAATGGCAACCTGTCGCAGACGGGGATGGACCTGCGCCTCGAATCCCCCCAGTCGGGGACCTTCGACTTCACCGATCCGGGCAGCGGCATCAGCGCCACCGTCAACCTGACGGGGAGCCTGGAGGCCGACTACGGCTGCGAGGCCTCGTTCAGCTACTGCAGCGCCAACCCCAACTCCACCGGCCTACCGGCACTGATCGACTCCAGCGGCAGCACCCGCCTCCAGGACAACGCCTTCACCCTGCTGGTGGGGCAATTGCCCCAGAACCGCTTCGGCTACTTCTTCACGGCGGACAGCGAGGACTTCGTGCCCAACTTCGGGGGCACCCAGGGCAACCTCTGCGTCGGAACGCCGCTGGTGCGCTTCTCGCAGAACGTCCTGAACTCCGGCAGCAGCGGCCAGGTGAGCTTCCAGCTCGACCTCCTGAACCTGCCCCAGGGCACCGTCTTCCACCCCGGCGAGCGCTGGAACTTCCAGCTCTGGTACCGGGACATGAACCCCGGGTCGACCTCGAACACCACCGACGGCCGGGCGGTCGTCTGGTGCCCCTGAGGGCAGCGGGCTACAGGAGCTCCAAGGGGCGCCGCGCGCCCCGCTCCCGCCCTCCGGGCGCCAAGGGGCCGAGCCAGTAGAGCAGCTCCGCCTGCCGCCGCCGGAGGCGCCCCAGCTCGGCGTCGCAGGCCTGGCGGCGCTCCTCGGCGTGGGGTCCGTCGGCGCTCTGCCGCTCGGCGACGACGGCGCGGATCTGGGCCAGGAGCTCCTCAAGCTCCGCCTCCTTGCGCTCGACCTCCGTCGAATTGGGGCGACCCTCGGGCTCGAGCTGCTCCAGGCGCTCCTCGATCCTCGCCAGGGCGTCGGTGATCCGCGCCAGCTCCGCCAGGATTGCGCCGCGCCCTCCGGTGGGCCGCGTGCCGTGGCGGTGGTGCCGGTGGGAGGCCAGACCACGCGGGTGGAAGAGCTCCCCGCACTCCGGGCAGGGCGTTCGGTGGTCCTTCTCGGGCGTACTCAAAGCGCGAGGGCGCAGACGGCCGACAGCGCGCCCCTCGAGTCCCTTCTATCGACCGGAGGGGGGGGTGCTGTGAAGGGGGATGGGCGGCAACGGCTGCGCCTCCTCCGAAAGGGTCGCGGAGGCCTCCACCGGCCGACCCAAGATGCGACGCCACACCCCCGAGAGTCCCGCCGAGCCGTCGCCCCCGCTGCGGGACTCTCGCACGGCGGTCCGGGAACGCTCGAGGTTGGCCAGGGCGACGCCCAGGGCTCCCGCCAGGCGCGCCTCCCGCTCTCCCGCCTCCTCCAGGCGCAGGAGCAGGGCCTCGCTCTGCGCCTCTGAGTGCTCCCGCTGGACGGCCGCCGCCTCGCGCCAGTGGGCGAGTTCCCGATAGAAGCGCGCCCGGTCCCGGCGCCCTTCGTCGAGGGTCAGGCTGAGGTCCCCCCGCTGAAGACGCGCCTCCTCCCGCGCGTCGCGGGCATCGGTCCGCAGGGAGGCGATCGTCCAGAGGACGAGCCCCGCGCCAGCTGCCCACACCGAGACGGTCCGCCAGCCGGGGCGCCGCGGCGGGAGCACCGGCGCAGCGTGCGCGGGCGTGGCGGGGGGCGCCGCCTCGAGCTCGAGGAGCCGGCGCTGGGCCATGAGCAGCGCCGCGGTTCCCGCCTGGCGCTCCCGCTCCACCAGGGTCAGGCGACCGCGGAGATCGCTCATCTGGTCCTTCAAGTCGCTGCGCTGCAGGCGCAGGTCGCGCACCTGGAACTCGAGCGCCTCGTTGGCGGCCTGCACGGCGGCGAGGCGCACGGCGAGGGAGCGGTCTTCCTCTCGCCGGAGCTCCCTTTCTTCTCCCCGCTCTTGGCGCTCTTCCCGCTCCTCCCGAGCCTCCGACGGAGCCGCCGCGGGCGACGCGCTGTCCTCCTCCCCCCCGTCGAGCGCCGCGGGCCAGAGGGCGGCCAGATCCACCACCCGCACCAGGGTCACCTGCCGCCCGCGGCGCCGCCCCGTCTCGTGCAGCAGCTGCCCGCCGCGGATCGCCTCGCGCACCCGCCCCGGCGAGACCCCGGCCAGCTCGGCCGCTTCGCTCACCGTCACCGCGCTCGTGGGATCGACCCCCTTCGCGCGGGAATCGGGTTCGCCGCCCCCGTGCCCCATGGTGTCCGCATGGTAGCGACGCGGGGAGTCGGAATCAGGGGGTGAGTGCGCCCCGAACTGGGGCCCATCAGCCAGAAAACCGCAATCTCCCGCCACCCTTTCGTAGGGTCGTGGTCTGAAGGGTAGGTGAAGGCGATCCCCCGAGGCCTCGATCGACGCAGCGTGGAGGCGCTGGTGCGGGAGCACCAGCGGAGCTTGTGTGGTTTCCTCGCCTTTCTGGGATGCCCCACCCACCTGGTCGAGGACCTGGCCCAGGATGTCTTCCTCTCGGTCCTCGCCTCCCCCTTCGAGTACCGCGATCCCTCTGCCACCCGCGCCTACCTGCGCAAGGTGGGCCGCCACCTCTTCCTGAAGACGATGCGCCGCGAACGCCTGCGTGCTCCCCTGGCCGACCTGGCCGCTGCGGAGGGGGTCTGGGTGGAGCACTACGAGCGGGAGGACGAGGGGGAGTCCTACCTGGCCGCCCTGCGCGAGTGCCTGCGACAGCTCCCCGAGCGACCGCGGGAGGTGCTGCGACGGCGCTACGAGGAGGGGGTCCCCCGCGCGCGGATCGCCGGTGACCTGGGCCTCGGCGAGGCCGGGGTGAAGTCGATCCTGGTGCGCGCGCGCCGGCGCCTGCGGGACTGCGTCGAAGCGAGGCTGGAATCATGAGCGACGCCGATCCCCGGGAACGCCTGATCGACCACGCCCTCGGGCGCCTGCACCGCGGCGCGGCGGACCCCGACCTGGCCGATCGGGTGGCGACGGCGTGGGAGCGGGGGGTGCAGGGCCCTGCCCTCGACGACCTCCCCGAGGGACGCAGCGACCTGCCCGCCGCCGAGCGCGGCATCCCCCCGCATCCCACCCGTCGCCCTGGTCACCTCCTCGCCGCCGCAGCCCTCGTCGCGGCCCTGCTCGGCGTCTGGATCCTGCGCCCCTTCGGCGCTCGGGACGACCGCGTCGTGGCCCGGCTCTCCCGCCCCCTGCCGCAGAGGATCGCGGGGACCTGGAGCGAGAGGGACAGCCTCGCGCTCGAGAGCGGCACCCCCGTCTGGGTCGACGGCTTCGCGCCGGCGCTGCTCCATCTCCCCGACGGCGGCGTGCTCGCGGTGCAGCCGGCGACGCGCTTCACCGTCGAGGGGGACGCGCGCGGGGCGCGGGTGCGCCTCGACTGGGGTGCGCTCGAGGCCAGCGCGGGGACGCGGGAGCTGGAGCTCGTCGCGGACGAGGCGCGCGTCACCCTCGCCCCCGGGGCGTCGGTGGGAGCCGAGCTCGCCTGGGATCGCCCGGGGCCCGCGCCTTCCGAGCTCTCCCTGATCGAGGCCGCGCGCCTCGGAATGGCGGGGGGCTGCGGGCGCCTCAGGGTCGCGCGCATCGCCGGCTCGAGCACGTTTGCCGGACCGAAGGGTGCGATCACAGTTCCCCCGCAGGGGCCGATCGCCCTGGCCCTCGACGGCCGCGGGCCGCACCCCCTCGATCTGAAGGCGGGGCGCGAGCTCGGGGAGCTCTTCGAGAAGGCGCTGGACGCGGGCGAACCGAAATCCCGCTGGCTGGTCCCCTCCAAGGCGGACCACCTCCTCTACGGGACGGTGCTCGACACCCTGGCCGCCGAGCCCGCCCACTGGATCGACTTCGCCCCGCGGGTGCGCCAGGTGCTGGCGACCCCCCTCGGGGCGCGGGAGCGCGGGCGCATCCTCACCCTGCTGACCGCCTCCGGGAGCCGTCCCGCGATCGCCCTGGCGGAGGAGCTCTGGATCGATCACCCCGCCGACTTCCACCCCGACCACCTGGTGGCGTTGGCGGAGCTGGGGCACCCCGTCTTCGCCGAAGAGGTGCGGGGGATCGTCCTGCACACCGACCCCGCCGAGCGGGAGGAGCCGTGGGTCGATCCCAAGGAGTGGAAGGACCCGCTCCTGCCCGCGGCCTTCCTGGCGCTCCGGGGGGACGACCTGGGAGTGGCGGTCCTCCTGCGAACGGCCCGCGGCTGGTCGGGGCTCGCCGAGCTCAAACCCTTCGACGGCTCCGCCGTGATCGCCTCGGCGGCGCTCGCGGCGGGGGGCCTCGACGCCGAGCCGTGGCGCGGCCACGTCGCCGAGCTGGAACGCGTCGCCCGCGAGTACCTCGCCCAGGGAGCCCTGGAGGAGGCGGCTTGGATGGCGCTGCTCTGGGAGGCCCTGCAGGAGGGGGTGCGGGAGCCGGAACGCTTCCGGTTGGGCCACCTGGAGCTGCGCCTGACCCTCTCAGCCTTGCAGCGCATGGAGACCCTCGCCAAGCCCGACGCCATCGCCGCCCTCCTGGCGGAGCTCGGGCGCTGATTTCTCCCAGGTCGCTGCCACCGTCGCGCCTCCCCGGGGACTGTGTCCCGCGACTCCACAACGCGGAGCCCAGGCGGCGCGCTCGACCCGCTACTCGACGGTCTGCGGCTCCCCACTCCGATCCCCGGGACACCAAGGAGGTCCCTAGATCCATGATCCGAACCGAGTCCCTCGCGCTGGGTGTCGCCCTGCTCCTCTACCTCCCCGGACCCGCCCTGGCGGATGACGGGATGAAGAAGAAGGTCAAGAAGGGCGCCGCGGTCGTCGAGTGCTCCGAGAGCGAGGCGAGCGCCCTGGAGCTCTTCGAGCAGGCGCTCTCGAGCTGCTGCGCCACCGGAGCCTGCGCCGCGAGCGGTGAGTGCACCCCCTGCGACGGGATCCCGCCCGGCAAGCGCCTGATGAAGCTGCTCGCGAGCTCCGAAGACGCCCTGGCCGAGATCCAACCGACGCTCATGAAGCGCTTCCTCGCCAAGGAGACCGTCGACGGCCAACGGCATGAGATGCTCGCGCTCTTGCTCTCCTGCAAGGGCAAGGCGGCGCTGGCCTGCGGCGAGAAGCTCCACGAAGCCCGCCCCGCGGCCTTCTCCGAGTGCGACGTGATGCACTTCGCGGTGAGGGGCTCCAAGCGCTTCGCCGAGGACACCAAGAAGCTGGCGGTCAAGGGCCGCGCGCTCCCCTGCGCCCTGGTCGCGCTGAAGGGGAAGGCGGTCGGCGCCGAGAAGAAGCTCGCCAAGCACGCCTACGGGACCCTGGCGAAGCTGGCCTCCTCGAAGGAGCTCGCCCCGGCGACCCTCTCCGACCAGTACGTCGCCGCCGTCACCCTGGCCCAGCTCGGCAAGAAGGAGCACTTCGTCAAGCTCCACCAGCGGGTCCACAAGGCGGTCCTGGTCGCCCTGGACAGTGACGAGCTGAAGCGCGCGCGCAAGCTGGCGCTGATCAGCGAGTTCTACGGCAAGGTCGCCAAGGAGGGGCTGAGTCCGATGTACCTGGGCTACCTGCCCGGCAAGTTGAAGTGGCACGTCGCCAAACGCAGCGAAGCGCTCGTCTGTGCCGACGACGTGTTCGAGCTCATCGAGGGGATGAATCCTCTGTGAACCCTCGGTGAGCCCGTTTGCGACCCCCGGGTATCTGGGAGGAACCCGGGGGTCGCGTCCTCCCCCGCGACGTCCAAGCCGCCCCGATCCGCCATGTTCGAGACCCTGCTCTTCACCCTCCTGCCCGCCACTCCGATCCCGCTCGACGCCCTCGGCTCCGTCGCGGGACCGCAAGCGCGGTTCCACGTCGCCGACGACCTCGCCCGCCTGCTCGAAGAGGCCCGCGCCAGCGCCCTGGCCGGCGACCTCGAGGCCGCGCGCGAGACCTGGCGGCGCGTCTTGGAGCTCGACCCCGAGAACCGAGCCGCCCACGAGGGCCTGGGACACAAGCACTACGAGGGGCGCTGGTACGAGACCTACGCCGCGCTCTCCGCCGCCCGCCGCGCGGAGGCGCGCCGCATGCTCGAGGAGCACGGCCTGGTGCGCTTCGAGGAGCGCTGGGTCCCCCTGACCGACCGCCCCTTCCTGCGCATGGGCTGGGTGCAGGAGTCGGGGCGCTGGATGCATCCCGCCGAGGCGCAGCGGGTGCGCTCGACCGCCGAGCTGGCGGAGAAGGGGTGGTAGGCCCAGGACGGAGTCTGGATCCCCCCCGAGGAATTCGACCAGTGGCGGGAGGGGCTCTGGAAGGTCGGCGACCGCTGGGTCGACAAGGAAGCCGCCAACGAGCACCACGGTCACCTCGACCGGATGTGGCAGCTCGAGGGGGAGCACTTCCGCGTCGCCACCACCGTCGACCGCGACTCCGCGGCCTGGATCCCCTGGTGGGCGGACCAGACCTGGCCCGACCTGGTGCGCCTCTTCGGTCGCGCGCCCGAGGTCAAGCCCCTGCTCGTCTGCGTGCGCGACATCCCCCAGTACAACGTCTTCGCCGGAGGGGATCCCGCCGCCGGGCGCGCCCCCAACGAGGCGCACGGTTGGTCTTCGATCCACTACGCCTTCTTCGCCGACGCCTACCTCGACCAGGCGCTCGAGCCGCTCCTGTGGCGCGGGGCGGGGGCCTGCTACTGGGACACCGGCGACCCCGCTCTCTCCCCCTACGGACAGCACGCGGTGCGCCACGCCGCCGCCCACTCCTTCGTCGAGGAGTTCGACCCGAGCTGGGATTACGTCAGTCAGGTGGTGACCTCCGGGCAGACCTTCCAGTCCCCACCCTTCTGGAGGGAGAAGCGCATCCCCCTCTGGCTGCGCTACGGGGCGGCCTCCTACGTGGAGCGCTTCTTCCGCGACCTGAGCGTCGATCAGGAGAGCGGCGATCCCTGGTGGGCGCGCAAGTGGGCGCTCCAGAACCTCTCCCAGGCGGGAGGGATGCGCCCCCTGGAGGAGGTCTTCCGCTACACCCCCGATCCCAACCAGCCGGAGGACGGGGGCCGCTGGATCGGCGAGACGGGACTCCTGGTCTCCTTCCTGCTCGACGGCGGCTGTCAGGCGCTCGAGGAAGTCCACGCCGCCTTCAAGGCGGCGATCGCCGCGGGGGATGGCGAGGGGATCGCGACGACCACTGCCGAGCTGGAGCGCGCGTTGCTCTCCCAAGAATCCGCACTCCGCTCCTGGGCGGAAGCGCACTAACGCAAGACTCCCGGGAAGGTCCCGGGGGCTGGGCGGTCCGATCTCGCGCCGGTCGGGCCGCCTGTTTCCGTCTCCCCGCGGATAGACTCCGCGCCCGTGGAGGATCCGGATCGCACCGCCGAAGAGACGCTCGCGGCGCGCCTGTCCGCGTTGGGCGCATCGGGGGAGGTGCTCGAGGCGGAGGCCTGGTCCGAGCTGGCGGCGATCGAGGAGCAGCTCTGGCAGCGCCTCGCCGAGGCGGAGGAGGAGGCTCCTGCCCGGGAGGGTGCCCGGGGGCACCCGCTGATCGCCCCCGGCCGACGCTGGCGGCGGCGCCTGGTGCAGGCGGGGCTCGTGGAGGAGGCGGCCGAGGTGGATGCCCTCCTGGACCGCCTGCAGGAGCACCAGGTCGAGCTCTGGCGCGAGGGGAATCGCGCCCGGGGAGAGGACGCCGATCCCGGCGTCTGGTTCCGCCGCCTGCGCATCGGGTCGCGCTTGGAGGCCTCGACGATCGACTCGGAGCGCGACGACTGGAGTCCCTCCCCCGCCCTCGTCGAGGAGCGCGCACACCTCCGGGCGCGCCTCGCCCGCGCCGTGGAGGAAGCCCGCGGCAGCGTCCCCAGGGGGCGCTGGACCGACGTGCTCGTCGACGCGGCGGACGAGGCCCTCACCGGCGTGGACGACCTGCCGCCCGCCCACGCCGCCCGCCAGCTCGAGACCCTCCAGGAGGAGCTCGCCTGGCACGTGGCGCAGGTCGAGACCGAACCCGGCGTCCTGCGGCGCCGCCTCCTCCGCCGCTCCTGGCGCCTGCGCGCGGAAGCGATCGAACGCCGCCTGCAGGCACGCCTCGAGGGAATCTTCGGCAGCGGCCTGGTCGCCTGGTGGGAGCGCGGCATCCTGGCGGCGATCGCCGTCGTATTGGCACTGATGGTGCTGCCCGCCCTGGTGGAGCTGGGCCCCGTCGCGCAGCACAGGCTCCTGATCGCCGACAGCCTCCTGTGCGGCTACTTCCTGTGGGACTTCGCGGTCAAGGCCTACCTGGTGCGCGGCAACCTGGGCTGGATCGGCCGCCATTTCCTGACCGACCTCCTGCCCGCCCTACCCTTCCCCCTGCTCCTGGCCGACCTCCAAGCGGGAGACGCGCGCGGCGGGCGCACGGTCCTGCTCTTGCGACTGCTGCGACTCCCGCGGCTGGCGCGCTACCTGCGGCTGGCGATGCCCCTGATCCGCCTGGCGCGGGTGTTGGGCTTCCTCCTGCGGGGACTCGACCGTCTGGTGCGCCGCTACGGGCGCATCCTCGACTTCGACGTCATCCTGCACCCCACGCCCCAGGAGCGGCGGCGCAGCCGGATGCGCGCCGAGAGCTCCCTCACCCGGCTCTGGCGCATGGTGGGCACCCTCGATCGACTCTGGTCGCGGACCCTCGCCGCCGCACCCTCAGAGACGCGTGCGCGGCTGGCGACCCTGCGCATGACCTCCCTGGAGGCGGGGGTGGCGGTGCCCTGGAGCCCCCCGGCGGAGGACCAGGGGGGAGTCCTGGCGCGCACCGACACCTGTGCCGACGATCTGCTTCAGAGGCTGGCGGCGGTGCGCGCCGAGGAGGTCGAGGGGGAGCTCGGCAGCGAGTTCGTCGCCCGCATCGCCCGCGCCCTGCGCACGGTCGCCCGCTCGCCCCTGCGCTGGCTCCCATTCCTGCGCGGCTACGTGCCGCGGGCGGTCGGGGAGCTCTCCGACGCGGAGGTCACCGCCTGCGCCACCCGGCGCGCCGCCACGGGGATGGCGCGGCACCTGGGCCGCCTGCGCTGGATGGCGGACCTCTACGGCACCCTGAGTCCCTCGGACCTGGTGGGACGGGTGGGAGCGACCCTGGTGCGGCGCACCGCGCGCCCCGCGGTGCGCCTGGCGATGCTGGGGGGTGCCTACCTGCTCCTGGCGGCGATGGGCGCCCTCTTCGGCATCGAGCTGGCCGGTTGGCTCGAGAAGCTCGGCGACCTCCTGGGGGTGACCCTGCTCGTCATCGGCGGGGTCTGCTTCCTGGCGCTGGGGTGCGGGGTCTGGATGCAGCGTCTGGCGAGCGACGCCTCGTTGCGCCTGACCCAGGTCGCCACCGCCCAGTTCCTGCACACGACCGAGGCGATCCGGGTGCAGGGTCTGGAGCGCGACGCCGAGCTCCTCGACGAGCGGGTCTTCGCCCTCGAGCGCAGACTGCACGGGGAAGAGGATCCGGCAGCGGCCGAGCGGGACCGCCGCGACTTCGTCGACGGCGTGCGGCGCTGGCTGGCCCGGGGGCGCGGTTCGAACCGCTCCACCGCCCGCTTCGATACGGTGGGGCGGGCGGCCCTGCTCTACCGCGACGTGGTCGACGGGGCGCTCCTCGTCGAGGGGGACACGCGCACCACCAGCCACCTGCTCGGCAACCTGGCCCTGGAGCGCTTGCGCGCCTCTTCGCAGCGGGTGAGCCAGGCCCGCGAGCGGGCCCTGCAGCGACTCGACCTGGAGCGACGACGCACCTTCTTCGGGGGCCCCTGGCTTTGGTCGCACCTGGTCTCGCGGGCGATCTGCCAGCAGGTCGCGCGCCTGATCGTCGACTACAACGCCCACGCCCTGCCCGTGGAGGATCGCGCCTCGGCGTGCCCGGAGACGCTCGCCGGCCACCACGGCTGGCTCGCCTCCCGGCTGTCGGGAGCGGGCGTGGACTCCCTGCAGCGGGCCCAGCGGACCGCCGCCTTCACCGCCCTGCACTTCCTCGACGACGACCCGCGGCGCGACGCCGCGGTCGAAGCGCGCTTCGGCAGCGAGGTCCTGGGACTCCTGCGCCGCGACCGGCGCGCCCTCTACCGCCGCGTCTTCAGCGCCTATCCCCTGCACCTGCTGCCCACCGAGAAGCGCGTCCTCAACCTGCGCGACCTCTATCGGCGCTGGGCGGAGGGGGGGCGCATCCTGCTGGCGCCGCTGCGGCTGGCGCTGCGGGCGGGGGAGCAGTCGCTGCGCGCGCTGCGCTTCCTCGGCCGCTCGGTGCAGGAGGTGCGCAACCCCCGCTGCGACTCGATCTCCGATCCGGCGGCGGAGTGCGACTTCGCCACCGCGGCGCGCAAGATCCACCGCATGCGCGCCCCGGTGGCGGAGGGGTGCCTCTGGGTGCGCGCGTTGGTCGACGTGGAGTACCTCGGGGTGGCGCTGCCCGGATGCCAGGGCGGCGCGGAGACGCGCTCCCACGCCGAAGCCGACCTGGAGTTCCTGGAGGCCTCCTTCGAAACCTGCGAGCGGGTGGCGGAGGAGCGGCGGCGCGCCGCGGGGGACGTGGCTCGCCTGCAGGAGATCCTCGAAGGAGGGCTCTGGCAGCGCCTGAGCGCGCGCAGCGGCGCGCCCTCGGAGCCGAGCGCGGAGCACCTGCGCGCCCTGACGGTCGCCTACCACGGGGACTACCACGGGCTGCGCTCCAAGCTCTCCGCCCAGGACCTCCTGGTGGAGGTCTTCGCACGCGTGTCGGGGGAGATCGTGCGCCCGGCGAAGGTCTTGCCGCGCCCGGGGTTGGCGCGGCGCTTCGGTCGCTGGTGGTCGCGCCACGGCACCACCGAGCCCGGCGCGCGCCTGCGCGCCTGGCGGGCGGTGCTGCACGATGTGGACGGCGTGGCGGGCGCCCTCCAGGCCTGGGCCACCCACGGCGCCGCGGCCGCGCGCGAGCAGGGCGAGGAGCTCCTGGCCGAGGTCCTGCGTCACCCGGGCGCGGCGACGGAGCAGCTCGCCAACCTGCGCGCGATCCAGACCCAGACCCTGATCGACCTGCGCAGCTACATCCAGCACGTCTGGCGTCTGGGGGACTACGAGGCGGATTGCGGGCCGCCTCCCCAAGGGGTCTGACGCCTCCCCACCCTCACTCGAAGCTGCCCTGGTGGCAGTAGAAGAAGCGGTGCACCTCTTCATCAGCGCGCCTGAGCCAGCCGTCGGTGAAGTAGAGGGGCAAGCGCTGGTCGCCGAACTCCTTCTCCTGCGCCTTCATCTCCAGGGTCAATCGATCGCCGCGCCGCACGGGGAAGGCGCGCACGGGGAAGAAGGACTGGCGCCAGTGGGTCGGGCGCTCCAGCGGGGAGGTGGAGAGGGTCACCCCGGGGGCCAGGTCGACTTCGAACCACCCTCCCAGGCCGTGCAGCACGCCGTCGCGTTCGAACTCGAGCTCGACGCGGCCATCGAAGAAGAAGTCCTGCGCGCGGGCGTGGACACAGTCGAGGTCGAGCACGACCCCGGGGGGCCCGAGCAGGGCGCTGGCGGGGAGCACGACGCTGGTGGTGATCAGGTTGCGCAGCTCGCAATCCACCATGCTGGTGAAGTCGAAGCCGAAGACGGGACGCTCCCAGAGGCCGCTCCCGTGCTCGACGTAGAGGACGGTGTCCTCCACGGCCGCCAGGCACAGCCTGAGGCGCGACGGCATGACCCGCCCCCCCTCGGCCAGATGCCGGTCCCGCGCGGCCACGACCGAGAGGAACATGCACTCCGCCAGGGCGAAGAAGCCCATCCACTCCGAGACCAGGAGGTCGACGCGGGAGTCGAGGTCGACCTGCTCGGCGCGTCCGCGCAGGAAGGTGATGCGCTGATCCAGTCCGTTGGCCCGGGCGATCTCGCGCGCGGCGTCCATGATCGAGGAATCGTCGACGGCCCAGACGTGACGCGCTCCGGCCCGCGCCGCGAAGAGGGCCAGGATCCCCGTCCCCGTCCCGACGTCGAGCACCGTCATCCCCTCCTGCACCACGGCTTCGATGGCGCGCCGGTAGGCGTCCGTGCGGCCGTGATCGGCGATCATCAGCCGGTGGACACCGGGGTCGGAGTAGCTGACGAAGTAGTCCCTGTCCTCGGGGGGGGGGCTCATGGGCAGGGGCTCCGGTACCCCCGATGCCGGGCCGCGGGGGAGCGGTTCCTCAGGAGGCTCCTCCCCCCTTCTTGAAGAGCAGCGGAGAGGCCAGGAGCCCCAGGATCAGCATGGCCGTACCGGCCATGGCTCCGGGGCTGCCTCAGCAGTTGATGGCCCTCAACCACCCCCCTGCGACGAGGAGGGCGAGGACGGGGAGGCGTATCAAGATCGGCTTCATGATGGTCGGGCGGAGGAGTTTAGCCCGCTTCTCTCATCGGCGGCGAGCCAGAATCGCCACCGCAAGAGCTGGGAATGGAATGTGGTATGGGGAGTAACCTCCTTCCAGGCTCGCCCCCGAATGTGGGTACGGAGCCCCGATTCGGTAGACTCCCCGCGTCCCTGGTCCAGGATCGAGTCCCATGGCAGACGAGAAGGAAACGAGCGAGACCACCCCCGCCGAGCCCCAGCCCGAACCCGAGCTGAGTCCCTCCGCCCCCGGTGGAGGACTGCGCAAGGAGTCGATCTGGGAGGTCTACTGGCCCGGGGATCCCCGCGTCGAGCGCGTGGCGATCCCGGTGGCCTCCTTCCCGATGATCATCTACTTCTGGCCCGCGATGCTCGTCTTCCTGATCTGCGGCACGCTGCAGAGCTTCGGCTGGGCGGCGCCGGGCACCCTCGGGTGGTGGGCGACGGGGATCTTCGCCTTCAACTTGATGGTGATCGTGACGGACCTGGACCAGAAGAAGTTCATCATCACCGCCCTGGTGATCGCGCTGGTGGCCCTGGGGGCGTGGATCACCACGCTCAAGGACATCGGATTGGTCAGCTCGTTGACGAACTGGCTGGGGGGACTGAACGTGACCTTCAGCCCCCACGCCTACTTCATCATCTTCTTCCTGTTCTGGTTCTTCTTCTGCCTGGGCATGCTGCAGCCGCGCTTCAACTACTGGCGGCTGGAGCCGAACGAGTTCGTGCACTACATCCAGCCCTGGGGCCGGGATCAGAGCGTTCCGCGCATGGGCAGCACGGTGACACGCGAGGTGCCGGACGTGCTCGAGCTGCTCCTGACCTTCGGTGGCGGCACCCTGGTCATCCGCCGCGAGGGCGAGGCGGTGGCACGCATCGAGCACGTGCCCTTCCTCGGGCGCCGCATGGTCGCGATCGAGAAACTGCTCGGCGTGACCCGCGTCAAGAGCGTCTGACGACGGACTTCACTTCGTCCGAGCCGAGCTCACATCCCCGCGCGACGCGGCCAGAACCGGGCGGATCGCCGCCAGGAGCTCCGCCGTGGCGAACGGCTTCTGCAGGAAGCCGGTGCGCGGGTTGGCCAGGTCCATGACGACGTTGGAGTCCTCGGTGTAGCCGCTGATGTAGAGCACCGGAAGGTCGGGCTTGTGCGCCAGGAGGGAGGCGGCCACCTCGCGCCCCCCCTCGGCGGGCATCACCACGTCGGTCAAGAGCAGCGAGATGCCCCCGTCGTACAGCTCGAAGAGCCGACGGGCCTCCTCCCCACTGGAGGCCTCCAGCACGACGTAGCCCGACTCGCGTAGACCCGAGCAGATCAGCCGGCGCACCATCGGCTCGTCCTCGACCACCAGCACCGTCTCCACCTCGCGCGGCGGCGGGGGTATCTCGTAGTGCTCGCTCGTCGCCCCCTCCGGCTGGGTCAGCGGCAGCATCACGACGAAGGTGCTGCCGCGGTCCGGCGCGCTCTCGATGTCGATCGCTCCTCTAGCCTGCTGCACGATGCCGTACACCGTGGAGAGCCCCAGCCCGGTGCCCTTGCCCGGCTCCTTGGTGGTGAAGAAGGGATCGAACGCCCGCCGGCGCGTTTCCTCGTCCATCCCGATCCCCTCGTCGGTCACCGCCAGCCGCGCGTAGACGCCGGCCGGCAGCTCCCAGCGCATGAAGGCCTCGCCCTCCGCCAGCCGCGCCCGGGAGATCTCGATCGAGAGCGTGCCCGAGCCGGACATGGCGTCGCGCGCGTTGAGCGCCAGGTTCAGCACGACCTGCTCGAGCTGGCTGCGGTCCCCCATGACCCAGCTACCGGGCGCGTCGTAGCGGATCTCGAGTCGCACTTCCTCGCCGAGGGAGGCGATCAAGAGCTGCCGCAGCCCCTCTACAACCGCCACCAGGTCCACCACCGTCGTGCGCTGCGGCTGGTGGCGACTGAAGGAGAGGAGCTGGCGGGTCAAGGCCGCCGCACGCCGCCCCGCCTTCTGGATCTCCTCCACGTCCGCGCGCTGATCGCTGCCGGGCGGCAGGGCGCGTTCGAGCATCTCGGAGTAGCCCAGGATGCTGGTCAGGAGGTTGTTGAAGTCGTGGGCGATGCCTCCGGCGAGCTGCCCCACCGCCTCCATCTTCTGGGACTGGCGGTACTGCTCCTCGAGTCGGCGCCGGGAGACCGCCTCCGAGTGCCGGCGGGTGGCGTCGCGCAGCAACCCGATCGTGCCTGCCACCTCCCCCTTGCTGCCGCGCACGGCCAGGAAGAGACCGTCGCAAGGGACCTCCTCCCCGTCCCCACAAGCGACCGCCAGCTCCCCGGCGGCGCGGTCGCCACCCAGGGCCTCGCGCGCCGCGTCCGCCAAGCCGCGCCCGTCGGCGGGATCGAGGATGGTCAGGGGGCGCCCCAGAACCTCCTCCGGCCCGTACCCGAAGATCCGCGTCGCGGCCTCGTTCCAATCGATGATGCGTCCCATGCGATCGGTGCGCACCAGCGCCTCACGCTGGTGCTCGAGGGCTGCGCGCAGGACCGAGGTCTCGTGGCGATCGCGACGACGGGCGCTCGCGCAACGGCACCACGCCCAGAGCGCGCAGAGCAGCGCTGCCAGAGAAACCCACCCGCCAACCCAGAGAACCTCGGACGCGACCGGAGGTGCGGTGATGGCCAGCAGCAGGACAGGCTGAGGAACAGTGAGGCTCATCCCGAAACGGGCGACAACAGAGACATGCTAGCCCGCCTACCTCGGCGAGGTCGAGCCCGAACTGAGCTGCAGAAGATCGTGAATAGACTGCGTGTCCCGGCCGTGGATAGGGGACAGTGAGAGGCTGGATGCAGGACGTCACCCGGATTCTGGAGGCCCTGGACGCCGGCGACGGGGCCGCTGCCGACCGCCTGATGGAGGTCGTGTACGGCGAGCTGCGCGGCCTGGCTCGGGCCAAGCTGGCTCGGGAACGCCCCGACCTGACCCTGCAGGCCACGGCCCTCGTGCACGAGGCCTGGCTGCGCCTCTCGGAGGGCAATTCACAAAGCTGGGAGAATCGGCGCCACTTCTTCGCCGCCGCCGCCGGCGCCATGCGCCGCATCCTGGTCGAGCGCGCCCGGCGTCGCATGCGGCACAAGCATGGTGGAACCCACCGCCGCATCGACTTCGAGGCGCTGGTGCTGTCCACACCGGGCAAGACGTCGGTCGACCTGCTCGCGCTGGACGAGGCCCTGGCCAAGCTGGCGAGCGACGACGAGCGCAAGGCGCGCTTGGTGGAGCTGCGCTACTTCACGGGCCTCTCCATCCCCGAGGCGGCCGAGGTGCTCGGGATCTCCAAGGCCACCGCCGACCGCTGGTGGGCCTACGCCCGCGCTTTCCTGTTCCACGAGGTCTCTGGGGATGAGTAGGCCGACCGCCAGGAGCTCGCCATCCCCCCTCGAGCGCCATGGCTGACGTCGAGGCGCTCTTCACCGCCGCCCTGCGTTTCGAGACGGCGGCCCAGCGTAGCGCTTTCCTGGAACGCGCCTGCGCCGGCGCCCCCGAGGTGCGACGGCGGATCGAGGACCTACTCAGCGCCCACTCCCAGGCGGGGGGCTTCCTCGAGGATTCCGCCGTGCCCTCGACAGCCCAGGCGGAGGTGGAGGAGATCAGCGAGGGTCCGGGCACGCAGATCGGGAACTACGTGCTGCGCGAACGTCTCGGGGAGGGCGGATTCGGCGTGGTCTACCTGGCGGAGCAGACCGAGCCGGTACGGCGCGAGGTGGCGATCAAGATCATCAAGCTGGGGATGGACACCAAGCAGGTGGTGGCGCGTTTCCAGGCCGAGCGCCAAGCCCAGGCCCTCACCGACCACCCCAACATCGCCAAGGTCCTGCACGCCGGAGCCACCGCCACCGGGCGTCCCTACTACGTGATGGAGCTGGTGCGCGGCCTGCCGCTCCTGGCGTACTGCGATCGGCACAGGCTCACCATCGCCGAGCGACTGGCGCTCTTCGTCGACATCTGCCACGCGGTGCAACACGCGCACCACAAGGGGCTGATCCACCGCGACCTCAAGCCCTCCAACGTGCTGGTCGCCATCCAGGAAGGCCACCCCGTCCCCAAGGTGATCGACTTCGGCGTGGTCAAGGCGACCACCGGACGCCTCACGACCATGACCCTGCACACGGAGCTCGGCCAGCTGATCGGCACTCCGGTGTACATGAGCCCCGAGCAGGCGGAGCTCTCGGAGCTCGACGTCGACACGCGCACCGACGTGTACTCCCTGGGGGCCCTGCTCTTCGAGCTCCTGACGGGCACGACCCCCTTCGAAGCGAGCCGTCTGCGCGAGTGCGGACTGGTGGAGATCCAGCGCATCCTGCGTGAAGAGGACCCCCCCCATCCGTCGGCGCGCGTGCAGCGCCTGGAAGCCGAGCTCTCCGAAGTGGCCCAGGCCCGCAAGCTCGATCCGGGCGCCCTGGCAGCACGCCTCAGGGGGGACCTGGACTGGATCGTGGGCAAGGCGCTCGAGAAGGACCGCACGCGGCGCTACGAGACCCCCGACGCGCTGGCGGCGGACGTCCTGCGTCACAGCCGCGGCCAACCCGTGCTGGCGCGACCACCGAGCGCGCTCTACGTGTTCGGCAAGTTCGTGCGCCGCCACCGGCTGCCGGTCTTCGCCGCCACCTGCGTGACCCTGGCCCTGCTGCTCGGGGCCACCTTCGCCGCCTGGGCGCTGGTGCGCGCCCTGGATGCGCGCGATGAGGCCCGAGCGCGCAGCGCCTTCCTGGAGGAGTTGCTCGCCTTCCGCACCGCGGACCTGACCTCGCGCGAGTTCATCGAGCGCGCGCGCGAGGTCTACGGCGCCGACCACAGCGCGGTGGCGGCGGCCCTGGCCCTGGCGGCGGAGCGTTTCGAGGAGACGGGGGAGCTGGGCCGCGCCGAGGAGCACTTGACCGCGGCCCTGGAGCTCTGGAGCGCCCAGGGGAGCGCCGGCGGATTGAACCTCGCACACGCCCAGCGCCGCCTCGGCGGCTTGGCACACCTGCAAGGGCGAACCTCCGAGGCGGAGGAGCATCTGCGTCGTGCGATCGCCCTGGGGGAGAGAGCCACCACCACCCCCACTCGCTTCCTGACGGACGCGCGCGCCGAGCTGGCGGCTCTCCTGATGCGCCGCGCCGAGTACGAAGGGGCCGTGAACGAGCTCGAGCGCGTCCTGGCGGGTCGCACTGCCGCGACACCCGGAGCCCACGCGCTCCTGGGACGCACCCTGGAGGACCTGGCGGACGCCCTGGAGGCGGATGGCCGCGCCGCCCAGGCGGCCGAGCGACGCCAGGAGGCCCTCAGGGAGTTCGGCCTGGCCTGGCCCGAGAGCGTGATGCTGGCCGACCGCAGCCTGCAGATGGGCGCGGCCCTCTCCCAACTGCCCGGCTTCACCCGTGGGGACGCCAGCGCCGAGGAGCTCTTGCGCACCGGCATCCGCATCTACCGCGGAAACCCCGAGCTGCAGGGGGTCCAGTACCTGGCCGGGCTCTCGGAGCTGATCGAGCTCCTGGAGAGCCGCGGGGGCGGAGCGGCCCAGCGTGAGGCGGACGCCCTGCACGCCGAGTGGCTGGTGCTCCTGCGCCGCCTGCACGGGCCGGACTCCCTCGAGCGAGCGCGCCTCCTCGAGCAGCGCGTCGAGCGCCTGGCGAGCCGCGGCCGGGTGGCGGAGGCGGCGCGGCTCGGCAAGGAGGTGGTGGAGATCCAAGCCCGCGCGTCCGGCCGTCCCGTCGAGGCGACGGAGGTGGGGCCGGAGATCCTGACCCTGCCGGGTCGCATCGCGGAGCGGGAAGACGCCGACCCCGAGACCTACGAGCTGGCCAGGAAGCTGCTCGACCTGATCCTCCCCGGCGACACCCTCACCGCGGCCTTCCTGGCCCTGCGAATGCGCGACTTCGAGCACACGGAGCGGCTGCTCGAGCCCGCGGTCCAAGGCGTCCGTCCGGAGCAGGCCGGCGCGCGCAAGCTCTTGCTCTTCGCCATGGCTCAGACCGGCCTCGGACGCAGAGAGCTGGCGCGCGTTTACCTGAATCGTGCTCGGGAGGAGCTGCAACGACACGGCGGGATCGGGGATCCGGCGGTCATGGCGCTCTTGCGCGAGGCCGAGGCCGTGATCGAAGGCGAAGAGCGGTGAATGCCTCGCGGCCGATCCCGTAGGATCGCCCGCCCCACCAGCGAGGAGCTCCCCTTGTCGATCGCAGTCCGCCTTTCCGGGGTCGAGAAGACCTTCGGTGACCACACCGCCGTCCGCGACCTCTCCTTCGAGGTCCCCAGCGGAGCCCTCTTCGGCTTCATCGGACCCAACGGTTCGGGCAAGACGACCACCCTGCGCATGCTGCTGCACATCCTGCACCCCGACCGCGGCTCGATCGAGGTCTTGGGTGAGAGGGGCACGCGGGCGGCCAACGACCGCGTCGGCTACCTGCCCGAGGAGCGCGGCCTCTACAAGAAGATGACGGTGCGGCGACTGCTCACCTACTACGCGTCCCTCAAGGGGATGTCGCCGCGCCGCGCGCGACGCGCCATGGAGCCCTGGCTCGAGCGCCTGGACCTCTCGCGCTGGCGCGATGCGAAGGTCGAGGCCCTCTCCAAGGGCATGTCCCAGAAGCTGCAGTTCATCGCCACCGTATTGGCGGAGCCGGAGCTGATCGTGTTGGACGAGCCCTTCTCCGGGCTCGATCCGGTCAACGTCGAGGTGCTGCGCGCCGCGATCCTGGACCTGACCAAGGCCGGGGCGACGGTGATCTTCTCGACCCACGACATGACGGTCGCCGAGCAGTTGTGCGACCACATCCTGATGATCTTCCGCGGCGACAAGGTGCTGGACGGGACCCTGGAGGAGATCCAGGCGGAGTACGGCCGGGACACGGTGCGCCTCAGGCTGGCGGCGGGTGCCCCCGATCTGGAGAGCTTCCCGATGGTCGAGCGCGTGCTGGATCTGGGCCGCTACCAGGAGCTGAGGGTGAAGGGAGACTCCCAGGAGCTGCTGCGCGAGCTCACGCGGCACACGACGGTGCACCACTTCGAGGAGACCCGACCCACCCTGCACGACATCTTCATCCGCATCGCCGGGCCAGAGGCGGCCGAGGAAGCAGCCGAACAGGAGGTGGCCTAGTGTCCCGGACACTGATGGAGCTCCTGCGCAAGTCCCTGGCCGTGGCGCGCGCCGAGTACCTGCAGGCGGTGCGCTCCAAGGCCTTCATCATCGGCGTCCTCCTGATGCCGGTCCTGATGGGCGGCAGCATCCTGGCCCAGGTCCTGCTCAAGGACCAGGTGGACCTCAGCGAGCGGCGCTGTGCCGTGGTCGACCCGACCGGTGAGCTCTGGCCGGTGCTGGAGGCCGCCGCACGCGAGCGCAACGAAGAGCACATCTGGGAGACGAAGGAGAACGGCCAGCGCGTCCAGAGGCGGCCGCACTTCCTCCTGGAACGTCACCAACCGGAGGCGGACGAGCACACCGACCTGGTGCTGTCGGAGCGGGTGCGGGCGGGGGAGCTGGAGGGCTTCCTGCTCGTCGACGAGAGCGTCACCGATCCCGACGGCGAGCAGGTGGATCGTCCCCTGGCCTTCCACACCGACGAGCCCACCTTCACCGAGCTGCCGAACTGGCTGCGGATGACCATCAACGACCGCGTCCGGGGGCTGCGCTTCGAGGCGGCCGAGCTGGACCCGGTCTTGGTGGCGCGCCTCACGCGGCCGGTCCCCCTCTCGACCTGGGGCCTGGCGAGCGAGCGCTCCGACGGCACCGTCGAGGAGGCGGAGAGGGACAACGAGGGACGCACCTTCGGCGTGCCCGCCGGCGCGATGTTTCTGCTCTTCATGCTGATCATGTCCAGCGCCCCGGCCCTGATGAACCAGGTCCTGGAGGAGAAGATGCAGCGCATCTCCGAGGTGCTGGTCTCCGCCGTGACCCCCTTCCAGTTGATGGCGGGCAAGCTCCTGGGCAGCGTCTTCGTCTCCCTGACGCTGGCCGGCCTCTACATCGGCGGGATCCTGTGGGTCACCCACCACTACGACGTGGCGCACTTCGTGCCCGCGTCGGTCTACTTCTGGCTGTTGGCGATGCTGGTGGTCGCGCTCTTGATGTTCGGCTCGATCTTCTCCGCCCTGGGGGCGGCCTGCACCGAGCTCCGGGACGCCCAGTCGATGATGATGCCGGCGATGATCTTGATCCTGATCCCCCTCTTCGGGTGGACCGCGGTGATCGAGAGCCCCAACGGGATCGTGGCCCAGGTGCTGACCTTCGTGCCCACCGCCACGCCGATGATCCTGCTCCTGCGCCTGGCGGCGCCCCCCGGCCCCCCCACCTGGGAGGTGGTGGCCTCGTTGATCCTGTGCCTGGCGACCACCGTCGCGATGGTCTGGGCCAGCGCCAAGATCTTCCGCATCGGGGTCCTGGCCCAGGGGCAGACGCCGAGCTTCCGCAAGCTGGCGGGCTGGCTCGTCTCGAAGTGAGCGAGCGTCACCCGCAGAGCCTCAGGGGGGACCGACGAGGAAGCCGGCGGCCTCCACGGCCCCGGTGAGGTCCGCGCGGATCAGCAGGTTGAAGTGACGCCCGCCGCCCCCGGCGTCGAGCAGGGTCGCCGTGCGGTAGCCCTCCGCCAGGCGCGCGGCGGCGTCCCCCCCGGGCAGGGGGTCGCCGAGGGTGGCGCGCAGGGCTGGGGAACCGGCGAGGAGCCCTTCCAGGGACTGGCGCGCCAGAACGGTGTCCGAGAAGGGGCTGTGGTGCAGGTGCAGCGCCGCCGCCCGCGCCTCGAGGGCCGGCTGCAGTGAGGTGCGACCGAAGCGCACCGGGCCCGGCGCGGGGGAGTGGGCGATCGTGCGGTCGTTCAGGCCCGTCAGGTCGAGGATGGCGAGCTCGGGCGCGAAGTAGGCCGCCATCTGCAGGTGCCGCATGGCGAGCAGCGCGCCCTGTGGCAACGCCCCCTCCAGGCGCTCCAGCGCGCGCGCTTCGAGGGCGAAGTGCCGCTCGCCGAGGGGCGCGGGTCTCGCCAGGCCCCCGGGGACCACCTCCGCGGTGCGCACCGCCAGGGTCACGAGCAGGGTGGCGAGGGGGAAGAGCCGCCAGGCCCCCCGCGCCCGGGCCGCCAGGGCCACCGCCCCCAGGAGCCCCAGCCAGAGGGCCGGGGCCAGCAGGCGCGCGCCCCGGTAGGGGTCCCCTCCGGAGAGGACGACGATCGCCAGGGCCGCCGGAGCGCACCAGGCCAGGGCGCGGGCGCGAGCCCGGCCGGCGTCGGGCGCGCCCTCCCGCCTCGCCATGGCGGCCACCAGGGGGGCGATCAGGATCCAGCCCACCAGCGCCAGCGGAAGGAGTCGACTCGGGCCGCTGCGCATCCCGGCGTCGGAGGCCCCCGCCAGGAAGTCCCCCACGTAGCGCAGCCCGTCGCTGAGCTCGTGGGTCAAGAGGTCGGAGGTCTTGGCGTGGTAGGAGTTCGGCGCCCAGGAGCCGAAGAGGGTCGTGCGCCAGGCGAGGTAGAGAACCACCAGCAGGAGGAAGGCGGCGGGCGTGCGCCACCAGCGTCGACGCCACCCCCAGCGCGGCAGAAGGAGCAGCAGGAGAGCCAGGGGGATCCCCTCCGGGCGGGTCGCCGCCAGGGCCGCGGCGATCGCCAGCAGAGCGACCTCCCTCCCCCTCCCCGCGGAGGGCGCGCACGCGAGGGCGGCGGCGGCCAGGAGCGCCAGGAAGAGAGGGGTCTCGAGGAGGTAGCTGGTGCCCTCCGCCAGTCCGGGGGCGACCGCCAGTGCCAGGGCCCCCAGCACCCCCAACCAGGGCCGGCCCCCCGAGAGTCGCACGGCGGCGATCCCCCCCAGGGCGAGGGCGGCCAGGTAGCAGAGGGTCTCCGCGGTCCAGGCGGCCCGCAGGGCGTCCCCACTCCCGGCGAGGGCGAGCGCCGCCGTCTTCAGGAGCAGGTCCAGCAGGCTGGTGAAGCCGTCGAGGGTCACGCCGCCCGCCTGGTGGGTGAAGGACCCCTCCGCCAGGAGGTTGCGCGCGTAGACCAGCACCACGAAGAGGTCGTCGGTGCTGCCCGCCTGCGCCCGGCCCAAGGCCAGCCAGCCGAGGAGCAGGATCGCGATCGCCGTCGCTGATCCCCAGAGCACGCCGGGGACTCGCAGGTGCAAGGCGTTGGCAGTAGTGCGACTCACGGTGCGCGATCCTAACTCCAGGGCGGGGGCGCGAACATCGCTCACGGCGCCGAGCGAAAACGCACCGTGCCCCGCCCCCCGGCGTCGGTCGGGGGTCGCAGCGGGCTCCTCCCGCCGGAACGGGGTTTGCATGGGCAGGGTCGTACGGCTCGGCCTGGCGGTCGCCCACACCCTCCTCCCAATCACTGCTCTCATGGAACGGCGCGCAAATCCGCGCCGCGGATCGCGAATCGCCCGGACGGGACTCCTCGTCGTGGCGGCGGTCTCAGCGGCCTGTGGCTCCTCTGGCTCCAGCCAACAGACGACACACACCCCGGGCTCGGTGGTGCAGGACCCCGACACGGGGCGCTACATCATCATCGATGAGAGCAGTGCCGGCGAGGCTTCCCAGGTGCGCATCCTGCGCAGCGCCTGGGGGCGGCTGGTCGACGTCTTCGGTCTCGACTCGGGTGGCGCCCGGGTCCTCATGAACGAGGACTTCGCCATCGACCCAGCTCTGGCCA